>JBNGCP010000027.1:34980-43533 GCA_049974845.1 Anaerolineae bacterium | reverse complement strand
TCTTTTGAAGGAACGACCCTTCCTTCGGTAAGATTATCTTTTGGATTGACACGTAGTGGATGATGCCTACTTTCTCAGTTGGCCTGGATCGCGATGCGTGAGCGCGCACTCGAGCTTGGCCGTGCATCGTGGGTCGTCACACGCCTGGGTGGAAACGAGCCACTCAGAAGAACCCGGGCTCATCGAAGCGGTGGAGGCCCGCTTCGCGGGCGTGCTGAACGGCGGTCCTGATCTCCTCACGGGTGGGGCGACGATCGATAGGATATTGGTCCGTGGCGCACGCCTGGGCGCGATAGGCGGGACGGTACTGACCCATCACGTTGATATACGTGTCCAGAGATACCTTCTCGGCCAGGAAGCGAGCGATGTCGACTGTGTCGGCGATGCCTCCGGGCAGCACCAGATGTCGGACCAGCAATCCGCGTTGGGCGAGGCCCTCGTCATCGATCACCAGATCGCCGACCTGACGGTGCATCTCCTTGACGGCCTGGCGGTTCACCGTGGGGTAGTCCCGCACGCCCGACAATGCCTGACCCGTAGCTGCGTCGGCATACTTCATGTCGGGCATGTAGATGTCGACGAGCCCGTCCATCAGGGCCAGGGCCTGGTCGCCGTCATACCCGCCGGTGTTGTAGACGATGGGGACGTACAGTCCCTGCTTCATCGCCGCGGCCAAGGCGGGGACGATGTGGGAGACGACGTGCGTGGGTGAGACGAGGTTGATGTTGTGACATCCCCGCGCCTGTAGATCGAGCATGATGCGCCTCAGTGTGCCAGCATCAGCAGCGAAGCCCGTGACGTACTGGCTAATGTCGTAGTTCTGGCAGTAGACACAGTGGAGGTTGCAGCCCGAGAAGAAGATCGTACCGGAGCCACGCCAGCCGCTCAGGACCCGCTCCTCACCGTGATGGGGGCCGTAGCTCGCCACGTAAACGGTGTCCTTGATACCGCAGGGGCCGGCTTCTTCGGTGCGATCGATGTGGCATCGGTTGCCACAGAGCGCGCAATCATGCAACGCGGCCTGGGCAGCCTCTAGGCGGCGCTGTAACTTTCCGTCCTCAAGCACGGGGCGGTGGCGTGAAGCCATGGTGGTCCTGGTCTCCTTGATCTGGATCAGCCTCATTTTATGCGCAGTATCGCTGATTGACAACGCCGTCTGTCCTGGTTCATCAAGTGGGCGCAGCGAAGCGCGAGCAGTGCTGGGTACAGCCGACTGCGCGCGCCCCATCCACCGACATGTCGCTTGACGGGCGCGGACAGCCGTCTAGAATCGTGGCATGTCAAACAACGACGAGCAGATGCAGTTCAAGTATCCTCGACGACGGGTCATCCGTGGTCTGATCCAGCGGTTCACGAGGGTTGCTTTTGCGGTTCTCGCGGACTTCCGGGTGATCGGTCGCGAGAACGTGCCGAAGACTGGCCCCCTTCTCGTGGTCGGCAACCACTTCAGTTTTCTCGATCCTGTTGCGTTGATCGCGGTTGCGCCCTGGCCGGTCGAGTTTGTTGGTGGCTTCCGCGTCCCTAACGCCCCACCAGCGGTGGGATGGCTACGCAAACTATGGGGATACTATCCGGTCTACCGTGGAACCGGCTCGCAGATCGCGTTTCGCGCGGCCCAGGCCGTGCTTGGGCAGAAAGGGGTGCTGGCGATTTTCCCCGAGGGTTCCAGCGCCTATGCGATGCTGCGTCGTCCTCGCCCCGGCGCCGCTTTCATGGCCGCAAGATCCCACGCCAGGATGCTGCCGATCGGCTTCGATGGGCTTACGGAGATGTTTCCCGCTGTGCGCCGCGGTCGGCGGGCCAGCGTCAAGGTCCGCATTGGCAAACCCTTCGGTCCCTTCACCGCGCCTGGTCGCGGGCGGGAGCGGCGAGGAAAAATCGATGCGATCAGCGAGGAGATCATGCAGCGGATTGCTGAGCTGCTCCCTGCTGATCGTCGAGGTCACTACTCGGACGACCTCGCAATTCGCGCCGCTGCTCACGTCGTCGATGCTTATCCCTGGGATGAAGAACCGGAGGGATGAGCACCGCTGGTTCTTGAGAGCAAAGCCGCAGCGCCACGCATGCAACGTCACGCCCACTTCGTGCTACGACCGGGCCGGTCATAGACTTCGAGGACGCCCGAAACCGGGGGTCTCTCTTTTTTTGACCGCGCCTTGCGCGCGATATTAAAGAAAAATTAGGTCATAGTTGACAATTTTAAACTTATGGATTAAAATTATCGCATACCAACTGAATCTCAGCTCCACGGAGGTCAATGATGTCCGAGCATTATGAAGAGGTCGTTGAGGTACAGGATGCTGAAGTGGTGGATGCTCTGATCCAGATGGGCACGGGGCAACTTGATGTCTCTGGGGGTGGGACGTCGTTGCTCGTGGGTCATTTCGAGTACACGCGCCCACGCTGGCGCCCTGAAGTCGCCTACGACGTCACCGGCGGGGTGGGGCACCTCAAGGTATGCCAGCCGAGCCTACAGCAGCTGCTCGACGGAAGCCCCGGCTACACTTGGACCCTCAGGTTCGGTGACCAGGTGCCTCTCGATCTGGCGCTAAAGCTAGGCGCAGGCGAAACACATCTGGCGCTCGGTGGCACTCGACTGCGGCATCTCGATGCCGCGATTGGAAGCGGCGGTCTGATGGCCGATCTTTCGGGCGCGATGGCCGATCTGGAGGCCGTGTCCTTGCAGACCGGCAGCGGTCGCACCGGCGTGGTTTTCCAGGGCGACTACCCCGTGTTGGCGACGCTTGAAGTGAGCAACGCCAGCGGTGTCATCGACGTGGCCTTAGGTGGGGACTACCCTGCCCTCAACCGCATGAGGGTCAATGGCGCGAGCGGTGACATCAGCGTGGGGCTTGAGGGTGAATACGCCTCGTTGGAGAAGTTGTCGGTGAACACCGCGAGCGGCTCGGTCTACCTCAACCTTGGCGGTCGTCTGGGGGAGGCGTCTGAGGTGAGCATCAATTGTGTCTCGGGCCGAGCCACCGTGGTCGTACCCCCTGAGGTGGGGGTTGCGGTTCGTTTCTCGTCGGTAACCGGCAGAGTCCAGGCACCTGGGTTCCGCCGTGAGGGGAACCGCTACACTCACGAGGCCTATGCCGAGGCCGCCACGACGGTCAACCTCAAGGTGAGCACCGTAAGTGGAAAGCTCATTCTGCAACCCGGCAACGCATAGATGCGGAGTAGACATGGAGGCTGAAGGTGTCGCGACTGCCCGACCACGCCTGCGGCGTTAGGGAGTAGCGCTTCGCGAGTCGGTCTGCGCGCGCTTCCGTCTCTGTGGCATACAGATCAGTACGGTGCGGATGCCCGTCTACATGCGAGGAGGTACTGTGGAGCGTCGACAGGGTTGCTTGGTTGGTCTGCTGAAGCTGGCGTTTCTTGACGCCGTCTTTGACTGGCTGCAGGACCGGTTTGGCTTCGGGCGTGGGTGCTCCTGCGGTGGTATGGGGTGCGGCATCATCTTGTTAATTCTCTTCCTTGTCCTGGCCTGCTCGGTTGTGACCGGGACCGATTGGTTCCGCCTGTTTTAGAGGTCCGGGACAGACGCACCGCCCGGCGCAGGTCTCCTCTGCGCCGGGCGGTGTCGTGGACGGATCCCAGACCAGAGAGGAATCGGCCCCTATCCAACGTCAGATGTATTTCTCGCGAATCTCAGCGCTTACGTAATCGAGGATCGCTACTGTGATGGCGATGAACCAGACGGCGATCCCGGCGGCGCGGAAGTCGAGCAGACGGATATACTGGATGAGGATGAACCCAATGCCGCCACCACCGACGAGACCGACGACCGTGGACATCCTGACGTTGATGTCCCATCGGTAGATCGAGAACGAGATGAAGGGCGGGACGATCTGCGGTACGACGCCAAACATGATGGTCTGCAGTCGCGTTGCGCCTGTGGACTGGACGGCTTCGATGGGACCCGGATCGATGCTCTCAATTGCTTCTGAGTAGAGCTTGGCTAGAGCGGCCACCGAGTGGATGGTCAGGGCAATGATGCCGGCAAAGGGGCCGATGCCAACCCACTGGGTGGCAATGATGACCCAGATCAGGGCCTCGATCGACCGCACGATATTGAGGATCGTGCGGTTGACGTAGTAGATGCCCAACGTGAACCAGGATCCGGACATAAGGTTTTTGGCGGCGAGGAAGCTGACGGGCACTGCTAGAATGATGCCAAAGACGGTGGCCATCATTCCCAAGAAAATCGTCTCTACCATGCGCACGACGCTTACGGTCAGGGGCTCACTGGGGATCGGCGGACCGAGGGCGGCGACCTGACGGGCCTCGACACGGTGTATCTGCGGCCCGCGAGCGCTGGGTGGAATCAGACGATAGGGCATGATCACGTCGATCTCGAAGCTCCCCTCGTCGTCCGCCATCACCGTGACGTACTCGCCTTCTTGCCTGATCCAGAACTCGTTTCCGATGGGATCCTCCCACCAGATCTCAACCTCATCGTTCGGTAGGAACCCGTCACCGATGAGGCTCAGCTCGGTGCCGGGCACGAGTTCGTTCTCCTCATTGAGATCCGAAAGCTCACCGCACCGGGGCTCGGCGATCAGGTATGGCTCACCGGGCTCCCTCTCTGGGACGGGTGGAAGGTCGTCATTGCAGGGGACGAGAACGGGCGCCGAAGCCGAGAGTGACTCGGTCTCTCTGGTGATGGCGGCTTCCCACGGCCAGAGCACTCTTGAGAGAAGCGGCCAGGTGTCGGAGAGCTCGGTCGCCGCTTTGTAGAGATCGATCTCCGCAATCTGCCATCCCAATGTGAAGAAGAGCGCACCAATCATCACAAAGAGCAGGGCACCCCCGCGACGCTCGGGATCGGTCTGTCTGTGGGCGTCCCACACATTCCAGATCCATAGGACGATGATGCCCGCGATCATCAATCCGACGAAGAAGGGTCGACGATTCAGCGCCCATGTGAATTTCTCGAGCGCTCCCTCTTGACGCGTAGCGAGCAGGTTGATCCTCCACGCGATCAGAGCGATGAGACTGATCATCGATCCGAGAAGCAGAAGTCCGCGCCTCACTTGTCGTGCAAGCACTTGCCCAAGGCCGGGGATGATGAGCGAGGCCCCCGCTGCGATGGGTGCCGACACGAGGCTCGGTTTTGGCTCTTCTCGCTCGGTCGGATCACTTCCGCCGGATTGGCCCCGCATACGCCACCGTCCAGCGTTCACAGATCGCCTCCTATCGAGCCCTCGAGGCTGCCGCCGACGCGCTCCGCTTCTTCGCCGTAGATCTCCCGGAACTGCACGTCCGTCATGGCCCTGATATCGTTTTGGGTGCCGCGATAGACCACCTCGCCCTCGCGCAGGCCAATCACACGCTCCGCGTACCGTTGCACCAGATCCAGGTAGTGTAGGCTGCAGAGAATGGTGATGCCATCCTCTTGGTTGAGGTCTTCTAGATGCTGGAGGATCGAGTGAGCGAGGACCGGATCAAGGCTGGCGACAGGTTCATCGGCGAGGATGATCTTGGGCTCCTGCACCAACGCGCGCGCGATGCCAACGCGCTGTTGCTGGCCTCCGCTGAGCTCGTCGGCTCGCTTTTGGGCTTGGTCGGTGATGCCCATCCGCTCCAAGGCTGCCCAGGCCATCTCCCTGTCCTTCTTGGGAAAGCGGTGGAGAAGACTCTGCCATTGGTTGACATAACCCAGTCTGCCGCTTAAGACATTGGTGATCACTTTCGAGCGCCGGACGAGGTTGAACTGCTGAAAAATCATGCCGATCTGACGGCGGATGAGCCGAAGCTCGGCCTGATCCGCCTTGGTGACATCCTGACCGTCCCAGAGGATCTGACCTTCGGTAGGCTCGACAAGGCGGTTGATGCAGCGCAAGAGGGTGGATTTCCCGGACCCGCTCAGCCCGATGATGATGAGGAACTCGCCGTCCTCGACGGTGAAGCTAACGTTCTTGAGGGCAACGGTGCCATCATCGTATACCTTTGTGAGATTCCGCACCTCAAGCATTGAGGCGCACCTCCAGTCTGTGCTATGTTCTTCCTTCAACAACAAGGGTTACAAAGGGGGGACATATGTCCCCCCTTTGATCCTTCGGGCTACGACCTCTAAGAGCGTAGTTTTCTATTTCTGCTAATGCTCTGTCGGTCTGACCCTCTGCAAGCGATGCGTTCCACCAGCGTTGGTTGGTCCAGCCTAGTCTCCCTGGAGGTCTGCAATGGTGAGGCCGGATGCCTGGAGCACCTGGCGGAAAGGATCGTAGAAGCTGTCACCGTGAGCCTCGAGGCCGTCCCAGCTATAGGCAATCCTCAGCGCTTCCTGGCCTTCTTCGGTTTCGGCGAGCGCGAGTAACGCCTCGGTGATCTGAGTCTTCAAATCGTCATCAAGCGTCGGCACGAACTGCACACCATCGTTCGGGATGTCCGCAGTGACCTCGAAGACGATCACCTCTTCCATGACGTCGGGATGCTCGTCTTCCAATGTGCTGCGCGCATCCACGTATGTGGCGCCCGCATCACAGTCGCCATTGTACACCGCAGCGACAACCGCATCGTGGCTGCCGGCATCAACGACTTCCGCAAGGTCCTGCTCGGGTTCGATGCCCTGCGCACGCAGCGTCAACTGGGGGATGATCCAGCTGCTCGTGGAGAGGGGATCGGCACGGCAGAACGTTTTGCCCTCAAGATCCGCGACGCTGCTGATGCCGCTGTCGGCACGGGCAATCAGCTGTCCATTGTACACCGGGCTCCCGAATCGCACCGCCACCAGCGCGGCTTCAACACCGCACCGTTCGTTGGCCAAGACATAGGAGAAGGTCGCAAGCGAGCCCATGTGTGCCTCAGGTGGATCGGCGCACATAGCCTCAATAGCGCCAGCATACTCTGTGGCGATACTGATGTCAAAGAACAACCCGGTCTCCGCCTCCAACAGCGCAGCGAGCTCTTCAGCGCCGGTCGTTACCTCACCGGTGTCTCCAGAGGGAACGAAAACCCAGATGATGGGATTCTCCTCAGTACCCAGCTCTGCCTCGCCACCACAGGCTGCCAGGAGCAGCAGCGCGACCAACGCCACACTCAACACAGTCCAGAGTCTCTTCATCGGTCCTTCCTCCTTCAGACGATCTAAGGCTACGTAAATGGCCACGTCTATATAGTAAGCCGACCTGGTAACGGTGTCAATATCATTTTTGCCCAAATAGCTGAGATTCACCCGCGCTGCGTTACAAAGAGCCCGCTGCTTCGCGCTTTGACTTCGGGGTTCGGCGGGTATAATCCGACCACGCGCTGGTGCCAGAGTCGCGAAGCTGATTAGGGAGTGGATGAATGGTAGACCGCTTCTGGAAACGATGCCGGGTTCGCTTGGGGCTTCTTGCCGCTTTCCTGATGGTCGCGTCAGTGGGTTGTGCGCGGCGCGAGGTCGTGATTCCCTCTTTTGATCCTGAGGCGGTTCCGCTAACGCCAGGCGCGCCGTCTGCGCGGCTGGCGAGCCCACAAGCGCAGGCCACCGCCCGCGCGATGATGAAGACGGCTGTGTCGGTGACGCCCTCGCCAACGCCCACCCGTGTCCCACCTGACAGCACGGCCACGACCTATACCGTCAAACCCGGCGACACGATGCTGAGAGTTGCGGCGCTCTATGGCACCACGGTCGAGGCGCTGATGCGCTTGAACGGGCTCTCAAACGCCGATCAGCTCGTCGTTGGCCAGGTGCTGCAAGTCGGGCTGGACGCGGAGCATACGGGCCCCGCTCGGGCCCTTCTGCCCGATAGTGAACTGGTCTACGGACCGGGTTATGCGGACTTCGATGTGGCTGCGGAGGTCGCGCGCCATCCCGGTTTGCTCGCACACTACGCCGAGGCCGTCAACGGTCGGTCGATGACCGGCGCCGAGATCGTCGAGTTGGTAGCAGAGCAGTACAGCGTCGGGCCACGCGTGCTCTTGGCGCTGCTTGAGCTCCGGGGTGGATGGCTCTCATCTGCCGACCCGACGCCTACACAGCGCAGCTACCCGCTTGGCTATATGCGTGGCGCCTACTGGGAGGGGCTTTATCGGCAGCTTTCGCAGGCGGCCAATGGTCTCAACACAGGCTTCTACGGATGGTGGCTCGACGAACTGTGGCTGATTCAGACCGGCGATGGCACGTTCATCCAGTACTCCACCGAACTCAACGCCGCCACCGCCGGTGTGCAGAAGATGCTGGCCGATACGGCCGACGGCTATGAGGCTTGGCTCGACGATATCGACCGGTTTCGCTCGGTGTATGAGTCCCTCTTTGGCGATCCGTTCCAGTATGCCGTCGAGCCGCTTATACCCGCGGGGGCCGTGGCACCGGCGTTGGCGTTGCCGTGGCCGGAGGGCGAGACCTGGTACTACACGGGAGGCCCACATCCGGGGTGGGGCACCCTCGGGGCCTTCTCGGCCGTCGATTTTGTGACAGGCGAGGAGCATATCGGCTGCGCCACTAGCCAACAGTGGGTCACCGCGGTTGCCCCCGGACTGGTCGTGCGCAGCGAAGATGGCATGGTCCTTCAGGACCTCGACGGAGACGGGTTTACGGGGACGGGCTGGGTGATTCTCTATATGCAT
>JBNGCP010000027.1:0-34880 GCA_049974845.1 Anaerolineae bacterium | reverse complement strand
AGCCTGAGCGCTCGTCCCCGATCGCAATGCGGACATCGACGGCCCAGACGCCCGCCTCGCTCACGATCAGCGGGTTGATGTCCAGTTCACGGATGATCGGGAAGTCACTGACGAGCTGACCGATCCGGCACAGGGTGTCGACCACGCCGTCTATGTCTTTCGGGCTCTGTCCCCGGACCCCCTTGAGGATCTCACCGGCTGCGGTCTCCAGAACCATCTCACGGGCGTCGTGACGGGTCAGTGGCGCGAGTCGGAAGGCCACGTCTTTGAGAACCTCGACGAAGACGCCGCCCATCCCAAACATCAGGACGGGGCCGAACTGCGCGTCCCTCTGGGCGCCAAGAATCACCTCTTGCCCTTGAGGGGCCATTTGCTGGACCATCACTTGTCGGTCGCGGTGATCACCGACCATGGCATCGAAAGCCTCGCCCACGGCATCCTCGTCTGCAAGGCCGAGGGTAATGCCGCCGACATCGGCCTTATGCACAAGGCCAGGCGCGATCAGCTTCATCGCGAGGGGATAGGCCAGAGAATGCGCGAGCTCGACGGCCTCGTCGCGAGTCCTTGCCAGCCCTGACGAGGGTATGGAGATGCCGTACGCTGCAGCAATCTCGGCCGCTGTCTGAGCGTCCAAAAAGCCCGCGCCTGATCCCGAAGCGGCATCCTGAAGGGTTTGCTCGACCGCATCGCGATCCACGTCCTCCACTGGCTCGGGTGAGAGCTCAGGTCGGCCACGCAGCTGCCGATAGGCGACCATCCCGGCGAGGGCCTGGCTGGCACGGTTGGGATCCTGGTAGAAGGGCACGCCGTGCTCGTTGAGCATGCGCACGGCTGAGCCGATGCTCTCGCCGCCCACAAGGCAGCAGACCACGGGTTTTGCGGCAGAGGCCGCCGCCGCGATGACGTTGCGTGCCACGTCGTCCACCGGCGTGATGGCCTGGGGCACGAAAATCGCCATCAGCATATCCACATTGGGATCGGAGAGGATAATCTCTCCAGCGGCCTGATACATACCCGCCTCGGGCCCGCCCAGCATGTCGACAGGGTTGCCCAACTGGGCGCCTCTTGGCGTGACACGCAACAGCTTTTCCCGAGTGGCTTCGTTGAGGTTGGCCATCACCAGTCCGTAGTGGTCGAGCTCGTCGGCAGCGAGAGCCGCCGGCCCGCCCGCGTTGGTCAGTATGGCGACGCGGTTGCCCTCTGGCAGCGGCTGTGAGGCGAGAGCGATAGCCAGATCGTTCTGCTCTTGCAGCGAGTTGACGACCAGCGCTCCTGCCCGATGGCACGCGGCGCGATACGCTTGTTCATCTCCCGCCAGCGCTCCGGTGTGCGAAGCAACCGCGCGGATACCGGCGGTGGTGAGCCCGGCTTTGAGCGCCACGATGGGTTTCTGTCGATAGACCTCGGATGCTGTCTCGACAAAGCGGCGCCCATCCGGCAGCCCCTCGGCGTAGATGTTGATCACGCGGGTGTTGGGATCATTCTGCAGCATCCGGATGCCGTCGGCGATGTCGACGTCGAGTTCGTTGCCGAGACTGATGATGCGGCTGTAGCCAACGCCGACTTCACGCGCCCAGTCGACGGTACCGCCGCAGATTGCTCCAGAGTGCGACACAAAGCCAATGTGGCCCGCTCTCGGCATTGCGGCGATGAAGGTGGTGTCGAGTGGGTAGTGCGCGTCCATTACGCCCACGCAGTTCGGGCCGATCAGCCGCATCTCGTAGGCCTGGGCGATCGTCGCCAGCTGTCGCTCCAGAGCCACGCCTTCGGGACCCGCTTCCCGGAAGCCGCCAGTGATGACGATCACGGCCCGCAGCCCGCGTTGACCGCACTCCTCGAGCACCTCAGGGACGAAGGGCGCAGGAATCATGATCACGGCGAGCTCAACAGGATCTGGCACCTCCAGGATGCTGGGGTAGACGGTGAGGCCTAGAATCTCCCCCCCCTTGGGATTGACGGGGTATATTGGGCCGGGATAGCCGTGGTTCTTGAGATTGCGCACGACGCCGTGACTCAGCTTGCCGGGATCGGCGCTTGCGCCGATGACTGCGACGCCGTTCGGCTGGAGGAAGTACTCAAGTGGCTCGGACATTGGATTATCTCCCTACGCTGGTCTGCGATGAGTGGGACAGCTCCCTAGTTGGCCTATGATAGCGGAGCTCAGTGATTCTGCAAGAGACCGCCGCAACGCGTCGCTCAACGATACCCCCGCCAGACGCGGAATCGGCGGTCGTCAAGGACGGGCGTGATGGCGCTGAAACACTCGTTGAGCCACGGTTCGTAATTGAGGAAAGCGTTGGCGACAAGATAGATCACGCCCCCAGCCCGCAGCACGCGTGCCGCTTCTTCGATGAAGAGCTGCACGACTCCGAAATCGACGTCGTGGCCCTTGTGAAAGGGTGGATTGGTCACCACGACATCTACAGAGGCATCCGGGAGCGCGGTCGCTCCAATACAGACGTGGACCTCTGCGTCCGGAAAGCCGTTGGCCGCCCAGGTGTGGTGAGTTGACATCACGGCACGGGTCGACACGTCGGTGCCGATCACGCGCCCGCCCTGGCGAAGCGCAGCCAGTCCGACCAGGCCTGTGCCACAACCAAGATCGAGAACCGTTGCGGCGGGGGATATCTTCATGCCCTCGATGAGGGCACGCGCGCCGGCATCAAGCCGGTCGCGGGCAAACGCGCCGGGGTAACTGTGCAGCGCCGTCGGTTGTCCCTCCACAGAAACAATATGGGCCTCTAGATCGACGACCGGTAGGGGAATGGCTTCGCTCTCCTGTCGGTAGGCCAAGGCAGCGTGATAGCCGGCCTTTCGCGCAACGACGCCGGCCGTTCCGTAGAGACGACGGGCCTCATCGAGCGCTGCGCGCACACCTTCGTTCTTTGCGCCGACGAACGCAAGTCTCCCACCGGGGCGGAGCATCGCGCCGCCCGCTTGCAGGAGCTCGTTCTGGAGATCACGACCACGAGGAAGATGCAGCAGCGCAAGCTCACACCGCTCGGGCTCAAGATCTGCGCAGTCGAAGCCCAGCACGCTGTCCGCTGGCGACAGTCCGTTCTCCGCAAAGGTCTCCGTGACCGACAAGTACTCAGCAACATCCCACGTCCAGGTGATCACGGTGGCTCCAACCCTTGCCGCCCAGAGTGCTGAGGCCGCAGCTCCAGGCCCAGCGACGAAGACCTTTCCTGGGGGCACCCGTCGTACAGCATCGAAGAGCGCGGTGTGGGCGGGTCCGGGCTTCCGCACGCCCGGCAGCTGGGCTAGTCTGGCGGAGCCATCGGGAAGATCGATCTCCTCGTAGGACAGCCAGCGCTTCGTGCGCGCAATCTGGGCCTGATCGGGCTCTACTACGTACATCGCGTCAATCTCATAGCGTTCTGCTCATTCACTTCGTGCGAGCACAGAGTGTCTACCTTGCCTGGTCACAGGGACAGTGCCCGACCTCACTGATTGTATCGTGATTTTTCCACTTTTTGTGCTATATTTATAAAGTATATTCCGTGAGGGGCAATTGCAGACGCGTGAAACAGGATGCTGAGGTCGGGATTACAGTGGGAGCGATCTCTCTTGTCTCGCAGGATGGGCCTGAGAATCGCTCCCGAACCTGTTATAATCTAGAATCGGAAGAGACAAGGTGTGGGATCACCAAGGCCTGCCTTTTTGGGCTGTAGCTACATCCTCAGGAGGCTCGGATGATGGACGTACAGGAGTTCAGTCGCAAGCTTGTCGCTAACGTCGAGCACGTTATCGTTGGCAAATCGTCGGCGGTACAGCTTGCCGTTGTTGGTCTGCTAAGTCGAGGGCATCTCCTTATCGAGGATGTGCCCGGCGTGGGCAAGACGATGCTCGCACGAAGTCTGTCGCGGTCAATGGGGTGCAGTTTCAGCCGCATTCAGTTCACACCAGACATGCTCCCTAGCGACGTGACCGGCGTGTCAATCTACAACCAAGCCACGCGGGAGTTCGAGTTCCAGCCGGGACCGATCATGTCACAGATTGTGCTCGTTGACGAGATTAACCGTGCCACCCCGAAAACACAGTCCGCACTCTTGGAGGCGATGGAGGAGCGGCAGGTTACGGTGGACGGTACGACGTATCCGCTTCCTGAGCCGTTTGTGGTGCTGGCTACTCAGAACCCCATCGAGTATGAGGGCACGTACTCGTTGCCCGAGGCGCAGCTTGACCGCTTCTTGATGCGGATCAACCTGGGCTATCCTGCTATGCGAGATGAGATCGAGGTACTCGACCGACAGCAATTCCATCATCCCGTTGAGGATCTGCAGCCCGTGGTGTCTGGGGAGGATCTGCTTGCGGCGCAGGAACAGATCAGGAGTATCTTTGTTTCGCCGGCGGTGAAGGAATACATCGTGCGGCTGGTCCAGAAGACGCGGCAGCATAGTGATGTCTACCTGGGCGCCAGTCCTCGTGGCAGCCTGACGCTCTACCGTACGGCACAGGCGCGGGCGGCGATGGTCGGGCGCGACTATGCGTTGCCGGATGACGTCAAGTTCATCGCCCCATATGTCCTATCTCATCGGCTCATCATCAGTCCCAGTGCGCGTCTCCGTGATGTGCACTCCGATGAAGTCGTGCAGGCGATCCTCGAGCAACTGCCGATGCCGGAGCCGGAGCATGAACGGATGCGATCGCGAGAGGCGGTGGCGGGCTAGCAGGCGTGCTGAGTTACGTAATGGCGGATTAGCGATACTGGGGGGCCGATAGCGTGACGTAGTTGGCGGCGTGGGGCCGCAGACGGCCTATCGGCGAATAGGAGTGAGGTGACGTGTGAGCGAATACGCTGAGCCGGGTCCAGGGCGGAGCACGAAGATAGCGCTAGAGACTTGGCTCGTGCCGATCTTGTTTCTCGTTTTGATCATCACCCAGCTGCTGGCCCCCTATCGCGGCTGGCGAATCCTAATTGTGGGACTGGGTGGAGCCTTTCTGCTGAGCTGGTTCTGGTCGCGATCGCTGGCCAAAGGCATGGATCTGACGCGACAGATGCGCTTTGGGTGGGCCCAGGTTGGCGACCGGCTGGTGGAGCGGTTCACGATTCACAACGACGGCTGGGCGCCCGCGGTGTGGGCCGAGATCCTCGATGGGTCCACCATGCCCGACTACGCCGTGAGCCGGGGGACTGGGATTTCGGGTTACGATGTCATTCGTTGGCACACCGAGGCGATTTGCCTGCGGCGTGGTTTGTTCACCCTAGGGCCGACGAAGATCCGCACCGGCGATCCCTTCGGTATCTTCTCGGTGACGCTCGATTTCCCGGCGTCCATGCCCCTCTTGGTCTTGCCGCCCATTGTACCCCTACCGAGTATCGAGGTGGCGCCCGGTGGGCGCTCAGGTGAAGCGCGTCCGCGAGCGAACATCCTTGACAAGACGGTCAGTGCGGCGACGGTTCGCGAGTATGCACCAGGTGACAGCCGTCGTTGGATCCACTGGCGCACCACAGCACGGCGTGATGGCCTCTACATTCGGCAGTTCGACAGCACCCCGGCAGGCGATTGGTGGATCCTCTTGGACATGGACCGCCGCGTCCAGGTGGGGAAGGCAGAAAACGCGACGGATGAGCATGGGGTCATCCTTGCGGCATCGTTAGCCGATCGGGGGGTGCGTGCTCGCCGTGCGGTTGGCATGGTCGCCGAGGGTGAGGAACTCGTATGGATGCCGCCCGCCGAGGGCGAGGGGCAACGATGGGAGATTCTCCGGTCGTTGGCGCTCATCTCTCGTGGAGACCGTCCCCTTGCGGAGATGCTCTCGCGCGTGGGATCGAGCATTGGGCGCAACGCGAGCTTGATCCTGATCACGCCTTCTGCGGACCTAGCTTGGGTGCACGCCCTTGTACCCCTCATACGACAAGGCGCCGTACCCACGGTCTTGTTGCTGGATCCGGTCTCCTTCGGCGGGACCGCGAATCAGGATATCGTCAAGAGATCGCTGGAGAATCTCGAGGTGGTGCACTACGAGATCACGCAGGACGTCCTCGACCGGCCCGAGATAAGGCCCGGTAGACGGGGGCATTGGGAATGGCGGGTGTCGGGAACCGGGAAGGCTATCGCGGTGGAACAGCGAGAGCAGCAGGTCTCCTGGAGGACCTTGGTATGAGATATCGTGGGGAGCGTCGAACGGGGTTGATCGCGAGGCTTGTGCGGGCGCTTGGCCCAAGGTCGTTGGTCGCGTGGGCTTTGTTGCTCATCGTGGCTTTCAGTATGGCTTCCGGCTTGGCCGAGTCTGTGCCAAGCCTCAATGTCGCCTTCATTTTCTCGATTTCAGCGGTGGGGCTGACGTTAGGTTGGTTGCTGGCTCAGTTGCCGATGAAGGCGTGGTTCGCGGCTCTGCTCATCGTGATTTTCGGCGTCGAGTTTCTACTGATCCGCGTGGGCGGGCTTGAGCAGGATGTTTGGGAGGCCGTGAAGGCGGTGGGGCAGGTCGTGGACCAGCTCGTCCGGTGGTATTGGACGAAGCAGCCGCCGGATTGGGGAATTGTGCCGACTCATTTTTCGTCGCTCTGGCGCGACGTGGGCACATTGATCGGCCGAACCAGTACCTGGCTGTACGGCCTACTGGCTGGGCGAGGGGGATGGGACGTCATCGGCTCTGCGCTGATCTGGGGGCTGGGCATCTGGCTGTACAACGCCTGGAGTGGTTGGGTGGTGCGGCGCAACAACCACCCTCTCCTTGGTGTCCTCCCTGGAGCCGTGCTGCTTAGCTTCGTCCTGTCCTACACAGGATCGAACCCCTACATATTCCTGCCGATCCTGGGCATCACCCTAGTGCTCATGGCGCTGATGCGTCAGCAAGCTCGTGAGTCGCGCTGGCTGTCCCGCGGCGTCGATTTCTCCCAGGGCCTGTGGAGCGATGTTGCGATGGTTGCTACCGGTCTCTCCATCGCGCTGGTGCTTGCGGCAGCCGTCGCGCCCTCGATCTCCGCTGAAAAGATCGCCGATTGGGTTCGAGAGGTCACCGATCGTGGTGATGACTCCAGGACCGAGCAGGTTGCGGAGGGACTCGGTCTTGAGCAAAGAGCCGAGCCGCGACCTGTGCGTCCGTTGCAGTCCATGGAGTCGACCAGGCTCCCCCAGGAGCATCTGATTGGCTCAGGTCCCGAGCTTTCACGGTCCGTGGTGATGGTTGTGGAGACCGGCGAGCTGCCGCCTTATATGCCCGAGGGGCTGACGGACTACACCTCGGCTCCACGCCACTACTGGCGTAGCATCACCTACGATCACTATTTCGGCCGGGGATGGGCGACCAGCGGCACGGAGACCATCAAGTTCGAGGCAGGTGAAGAAGCGACCGACCTGGACGCGCCTCATCTCAGGACCCTTCGACAGAACGTGCGACTGGTCAGCCCGAGCGTTGGGGGAAGGGTCCATGTTGATGGGACGCTCGTCTCGGTGGATCAGGAATTCTCCGTGGCATTCCGGCCCCCTGGTGAGATCTTCGGGGCGACACTCGAAGCGCGCCGCGAGTATCGCGCTGACTCTGTCTACCCGCTGGTGACCGTGGAGGACCTGCGGTCAGCCTCGCTCGACTATCCCGACTGGATCTTGAGCCGCTATCTGCAGCTGCCTGATACGGTTCCGGATCGCGTCGTGGACCTGGCACGCGAACTCACGGCGACGGAACCCACACCTTATGATCGGGCCAAGGCCATTGAGCAGTACCTTCGAGAGTTCCCCTACAACCTGGATGTGCCAAGGCCCGGTGCGCAGACGGATATCGCAGATTTCTTCCTCTTTGAGCTGCAAGAGGGCTACTGCGACTATTACGCGACATCGATGGTCGTCCTCGCGCGCGCAGCTGGATTACCAGCCAGGCTGGTGATCGGTTACGTTAGCGGACAATACGATCCGGTGGTCGCGCGCTATGTGGTGACGGAAGCAGATGCTCACGCGTGGCCGGAGATCTACTTCCCCGAATATGGCTGGATAGAGTTCGAGCCCACCGGCGGTCGGGCCCCGATCACGCGCAGTGGCTCATCAAGTGATGAAGGCTTTGAGTGGCCCGAGGGACAACCTGTCGACCCCTTAGTGAGCCGTTCGCGGGAACCCTCCAAGGCCTTAACGGTCGGCGTCGCGTTTATGGCAGCCGTCGGCGGTATCGCTCTGGTCATCATCGTCTTGACGGGCATCGACAGCGCGGCCCTGTGGTTTTCCCCACCCGAGAAGATGGCTGCGCGTCTCTACCGACGCCTGACCAAGCACGCGCGCCGACTCCGCATCCGTATTCGCACCGGAGACACGCCTCACGAACTGCTCGACCGTTGGGTAAGTCACCTGCGGCGGGTTGTTGAGGAACACGGGTCCGCCGCAGACGAGTTTGTCGAGCCTGCCATCGACGAGATCGAGGCGCTGATTGCGCTCTACACGACTGCATGGTATAGTCGTGATCCAGAGATCACGCCTGCGCAACGGCGGCAGGCAGTCTGGACGTGGTGGCGGCTTCAGTGGCGTCTGTGGCTTGCGTGGTTCTGGAGAGGTTCCGTGATGGCGGAAGACATCCCCGCCCGCCAGCGGGTAAGATCTGGTGGGCTGTCGTCGGTCGAGCGCGTCTAGGCGGTAGCTGGCCTCCTCCCGGTGGGGCGGTGACCCTTCCTGCCCGGCGGAGGCAAAACAGCGGAGGGGCATGAACACATCTGATTACTTCTATCGCTTCGGCCTGGCGTTAGGCATCGGCCTGCTCATCGGCATTCAACGCGAAGCCGTCTACGATGAGCCTGAGGGCAAGCTCTTTGCGGGCGCTCGCACGTTCCCGCTTTTCAGCTTGGCCGGTTTCGTGATGGCGCTGGTCTCCGACCACATCGGCTCCGGGTTGCCGTTCCTGGGCGGCATAGTTGCCGTAGCCGTGTTGTTGGCTCTGGCCTACTATGCTGACGTCCTCGTGGGAAAGCCGGGCATGACCACGGAGACCGCCGCAATTGTAGCCTATGGCACCGGAGGCCTATGCTTGTGGGGACCGTTGCCTTTGGCTGCAGCTCTGGGCGTGACCGTGACGGCGATGCTCTCGCTTAAGCACGAGTTTCGTAGTTTCACCCACTCTATCACCCGGGAGGACATCTACGCAACGGTGAAGTTCGCCGTTATCAGCGTGATTGTGCTTCCGCTGTTGCCGAATAGAACGTTTGGCCCGACCCCCCTCAACGTCCTCAATCCCTACAACATCTGGCTGATGGTGATCTTCATCAGCGGGATCAGTTTCTTGGGCTACGTGTTGATCAAAGTCGTGGGGGCGAGGCGAGGGATTGGGTTGACGGGATTGCTGGGTGGGATCGCGTCGAGCACGGCGGTCACGCTGAGTTTTTCACAACGCAGCCACGACAGCGAGGAGCTGGCTCGGCCCTTCGCGCTTGCGATCCTTGTCGCGTGGGGCGTGATGTTTGTGCGTGTGCTTGTTATCGTCTTCACCTTGGCGCCTGAGCTCGCCACAGGTTTGATTGCGCCGATGGCAGCCTCAGCAGGTGTCGGCCTCGTCTACAGTGCGTACTTGTATTTCGTTCAGTGGTCCAGCGAGAAGGAAAGCGTCGAGTTTTCCAACCCGTTTGAACTAGGCCCTGCCATCCGCTTTGGCCTGATCTATGCGTTTGTGTTGGTCGTATCGCGCGCGGCACAGGTCTATTTTGGCAACACGGGTATCTACATCTCGAGTTTCGTGTCCGGCTTGGCCGACGTCAACGCGATTGCCCTCTCTATGGTTGACTTAACGCAGAGGGGTGGGGGGCTGGCCTCAGAGGTCGCTACGCGGGCGATCGTGATTGCGGCGATGGCCAACACGCTATTCAAGGGCGTTTTTGCCCTAGTCACAGGCTCTAGAAGCTTCCGCAAGGCGCTATGGCCCGGTCTGGTCTTGATGCTTGTCGCGGGCACGGCTGTGGCGTTTGTGATGTAGCGTTGAGGGGTGAACAGATAGAGCGCCTCCGTGAACGGGGGCGCTCCATTGTCAAGAGCGGGTGAGGGGGTTCGAACCCCTGACATTCAGCTTGGGAAGCTGACGTTCTACCACTGAACTACACCCGCATAGGTCATCCGACGTTCAACATTATAGCACACGACTCGGGCAATGCAAGCGCCGGGCCGCAAGACTTCGGGTGTCAGAGAGCGTAGCCGCCGCTTGCCTGCTGCGGACCAGCTCCCTCCATCAAACGCTCCTGCAGACGTGTGTTTCGGTGCGCGATCCGGTCATTGCGGACGGCGATCGCAATGGCCCGGTGATCGCCGACCAGGACCACCAACTCCCTGCCGCGCGTTACCGCCGTGTAGAGCAGGTTGCGCTGCAGCATCACGTAGTGCTGCGTGAGGATGGGCACGACGACGGCGGGGAACTCGGATCCCTGCGACTTATGGATGCTGATTGCGTAGGCGTGGACGAGGTTATCGAGCTCCGACAGCTCGTAGCGGGCCTCAAGGTCATCGAAGTCGATGGTGACCAGGTGGGCCTCGAGGTCGATATCGGTGATCGTCCCCATATCACCGTTGAAGACCTGGCGCTCATAGTCGTTGCGGATCTGCATCACCCGGTCACCTTCGCGAAAGGTCCGCGAACCGTGCTGCACTTCCGGTTTCGCCTCAACCGGTGGATTCAGCCGTTTCTGGAGGCGCCGATTGAGGGCCGTGACCCCGCATTCTCCTCGATGCATGGGCGTGAGAACCTGTATGTCGGTAGCGGCGGCGTAGCCAAACTTCTGAGGAATCCGTCGCGCGACGATGTCGATGATCAGACTCGACGCCTTCTCGGGCTCGGGCTGTCGAAAGAGATAGAAGTCTGCGGCATCCTTCGGGAAGAGCGGCATCTCACCGCGGTTGATCCGATGGGCATTCACAACGATGTAACTATCCTCCGCTTGGCGGAAGATGGTCTCCAGTCTCGTGACCGGCAACACCTCGCTGTGGATGAGATCGTGGAGGACATTGCCAGGCCCCACCGAGGGGAGCTGGTCGATATCCCCCACCAGCAGCAGATGGGTACCGGCCTCAATGGCCTTGAGCAAATGGTTCATGAGGAGGATATCGATCATCGAGGCCTCGTCGACAATGACCAGATCCGTGTCGAGCGGGTTCTCGCGATCGCGGAGAAAGGCGTTTCCCCGGCCCGGCTTGAACTCGAGCAGTCGATGGATCGTCTTCGCCGGAAGCCCGGTTGTCTCGCTCAGTCGCTTGGCCGCCCTGCCCGTAGGAGCAGCCAGCAGCACATGTTGCTGCTTGGCACGTAAGAGCTCGATGAGGCTACCCATGATGGTGCTCTTTCCCGTGCCCGGACCGCCGGTGAGGATGCTCACGCGTTCGGTCAGCGCCATACGTATGGCCGCTTGCTGGGCTGGCGTGAGGCGAATGGGGTGCCGGTTCTTCAACCAGGTGAAGGCTACGTCCCAGTCGATGTCGTGGAATAGGGCAAGACGATCTCGCTCACTCTCGCGTAGCTGGCGCAACTTGCTCGCGACGCCTTGCTCTGCATAGTAGAAGGGGGGTAGGTAGATCGCTTTCCCGGTAAACGTGGACGCGGTCTCGACCTCGATGATTTCCTCTTGTTGTCTCAGAGCATCCAGTTCGGGCTCACAGGCGGTAACGTCGACCTCAAGCAACTCAGCTGCGGTGGCGAGTAAGGCATTGCGGTCGGCGTAGCAGTGGCCTTCATCGCTGTAGGTTCCGAGCGCGTAACGAATGCCGGCCTGGATGCGCTCTGGCGCGTCGACCGCCATCCCCATCTGCATCGCGATCTTGTCGGCGGTCTTGAAGCCGATGCCGTAGATGTCCCTAGCGAGCTGATACGGCGCAGTCCTCACCACCTGAATGGCAGCGTCGCCATACTGCTTGTAGATCTTCACGGCAAGCCCGCTACTCACGCCGTGGCTCTGCAGGAACAGCATAATGTCCTTGATCTGCTTCTGCGTCTCCCAGGCTTTGGCGATTTGACCGGCACGCTTTGGACCGACTCCTGGGATCTCCCGAAGACGCCGCACCTCCTCTTCGATGACGTCGAGGGTCTCAAGGCCAAAGTAGTCGACGATACGCTTTGCGGTGACCGGACCAACGCCCTTCACCAGCCCACTGCCTAAGTACTTGCGGATTCCCTCGGCGGTCGCTGGGAGCTCCACAGTATAGGAGCTGACCTCGAACTGCCGGCCATAGCGTGGGTGGGTCGTCCACGTGCCCTTGAGGCGCAGCGATTCCCCGACGTTGACGCCTGCAAGTGTCCCGACGACGGTTACCTCGTAGCTGCGGCCCTGGGGTACCAGGCGCGCGACAGTGTACCCGTTCTCCTCGTTCTGATATGTGAAGCGCTCGAGGGTTCCCTCGAGCATCTGAGCCTGCGGTTCAGTGGCCACGGATCTCACCGATGTGTGGAGAGTCGTCTGGCACCTCTAGATCAAGCACAGGGCTCCCACTCTGATAGGGTATCGCGTTTTCCATCGCGCTCATGATAGCCGGGATCCGCCCCGCTGGCAACGGCGACGCCGGAAATACACTTGACGATTTGGCGGTTCTGTGTATAATGCGTGTTGCGATGCGGGGTAGAGCAGTGGCAGCTCGTCGGGCTCATAACCCGGAGGTCGGTGGTTCGAATCCACCCCCCGCTATTTGATGTGGCGAGGTAGCTCAATGGTAGAGCAGGGGACTCATAAGCCCTTGGTTGGCGGTTCGAATCCGCCCTTCGCCACCACTCCAGGAAGACGGGCCAGCAGGTGCGCTGGCCCGTTTCTGCTATGCGTCCCCTCGTCGTCTCCAGCGCTCGATCGCGCCCCTAAGGCTACTGCGGATCCTACCGATTGGGCTCAATGCCGCCGCTGGCGGTGACTGCTCCACCGGCTCCGGGAGGGAATATAGACCGTGGCGACGACGATCTCGTCGTAGTCACTATAGTCGCACACGATATGAAGGTGCAGATCGCTCCCGCGATAGGGTCCGGAGATCAGAGCCCTTCGCCGGTGTGGATAACGTTCCACCACTTCACCCGTGAAGATCGCATAGACGATGTCCCTGCCGCGCAACCCTTCTTTGTGGGCTTCGCGGAGAGCGTGCTCCGAAAGGCGCAGGGCGGTGCGTCCGGCGAATAGCTCCTCCCGATAGGGGAGGGCCCCTGTGCCTTCTTGCGGTTGTTCTGCCATATGCCGCGTTCCAAATTCACTTACACTACTCGTAACGCAGGGCGTCAATGGGGTTCAGCTTAGCAGCGCGCTGGGCCGGATAGATGCCAAAGAAGAGACCGACGGCGGCTGAGAAGAGCGTGGCGAGCGCGACGGAGTCTGCCGTTATCACAGCGTTGAACCCCTCCTCTCTCAGGAGATGCGACATTATCGCTGCTCCACCGCTGCCGAGCGCAATCCCAATCACCCCTCCAAACATCGATAACATAACGGCTTCAATCAGGAACTGCCACAGGATATCGCGCCGCCGGGCCCCCACCGCCTTGCGCAACCCGATCTCGCGCGTGCGCTCGGTGACCGAGACCAACATGATATTCATAATTCCGATGCCGCCAACCAGAAGGCTGATGCCAGCGATGGCGCCCAAAAAGGTCGTCAGCACGCCGGTGATCTGCTGGAAGGTGCCGATAAGATCTCCTTGGCTCACGGCGGTGAAGTCGTCGGGTTGGCCGGGAGCGATATTGTGGCGTTGCCGCAGGATCAGCGTGACCTCCGCGATCGCAGCATCCATGCGCTCTTCAGAGACCGCCTGTATGTAGATAAACGATACAGCCAGCTCGCCCTGATTGGTTCGCCTGGGAAACACGCGGCTCAGCGCGGTGCTGAGGGGGATGAGCACGACCTGATCCTCATTGCGGAAGTCACTGCCTCCACGCTCCTCAAGAACGCCGATGACCCGGAAGGGGGCGCCGTTGATGCGGATGACCTCGCCGCTGGGGTTCGGAAGGTCCGGAAAGAAGTAAGAGGCCGTGTCCGCCCCCAAAACAGCAACACGCCCGCGCGCTTGATTGTCGCTGAAACTGATGAAGGCGCCGGCGGTCACCGGCCAATTTCGCACCAGGGCGTAATCAGGCGTGACGCCGCTGACCTCCACGCGGCGATCCTTGCCCGGCGTGGTGATTCGAGCGGTCCCCTGAACCAGAGGGGCCACGCGCAGCACATCGGGCGCCTCCACGGGATCCTGAAGCGCCTCTGCGTCCTTGAGCGTGAGATAGGCTGGGCGTGACAGCTCTTGCTGAAAGGAGCCGGGGATGACGAAGAAGAGGTTTGTGCCGATAGCCTCGAACTGGTCGGTGATGTACGTCTGTACGCCCTCGCCGCCGGACATGAGGGTGATGACGGCGCCAACACCGATGATGATACCCAGCATGGTCAGCGCGGAGCGCAGCTTATTGGTGGTCAGGGCCCGCAGGGCCAGACGAATCGCTTCGAGGATCTTCACGCTCGTGGTTCCTCTACTGTCTCCGCGACCGCCTCTGTTGGGTCTTTGATGATTTCCTCCTCGACGATCTTTCCATCGAAGAGGTGGACGACGCGGCGGGCATACCGACTGATCACCGGGTCGTGCGTGACCAACACGATCGTGATGCCGGTATCGCGATTAAGACGTTGTAGGATCGCCATGACCTCTCTGCCGGATTTGCTGTCGAGATTCCCTGTAGGCTCATCGGCGAGGATAATCGAGGGGCGGTTCACTAGCGCCCGGGCGATGGCAACCCGCTGTTGCTGCCCGCCGGACAGCTCATTGGGGGTGTGATCAAGCCGATTGCCCAGGCCCACGTTCTTGAGTACCTCGACGGCGCGCTTCCGTCGCTCCCGTGCCGGGACACCCGAATAGACGAGGGGAAGCGCGACGTTATCCAGGGCGCTAGTGCGAGCAAGCAGGTTGAAGGTCTGGAAGACAAAGCCGACCCGTTTGTTGCGAACCGCTGCTAGCTGGTCGTCGTTCATCTTGCTTACATCTCTGCCAGCGAGGGTGTAGAGACCGTATGTGGGTTGGTCCAGGCAGCCGAGGATGTTCATGAAGGTCGATTTGCCCGATCCTGATGGTCCCATAATCGCGATGATCTCGCCGCTGCTCACAGCAAGGGACACGCCTCTGAGCGCATGAACTTCGTTCTCGCCCATACGGTAGATCTTGTGTAGACTATCAACCCATATGACGGCGTCCTTAGCGTTCATGAGTTTGCCTTCCTGCACAGACACTTCAGATGTCGACACGTGGCTGGTACCGTCCTGCTTTCTCGATTTGTCACGGTGTTCCTCGCGAGGGGAGACCCTGAAACTGCAGTAGATCCTGGGATTCCGGAAGCAAAGCAACCGTGTCGCCCTCTTGTAACCCAGATATGACTTCGGTATGGCTCTCGCTTCGGGCTCCGAGCTCGATGGGCACGCGGGTGGGCTGACCTTCGCGTAGACAATAGCAATAAGTGTAGATCTCGGCCGACGCCTGATCGGTGCGCACCGCCCAGTTGGGAATGAGAAGAACGTCTTCGCGCCGCTCAACGAGAATACGAGCACTCGCTGTCATGCCGTCACGGATATCTACAAGGGTGTCATCGGAAATGCGCATGCGTACCGGGTATGCGATGATACCCCCAGATATCGTGGGAAGCGGCTCGATCCGGTCGACCGTTGCCTCAATCGTGACATCCGGGTAGGCGTCAACCACGATGCTGACCGGTTGCATCTCGTATACCTGTCCGATGTCGATCTCATCGACGGCAATCTCTGCGTAGTGAACGGAATCGTCGAGGATGGAAACGGCGGGCAGTCCCACTGGAGCTTGTGTGCCTTCCTGCACGTTGACGGCCGCGACAACACCAGCGAAGGGAGACGTGATAGCCGCCGACGCGAGGTCCGCCTGTGCCTCCTCTAGGCCGAGCTCGGCTTGCTCGATCTGTAGCTCAAGCCGTCGAATCTGCTCATCGGTCGGCCCGGTCTGGAGGCTCTCGAGATTCCGTTGGGCGTCCTGATAGCGTTGATACGCGGCAGACCACTGGCTTTTCGCTTGTTGAATCGCGTGTTCGCTCTTGAGCTGCGTGATCCCTACGTTCCCTTGCGCCTCCATATAGGCGGCTGTGATCCCGGCGGCATAGGCTTCAGGAAGGCCAAGGCGCTCCAGGGCGTCCAGATAGCGTTCATAGGCCTCGCGTGTATCCTCCTCCAGGTCGCGTGCTCGCTCGATGTTGTTTGCCGCCCGTGCCTCAGCCAACTCCCTACTGAGGTCGGCGACGGACATCGCTTGCGCTGCCTCCTGGATGGCAAGTTGGGCCAACTTGAGATCCTCGTCCGCTGGAGGTTCCAACAAGGCTGAGAGATTCGCAGTGGCCTGCTCCAGGCTGAGCTCGGCCTGGCGAACGGCCCGCGCCAGCGCGTCTTCGTCGAGTCGCGCGAGCTCCTGTCCCCGTCGGACGCGATCGCCGACCTCTACGTTGACCTCCGCTACCATCCCATTGACTTCGAAGGCGATGTCGAGCCTCCGCTGTGCACGGATGGTCCCGCTCGCTGCTACGGAGAGGTCGAGGGTATCACGGATGATCTCCCCCGTTCTCAGAACTTTGGTCTCGGTGGACGATGCGGCTGTCTGGCGGCTGCGCCACCACACATAGCCTCCGACGATGCTACCGACAACCACAATGATGGCGATGATCCTAACGAGCTTCTTCATCCGATCCCTCAGTATCAGTTCCCGAACTGGAAGCCGCCCTCAGGTGGGGAGAGCAGATCCGCTCTTTGTGCGACCAAGGCGACTTCGTCACCCTCCTCCAGCCCTGAAACGACTTCCGTGTAGGTCTCGTTGTGGCGTCCCAGTTCGATTGTCCTGCGCTGCGGCGCGCCGTTCGAGATGCGATAGCAATAGACCTCTCCTGTCCCCTGGTCAACGTAGGCCGCCCACGACGGGATAAGCAAGATCTCCTCGACGACATCCGTACGGATGCGCACGCTTGCCGTCATGCTCTCAAAGATGCGCACGCTGCTGGTATCGAGCAGCTCTACGCGCACCCGATAGGATACAATTCCGTCCGTGCTGGTCGCTGCCGGTGCGATGCCGGTGACCTTTCCCGTGAGATCGACATCTGAATAGGCATCCAGCGAAACCACGACAGGTTGTCCAATCTCGACGGCAGCAATGTCGAGCTCGTCAACCGTTATTTCGACGAAGTAGGTGCTGTCATCGAGAAGCGTCGCAGCGACATCCCCGGCTCGGTATTGAGTCCCTTCCTCCACTTCGATCGCAGCGACAAACCCGTCGTGGGGGGCAAGCACAGCGGCGTTCACCAGGTTCTCCCGGGCCTGCTCTAGGCGAAGCTGCGCCTGCTCGACCTGCAACTCGAGCTGCTTAATGCGACTCGCCTTCGGCCCTTCTCTGAGTTTGGCCAGCTTAGCCTGAGCCTGCTCATAGTTAATATAGGCGTTCTGCCACTGAGACTCAGCCTGCTTTTGGATGACCTCGGCGTTAATGCGGGCGATGCGCTCTTGCGCTTCAGCATAGCGCAGATTCTCTCGGGCAGCCTCCTCGCCTGACCCTCCCTCGGCTTCCACGAGGCGGCGGTTGGCGGCCTCTCGTTCTCTCTGTGCCTCAACCACCATCGCTTCGGCATCCACCCGTGCCGTCTGCTTTCCCAATCGGGCTACCTCTAGCGCTTGTGCGGCGCTCTGGACAGCGCGCTCGGCGCTTTCGATCTCCTCCGGATCGGTGGGCTCAAGCTCGGTCTCGAGATCTAACTGCGCCTGCGCCAACGCGATCTCTGCCTGGCTCACCGCTCGCTCTAGCTGATCGGTGTCCAGAATTAAGAGAAGATCATTCGAGCGTACGCTGTCGTTGGGGGCGACTAGCACGTGCGCCACGGTACCAGAGCCCTGAGCTCGGAGATCCGTCCTCCGTCTCACCGCGATGTTGCCGCTGGCCGAAACGGTGAGCTCGAGATCACCTCGCGTGACCACCTGAGTGCGTAATACCTCGGGGAGTTCGGCCGCGCTACGTTGTTGGCGCCACCACAAGACACCGCCGACAGCGGCGGAGATAACAGCAACGATAAGGATTCCGGTGATTACTCTGCGCATTAGCTCCATCCCTCAGAAATTGACCGCGGTCATTCTTGACTGCGGTCATTATAGCATCACAGGGTCCTGAGTCAACTTTCCTGGGAACCGACGTGCATCCAAGCTCACAAAAGAGCAGATGGGATCTGTCACCCATCTGCTCTCGGTCAGGGCATGCAGCCTGCCGGCTAGAGCTCCCGAAGCGTCCTGCGCAAGTAGGGGAGCAGCGCATGGCTCTTCCCGGCACCCACAGCCACACAAGCCATTGGGGCATCCGCCACGTAGACCGGCACCCCGGTTTCCTGAGTCAGGAGTTGATCCAGGTCCCGCAGCAGTGAGCCGCCGCCGATCATGGTCATACCTCTGTCGATAATGTCGGAGGACAACTCGGGGGGAGTACGCTCAAGCACTGACTTCACCATATTGGTGATCAGCGCGATGGGTTCTTCCAGCGCCTCCACAATGTCGTCGGTGGTGATCTCAACGCTGCGGGGCAGCCCCGTGACCTGGTCGCGTCCCTGAACCTCCATGCGAAGCGCTTCATCCACCGGCATCGCAGCGCCAATCCGGATCTTGGCCTCTTCGGCAGTGGATACACCCAACATGAGGTTGTACTTGCGGCGGATGTAGCTGGCAATTGCCTCGTCCATTCTGACACCGCCCTCGCGAATGGCGGCGGAGGTCACCACACCGTAGACGGAGAGGACGGCGGCCTGGCTGGCTCCCCCACCGAGATCGACGATCATATGACCGCCCGGCGTATGGATGGGCAGGCCAGCGCCGATGGCGCCGGCAATGGGTTCTGGAATCCGGTATGCACGGCTGGCGCCAGCTTCCAGCGCCGCATCCCGCACCGCGCGTCGCTCAACCTGCGTCGCGCCGAAGGGCACTGTGACACAGACGCGCGGCTTGAGCAACCGTACCTTGCCGACGGCGTTGTTGATGAAGTGGAAGAGCATCTTCTGCGTCACGCGGTAGTCCGCGATAACGCCGGCGCGCAGCGGACGACGAACGACGATCGTTTCCGGGGCCCGGCCCATCATCGCCCGCGCCTCTTCGCCGACTGCGACGACCTCTCCAGTCTCCATTTCCTGGGCGACGACGGAGGGTTCCTGCAGGACGATGCCCCGTCCGCGAACGTAAACCAGGACGTTGACCGTCCCAAGATCGATGCCTAACTCGTCAACAAGTGGCATTTAGGTTCCGTGTCTCCTCTCCGGGGTCCTCAGGATCCGCTCTGCGCTGTACGATCTACAGCACCATCTACATCGTCCACCGGGAGAGATGATACACGAATTCAGCGCTTTGTCCACTCTTCTGATGAGCAGAAACCTTGCGCGCTCTGGCGCTACCTGGTATACTGGGTTATCGTGGTCACCGCGCCAGGGCGGTGGCGAGCACCCCAGTTGAGTCGGTCAAGACGACTGGATGGACGTACCGAGTCCCCTCCGATGTTGGCTGGGCGTGCTGGCGCGCAAGGCACGCCGGTGGCGGGTGGCATGAGCATCTAGGAGTGGTGAGTTGGCAGATCAGGGTATTGTGACGCGGGTCGTGGGCGTGGTGGTCGATGCGACGTTTGCATCAGGCGATCTCCCCAGTATCCACAATGCACTCGTCGTGCACCGCGATGATGGCCCCAACCTCGTGGTCGAGGTGCAGGAACATATCGATCCCTACACGGTGCGGGCTGTCGCCATGGACAACACCGCGGGACTGCGCCGCGGCCTGACTGTGAAGGACACTGGCGAGCCCATTTCCGTTCCAGTTGGGCCGCTGACGCTGGGACGGATGTTCAACGTCTTGGGTGAACCCATTGACGGCGGCGCTCCGGTGGAGGCGACACGGCACCCCATTCACGTATCGTCCCCCCCACTCAGCGAGCAACGCGTGGCGCGCGAGCCCTTCATCACGGGGATCAAAGCCATCGACTTGCTGACCCCGTATCCTCAGGGTGGGAAGGTGGGGCTCTTTGGCGGAGCGGGTGTGGGCAAGACGGTTCTGATGATTGAGCTCATGGGCAACACGATCCGACAGCACTCCGGGATCGCTCTGTTTGCTGGCGTAGGAGAGCGCAGTCGTGAGGGGAACGATCTCTGGCTCGAGCTGCAGCGTACGGGCGTTATCGACAACACGGTGTTGGTCTTTGGTCAGATGAACGAGCCGCCCGGGGCCAGGCTGCGGGTGCCCTTCACGGCGCTCACCATCGCGGAATATTTCCGCGAGACTGAGCGTCGGCAGGTTCTGCTCTTCATCGACAATGTCTTCCGCTACATACAGGCTGGTTCGGAGGTATCGGCGCTTCTCGGACGTCTGCCCAGCGAAGTCGGCTATCAGCCGACGCTCCAGAGCGAAATGGGGGCGCTGCAAGAGCGAATCACCACCACCAGCCGGGGGAGCGTCACCTCGGTGCAGGCGGTTTACATTCCCGCGGATGACCTGACGGATCCCGCGGTGGTCGCGACCTTTGCGCATCTCGATGCGACCACGGTGCTATCGCGTGAGCAGGTCAGCCGTGGCCTGTATCCAGCGATCGATCCCTTGGAGTCGCGGAGCTCGCTGCTGACGCCGGAGGGGGTGGGGGAGTCTCACTATGAGATCGCGATGGAGGTCCGGGCGCTGCTGGCGCGCTACGAGGAGCTACAGGATGTGATCGCGATTCTGGGCATTGAGGAATTGAGCGAGGAGGATCGGCAGGCGGTGGAT
Source organism: Anaerolineae bacterium (assembly GCA_049974845.1). Classification (GTDB taxonomy): domain Bacteria; phylum Chloroflexota; class Anaerolineae; order B4-G1; family SLSP01; genus PWVB01. Next base: position 14,203 of record JBNGCP010000027.1, on the reverse strand, counting down.
CGGGCTCGACGGCTTCAGCGCTTCCTAACGCAGCCGTTTACGGCGGCGGAATCGTTCACGGGGAGGGAGGGCGCGTACGTGCCGCTTGAGGAGACACTTCGCGGTTTCGAGGAGATCCTTCAAGGCGAACACGATGATTTGCCGGAGCAGGCCTTCTACATGGTGGGGACCATCGATGATGCGATCGCCAAGGCCGAGAGATTGGAGCTGGAGCCCGCCTAGATGGCCTCGGAAATCACGCTGACTGTACTCACCGCGGAGCGGTCTTTACTTCGAGTCGAAGATGCCATGAAGGTTAGGTTACGGTTGATCGATGAAGCGTGGTTGAGTATCTATCCCGGCCATGCACCTCTGATCGCCGAGATCCTGCCGGGTCCGGTGCAGTATGAGACCGCGATTGAGGCCGGTGAGCTTGAGCTTGCCGGCGGTATCCTGCAGGTGGCTGACAATCGTGTCACGGTGCTCACGCGCGGGTTGCGCCGCGATGTTCGGGATGGGAAAAGGGTGGGTCATCCCGCGTCTGCGGAGGATGCGCGCTTCGATCGCCTTGCCCGGGAGCTGATGCTGGCGCTGGAGGCCCAGCCGGCCGTCGGCCAGGAGGCGGCGAGCGCGGCCGAGGAGGAGGGCTAAGGGCGTGCTGCCGATGTGGTTTGTGGCTGGTGTCGTGCTGAGTCTCGTGCACCTGGCGTCAATTGTGGTGCTCGTGGGTACGATGAGTCTGGACGAGGGTGGGCGGGTCCGCCGGAGAGTCCGACGAAGCTACATCCTGCGCTACTTATCGCTCGGCGTGCTGTTGACATTCGCGCTCCGTCAGGGATTGGCTGCGGGATTGTTCGCCTCTTTAGGGTTCTTTGTTGGCCGCTGGCTCGCGGTCTATTTGTGCAACTCGCGGCGCATAGACTGGCAGTGGTTTGGCCCCTGAGCAAGTGACGTGTAGGAAAAGGAGACAGTAGATGGAAGAGGTTTTCCCGCAGGTTGTGTGGCGCCCTCTGGGTATTCCTGTCCGAGATACCGTCATTTCGACCTGGGCCACGATGGCGATAATCATCGTGATCGCTTGGATCCTGCGCAAGACAATGCCGATCGCTCTGGAGATGTTCATCGATTTCGTGCGGAACATGATCTCCGACATGATAGAGGGGATCGACCCTGATCCTTACGTGCCGTTTATTGGTACGATGATCCTCTTCCTGCTCCTGGCGAACAACATTGGTCTGGCGCCGATCGTTCAGACGCCGACTAAAGACATCAACACGCCGTTGGCGCTGGCGATCATTGTTCTCTTCGCTGTTCATGTGTTTGGTTTCCGAGCAAAGGGCGTCGGCTATCTTAAGGAGCAGGCGTCACCAATGCTTGTCCTTGATGTCATCTCACAGTTAAGCCGTACGATGTCCCTGTCGCTGCGTCTATTTGGCAACGTCATCGCGACGGAGATCATCGTGGCGGTCATTTACCGGCTTGTGAAGCCGATAGCGCCCCTGCTCTTGGCAGTGCTTGGTTTGGTCACGGGTGTTCTGCAGGCCTACATCTTTGCGGTGCTGTCCACCAGCGCCATCGCCGGCGCGGTGCGCCCGAAAGGGAATGGCTAGCAGGCGCCTTAGAGGCGAGGTCGCGCTAGACTGCTGAGTGAAAGTAAAACGAAGAGGAGATTATGACACAGCTGGAACCTGGTACGCTCATCACCTTGGTCACGATTGTTGTTGCGGGTGTTGGTATGATCCTTGGCGCCATTCTGCCGGCGATTGTCGAGGGGCGTGCGGTCCTCAGGGCGCTGGAGGGAATGGTGCGCCAACCTGAGGTCGCGAACGATCTGCGAAACACGCTGATTGTCGCGATGGCGTTGCTGGAGACGACGGCGATCTACGTGCTTCTGGTGATGCTCATCCTGCTCTTTGCCAATCCGCTACTCGACCGGTTCTTCCCGACGGGCTAGGCCCGGGCGACGGGGGATAGGGTTATGCTGAGTCCGGATCTGGTAACGATTCTCTGGGAAGCATTCAACTTCCTGGTTCTGCTCGTTGCGCTCTACTACATCATGTTCAAGCCGATTATGCGGCAGATGAAGGAGCGGACGGCCGAACGGGAGCGTAAGATGGAGCAACTCGAGCATAACCGTGAGGAGGTGGAAGAGCTTAGGGCTGAGCTGGAGTCCCGGCTATCTTCGGCCGAGGAGGAGGCCGAGACGATTATGAGTCGGGCTAGGAATCAGGCCGAGGTGGAGCGTGCAGCCCTGATGCAAGAGGCTCAAGCTGAGGTGGTGCGAATCCTGACCGAGGCGCAGATGGATGCCTATCGGGTCAAGCGCCAGGCCGTCGAGGAGTTTCACGATGAGCTGTTGGAGGCCGTGCTGGACGTGAGCGGGCTGGTGATTGGACGGGTGGCACCCGACGAAGTCCATGACTCGATGGTGCAGCAGTTGTGCGACAGCGTCTGGGAGTTGGGACAAAGCGACATGCGACGGGTTGAGGTGCTCCGGCGCTCATTAGGCGAGCGGACGCCGACGGTGGTCGTCCGGACGGCACAGACACTCTCTCCGGAGCAGCAGGGTTTGGTGGTGCGTACCTTCTCGGCCTTGGCTGACCGTGACGTGAATATCGACCTTACGGTTGAGCCCGACTTAGGGCTGGGGCTGCAAGTACGCCTCGGCGATCTGGTGATGGACAATACCATCGCGGGTCGCTTCGACGAAATTCGCGAAACGGTCGTCGACGCACTCGGAGAGCGCATCGAGAATGAGTGAGGAGCGCGAGACCAAGCCCGATATTCAGATGCTCTTGCGTCTTCTGAGAGAGGAAGCCGCGGAGGAGGCCGAGCCCCCACGAATCCACGAGGCCGGCGACGTCAGCGTCGTGCGGCGCATCAGCAGCGAGGTGGCTACCCTGACGGGTGTGACCCGTCTCCGCCCCAGGATCAGTGATCTCGTGCAGGAGCTGGCTCGACGTGTCGAAACCGTCCGCCGCGAGGTCCGGCTTCAGGAGGTGGGGACGGTGCAGCACGTCGGCAGTGGCGTCGTCACCCTATCAGGATTGCCACAGACGCGCACCAACGAATTGGTGACCTTTCCAACAGGTGTTCAGGGTATGGTGCTCGACCTTGAGCGGGACACACTGGATGTCATTCTGCTCGGCCCCGGTGAGGGCATTCAGGGGGGAGATCTGGTGACTGCCACAGGGACACGATTGCGGATTCCTGTGGGTCACAATTTGATGTCCCGCGTCGTCGACCCTCTCGGCTTTCCCCTGGACGGGCGTGGGCCGGTCGAGGCGACCGAGGCGTGGTACATGGAGCGGGAAGCACCGGGCATCGTGGAGCGCGCGCCGGTTCACGAACCGCTTCTAACGGGCTGGAAGATGATCGATGCCCTCATCCCCATTGGGCGGGGTCAGCGAGAGCTGATCTTGGGTGACAGGCAGACAGGGAAGACGACCCTCGTTGTGGACACGATTCTGAATCAACGTGATCAGAATGTTGTCTGTGTCTATGTCGCGATCGGTCAGAAGAAGTCCTCCACCCTGGCGACTGTTGAAACCTTGCGCGAATACGCGGCGATGGCGTATACCATTGTTGTGATGGCGAACGCAGATGATCCCCCGGCGCTCCGCTATATCGCTCCCTATGCCGCGTGCACGATGGCGGAGTTCTTCATGTTGGAGGGCCGCGATGTTCTGATCATCTATGACGACCTGACTAAGCACGCCAAGGCCTATCGCGAGCTGAGCTTGCTGCTGCGACGTCCGCCGGGCCGGGAGGGCTATCCGGGGGATGTGTTCTACTTACACTCACGTCTTCTCGAGCGTGCGTGCAAGCTCAATGAAGAGGCTGGAGGCGGTTCGCTCACTGCGCTTCCGATTGCCGAAATACAACAGGGCAACCTTGCTACCTACATTCCCACGAACCTGATCTCCATCACCGACGGTCAAATCATCCTGGACAGTGACTTGTTCAACCAGGGCATCAAGCCCGCTGTCGACGCAGGGCGCTCCGTGTCACGCGTGGGAGGGGCTGCGCAACCAACTGGGATCCGGGAGATGGCGTCGAATCTGCGGCTAGAGCTCGCGCAGTACGAGGAGGTCCGCCGATTCGCACGCTTTGGGACTGAGGTAGACGAGACAACTCAACAGCAGATCCGGAGGGGGAGGTGCTGGCAGCGCCTCCTGACGCAGTCACCGCATCAGCCCCTTTCTCAGGGAGAGCAGATCTTGATGCTGTCGGCTGCCAGTGAGGGCCATCTGGACGACGTGCCCATTGAGGATATCCGGGCATTTGAGCGAGCGTTCCTCGCCCACTTCAAGGCGGAGCATCCTGCAGTGATGTCGCAGCTTGACCGCACGGGAGAGATCACCGACGAGTTCCGCGGGGTATTCGCGGAGGCCGTGGAGGCTTTCAGAGCTTCCTGGCACAGGGAAGGAGCCTGATGGCGAGAAAGATGGTCATGGCCGTTGTCTCACGGGATCAAGCCGATCGGGTGTTGGATAAGTTGATAGCGGCGGGTTATGGTGCCACTTTCTCCGAGAGCCGGGGCGGCATGCTGCGGCAGGCTCAGAAGATGATGTTTATCGCAACGAACGCTGAGAGCGTCGACGATGTGATCGAGATCATCCGCCGCACCTGCAGGACGCGGGTCGAGGTGAGTGAGCAGCAGGGACGGGAGGGCACGCGACGTGCGGAAACCACCACGACAGAGGTCGGCTACGCCGTCATCTTTGTCTGGGATCTAGAGCGTTTTGAGACGTATTAGCCGCCGCTCTTCGGAGGCGTGATGTGAGCTACGAACTCAAGAAAGCAGAGGATCGGCTCGACAATGTCCGGAAAGTGAAGCCGATTCTCGCTGCTCTGCGCACGATTTCCCTGGGGAGTTGGCAGATGGCGCGCAGCCGGCGCGAGGGCCTTAGCGACTATTCGCGCCGCCTTTTGCATCTCCTTCCTTGCGTGTTGCCCCGCGTGACCAGCGATGGTGGCACGCCTCTGCGTCGTTTCGGTGTCGCACATCGGAAGGAGCGGCGCCAAGCAAGCCATCAGGTAGTTCTGGTGATTGGTAGCGAGCGCGGGCTATGCGGTCGGTACAATGCGACGGTCTTGACGGAACTTGAGACGCTGTACTCCGAATGGCCGTCAGGCGTCTCAATGGAGCTGATGGCGCTTGGGTCGCGGATGATCCGCGAGCTACGGCGGGCGGGCTATGAGTTGGCATGGACGCAGAGCTTGTCGGTGACCACTTTGCCGTCCTATGCCTTTGCGTACGAGCTGGTCAGCACGTGGCTGCAGCGGTACGAAGCCTACGAGGTGGATGCCGTTGATGTGCTGTACAATGCGGACGCCGGTGCGACCACCTACAGACCAAAGGTGGCGCGGGTGATCCCACCTGAGATACCCGGTCTCTCCGAGACGGGCGCGGAGCGCGAAGGCATCTGTGCTCGTCCTGAGGAAGTCATCATAGAGACGGACCCGGTCCGTCTCTATGTGCGCATTGTTGAACAGTGGACCGCCACGGCGTTGTACGGCCTGTTGCTTGAGGCTGCGGTCACGGAGCATGCCGCACGATATCAGATGATGGAGTCGGCGACCCAGAATGCCGACGAGCTCATCGAGGATCTCATGCTCACGGTGCAATCTGCCAGACGAGAGGCGATCACACGGGAGATGCAGGAGTTGGCTGTGGGCGCAGGCCTGCTGGGAGACGAGGATACATGAGCGTAGCGCGGCTCGCAGGCGCAAGATGAAGAGGATCTGGGCTCCATGGCGCATGCGGTACCTGAAGGGAGAGCATAGAGCGGTGGAAGGGTGTGTATTCTGTCACAAGATTACGGCAGATGATGCGGAGGAGCACGTGCTATACCGTGGTAAGCACTGCTTCGTGGTTCTCAATCGCTTTCCATACAGCAACGGGCACCTGATGATCGTGCCCTACGCCCACGTAAGCTCCATTCAGGATCTGGAAGCGCCGGTGTTGTTGGAGATGGTCCAGCTCTTGCAAGAGGCGCAGCGCATTCTCGGTGAGGTCCAGGCTCCGGACGGGTACAACGTGGGCATCAATGAGGGCAGCGCAGCTGGAGCTGGGATTGAGGAGCATATACACATGCATATTGTGCCGCGGTGGGAGGGCGACGCAAATTACATGACCGTAATCGGTGACACGCGGGTGATCCCCCAGTCGCTTGACGACACCTATGCTATGCTACGCCCCCATTTCGACCGAATTTCTCGGTGATGCTGCTCTTTTAGGAGGGACTAGTCACTCTCCGTTCTCAGAAGTTTGACTGCCTGAGTAAGTCCGATCGCCAGAAGTACACTCAGGAGCAGCAGCGTACCGAAGCTGTAGTCAACTGGTACCAGCAGGGCTGCTGTTCCCAGACCGAGGCCGAATCCCACCGTAACGAGCAGTCTCCGCAGGTGCTGCATAATGAGCCAGTGAGCATTCTCGATGTGATCTACACTGACGAGCCGTCGCTGGAGGTGGTCCAGGTCCCAGAGCACCAGGCTCGCGGCGGCACTCGTAGACGACCATAGATTCAGTCTGTCGTCCCACAGAGCCACCATAGCCATGGCCACCGACACAGCGAAGACGACGCCTCCGATGCGCTCATACCACCCGCCCTGTTGGCCGACGAGGGCGATCGCTGTCAGGATCAGCGCGGCGGCGCTCCAGCTCCATCTGCCCTCTTGGGCAAATGCCAGGGCCAGCGTCGCGCCCATCGCTATCGCGGCGATCACGATAAAGACTCTGAGCTTCGCGCGGGCGGGTGTCAAGTCGTTCATGGGTTACGCACCTATCGGCGTTGAGTCGAGACTCTGCGGCAGAGCGGTGATGTGGGTGGGCAGAGGCATTGTCCTATTCAATGGCGCCAGGCCTGACGGATCTGCGTTCTGAGCTCGGTGTGGATGACCGTATCGAGTGAGTGTTCCACTTGCCAGTTCACAACCGAGATGCCGACGCGGCGGAGCTGATGAATCCATAGGTTGCGTTCCGCCCGGGCGATACGCGTCGCCAGCTCTCTGGCTTGGCCCTCGGGCAACGCCTGCGTCTCAAACCCCACCGGATTGGGGCTGACCACCAGGACCTGGTACCCCCGCGCCCGCAGTCTGATGAGCACGGGTGGGTCGTCTTCACAGAGTGGACTGACGAGGACGATCTGCGACTTAGCCGGGAAAAACCGGGTCGGTAGGTAATCCAGACTGTCGAAGACCAAACTGTCCCCGATTTGTGCCTGAGCCAGCGCCCTGAGAATGCGCTGGCATTGGTACTTCCCATATCCGGGGAAGGTTCGCTCAAGACCTCGGCCATAGACCAAGAGCCCAACACGGTTGCCCTCGCCGAGAAAGGTCTCCGCCAAGGCTGCCGTCGCCTCAACGGAATACTCGAAAAGCGACTCACCATCGACGGTAACGTCGTTGCGCTCGCGGGCATCCAGGATCAGGCCAACATCGGCGATGCGCTCGCGCTCGAACTCGTTCGTGAAGAGCTCACGGGGATGCCGGGCGCTGAGCCGCCAGTTGATCCAACGGGGTGGGTCGCCCGGTTCGTACGCGCGCACCCCGAAGAAGTCCGTGCCCGGTCCTCCTTGGCGAGAGGGAATCGGCCCTGCGAATCCTCGTGTTCGCAGAGGGCGAATCATGACTGTCCGCAACGGGGGGCTTGAGGGAAGTACATACAGCCTGCTAATCAGACCGAGCGTCTGTTGTCGCCGAAATAGCCCGAAATGCTCCTGTCCGGAGACCTGCACGCTTCGGAAACGATAGGCGCCGCGCGGCCCGCTCACCGTGTACGTCAAGGTGAAGCTCTCACCAGAGCGCAATGAGACGATGGCGCTGGTGTCGCCCGTGGTCTCCAGGCCATTGGGGATCTCGTCCCTGATGCAGACCTCGTCCAGATCAGAACCTGTGTTGGTGATGGTCAGCTTGACCTCGACCTCGCCTCGCGGGGCGACGTAATCGTCGCTAAGCGTGCGCGATGCGTCCACCCGTAGCGCGCCGGGACGATACAGCAGGACGGCGCCCAGGTAGAGCACGAAGGGCACGGCTGCTGCCACAACTGCGCTGTGTAGGGCGCCCAGACCGACTAGGATCAGGGTGTAGGTGATGATGCTGACGACGAGGGTACGCCTCACGCTCACCCGGCAGTCTCCTGAAGCACCGGAACCGTGACCGTGCGGACCAGCTCGTTGATCACGTCACCGGCAGCCCGGCGATCCGTCCATAGATCGGGTTCCAGGATGAGGCGATGGGTAAGGGCAGCGGGCGCAAAGCGTTTGACGTCGTCCGGGACAACGTAGTCGCGGCTCTCCATAGCCGCCCACGCTCTCGAGAGTTTGAGCAGCGCCAACGCTCCCCTGGGGCTCGCGCCGACAGAGACATGCCGGTGGCGGCGGGTCGCTCGGGTCAGTTCGACCATATACCGCTCAACATCGCTGTCCACGTGAACGGTCTCGATGACCTGACGCATCGCAATGACACCGGCGGCATCTGTCACCGCTCTCAGGGAAAACTCGTCCTGACGGCGCTCGCGGCGGCGTCGGAGTATCTCCTGCTCCTCGTCACCGGAGGGATACCCAACCGCCAGCTTCAGCATAAACCTATCGAGCTGCGCTTCTGGAAGTGGGAAGGTACCTTCGTATTCGATGGGGTTCTGCGTCGCGACCACGATGAAGGGATCCGGCAACTTCAGGGTCTCGCCCTCAAGCGTCACTTGGTACTCCTGCATCGCCTCCAGAAGGGCTGATTGGGTCTTGGGAGAAGCGCGGTTGATCTCATCGGCAAGGATGATATTGGCAAACAAGGGGCCTTTACGCAGTCGAAATGCGCCTTCTGCGCGATCGTAGACGTACCCGCCGGTGATGTCGCCGGGCAGCAGGTCAGGCGTGAACTGGATGCGCTTGAAGCTCAGTCCCAGCGCCCTGGCAAAGCTGTTGGCGATGAGCGTCTTGGCCAAGCCAGGATAGTCCTCAAGCAGGATATGTCCACCGGTTGAAAGGCAGGCTGCGAGTATCTTGCGCAGCACCTCGGTCTTTCCAACGACAGCCCTCTCAACCTCTCGGATGATACGCTGGCTGCTGGCAGCAACATCGCTAATGGTCGCTTCTCGACCATCCATTACGCGCTCCTCATTCATATTCACTCTCCTCCGGCTGCGTCATTCTGAGTTGTGTCTCCATGTATCGCAGTGCAGGCTCAATCTTGACTGCCATCTCGCAAAGCGTGGACTCCTTCGATTGTCTGCCAAGGACTGCCGACTTCAGACGGGCAAGCAGACCACTCTTCGTCGGTCTGGTCGGTCGCATTGCGTCCTTCAAGTATGCCTCGAGCTCCGGTGGCATATCGAGCTCACCGGCCTCCAGGGCACGCACGGTCTCTCGCATCGACAGCCGCTGTTCATAGGAGACCACCCGGAGTAGCAGCTGGCCCAACTGATGGTCGAAGCGCTGTTGGGAATACGATCCCTTTGTCACCAATTGCAGGCGTCTACGCCACGCACTGACACTGCCCTCTGCCTCTGACTTCTGGGTCTGCCGCCGCCAGCTCGTGGTCCCATCACGTTGGAGGCTTCTCAGCCCAAGATACAGGATGAGTGCAAGGACCACGGTCAGGAGCCACGATTGCGGAAGTGCATCGATAATCACGCCCACGAACCAGACTTGATATGCAAGAGGAAGCACAATGGCGTCTCTCACAAAGTCCTCAAGCATGATCATCAATGGGATCGCCAGCGCGACCAAAACCACGACCATGATCAGGATGCGCTTTAGTCTTGGATCCATCGCTTTACGCGCCCTCCTGACACGCAGTGACGATCGCCTGCAAGCTAGCTAGGGCCTCGTCCTCTTCCTCACGAGTGGTGGGCCCCGTGCCGTATCGTGCTCTCTCGAAGAGCCTGGTCAGACGAAGAACCGGCTCACGGGGTAGATTGGCGCGAACGAGCTGATCGGTGAACTCTCGAGCCGTTACGGTCGCGCCTCGCCGCAGGCCGCGCTGCTCACGCACCGTGCGGCTCATCTCTGCATAGCAGCGAAGGATCGTGTTCCTAAGGTCGCCGCCTTGTTCGATCTCCGCAATCGCGGAACGAGCTTGTTCCGCGATCTGCTCGAGCGGCAGGCTGCTCTCGGCGCGGTTGCGACGGATTTGGTCCGCGATGCGATATACCACCACGGCGATCACAAGGCCTACAGCGAGGCTGGCTGCCCACGCGATCCAGGGTGGAACGCCTTCTGGTCTGAACTCCTCGAAAGGCAACGGCTCGACAGCCCCGAATCCTTCTGCAGGCTGCCCGCCGTTGACCGGTTCGCCTTCGATCTCGAGCTCGGCTGCCTGCCTGTCCAGAAACACGCTGAGCAGCACGAAAAACAACACCGTGCGTATCAGAGAGCGAAGTATCCGTTTCCGGAGGTCGCGGTCGATCAGCACCAGGATCACGGCGATGGGAAAGCAAATCAAGGCGATAATGAAGGCCGTCCTAAAGATGTCGACCAACGCCTCGCCACCGCCCACCAGTGCTGGCGGCGGTCCCGTCATGCTGCCGGTGGCGAGCTGATCCACGAGGAACTGCCAGATACGCGCGAACGGGAGTCCGGGCTCCAGCTCTATCCTCGAGAGCCCACCGACCAGCAACAGCATTGCGACGATCGCTAGGCTGAGGAGTACGAGTCTCAAGATCTGAGTGCGGGTCTTCATATCATCACTATCCAGTGAACAACAGGTAACAACTGCTCAGCTCGGGGGCGGGCGTTCCGATGGCGTCTCGGATGGCGTCCACCAGAGCGAGTATAGGTAGCCGTCATTGACTGTCAAGGTTCAAGGCCTATCGGCTTCGTCCGGAAAACCAGTCTGGCCCCAAGGATCGCACTGCGTTTGCCCACGTATTATACATGACTGGGATTTGCCTTCGCGTAGTGAACGCAAAATCGCCCAGCTGGCTCTTTGGCATGTTCCTTGGAAGGATGACACTAGGCTATGCGAAGTCTTGGGCCCTGCCAGTCGGCGTGCTGCACCGATCCGCTGTACCGGACCAGCCGACGCGCTGCGTTAGCTATCGTATCTGGCATCCCGGTTGTGACGATTCGGTGCGTGCCCGGAGGCCCACGTTGGGCTATGATTCCGTGTTCTGTTAGAACGCGTCCAACCTGACGAGCCACGGCCGGCGCAGGGTCGATCACTGCGATCCCCGGTCCCAGAATTCGCTCAAGTTCGTCTTGGACAAAGGGGTAGTGGGTGCAGCCAAGCACCAACTGATCCACACCGGCGCGGATCAGGGGACTGAGGCAGGTTTCGAGCAGCGAGCGCGTTGCCGGCGTGGCCAGCGCACCGGCCTCCACAGCCTCGACCAGCCCCGGACAGACCTGCGTATGGATCTCTACGCGGTTGCCGAACCGATCGACGAGGCGTCGGAAGAGCGGACCTTCGAATGTGGTAGGTGTAGCCAGGACCCCGATGGCACCCTGCTGAGTGCGCTCGGATGCAGGCTTCACTGCCGGTTCCATGCCAACGAACGGGATCTCGGGATAGGCTTCGCGCAATGCCTGCAGGGCGGCGCCGGAGGCCGTGTTACAGGCCACGACGATGGTTTTCACATCATGCTTGAGCAGAAATTCGGTAATGCCAAAAGCGAACGCTCTGATTTCCTCCTTCTGACGGGGCCCGTAGGGAATATGAGCCTGATCGGCGAAGTAAAGCGTGTCCTCAGCGGGTAGCTGGCTGACGATCTCGCGCCAGACTGATAGCCCTCCCACGCCGGAGTCGAAGATGCCAATCGGGGCCTGCTCTCGTTGCATGCCGGATCACGCGCCTCTAGTCGGCCTAGGGCTGATCGGTTAACGTGTATTCATAGACCGCCGGCTCGGTGGTGAAGGGGGCTAGCGCGGAGATCGCGATGACCGCCCTGTCAGCCTGCGGGCTGAGCGGAATGGTCCACTCACCCGCCGCGCCATCCCCGGTCAACGCTCGTGATACTGTGGTCTCTTCGCCAAAGCTCACGATCTGCACCAGCCATCCCTGCTGGAGGACGTTGGCGTGGCGGACAAAGCCCTCAGGAATCCAGCCCTCGCTCTCGGACTCACTATCGTCGGAGAAGATCATCTCCCCATCCACGCTGATGGTGATGTCGTCGAGCGCGAGCCCGGCCTGGTTGACGGCGGCGTCGGTGATGTATTCGAATGTCAGGGCGATCTCCTGGCCCGCAAACTCGGTTAGATCTGCGGTGAGCTGTTGCCAGCCTCCACTTTGTCCTGTGAGACCGCATCCAAGGTTGCCGTTATTGGGGTTGGATGTCGTGCAGCCGAGGCCGGGATCATCCAGGATAGTCCACTGAATCGCCGTGTCGTTGAGATCGGCGGGTATCGTGCCCTCGTCGGTCGTGCCTACAACTACGTAGGCATAGTCCCAGTCCTCCTCGATGTGATACCAGCCCCAGAACGAGAGGGCGGCCTCTTGTGCATCGGTGAGATCCACGATGCGGGTCAGGCGCGTATCGGACTCGTCCTCGCGGTTTGACCACCAAAGATATCGTCCGCTATGCGCGTCGGTGTCCATCACGCGCGTCTGAGCGCTGCCGTTGAACTGGAATGTCAGGGGCTCACGCCCCTCGACCTCAATGTAGTCGACGCCATACGGCTGGACGGTCATCCGGCGTTCCTGGGGATACTGGGTAGTGCGGCGAAAGGTCTCATCTATGGCGGGATCTAGGTTACCTAACTCGCTATAGGCAAACTGTCCCTGCCCCACGTCAGGGTCGTTGATGAGATTGGCCAGCACCCAGTCAGCATACAGATCCTGGTGCGTCATCTCGAGTCCCAACTCCTCCTGTAGGACCATATCAACGCTCTCCATGCCATTTGCATCGTGAGCCACCAGGGCCTTTGTTGCCTCCTCCCCAAATCGATCCAGGAAGTAACTCATGAAGAGATAAGAGGCGCCATAATGCGCGGAGGCCGAGCCCGTCTCACCCACCTCTGGCCAAGTGTTGAGCTGTGTGTCGGGGTTGTCCAGATAGGCATACTCGCTGCCGCCGACGTCATAGACCATCGCAGAACCCGGGTAGGTGCGGTTGGCAAGCTCCATAGCGAGCTCACTGCATCCCTCGTTAAGCCAGGTGGTCTCATTCCGGTCGTTGTACCAGTGAATCATATGCTGGAACTCGTGGGCGAGCACGCCGTTGTAGAAGGGATCGCCGATCTCTGTCCCCCGCGACACGTGGATGTAGAACATCTCCATCTCGTTGGAGTCTTCGCGCACCGCTTTCACATAGGAGTCCGCGCTGGAGAAGTAACCTGCTACGGTCCGACCGAGATTCCGCGCGTGGAGGATACTCAAGTGCGGATCGCCGTCAACGCCGGGGGTCCACTCCGATCCGAAGAACTCACGATTGGTAGGATATGTGTGTTCCTCAAAGAGCTTGGCAGCCTCCTCAATGTCGCCTTGGTCGATAGATAACCCTTCCTCAACCCACATATACACGTGATCGGTCTTGTACATGAGGCGCGCCTCGATCTCGAAGTTCTGATCCTCATCGAGGTTCGAGACCTGAAACGTCTTCACGGTACCAACAGGATAGTCGGGGCTAGTTGTCGCGGCCACGCGCGGCGTATCCGGAGGCACACCCAGAAAGCGGATGGCGAGCTCGTGGAGGTCCGCCTCAGGTATCTCGGCTGATTCTAGTTCTTTGAGCGTCTCCTCGGCCTCGTTCGGCGGTGAGTCAGACGAGGGCGGCGCCACCGTAGCCATCGGCGTAGGGGGTGGCTCGTCCTCCCATACAGCACGCGGGGGTTTGACCGTTGGCGTATCAGGATTCGCTTGAGTAGGGTTCAACCATAAAAAGACACCGCTACCACAAACGCAACATGTGCAAAGGCCAAGGACCAGCACAATGATCAGAATCACACCACCGGCGACGGGCAAATGACGCGAGTTCATCCTCGATCCTCTCCTACATTAGCCTGACGAGACGACGATAGCCTGACGAGACGACGATATCAGGGTGCCAACAAAGGCGGAGCGCTGGCGCTGTCGGCGCTCCAGCAGGGACACTGTCCCCACAAGTGTCGGTGCAAAGGCTGCATCACCTCGCCGGCCATATGATCCGGTCACAACAACCGGGTGAGTACATTGCCGACCTCATCCCCGTCGGCAATCCGGACCTATGGATCCCCGCACGGTTGTGGCTCACGACGTGTCTTACGATATGGGCATTATAGCCGGTAGAGGGGGCAAATCAAGAGAC
>JBNGCP010000026.1:17648-46999 GCA_049974845.1 Anaerolineae bacterium | reverse complement strand
CTCCGTTTCTCTAGGAGGTCGCATTATAGCTCATTCATTTGATAAGAGAACCACTAAGGTGTTCCTGCATCCGCTGAGCGATCGCCGTTCTAAGCCCAGGATTCCGAAGATAGAACTGGGTCTTAGTTACCAACTCCTCCGCATCTCTGTAGAACTCAATACTATAGCCTTCTCGCAGTCCGTAGGTAGTCTCGAACGGGCGATAATAGGTCGTCAGACAGAATGCGCCCACCATAGCAGCCTCAAACACCTTGGCGTTTATGTGAGTAGATTGACCAGTCGCATCTTCCATCAGATTCAGAACGATTTTGGCGCGCTTGAGTTGACGCCAGAAGTCTTCTCTTTTCAGGTAACCTCGGTAGACCTCTCGTAGATCGGAATACCGCTCCCACTGCCTGCTTCCAAACACACGGATCGGGATACCGGCACGCTTGAGCTTGCGCACCAAAGCTGCGCGGATCCCATACGGACGTCCCACAAATATGACATCTATATCCTGAGTACTATGCTCAGGAATGGATAGTTGCTTACCCATTCCTATTGGGAGCAAATACGTGAAGGGATTCCAGCACTGATACCGGCGCACCTCAGCCTCCGTGTAGGCCACGACGGCGTCGAACATACCGACCCAGAACTTGTGTTCTGCAAACATGGTCTCGTCGTCGCCGAAGAAGCCCACCACCGTCCCTTTTTCCCGACTGAGCGACCTTATGGTCTCTGGCAGGAGATAGTATGAGAAATGCGAAATAGTACAGAGGCAGAGTATGTCCCAGTGATGCCGTGCGAGGCGGCTTCGAAAGGTTCGGTTCAAAGCTGGAAGGTCTGCAGATCCAAAGTACTCGCGCATGTAGGTTGCATCTGTACACCTACTCTCCAGTGCATAGGCGTCATCTTCGCCCAAGAAACCGAAGATATCAATGAACTCTATCTCATAATCGGAAAGGGCAGAGACAATCGAAGAATGTCTCTGCATCATAAAATTGTGATCGGGGTGGAGATCCGCGGCAAAGAGGAGGCGAGGGCGAGCGACGTTATTATCGGAGGACATATTGAAGCAACTCGTCGGCGAACTCCATCGGAGACATTTCTCTCGGGATCAGAACTCTGTTGACCCGTCTACAACTCGAAACAGCGCTTCTGATAATACCTTCCACAGCACCTAGATAGCCCCTGATAGACTGCTCTCGATGTACGAGCCATGACAAGAGTAGTCTTAGCTGAGAGTACCACTCATGGTAGAGTACACCGAGCATGAACTCTACGCCCTTATTGGCTTCAATGGGGCTGATCTGAAGAATAGCCGTGTTGGCCCGCTGCAGTACATACACCTCTTCTAGCTTAGTCGGCCTCTCAGCTAGTGCCCGCGAACCCAACACCCGTTCGGGACTTACTGGAACGTATCCGGTCCGGACAGTATTCCAGGGTTGTTGCCAGTCTTTTCCCATCAACTTACCGGCTTCAGCACGGATCTTGTTGAAGATACGCCAACTCAATGTGAGGGGCTTGTATCGGAGCTGATTCCGAGCGTAGAAATCCGGGAAGAGTTCTCGATGATATTCGTACAAAGCGAAAGGTCTCAGGTAAGGTTCCATCGTCCCGTGTTGAGTAACAATGACCATATCATCGCCGAAAACGCGCACTCCAGGAACCCTAGAAACTCGAGCAATGAACGAAGTCTTCCCGACACCTCCGAAAGCGGGTAGCAAGAGGCCTCTGTCCTCTATGCTTATTCCTGCGGCATGAACAAATGATTTTGACTGCAGCAACAAAAGCGACTGCAAGAGAAAGGGAAGAGAAAGGGGGCTCTCTTCTGACATCCAAAGATCTAGCCGATTCTTACTGAGCTGCAGACCGATTCTTTGCTGACTATCGACATATAGGCCTCGCTGCACATAGCAGTAGTGGGGCACAACGACATCGGCTGTTGAGGTCCCAGCAGGCAACTCTGCGAAATTCCTGATCGTCAGTTTATACGCACTGGGACGACCCACTTCCTCTGACTGATAACCCTCCAGTTGGCGTTGGACAGCTCCATTGACTTTGCGCGTCCAATATGGATCAGAAGCCTCGATGTGCACCTCGATGTTGTCAATTCGAAAGAGCATTAGGCTCCTCAATTCTCTTGCCGAGAATACAACGAATTGCTGAAGTATATCCCTTCAGTGTCTCTTTATCCAATTGAATGACAGCTACGAGATACAGACCAACAATCGCCCAGAGATAAGCAACAAGGCACCAACGACAGCGAGGATAGACGTTCTTGAAGAAGAATCTATTGTGATTGAGTATGTACATACGTCGAGTAACGAAAATGGAATCTCGACCAACCGGAGAACGGTGATGGTAGATGCGCGCTTCTGGTTGATAGAAGAGCCCATAATGGTGAGATACCCTATACGAGAAATCCACATCTTCCATGTAGGCATATCCACCCACTTCCTCGTCAAAAGAAAACTGAGTCAGCACCTCAGCACGGTAGGCCGTTATTCCCCCACTGAGGATTTCGACATCTGTGAACTTCTCAAGACCGTGGGAGTAGGTTGGAAAGCCGGAAGGCTGTAGCCTGCCACTGGCTCTTGATCGCGTCAGTCCAAAGATTGCCCTTACCAAGTCGATAGGACGTTGTCCTGTGAGCTTATCAGTTATGATCTGTCCCATGCCCCCGCCATACTTTGGACATTCAACGAAAACGGACATTAAGCGCTCAATGTAGGATGGAGTTAGCTCCACATCATCATCAAAGAAAAATACCACATCAGCGCGGTTGCGCTTAACCCCCTCATTGCGTTGATGAGTTAATCCCGGTTTCGTGTGGATGTATACCAGATCGGTTTCAGGAAATCGTTCCTTGCTGAAATGGGCGAGAAACATGTCAGCTTTAATCAATCTATCATTGCTACTATCCACAATGATCAGCTGTTGAATGGGATAGGTCTGTTCGCTAAGCGATTTTAGACAGGTAAGTATTGAACGCAATCGGTTTCGGGTACAGATGATAACGCTTGCGCTTAGCGGCGAGTAAACTAGGAGCGATGTATCATCCACGGGGCTCACCAAGAAAAGCGTGCTTAGCAAAGCGGTACGATTCTCTGACTTGTTCGCGCTCACTGAGGAGAAGCACTGTGACATACACTAGCGCAAAGGCTACCACTTTCACAGCGCCAGTCACCAATTGTGAAGAGTATTGGGGAACCAAAGCAGATGTGCTTCCGACTGCCAGTATCACAGCCAAAGACGGCATAGCAAAGAGACGACGCGCAGAAAAATCAACGTGTCTGCGCGCCAGATATAACGAAGCTCCAACCCCTATCGCAATCATCACTGTCGCCGACACGGCAACCCCGGATATTCCCCATACCGGAGTGAGCGTCACCAGCCCGAGTAACAGGATGACTAGTTGTCCCAGCCGAATCCTTGAGAGTGTCTGGGGCGTGCCAACCGCGATAAAGAGATGTCCTACTGTAAACTTGATGGGGTCTAGCGCAGTGTAGATCAACATGAGACGAAATGCCTTGAGCATAGGTAGCCACTTCTCACCGAGGAAGATATGCACGAACTCCGGCGAGGCTAGAAAGAAGGCACCGGCAAACAGAAAACTGGCGCGGATAATGATTGCGTTGAACCGTACAAATGCTCTGGACAACTGTCTACGGCGGTGCTTAACTTCGGCGTAGGTACTAACGGAAACCGCGTTGAGGGGGGCTGCAATGATCCGACGCGGATAATTCGCATAAGTATAGGCTCTGGAATAGAAGCCTAAAGCTTCATCGCCAAGAAAAGTCCCGGTCCAGAGATCGTCTATTCGATCGATGATCCTCAACAGTGAGCCCGCAACAACAGCATTACCTCCGAACCTCAGGAAGTATTTAGCGATCCGCGGGGACCAACCGAACCTGGGCCTCAATACAGGCCTGACTAAGTAGAGGCCTATAACACGAACTATCAAGCCTACCAAGTCTACACTAAGGAGACTCCATATTCCTGCTCCAGAGTGTGCCAGCCCAATGGCGATTGGCGTCGTTAATGCAGCACTAAGTATGCTGAGGAACGCAATCCGCTTGAACGCGATTCGCTTCGTAAGGACTGCCTCTGCTGGATTTGTGAGTTGCAAAGCAAGTGTGATAAGGACACCAACTACTAACACCCATTGTCTCTGCCCCTCAAGCAGCCACCAAGCAGCTACAATCACCAGCACTGCCCAAGCGCAGCCGAAAGCCGCATTGAGCGTGAAATACACAGAGATCGCATCCGGATGCTCGGATTCCTCTGAACGATGAATGAATGCACTCCCTAAGCCGAAAGTCGCGAATGTATGAGTGATTTGAATGGCTGCCTGGGCAAAGGCGTACACACCAAAGACAAGCGGAGATAGGAGGCGCGCCAACATGACCGATCGCACGAACAAAAGCGCTATAGTCAATCCCTGAGCCGCCAGGTTGTAGGCTGAAGAACGCAGGCTGCGTTGTAGAAGGCTCATCTCCCAACAAACACATTCATTACTACCCGGCTGATATCATCATGATCATTGACAAATCCGGGATTCTGTACCGTTCTGGTCCCAATTCAGATTGCGCATAACTCCAGCCAAGCTATTGCTCGCACACCCACCAAATGCTATAGTCGAACTAGCCGTGTCCGAGGCTCCGACAAAGCCAGCTATTCAGACCAAACTGCATCCTGAGGTTTCTTCCGTCTACCAAAACGTGCCCCTGAAGCGCATCCGCAACAGATTCCCAGGACAGTGATCCATACGTATCATGCCGCACCATCACCACCGCGGCGTCGCAGCCCTGGGCCATCTGCAACAGATCGCCCTGGTATTCCGCCACATAGGGGTCGTGGATGACGACGTCGGCGCCGCGGGCGCGGAGTGCGTCGACGAGAATGGCGCTGGGGCTGTTGCGGGTGTCGTCGGAGTTCTCCAGGTAGGCGTAGCCCATGACCAGCACGCGGGCTTCCTCCAGCGGTTTGCCCACTTCGGCGAGGGCATCCTCCAGAAGCTCGACCATATGCAGCGGCATCGCATCGTTGACGGCACGAGCCGCTTCGATGAGGCGGATGGGCACGCCCTGCTGGCGGGCCCGGTAGGCTAGCAGCCAGGGATCCTTGGGAATGCAGTGCCCGCCGACGCCGGCGCCCGGATAGAGCATGTTGCGGCCCGGCGACTTGTTCACCAGCTCGCGGACCTGCCAGACGTCACCGCCGACAGCCTCACAGATGAGGGCAACTTCGTTGGCGAAGGCGATGTTGACGTCGCGATAGGCGTTCTCCGTCGTCTTGACCAGCTCGGCGGTCACGCAGTCAGCGGGGTCAAGGTCGGCTTCGACAATGTGGCGATAGAGCTCGATCATCACTTGCGCCGTCTCCGACGTCATGCCGCCACAGACCCGACCTACGCGCCGGAGGTTGGCGAGCAGTTTGCCCGGCATCACGCGCTCCGGACAGTGACCCAGGAAGAAACCCTCATTGACGCGACGCCCACTGGTCTCCTCCAACAGCGGCCTGACGAGGGCATCCATCGTCCCTGGGGCGAGGGTCGACTCCACAATCACAAGCGCGCCTTGCTTGAGATTCGCGCCCAAGTCACTGAGCGCTGCGCGTAGGGCTCGATACTGCGGGATGTGCTGCTCATCCACCGGCGTCTCGACGTTGACGGTAACCACGTCGCGATCGCGCAGCTCGGCGTGGTCGACCGTGGCACGCAGGCGCCCCGACGCCACCACCTCGGCCAGCAACTCGGCCAGTCCGGGCTCCTTTCCCTCGATCGGTGACCGCCCGGCGTTGATCCTATCGACACGCTCGGGCTTGACATCTACACCCAGGACGTCAAAGCCGGCCTGAGCAAAGAGACTGGCCAGCGGGAGGCCAACGTAGCCGAGACCCACGACGCCAATCCGCGCCTGTTTGGTCGCAATCGCCTGGCGAAGATCCGTCAAGCTCACGCGTCCACCTCCACCGCCGTATGGGTCCGGCCTGAGTCGACGATGGCCAGCGCCAGCCGCAAGGCGGCCAGACCATCGTCCCCCGAGACAGGGGTAGGTTTGTCCTGAAGCACGGCCTCCACGAAGGCCTCCAGCTCCGCGCGCAGCGGCTCGTACCGCTGCAGCGGGTAACGGATCATTCGCCCCTCGCTCACACCCTTCAACACGCTCAATGCATTCCACTGCATGCCGTTGGCATCAGCGTTTTCGTGGAAATAGAGGTTCTGGGTGAGATCGTCAACGCGGAGCATGCCGCGCTCGCCCAGCACCAGGACCTCCCGCTGCTTCATCGGCGTGAGCCAGTTGATCTCCAGCATGCCCGTGATGCCGCTGCGAAAGCGCAGCAGCGCGAGAAGAAGGTCCTCGTGACTGGTGTGGATCTGCTGCTCGGTCTCAGCATAGACGCGGGCCGGCTCCTCGCCGGTGACGAAGCGCATCAGATCGAGATCATGGGTTGCGAGGTCGACGACGACACCTACGTCGCGGATCCGCGCAGGAAAGGGTCCAACGCGCCGGCACGCGATCTGGAAGATCCGTCCAAGCTCACCGTTCTCCATCCGGGCTTTGAGCGCCTGGATCGCCGGGTTGAAGCGCACGATATGGCCGACCATCAGGTGGCGCCCCAGGTTGCGGGCCTGCTCAAGCATCGCCCGCCCCTCTTCGACGGTGGCGGCGATGGGCTTTTCCACCAACACGTGGGCCCCGGCGGTCAGGGCTGCCCCCACGACCTCCCGGTGCAGGCGCGTCGGGACGGCGACGCTGACCACGTCCGGCATTTCGCGGGCCAACATCTCGCGGTAATCAACATAGCTGGGCACGCTATGCTTTGCACCGATATGCCGGCCGATTTCTGGATCGACATCGGCCACAGCGACCAGCTGCGTGCTCCCAATCTCGGTATAGACGCGTGCGTGGTGCTGCCCCATCGCGCCTACGCCGATGACCGCAGCCTTCAGATCACCCATCGCGCGCGGCTCCCGTGAACGCGTTGACGGCTGCGACGACACGGTCGAGGTCCGTGCGGGTCAGAGCCGGATGCACCGGCAAGGAGAGGACCTCCTCGGCAGCCCGCTCCGCCTCCGGAAGGCGGTCGTCGTATCCAAGCTCCTCTCGATAGTAGGTCTGCTGATGGATAGGAACAGGGTAGTAGATGCCGCAGCCAATCTCCTGGTCGTGCAGATAGTCGACCAGTGCGTCGCGACGACCAACGGGGACCCGGATCGTGTACTGATGGAAAACGTGATGGTAGCCGTCGGGTACGACTGGTGTCACTACACCTTGGAGACGAGCGCTCAGATACCGGGCGTTCTCGCGACGAGCCGCGTTGAAGCGCGCCAACTTCTCCAACTGTGCCAGACCGATCGCGGCGTGAACATCGGTCATTCGGAAGTTGTATCCCAGTTCATCGTGGTAGTAGCGTCGCCGCATCCCGTGCTGGCGCAGGACGCGGCAACGCTCGGCGATCTCATCATCGTTGGTGGTGATCATCCCACCCTCCGCCGAGGTGATGTTCTTGGTGGGGTAAAGAGAGAAGGTGCCCGTGCCAAAAGAGCCCACCCGTTGCCCGTCATACGCCGCGCCGTGCGCCTGACAAGCGTCCTCGATCACGGCAAGTCCGTGCCGGGCCGCGATCCTCATGATCGCGTCCATATCCGCCGGCAGGCCAAAAAGATGGACCGGCAAGATCGCCTTGGTCCGCGGCGTGATCGCCGCCTCAATCTGGCGAGGATCGATGTTGAACGTCTCTGGCTCGATATCCACGAAAACGGGGCGCGCGCCGGTGAAGAGGACGCTATTGGCCGAAGAGATGAAGGTGAAGGGGCTGGTGATCACCTCGTCGCCAGGGCCGATCCCGTGGGCCATGAGGACGACATGGAGCGCAGTCGTGCCGCTGGTCGTCGCGATGGCGTGGCGCACACCACACATCCGGGCAAACGCCTCCTCGAACGCAGCGACCCGCGGGCCCTGAGCAAGGATGCCGGAATCGAGGACCTCGAGTACCGCTTGCTTCTCTTCCTCTCCGATGAGAGGTTTCGCAATGGGAATCACGCTATCTTCCTCCAGAGCTCCAGTGGGATGTCGACCCTCGCGCCACAGGCCGGACAACGCGTATGTATGATGTCACCTTCTGACGCAACCGCTCGCAAACGGTGTCCACAGGCACAGACAAAGCCTACCAGCCGCGCGGGATTTCCCACAACCAGGCCGTGATCGGGCACGTCTTTCGTCACGACGGCACCGGCGCCTACGAGCGCCCACCGACCAACCGTGACCTCCGGCAAAAGCGTTGCATTGGCTCCAATCGCCGCCCCCGTCTTGACCAGGATACGCCCCACTATCCAGTCTTCTATGTCCTTCAGTGAGCCATCGGGGTTGATGGCTCGCGGAAGAGTATCGTTGGTAAAACAGGCGTGGGGTCCGACAAAGACGCCATCCTCGAGCTCGACACCGTGATAGATCGAGACGTAATTCTGCACCTTTACATTCTCACCGATCCGCACCTCAAAATCGACATAGACGCCCTTGCCCAAGGTGCAATTGCGGCCGATGTGCGCCCGTTCGCGGATTTGGCAGTGATGCCAGACCCGCGTACCGGCGCCAATCTCAGCTTCGGCGGATACATCTGCAGTGGGGTGAATTCGAACGGTCGCATCCATTTCGTGCCCTCGTCCCCACCTCCTCAACACAAACGCTATTCTACCTTACCATGCCCGCACTTCCAGTGCTCGCTCCCTCAACACCTCGTCGAGGCGTTGTCCTGCAGCGGCAAACAGGTCGCCTACGCGCTACGCGCCTGCACCTGCGCATAGACCGCCATCGTCTCCGTCGCGGCCCGCGACCACGAGAAGGTGGCAGCTCGCACCTTGCCCCGCTCGCGCAGGCTCTCCCGCAATGCAGCATCTGCCGTGATCCGGCGAAGCGCATCACGCAACGCGTCCTCACTGGTCGGATCGAAGAGCAGCACCGCGTCGCCGACGACCTCGGGCATCGACGAGGCGTCGGAGCAGATCACAGGCGTTCCACTCGCCATCGCCTCCAACGGCGGGAGGCCAAAGCCCTCGTAGAGGCTGGGCCAGACAAAGGCCGTGGCCGCGCTGTAGATCGCGGGCAGGTCCTCGTCGGGCACATAGCCGGTGAGGATCACGCCGTCACGCGCCGGGCTGGCCTCCAGCGCCGCAAAGAAGCCCTCGGAGAGCCATCCCCGCTTCCCCACCACGACCAAAGGCGGGCACGCTCCGGCCCGATAGAGCGGGGCCCACGCCGCCAACAGCCGTTCGAGGTTCTTGCGTGGTTCGATGGTGCCGACGTATAGGACGTACGCGTCCGGGAGACCGTACTTGGCCCGCGCTTGCGCCTGGGCCGCCGCGGGCTGTGGCGTGAAACGAGGTGACGCAGCCTCGTGAACGACGGTGATCGTCTCCGGCAGTACGTCATAGGCCGCGATCAGGTCCTGGCGCGTCGCCTCGGAGACCGCGATGATGTGGTCGGCACGCCGGCAATAGAGCGGCATTGTCCAGTTCAAGTACCAGCGGTTGAGTGGCTTATGATGCTCGGGCAACTGCCGGAAGATGAGGTCGTGAACGGTCAGAACCGTCGGAATACCCCTCAGGGGCATCAGGAGATGCTCGGTCGCGTGGAAGAGAGCGGCGCCGGGCAACAAGCGATTGAAGGGAATGCGCGCAAGCTGGCCGAGCCAAACCAGCATTCGCCACGGTTTGTAGCCCAGGGCGACCGTAGATGTCGGCAGAGGGGGCAAGCCCTTGAGCGGTTCGATGCCGTGTTCTCGATTGTAGAAGAGCGCCAGTTCGTCGCGCATTGAGGTCGCGAGAGCCCCCACCAGGCTCTCAGCATAGCGCCCCAAGCCGGCCCGCCGGTGCACGGCGGCCGAAACGTCAACGTAGATACTCATAGAGATCCTAAGCGACGGCGGGAAATGCTCCCGCCGTCGCGCGATCAAGTCGAAGAGGGGCTACATAAAGCGCTCGAAGCGATCCTGATCCGCCTTGCAGACCGGGCACTTCAGGGGCGGGCGCGGGCGCGCGCAAAGATAGCCACAGACCTTGCAGCGCCAGACCGGTATGCCGGACCAGGTAAATCCGACCAGCACCTCGTCGTGCTCTTCCTCCTCGGGAATTTGGGGGGCGCCGGTCGCGCCCTTGGCGCGCTCCTCTTCGGGGGGACGCCGTTCGGGGATCGGCTGCACCTCCTGCTTGCCCTCGACCACCTCATCGGAAACGTAGAGTGCGCAGTAGCAGGCGCCCCAATCGATCAGATCGGCATCCCGATAGTCACAGGGGCAGATGATGTCAAGGTCCTTTTCCCGCACCCCATCGGCGAGCCGGCACGGGCACGCCCAGTACCCGTAGCGTTTCTCGTTAACGAGCAGCCCCTCGACGAGGCCTTTGGTGAACTCCACATCGGGGTTGAGATTGTAGCCGCTAGCGCGCGCCTCGCGATCGAGACGATTGTAGAGCCTGTCAATCGCTTCCTGGGAAATCTCGATCTCTTCACTCATAGTCCAAGGCGCTCCTTGATCGCGTCCGGCTTATACCCGATGATGATGTCCTCGTCGTCGAAAATAGTGGCTGGAAACGAGGTCCGGTCGCTGAATCGCCGGATGTGCTCGCGAGCGGCTTCGCGCTCATCGGCATCAACGAGATCCACGTAGACGAAATCAAATTCGATATCCTCGTCCTCCAGAAGCTGGCGCGTCTTCCGACACCAGATGCAGGTGGAGAGCGCATAGAGCAGAACCTTATGGGTGTTGTGGGAACCGGGCACGTGGCCACGAAGCTCAGGCATCGTCAATCTCCTTTAGACAAGATCCAATTGGGTATCTGACATCCCGCTAATTTAGACAATGATACTCGAGGAAATTGCCTGGACAAGTCGCCAAGAACCGCCCCTCAACGTTGCAGAAGGACAATCCCAAGGGCGACGATGAGGGCGCCCGCGACCAAGTTGGTCACACCATAGTAGAGCACCGCATTGTGTGCGACCGGGCGGGGTGGTTCCAACGCAGCTTGCTTGGGGTTTGCAGGGTTATAGGAGACGCTCACGGGAGCCCCCGGCGGGTAGCGCATAACCACAGCCTCCGCTTCGCTCCGCTCTTGATACGTGGCGCTCTCACCGGGCAGAAAGTTGCGCCTCTGCGACTCGAAGGTCTGCCCATTCACACGATACTCGTAGGTAATCAGCGGCGTGAAGGTTTTCTCGTCGCCCTCGGGCGTCTCGTGCTCAAAGGGTACCACACGCGCCGCAACGACCGTGCCCGGCACCTTGGGCCAGTTGGGCGTACCCTGCCCCCGCCGCTTGGTGAGCGCTATCCAGACGATGATCGCCAGACCCAGCAGAAAGGCTCCACTCCCTAGGACGATCAGGAACTCCATGCTACCCTCCCTGCAGCTACCTTGCTCTACGCCTCTTCCTTCGTCTTGGCGCAGTCGTCCTCACGCTTCTCCCGCAGCTCAAGGATCTCCTGCACGTAGACGACACGCGTAAAGGAGCCCAATGGGCCGTATTGGCCTTTACGATTACTGGCCTCACCGCGGAAACGAACGTAGACCTGCTCATAGGGGCGTGAGACGAGCTCGTGGTAGCGTCGCTCAAGCTCATCAGCCGTATCCTCGAAGGCGGGGTTCTGAACCCACCACTGTGCGCGAGAACCGCATGGGCGGAAGATACGTCCGGCACGTCCTGCCGTGAAGAATCCCTCCCAGGTCCCACTCTCGAGAGATCTCCCAATCGCGGCAAAACACACGCCGATCAATCCAATGAGCGATAATACCCAAGCTATCACAGCTTTTCTCCTTCTTCGATCAAGCGAGCTTCTTCCTTAATATACAATCACCTTAGCTTAGCACCGGGCCAGTGAAATGTCAATTGCCTCGACGCCCGTGGGCAGCGGCAGGTTCTAGCCCGGAGATGGGTGCGTGAAGCGCCCCACTTGAGGGAGGCAATGCTCAAGAGAGAGGCCGCGTGCGCGGTCCTAAGTCTAGAAGAGGTCGGCGATGAAGATCCAATAGAAGGTGAGGTAAGCTCCAGCGCCGACCAGGAAGAGTGCACCGAACCGGTGGACGTAAGGCGTCAGCTTGTCGAGCCAGCGAGAGACAGCACGGCGGAAGAGCGCCGTACCTACCGTCACTGCCAGAATCACCACGCCCATACCCAGAGCGTAGCCGAGAAACTGACCGAGTGAGGCGACAAGATCCCCGCCGGCCAGTGAGCTCCCCACAACGACCAGAAAGATAGGCAGAGTGCAACTGAGTGAGCCAATCGCATAGACGACGCCGAAGAGGAACATGTTGGCCAGATTCCGTTGCGGGTCAATGCGCACCCGTCCAGCAGCGGCAATGCCCAGGGTCCGGTGTCCTGCAAGCAGCCAGATGCCCAGCGCAACCATCGCGATACCGATCAACAGGCCCGCATACGGGAACGCTGCTACCAACCATTGGCCACCGGCAGCCACGACACTCCCCACCAGGGCAAAGATCGCCGTGAATCCCGCCGTAACGACCAGAGCGACTCTAATGGCCTGAAGCAAGCGTCGGATCACGTGGCGTCGCTCTGTACCGCCAACCGATCCGAGTTGGTAGAGCGCATACGAAGGCAGCATCAAGACGCCACAGGGGTTGACACTGGCGACCATACCGGCAGCGAAGGCGTAGCTCACCGGAAGGAGGTCAGAAAGGCGGGCCACCGCACCCTCAAGGCCATCTCGCAAGCCCACCACCAAGACCAGCAACGCCAAGACCAAAGCCCCCGACACCACTAGGGTCAGTACAGCGGTCCGACTGCGTCCCTTATCCTGATTGAGATCGAGATGTAACACTGGGCGCTACACTTGGTTCGAAAAAAAACTGCATTGCGGAAAGAAGGGCTTCAAACTCCTCGCGGCACGCCGCGCATCGCTCAAGATGGGCGTGGACCAGCGGCATAGCAAGCGCCGCATCCTTACCTGTGAGGACCATCTCCACATAAAGGTCAAGCTTGGCAAAACAAGTGTCGCACCCGATCTCTTGAGGCTGTGTGGCGAGAATGTCCTGCACCAGATGCTGTAACTTCTCAGGCTCTAGACTCATCATAATTCATCAATGTTCATACAATGATTAGACGATGGCAGACCACCAAATCTTACTGCTCTGAAGTGAATGCGGCCATCACCTCCTCAACAGTCACGCCTTGCGCCTCTAAACGCTGCTTCAACCTCTGGCGCGCGTCGTGCAAGAGCTTGTAGAGCGCATTGCGGTTCGTGTCCATCCGCCGGGCGACCTCCTCAACAGGCATATCGTGAATCACAATTGCCACCATCGCCCGCCGCTGAAGATCCGTCAATTCTTCGTCGATCAAATAAGCGAGCAAGCCCCGGAGACTGCGCTGCGTGATCCGCCGCTCCGGAGTAGGTTCTGAAGAGGGGAGCCAGACCAGGGGCGAAACGGCATCCTCATCAGAAGTGGTGTCTGGAATAAGGTCCTGGATCTGAATGTTCTCCCAGCGCTTACGTCGAAGCTCAGAGAAGGCCACCCGTACCGCGATCTTCTGAGCCCAGGTAGTAAACTTACTTTCCCCGCGGAACGTATCGAGGTTATCAAGGATCTTGACTAACGCCTCCTGGACGAAGTCCTCCAGGTCAGCCTCGGTCACGTCGTAGCGCTGCTTCAAGGCATAGCGAAGTCCCCGCACGAGGCGATCTCGGAGATCCTCCAGCGCCCGCGGGTCAGGTGTCCCACCCAGGTCATGCAGCCATCCTTCGTTGGTACGTTCTGCTGTCATGGCAGTGAGGAGACCGCACCGCAATAGCCCAACAAGCCGGCCCTGTTGGCGGAGCTCCTTACAAAGATTATAAGGATGGCTGGCGCCGTTGTCAAAAGCGCGCAAGAACGACGCTTGACAAAAGGATAGGCCCTGCTACAATAGCGGTCGTGGATGGCCCCATCGTCTAGAGGCCTAGGACGCCGGCCTCTCAAGCCGGAAACGGGGATTCAAATTCCCCTGGGGCCACCAAGAGAGCACAAAGCACCCCCTTCACCTAGGCGAGGGGGGTGCACTTTTGTATCACTATGGCCTGCCTCGCTGAATTCTCTCTTATTACCACTTCCGCCCTTTACGGCTTAGTCTTGCCCTTTCTGTATGTAATGATATTTCCCCTTGTTATATATAGAGATTATAAAGGTAGTACTCGTAGTAGGGAAGGGGATTGTGTGGATAAGGTGTTCTGCTGCATATATCTTGGGGTAGCCACGGCAAGCGTGCGCACATATGGGGTTACGTGGATTGAGGGCCTGGGGAAAGCGTGTGGGCAAACGCAAGGGCTTTAATGACCAGCCGCGGGTCTGTGCCCCACAGGTGCGGTCAGAAACACCCGAAGAAGAGGGATTGAGCAAGGAGTTCTCCACGGTTCTGCACAGTTATCCACGGAAAAGGGGGGAGTTTTCCACAGTTTTACACACACATGGCCCGTTGAGAGGCTTTGGGACCCGCCACAAATCCCCAGTCCTAGGGGGGCAACAGGGGTGGCAGACCAAGTTATTGGGGTATGCACACCTGTGGATAAGTTTTCCCCAAACGCCCATTTTGAGAGGTGATTTCTAGCGGCGTTGTGGCTGCGCGGATTTGTAGCGGCAGGGGGGCATGCTATAATAAAAACAAGTGATGATGGCATCCGTAAGAGTTCGGTTAGGTGCCAGTACGAGGTCGGTGCCAATATAATGTGTATATATAATCCCTTCGCGCAATTTTCCTGACGCACTCTTTGAAGAAGGAGCGGATATGGCGGATCAAGAGGTAAGCGAGTTACGCAATCGAATCCTAGGCATTATGATTCGCAGCGCCCGCGATCAAGCGCGAGCCTCCCGCCGTGAGTGCGCTGCCGTGATTGGAGTATCGGTGAGTCGATTCGCGAGCTATGAAGACGGGACGCGGGCGATTTCACTGCCGGAGCTCGAGCTATTGGCCCGGTATCTGGAGGTGCCCTTAAGTGCATTCCGTGCGACGGACTCCCTAAATGAGGACACGAAGGAAGCAAAGCTACCGAACCCCGATCTCTTTCTCCCGCTGCGGCATCGGATCGTGGGGGCGCGGTTGCGTCAGTTGCGTCACGAGAAGGAGTACACGCAAGCGGACGTGGCTGAGATTCTAGGGTGTTCGGCCTCGACCATCTCCGACTATGAGTATGGGCGACGGGGAATCGCCGTAGCGGATCTCGAATTGATCAGCCGGGGAATGGGCGTGCCGTTGGAGTATTTCATGGACCGTGACAGTGAGGTCGGGCTCTGGCACAGGCTTCACAGCGAGTTCGATCAGTTTCAGCAACTGCCCGACGAGATACGCTCCTTTGTGCTGCGGCCGATCAACGAGAGCTACCTAGAGCTGGCCATGAAGCTCTCCACGATGCCTGCGGGTCAGCTGCGGTCGATAGCGGAGGGGATTCTCGAGATTACGTATTGAAGTCTGTTCGGCGTTTGAGGCGTGTGAACCCTGGGAGCTTGCGAGCCCTGAGGGCATGCGAGCTCCGGTCTGGCCGTTGGAATCAATCTGGACCATGGTCGACACACCACGCGACGCGTGAGACGACAACCAACGAGGAGCGCGATGGCTGAGACAAAAGCAGAGGAACTGCAGCAAGAAGGACTCCGGCTCTTTCAGGAAGGGCTCTACGACGAGGCCGTGCGACGGTTTAGTGAGGCTCAGGAGCACTTTGCCGAGGACGGGCGGGATATCGAAGTGGGCGAGATGCTGAACAACATCGGCATCATACGCCGCAAGCAGGGCCGATGGGAGGAAGCCCTCGAGTCTCTGGAGGAAGCCCGGCGGCTCTTCGTGCGCGAACAGGATCAGTTGCGGGAGGCGCAGGCTTTGGGCAATCTTGCCAGTGTCTATGCGTCGATGAAGCGGCGCGACGAGGCCGAGAGTGCTTGGAGCCGCGCGGCGTCTGTCTTCCAGGAGGAAGGGGACCAACAGAAGCAGGGCGAGACATTGATCGCGCTGGGCGTCTCTATGTTCAAGTCGGGGCGACGTCAGGAGGGGCTGGCGACCTACCAAGCGGGCCTTTCGCTGGTTAAGAGTCCCACGTTGATGCAGCGGATCTACCGCATTTTACTGCAGATCCAGGCTCGGGTGCTGGGGTAGGCGCATTCCGAGGGCCGGAGGTGCCCATGAAGGGCAGAACCCAGCGGATTTCTGGAAAAGTGCTTCATCGCTGTCGCACTGAGGTCATTGGAATCTCTGGTCTCCGGCGAATCACACGCTATCATGGGGGTGTTTCACGTGAAACACCCGTTTTTCTGACCAGGAGGGAATGAATGAAGATATTTCTGAAGCAAGATGTGCCTGGGGTTGGCAACGCACAAGAGGTTGTGGAAGTCGCAGACGGCTACGCTCGAAATTACCTGTTGCCTCAAGGGATGGCAGTTCGCGCGACCGAGGGGAGAATCGCCGCGGCGAAAGAGATCGCGAAGAGCCAGGAGCGACGGGAAGAGCGGGCCCGTGAGCAAGCCGAGGACATGGCCGAGGCATTGGCTGAGAAAGAGATCACCTTTACCGTGCGCGCCGGTGAGACGGGTAGGCTGTACGGTTCGATCACCTCCGGCGACGTCGCCGAGAAGCTAGGAAAGCTGCTCGGCCATGCGTTCGACAAGCGTTGGATACTGATGGATCGCCCGATTCGTGACGTAGGCGAGCATATCATCGATTTGAAGCTAGAGGGAGGCGTCCGCGGCCACGTCAAAGTGGTCGTCGAAGCTGAAGAGGTTTAATGGCGGATAGTCTGGGTACGTGGCTGCGCCGAACTCGTGAGGTGCAGCGATTGGATCTGGAGGACGCAGTCGAGGCGCTCCGCATTCACCGCCGGTACCTCCAGGCCCTCGAAATGGGCGACTACGAAGCGTTGCCCGGCCCAATTCAGGCGCGGGGCTTCCTGCGAAACTACGCCCGCTTTCTGGGGATCTCGGTCGACGATGCGTTGGCGCGCTACGACGCCGAAGTGCGGGGACAGCCGGTGCAGCCCCGGATCGCTGAGATCGAGGTGCCGACACGCCGCGGTATGCGCACATGGGCGCCGCCACCGCCCACGGTGGAGGAGGAGCGCGCCGCGGTACGGGCGAACACATCGGGCGGGCTGCTCAGGATTCTGGCGGCGGCGCTGATCTTCTTTGCTCTCGTGGGCGCAGCCAGCTTCGCGTGGCTGCAGTTTGGGCCCGTACAGGCAGTGCAGACGTCCGAACCGACCCCGCCGTCCGCGGAGGGAGGCGGGGCTCCAGCGACCGTGACCCCCACGGTACAATCCACACCTGTCTTCCCGATTAGCTCGGATGGGATGGTACGGGTGCGCCTGATCCCCACGAGCCACGCGTGGATCAGCCTTTCCGCGGATGCCGATATCGTCTTTCAGGGCATTGCGGAGCCGGATCAGCTTCTGGAAGCGGCGGCTGCGGACACATTGATCGTCTCCACGGGCAACGGTGGCGCCTTTAGGCTCTACGTGAACGGGACCGACTGGGGGCTCCTGGGCTCTCAAGGAGAGGTCGTCCGTCGCGCTTGGACACCTAGTGGGGAGACGATGCTGGAGGATTCGTGAGTCGACTTTCTAGACCACAGAGGGGCGCTCGGCGCCCCTTTCGTTTTTATATCGCCTCTCTTGGATGTCCTAAGAATACGGTCGACGCGAACTCCATGGCGGCGTTGCTGCTACGCGCCGGTTACAAAGCGACATTGGATGCAGAGGAAGCTGACCTTGTCATCGTCAACACGTGCGGGTTCATCGCGTCCGCTCGTGAGGAATCTCTCGAGGCGCTTGAGTCGCTCGGTGCCGAACTGGAATCCGACCAGCGGTTGGTGGCTGCCGGATGCTGGGCGCAACGAGATCCTGACGTGCTTCTGGAGGCGGTGCCACGCATTGACGCGCTGCTGGGCACGCGCTCTTGGGCGGAGATTGTGCGTGTCGCCGGGCAGCTGCTCGACCGGCCTGATCAACCTACGCTCACCCTCATCGAGGATCGCTTGACGACGATGCCCGAGGAGGCCTCTGCGCCGGGATATGTGATCTCGGGGCGCAGTGCGTTTCTGAAGATCGCCGACGGCTGCAGCCGTCAATGCGCTTTCTGCGCCATACCCGGCATAAAGGGGCCAATGGTGAGTCGGGAGTTGTCCGCCGTCCTGCAGGACGTGCGGCAACTTCAGGAGCTGGGCGTCCTGGAGATCAATCTTATCGCCCAGGATACCACTCACTACGGATACGACTTGGGGATGCGGGATGGGTTGGCCCGCTTGCTGGAACATATTGTAGAGGCGGTGCCCGATGTGCCCTGGATCCGAGTCTTGTACGCATTTCCAGGATACGTCACACCGCGCCTGATCAACGTGATGCGCAGCCTGCCGCAGGTCTTACCCTACGTCGATATTCCTCTGCAGCACGCACATCCTGACGTGTTGAGACGGATGAGACGTCCGGCAGATATGGATCAGGTGCGGCGAACGCTCGATGCGGTACGGGAGGCTATGCCTGATGCGGCGCTGCGCACGACGTTCATCGTGGGTTACCCAGGGGAGACCGATGCGGAGTTCGCCACGCTGCTCGATTTTGTGAAGGAGATGCGGTTTGATCGCCTCGGCGTCTTCACTTACTCGCACGAGCGGGGGACGGCGGCGGGACGTATGGACGATGATGTGCCCGCCGACGTGAAAGAAGACCGCTACGATCAAGTCATGGTCGCGCAGCAGGAGATTTCCTATCAGCGGAATCGAGAGTTCGTAGGGCGAAGGCTCGCGGTGCTACTTGAGGGAAGTGGTGATGATCTGACGGTGGGGCGCTCCTACCGCGATGCGCCGGAGATCGATGGGTTGGTTTTGATCCCGGGAGAGATCGAGCCACATCGTCTGGTGAACGTTGAGATTACGGATGCGCTGCCCTACGATCTGACAGGCCGACTTGTCGAAGAAGGTCTCTGGTCCTGACGCCCCAGCCCGCGGATGAGCTCGAGAAGCTCATTGAGGATCATAGCCGTCGCGCCCCAGATAGACGTCCCGTTCACACGATAGCATGGTGCTGTTAACATCTGCCCATTACGGCGCCAGCGATAGACGTCAACGGTCTGCGGATCCAACAGGACGCGCACAGGAATGGAGATCACCGACGAGACCTCGACGGGGTCGGGGTTGAGCGGCGGTAAGTCCGGTACCCAGCCGACGAACGGATGGACGAGGTTGTCACTGTGCGCGATGAAGAGCGGACTCAGCTCTCCCAAAATCTCTACCTGCTGCGTCGAGATTCCCAGCTCTTCCGCCGTCTCACGCAATGCTGTGGCCTTAAGCGTGGCGTCCTGCGGCTCCATACCGCCACCGGGAAATGAGATCTGACCGCCGTGATGTCGCAGCGAGGGAGGTCTCAGCGTGAAGACAAGCTCCAGTTCTCGCGAGGCGCGGTGCAGCAACGCGAGCACGGCGGACTGCCTGGGTCGATCCGACGGCGACGGAAGCGAGCGTCCTGGGTGCGACGCCATTTGAACCTGAGCCGCGACACCCGGCAGCTCCCCGTCGAGCGCGCGTTCTAGCTGACGCACAAAACGGACAGGCCTCTCGAGTAACTTCGTTGGACTTTCCACACTTTGATTATAACCTTGGGTCATATGGGGACAAGGTCTGTCAGGGAGGCCGACCGTCGTCGGGGGGATGACGCGGCGATGAGGTCGACGGTGGTCTCCATGCGGCGATATGTACGTTGGTTTTGGGGAAGCCTTCCATATCTCTTGATGCTGGCACTCGTGCTCGTCGCCGTCAGACCCCCAGGCGTGCTGGTCACGATGCCGCCAGCACAAAACGTGCGGACGGCGAACCCCAAAGTTGGCGTTCATACGCGACTGACCGATGAGGTCGAGGCGTGGAAAGTTCAGCGGACCTTGGCCATGGTCAGGGAGATGGGCGCGCCATGGATCGTCGAGTACTTCCCGTGGGCCTATATTGAGGCGCAAAAGGGGCGCTATGAATGGGATCACAGCGACATGGTTATAGCGCATGCGCAAAACCAGGGGCTGCAGGTGATCGCGCGTTTGGGCATGGTACCGGGGTGGGCGCGGCCTGATCCGGACGAGCAGGAGACGACCTTTACCTATTTGAGCTCCGACCGGTACGCCGATTTCGCTGACTTCGTCGATGCCTTTCTTGAGCGGTACAGGGATTCTGTCACTCACGTCATCATCTGGAATGAGCCCAACCTCAGCTTCGAGTGGGGGTATCGGCCTGTCGACCCGGTGGCCTACACGGAGCTGCTGCGGGCTGTGTACGCTCGAGCGCACGCGGTTCACTCCGATGTAGTCGTGTTGGGAGGCGCCCTTGCGCCGACGCTGGAGCCAGAAGGGAGCCCTGCGGGCATGAGTGACTTGGTCTATCTCCAGCGGATGTACGAAGCCGGCGCCGGGCCCTATTTCGACGCCGTGGCCGCTCACGCCTACGGCTTGGCCTTTGCACCCGAGGTCGCTCCCGCGGAGGAGCTGATTAACTTCCGGAGGGTCGAGCTACTCCGCGACATTATGGATGCGCACGGGGACAGCGAGAAGCCCATTTACATCACCGAGGCGGGGTGGAATGACCACCCCCGGTGGTCCTGGGCCGTTCGACCGGCGCAGCGCGCTCGATATACGCTGGATGCGTATGAATGGGCGGCGGAGCATTGGCCCTGGTGTCCGGTTGTGGCCATGTGGATGTTCCGAACCCCAGAGAAGCTCTATAATTATCAGGATTATTATGCCTTTGTGACGCCGGATTTCCAGAAGAGGCCGATCTACGAGGCCGTTGAGCGCTATACGGGTAACGCCCCTTGAGCAAGATGGGGCTTGAATTGAGGGTTCGATGAGAAACTCGCACAGGGTGAGGTGGACCTTGGCTTGGCGACTGCTGGCGTGGGTCGGCAGTGTGACAATGCTGGTGGGGTGCTCTGGATTGCCTGATCTGTCCGATCTGACCTCTCTATTCAGCCCTGCTGCAACGCCAGTTCCCACCCCGGTGGTTACGCCTACGCCGTCTCCGAGCCCGACCCCGGCCGAGACCGAGACGCCAAGCACGGGCGGGGTGACTCTGGAGTTCTGGGTGCCGGATTTTCTCAATCCTCACGATCCACAAACGGGTGCCGAGATCCTTAACGAGCAGGTTCGCGCTTTTGCGAACATCAACGCCGGCATTCGCGTCCGGACGTCCGTGAAGAAGGAGAGCGGGGCAGGGGGGCTGTATGATCTGATGAGCACGGCCTCTGAAGTCGCACCGTCGATCATGCCGGACGTGCTGGTCCTAAACTCCCGCGATCTGAAGACAGCTGCCCAGGAAGGGCTGGTACAACCGATCGACGCCTACATGCCTGACGATGCCGGCTATTTCCCAAGCGCTCTGGCGGCAGTACAGACGGAAGAGGCGCTCTGGGCCTTTCCGTATGTGGCCAAGGCCGATCAGATGGCCTATCGCCAGGGGGTAACCACGACGGCGCCACTCTCTTGGACAACGGTGGTGAGCGCCAACTACACGTTGCTCTTCCCTGCAGCCCCTGCCGAGGGCCTCGCAAGCGACAGCCTGCTCTCGATCTACATAGGCTCTGGAGGACGGGTGGTGGACCAAGCTGGCCAAGCGAGCCTGGATCGTGCCACGCTGGAGCTTGTCTACGGGTTCTTCCTGGCCATGCAAGACGCGGGCCTGCTCGATGCCGAGCTCGCGCTGACTCTCCCGAACGCGTCCGCGTGCTGGGACAGATTCCAGGAGGGCCAAGGCGGGTTTACGCCGGTCCCGGTGACGCGCTTCTGGCAGACTCGTCCCGAGGACGCCCTCCCCAGTTGGCCGCCGACGGCGGAAGGAACTCGGACAACGATCCTCCACACTTGGGGATTGGCCATTGTGACGCAGGATCCTGTCAGGCGGGACGCTGCGGTAGAGTTGGTGCGATGGTTGGTCTCGGCGCAGCACATGGCGGAGCTCTCCCTGGCGACAGAACTTGTCCCTACACGCACCAGCGCGGTGGATGCGTGGCCTGTGTCGCCGGAGGATGCAGCCTTCGTGAAGAGCCTCCTCTCGAGCAGCACGGCTGCATTGCCGGCGAGCGTCGATGCGTCGGTTAGACGTGCCCTTCAAGCGGGGCTGACCGTGTTGTTGGAGAGTGAGGTGGAGACGCCCGCGGAGGCGGCCAGTTACGCGTTGACTAACCTGAGGCGGTGACCCTTCGATGAGCAAGCGACCTTCCACGGGTGCGTCTCTTGGGGCAGCAGCTCGGCACGATGACCGGGCAGGTCGAGATTTGGCCCGTGACATGGAGGCCATTCGCGGATCGGCGTTGGCGGCGGTGGATCCCTACGCTGCAGTCATCCGCCACATGCGTCGTGAAGGCGAGACGCTGCATATCGGTGACGAGGTGTGGTCGCTGTCTTACAGAGACGACGGCGGACGTGACGGGCCCACTGACGGGGGCGCGGAAGGAAAGCGGGTGACCGTTGTGGCGGTGGGCAAGGCGGCCGTGCCAATGGCAAAGGCGGCTGCGGATGTGCTGGGCGCCTTCGTCACCGCCGGGGTGGTGGTCACGAAGCATGGGCACACCGGCGAGACCTCATTGCCTTCCCGCTTTGAGATCTTTGAGACGGGCCATCCGATACCCGATGATGCCGGGTTGCAGGCTGCCGAGCGCGTCATCCAGGTACTGAGCGACGCCGAGGCGGGAGACTGCGTGCTTCTGCTCCTTTCGGGAGGCGGCTCGGCCCTGCTTCCTGCCCCAGCGGCCAAGATCACGCTTGATGACCTGCAGCGGACCACGGATCTTCTGCTGCGTGCTGGCGCGACCATCGTCGAGGTCAACGCCGTGCGCAAGCATCTCTCGCGGCTTAAGGGGGGGCAGCTCGCGCGGTTGGCGGCGCCGGCGTCCCTTTGTGCCCTGATTCTCTCCGATGTCGTGGGAGACCCCCTGGATGTGATCGCCTCCGGTCCGACAGCGCCCGACCCGACGACGTTCGAAGAGGCTATCTCCGTGCTGTCTCGGTATGACCTGTTGGAAGAGGTGCCGGATGCCGTTATCAAGCATCTGCAGGAGGGAAAAGACGGGGAGCATCTGGAGACGCCAAAGCCCGGGGATCCGCTCTTTGACCAGGTGATGAACATCCTTGTAGGGTCAAACTATCTGGCTGCGGAGGCTGCGGTGGCTCAAGCTGAGGCTCTGGGCTACAACAGCTTATTGTTGACCACGTTTGTTGAGGGAGAAGCGCGCGAGATCGCCAAGGTCGCTGTGGCTTTGGCGAAGGCCGTGAGGGCAAATTGTCGCCCGCTCTCACCACCGGCATGCCTGGTGTGGGGGGGCGAGACGACGGTCACGGTGCGCGGGTCGGGCAAGGGAGGGCGCAATCAGGAGCTGGCCTTGGCGGCCTCATTGGGGCTGGAGGGATTGCGCGATGTGATGGTTATGGCCTTAGCCACCGATGGGACCGATGGTCCGACGGATGCTGCCGGTGCCGTCGTGGACGGCGAGACGGCAGCGCGGGCCCGGGAGCGGGGATGGGATCCGCGTCAGGCTTTGCAGGAGAACGACTCGTATCCACTGTTGGCCGATGTGGGGGCCCTCCTCAAACTGGGTCCCACCGGTACGAACGTGAATGATCTGTTGGTGTTACTAGTGGTTTAGCGCCTTGCCTGTCCCGTCCTCCTTGATCGAGGCAAGACCCCGGCAGCCACTAGGGCAATCGCAAGTGGCGTGGCCCAAAGTGCAACGCACCTAGGCTCGACGATGAGCGATGCCTTTGGCATCGGGTCGTGGTTGACGAAGCCCAGGTGCGTTGCACTTGTTCTGGCCAACTGCGATTACCCTACCGCAGCCACCCCGCGACCTTGTCTTTTGGTGTCCCTCCGGTATGATGACTCATACTGCGTTTCGTTTGCATTTGTGATCAGCAGGGCGGTTGCCGCAATACATATTGCAGACCCCCCGGGGGGGCAATCCGGCTCGAGGCCAGCGTTTCTTAGGCATGGGTTGCAGAGGGTGATCAGAAGGCTCAAGGAGCATCAGGATGAATTGGTCTCGGTTTAGCTTGTTCTGTGACCGCGCGCTAGAGGCCGGCTGGCTGATCGGCGTGACGATCACGCCGGTCTTCTTCAACGTCTACTCCAGCCGGGTCTTCGAGCCGGACAAGTTGACCACCCTGCGAAGCCTGGCGCTGGTGATGGCGGTGCTCTGGTTGGCGCGCTTCATTGAGGAGCGCACCCACGATCGGACCGCGTTGCGGTTCTCGCTGCAGACGCCCATGGTGCTTCCCGCTCTGATCACGATGGCCACTTATGTGATCAGCACCGTTGCCTCACTGGTCCCCTACACGAGCCTCATCGGATCCTATCAACGGCTTCAGGGCACCTATACGCTCTTTGGCTATCTGGTGCTTTTCTTTGCCGTTTTGACGTCCCTGCGCACGCGGGTGCAGCTGAGTCGGCTGATCACTGTCCTTATTCTGAACAGCCTCCCGGTCTCTCTCTATGGGATCATTCAGCATAACGGACTGGATCCACTTCCCTGGGCCGGCGACGTCACCCGGCGAGTTGCCTCCAACATGGGCAATGCCATCTTCGTGGCGGCCTACTTGGTCATGATCGTACCGTTGACCGCGACCCGCATCGTGCAGAGCTTCGGCGACATCCTGGGACGTGAGGAAGCGCGCATAAGCGACGTGTTGAGGGCGTCGGGGTACATTTTCATCTTTGCGGTTCAACTTCTGACGATCTGGTATTCCCGCAGCCGCGGACCTTGGCTGGGTATCGTCGCGGCGGGCTTTGTCTTCCCCTATCTCGCCCTCATCGTTTTGCAGAGGCAGGCCATTGCCGATGAGGAGAGCGCGCCCGGTCGCCTTCTCGACATCGCGAAGGGCTTCGGTTTTGGCGTCGGAAGCCTCGTGCTCGCCGGCGTCGTGGGCGGGCTGGCTTTTTGGGCGTTGCGGGGAATCTTGGGCGCCTACGTCGGGGTAGGCCTCGCGGTGTTGATCTTTGGCGGCGTGTGGCTTCACTTTATTGTGGAACGGAGAGGGTGGCGCTGGCTGTGGATTGGATGGGGAAGCGTCGGCTTGATCGCGGCGCTGGGTCTGGTCGCGATCAACGTGCCGGGCCCGCTCCAGACGCAGGTCCGACAGGTCGAGTCGTTGCGGCGCCTGACCACCATCACGCAGCTTCAGGAGGGCACCGGCAAGGTGCGCGGGCTCATCTGGCAAGGGACGGTCGATCTAATTGGGATTCACGAACCGATCACCTTCCCCGATGGTTCTCCGGACCGCCTCAATCCCATCCGGCCCTTGGTCGGCTACGGACCAGAGTCTATGTATGTAGCCTACAACTCCTTCTACCCCGCCGAACTCGGGCACTACGAGTCGCGCACGGCATCGCCGGATCGCTCGCATAACGAGACGCTGGATTCCCTGGTTTTTACCGGGATCCCGGGGTTGGCTGCTTATCTGTTCACCTTCGGCAGCTTCTTTGTCTTGACGTTCCGCTGGCTCGGGCTGTTGCGCTCGCGAAGGCAGCTCTTGAGCTACCTGGGGCTCGATGTGCTTTTCGCCGTCATCTTTTTCCTCATCGGTTGGCGGCTTGAGGGGGCGTATCTGGTCGCCGTAGCTATCCCGCTGGGGCTTCTCGTCGGTACGATGGTATATCTGACGTTGCAGGCTTTTCGCAGTCTCTTTACGCCCCAGGCCTCTGCCTTTGAGCCTACGGCGTCGGAGCCTGCCATCCATCCTCACGCCATGTTGTTGATGGGGTTGATGGCTGGGGTGCTGGCGCACTTTGTGGAGATCAACTTCGGGATCGCCATTGCTGCGACGCGCGCGATGTTCTGGACGTTCGCCGGGCTACTGGTCGTTCTGGGCCTCAACTGGGTGCCGGGGCGAGGGGTTCTGGGCGAACTGGTGACCGATGCTGAAGGCTCGGACGGAACGTCATTCCCCTCACGATCCCGGCGGCAGTTCAAACGGGCCAGGCGGAATGCGCTCGTGGAGCCCTGGTTGGCCGCGGTTCTCGCGCTGTCCTTGGCCTCCACTTTCCTGCTGGGGACATTGGCCTTCGATTTCATCAATAACCCAGATCGCCTGGGAAACGCAACCGAGATCTTCGTCCGTTCTCTCACGACGAAGTACTTTCCGGAACCGATGCGGGCCTATGGGGCCCTGATGATCGTGGTGTTCACCTGGGCGCTCTTTGGCGTCATCGGTCTTAGCGAGTTTGATCGTGAAGGGCTCTTCGAGCAGCAGCGCAGCAAACGCTGGCCAATGGCCATCATCATCTATGCCAGCCTGTCGCTCGTGGGCTTCCGTCTCTTTGGCGGGCTCATCGCCGGGCATCAGGCGGCGCTGACCCGCATTCAAGTGACCACCCTAGAGCAGATTCCAGACGTCGCGGATACCCTGACCGACCTGTTGGGCTTCTACTACGGTCTCATCTTTGTGGTGCTGTTGTTGATGGGCTGGGTGCTGATGCAGGAGAGCCGCCGCCCACGGGCCTCCGCGGGCCTCGTGAGCGTGTCTGTGATGGTGGTGTTGTTGCTCGTGAGCATCGTTGTTGTCCGAGACTTCAACTACAATTTGATCCGCGCTGATATCATCTTTAAGCAGGGGGGCGCCTTTGCCAACAGCAGTGCGGCGAATGAGAAGCAGGTGGGCATCCAACACTACGATCTGGCGATCTCGTACGCGCCACGCGAGGACTACTACTACTTATTCCTGGGCAAAGCGCTGTTGGAGTTAGCGCAGGACGACGAGATACCCTCAGACCAGCGCGAACCGCTCTTCCTTGAGACGGAGGACGTACTGATGCAGGCTCTGGAGCTCAACCCCCTGAACACCGATCACAGCGCGAATCTAGCCCGCTTCTACAAGTCGTGGGCCGCGAGGGTCGCGATGGAGCTCCGGGCGACGGACCTTGACGAAGACCAGGTGACGGAGTTGACCGAGCGGCGGCAGAACTTGCTGCAAAAGTCGGTGGAACACTACGAAATCGCCTTAACTTTGAGCCCTCAGAATCCCATACTGTGGAACGAGCTGGCCCAGCTGTATGCGATCGATCTGGGCAACGAGGAGAAGTTCGAGGAGACGATCGTGCAGTCTCTGCTCGTCGATGACGAATTTGAACAGACCTGGATGCTCATCGGGGATATACGCAGCTCTGAGGGCGACATCGAGGGGGCCATCGAGGCCTATCAACAGGCATTGGAGATCAAGAACGACTGCACCGTGCGGCGCGTCGTTGGGACGCTGATGGCTCAGCAGGAACGCTGGGAGGAGGCGACGTCGTTCCTGGAAGCGTCGATTGAGATGTGTCCGGAAGCCGGCGACCTCTGGGAGATGTATCGCGTGCTGGCTATCGCTCACACGAACCAGGGCGATATGGCATCAGCTCTGGAGGCGGCCCAGATCTCTTTGGCGTTGGCACCGGAAGCACAACGTACGGTGGTGGAGCAGCTGATCGAGCAATTGCAGGGCGACGCCGTTGAGCCGGTGACCCCGGTCTCGCCCTCTGTTGAGCCATAGCGGTGAGCGCGAAGCTGGGTATGTCCCGATTCGACTTGAGTTTATCCGTTTTAGCCCTCAGGTCTCTATGGTCGTAGATATCACGACTTACCTCATCGTCTTCGTCGGCGTTCTGCTGATGGCTGCAATCAGCACGCCGATGGCACGGAAGCTGGGGTTGCAGCTGGAGATCATGGATCAACCGGATCCGGGTCGAAAGGTGCACACCGTGCCAACGCCTCGTGTGGGAGGTGTGGCGATCTTCCTGAGCACCCTCATCGCCGCATTGCTCCTACAGGGCGCCTATAGAGAGCTCAGCAGCATTCTTGTGGGCGCGACGCTGGTCTCGTTCCTTGGTCTCTGGGACGATCGGTTTGGTCTGGGCGCTGGCGTGAAACTGGTGGGACAGCTTGTGGCTGTTGCTCTGCTGATACTGACAGGGATCAGCGTGCGGACCTTCCCCTATGAGGTGGTGAACCTAGCCGTGACCATTCTCTGGGTTGTCGGCATCACCAACGCGATAAACCTCCTGGATAATATGGACGGCCTCTCCGCGGGAATCGCCGCGATCGCTTCCGCGCATTTCTCGTTAATGTGCGCCTTCAGCGGGCAATACCTGGTGGGCGCCCTCTCCGTCGCTGTGATGGCGGCGTGTATTGGCTTCTTGATCTATAACTGGAACCCAGCGACGATTTTCATGGGGGATTCGGGGACCCTCTTTTTGGGGTTTGTGCTCGCCTCTGTGGGCATCAAGCTGCGGTTTCCTGACAACGTGCCCTTCGTGACATGGATGATTCCCCTCTTGGTGTTGGGGGTGCCCATTTTTGACACTACGTTGGTGACTCTCTCTCGGCTGCGGCGGGGTCTCAATCCGCTGACTGCGGCGGGTACCGATCACACCTCGCATCGTCTGACCTATGCGGGGTTCTCTCGGCGGGAGGCCGTCTTCATTCTCTATATCGTCTCGTTCCTCCTGGGGCTCTTGGCGATCTTCGTGACACAGGCCTCGGTGCTGGAAGGTTACCTCGTCGGTGGGGTTGTTGTCCTTGTGGCGCTTTACGGCCTTTGGCGCCTCGAACGCCCCCCATTCTGGGAGTCCTAGGTCGACAGACATAGTCCAACCGCAATTTACTGGTACAATATCTACTAAATTAGTGTGAATAGGAGACCACAATGGAACGTCTGATACGAAGCTTGCCGCCGCTTGGGTTGGCCATCATATTGTTGTTAGTCGCCTGCTCCCCAAGGACGACAGTTACTCCAGAGCCCACGGTCGCACCAACCGTCGCACCGACGGCAGAGCCGACATCTGGAGCCGCGGAAGGGCCGACGGAGGGTGAGGTGCCGACGGTAGCGCCCACCGGCGACCCGAATGAACCGGTGACGGTCACGTCGCCCGAGACGCCAGGACAATGTGTGGCGTCGCCGCTGCCCGAGCTGGCGGTGCGCCCGGCTGATGAGACCGACTGGGTCAAAGGCGCGAGCCTTGACGAAGCGGATCTCATCATCTACGAGTATTCCGACTTTGAATGCCCCGGGTGCGGTGGCATGTATCCGATTCTCAACGAGTTTCTCGGCATGAACCCCGGGGTGGCGCTTGTCTATCGCCACTTCCCTCTGGACTTCCATCAGCATGCCCAGATTACGTCCGAGGCGGTTGAGGCGGCGGGCGCCCAGGGCAAGTTCTGGGAGATGCACGATCTGCTCTTCGACCGGTCTGCGGAATGGCAACCGCTCTCAACGGATGAGATTCGCACCCAGTTGAGCACGTATGCTGAGCAGTTGGATCTTGATGTCGAGCAGTTCGACACTGCGCTTGAGGAGGGAACCTACGCTGAAAAGGTGCAGAGCCAGTATGATGAAGCGCGTGAGCTTGGCCTGC
>JBNGCP010000026.1:13298-17548 GCA_049974845.1 Anaerolineae bacterium | reverse complement strand
ACCTACGCTGAAAAGGTGCAGAGCCAGTATGATGAAGCGCGTGAGCTTGGCCTGCCCGGCACGCCGAGTTTCATCTTCGACAACGTGCTCTTCCCCTCTGACATTGGGCTTTCGCTCCAGGGTCTGACGGCGTTCCTCAATATCCTGGAGAGCCAGGAAGAGGTCTTCTTCGACGCCCCGCCGGAAATGGCGTTGGATGAAGAGGCGAGTTACGAAGCGGTCTTGGGCACGACGAAGGGCGAC
The DNA here is from genome assembly GCA_049974845.1 of Anaerolineae bacterium. GTDB lineage: Bacteria > Chloroflexota > Anaerolineae > B4-G1 > SLSP01 > PWVB01. Next base: position 17,305 of record JBNGCP010000026.1, on the reverse strand, counting down.
ATTCGGGTCAAGCTGCTGCCCGAATCGGCGCCGGTGCTCGTAAACAACTTTATCTTCCTAGCTCAGGAAGAGTGGTACGATGGCGCGGACTTCTTCTTTGTTCGGGACAACTTCGTGGCGGTGACCGGGGATCCCACCAACTCGACGATTGGGTATCCGGGTTACTATTGCCAGGGGGAGACGCAGGGCCTCTTCGACCGACCTGGGCTTGTCGGTATGCTCTCGAACGGGCAATTCTTCCTGACCCTCGGATCGGACGCGGCCCAACTGAACGAGCAGTTTGCCTTGATCGGACAGGTTGTTGAGGGACTCGATGTCCTGGACGAGTTGGCGCGACGTGTGGTCGGCGATCCGGCCGCGCCCACCGCTGACGTCCTGAACTCGGTGGAGATCATCACTGAATAGCGTGTGATCGGCTGACAACCTTCAAAAGGGGGTAGCGAGTGGCGTCAGCTTCTCACTATCCCCTTCTTCGATTTGAACATGCGTCGTCTAAGGAGAGCCACCGGATGGACGGACCGTGTCTATCTCGCTGGCGCCCATGAGGATCTGTCAGGAGATTGACCTTGACACAATCTGCGCGCTTGCCGACCTGGTTCTGGGGGCTCGCTCTCGTGGTGGGTTTGGGCATGATAGGCGTGGGGCTCGTGTTGCTGGTGCTCCCCTTCTTCTTTTCCTCTACGCTCGAGGTCATCGAGATCGTCATGGCCGGCTATGGACTGCTGGCCACCGTCCTCGGCGTTGGTCTCGGCATTGCCGGGCTTCGGGGCCGCCGACAGCTCCCTTCTGAACGTTTCTACCCGAAGCGCGGCTGGCTGAGCCTGGCGCTCGCTTCCGTTGGGGTCGGCGTTGTAAGTCTTCTAGTTCCTGGCGGAGCACAAAGCAACCCGCTCTTTGCCCTTCTGTATGTGGCCTTGATAGTCCTGCCGAGCCTGTGTTTGTTCTCGCTGGTCTCCTTGGCCGTCGGGCGGGATCTGGCGGTGACACGACGTCGTGGCGTGCTTGCGATCGCCGGTGGGGCCTCGTCGATTCTGTTGGTGCTGCCGATGGAGCTGATCGGAATGGTCGTGAGCGGGGTGCTGGGTACGTCGATCGCGTTTCTGATCCCCGGAGGCCCGGCAGAGATCGAACGCCTGATATTGCTCCTGCAGCGCTGGAGCAAACGTCCCCCTGTCGACGAAACAGAGGTCCTTGCGCTCCTGACGTCGCCGGTGGTCATGCTGATCCTGGCCCTGCTATTGGGCGTGATCACGCCTCTCATCGAGGAGTTTGGCAAAACCTTGATGATTGGTGTGATGGGGCACTGGGTGCGCCCTTCAGTGGCGGCCAGCTTTGTCTGGGGGGTTGCCTGTGGCCTGGGCTTTGCGTGGTTTGAGGGTATCTCGAATGGAGCGATGGGGTTGGGCGGCTCCGCGGTATGGCTGGGCAGCGCCGGCGTGCGTTTCCTGGCGACCGCCATGCATGGGCTGACGAGCGGTCTCCTGGGGTTGGGGTGGGGATGGGCGCGACGTGGACGCTGGTGGGCCCTGCCCATTGCCTATGGGGCTGCTGTGATCTTCCACGGCCTATGGAACCTCAACGTCATCCTGGCGTTGGGAGGCATCGGGCTCTCCCTTTCCTCTCCAGAGGCCGGCGGCGCTGTCGCGATGGTGGCGGTCTTGGTGCAGCTGGTGCTGATCCTGGCCTCCTTTGCTGGGCTCTTTGGGCTTCCAATCTGGCTGCGAGGGCGTCTCGCCGCTGAGGCTGTGCAGCATGACAGCGCCTGACGATCGCCTTTCGACCGACCGCCTCTCGGCGCTGCTAGCCAGGCAGCAGAGCGATCCGAACTTCATCCGCAACGTCACTTCCTGGCAGACCCTGCCGGGACGCGGCGCGCGCGCAGCATCGTGGCCGGAGGCGCTGGATCCCCGATTGCCCGCGGTTGCCGCCTCTCTGGGGATCCGCAGGCTCTACACGCACCAGGCGACTGCCGTCGAGGCGGCGCTACGAGGGGAGAGCGTGGTCCTGTCAACAGGGACGGCCTCTGGTAAGACCCTGGGCTATATTCTTCCCGTCCTCCATACGCTACTGCAGGATCCGAAGGCGACGGCGCTCCTGCTCTATCCTACGAAGGCGCTAGCCCACGACCAGATCACAGCGCTGGAGCAATGGATCGGACGGCTCGATGCGCCGATCGCACTCCGACCCTACGATGGGGACACGCCTCAGCGCTGTCGGCCTGAGATTCGCAAAGAAGCTCGCATCCTGGTATCGAATCCCGACATGGTGCATCTTGGCATCCTGCCCCATCACACTCAGTGGATGCGGTTCTTTCAGGGCCTGCGGTACGTCGTGCTGGACGAGTTGCATACCTATCGCGGGGTCTTTGGTAGCCATGTGGCCAACGTCCTGCGCCGCCTGCGTCGCATCGCGGGCTTCTACGGAGCCGGGCCCCAGTGTGTGGCCGCCTCGGCTACTATCGCCAATCCCCAGGCATTGGCGGAAGCGCTTTGGGAGGGGCCGGTGACGGCTATCGAGGACGATGGCGCTCCTTATGGCCAGCGGCACGTGCTCTTCTACAATCCTCCCCTGCTGAACCCTACCCTGGGCCTTCGCGCCAGTGCAGCGGAGGAGGCGCTGGCGCTGATAACGCGGTTGTTGCAGACCGGGGTCCAAAGCATCGTCTTCGCGCGGTCTCGCCTTTCTGTCGAACTCCTGCTGCGCGAGATGCGGGCGCGGGCGGAGCATCTGGGCTTCGACCCTGAGTCCGTGCAGGGATATCGCGGGGGATATCTACCTCACGAGCGCCGGGCCATCGAGCGGGGGTTGCGGACGGGGGCCGTCCGCGTGGTGATTGCGACCAATGCGCTGGAATTGGGTATCGATATCGGCGCACTGGATGCCTCTGTGTTGGTCGGTTATCCAGGCACCATTGCCAGCACGCGACAGCAGATGGGGCGCGCGGGACGGCGTGCTGGCACGTCGCTGTCGATCATGGTCGCCACGCCGGCGCCCTTGGATCAGTACCTCGTCTCGCACCCCGAGTATTTCTTAGGTCAATCGCCGGAGGAAGCGCGGATCAATCCAAATGCGCTGAGCCTCTTGGCCTCACACCTGACCTGCGCCGCCTTTGAGCTTCCATTTCAGGAAGGAGAGCGCTTCGGATCGGTTGACTCGGTTGACGAGGTGCTCACAGCGATGGCGGACGAAGGGATCCTGCACAGAAGCCGGGACACGTACACCTGGCTGGGTGAGGGCTATCCGGCGCAGATGATCTCACTGCGATCCGCCACGCCCGATAATGTGATCGTCCGCTCGGCGGAAGGAGGCGTGATCGGCACCGTCGACCGTCCCAGCGCACCGTTGCTGGTGCACGAAGGGGCTGTCTATTTCCATGGCGCGGAACCCTATTTGATCGAGTCGCTCGACTGGGAACAGGGCCATGCCCTGGCCCGGGCGGTGGATCTCGATTACTACACGGTAGCCTCTGCCACGACGAAGGTGGAGCGCCTGAAGCTACGTCGTCGGCGGCCTCCTGACGCGGGCTACGAGAGGGGCGTCCTCTGCACGGATGAGGAGGTCCTCGTTCATACCAGACCCACCGCTTACCGGCAGGTGCACTTGGGCACCCGTGAGACGCTGGGGTGGGGCGAGATTCATCTGCCGGAACAGCAGATGGAGACTGAGGCCTTCCGCCTGACCCTGGGAGATGTGTTGGTGGAGGGCCTCGCCAAGGAGGGCGTGATGGTCGCGCCCCTCGACTACGGGCCGGAGTGGACGGAGATCCGCGAGCGCATGCTTGCTCGCGACGGCCACCGGTGTCGGCTGTGCGGAAAGGAGGCCATGCCGGATCGGCCTCTCGAAGTCCATCACTTGACCCCACTGCGCACCTTTATGGCTCAGTATGCGCGTCCCATGGCCCTGCGCCTGGCTCATGCGCCAGAAAATCTCCTGACGCTCTGTCCCGATTGTCATCGCCAAGTGGAACGCGCCCGTGGCGCCCGCACGGCGTTGAGTGGCCTGGCTTA
>JBNGCP010000026.1:0-13198 GCA_049974845.1 Anaerolineae bacterium | reverse complement strand
GGAGAGAGCGAGCCCGGTGCCAAGCGTGCCGCGATGCGGCTGCTGGAGCTTTGGAACTCCCTTTCCTTGTAGTATAATGATCGTATTCTGACCTGAGAACGGACGATGCCGATTCTAACGAAGGACACCCTGGAGTTCATCAGCCGAAGCCCTGAACAGACGCTCCGGCTTGGTGCGCGTCTGGGTCGGTACCTGGATGGCGGTGAGATTGTAGCGCTAGAGGGTGGGCTCGGGGCAGGAAAGACGGTCTTTGCTCAGGGCGTTGGGATGGGATGGGGCTCTGCCTCGCGGCTGGTCAGCCCGACCTACGTATTGGTACGGCGCCATCAGCGGCATCAGGACGAGCTTGAGCTGTACCATATCGATCTCTACCGCCTGAACTCCGTCGCCGAGGTGGAGATGCTCGGGTTAGAGGAGATCCTTGGTCATCCTGACACGGTCTGTCTCGTCGAATGGCCGGAGCGACATCCCGGCCTTTTTCCGCCGGAGCACCTCTGGGTGAACCTGCGAATGCTCGATGAGTACCGTCGATCCCTTGTCTTTCAAGCGCATGGGGAGCGTCATCAGGTTATCCTGGACGAGTTCAGACAAGAATTGCTGGGGCTTTGATGCTACTTGCACTTGATACAGCCACGCGCTATGCGAGCATTGCGTTGCACGACGGCACGTCCCTACGCGCTGAGTGCACCTGGGAATCGGTGGACCGGCATACGGTCACGTTGTTGCCGCGGGTCGTGCAATTACTGGCTTCGTCAGACCTGACCGCAGCTGATCTGACGGCCATCGGCGTCTGCATCGGCCCCGGCTCCTACACCGGCGTGCGCATTGGTGTTGCGGTGGCCAAGGGGCTGGCGTCGGCGCGCAAGCTTCCGCTGGTGGGCGTCACCACACTCGACATCCTCGTGGCTGCTCAGCCGATGGATGAGCGCCCGCTCTTTGCCACCTTTGCAGCCGGGCGAAAGCGTCTAGGTTATGCGCGTTATCGCTGGCGCGAAGGGCGATGGCAGGCCGAGACCGGGGTCCAGGTGGTCGCTTGGGGGAAGTTTGCGGGACAGCTGGAGTTGCCGGCTATCGTGGTTGGCGAGATCGAGCCCGCGGGTAGAGAAGCCCTCCGTCCTTTATACGGGCGAGTGGAGATCCCACAGCCCGCTCGTCACCTGCGAAGGGCGGGTTACTTGGCGGATATCGCCTGGCAACGAGTGCGGGCCAGCCAAGTGGATGCCCCCTCGGCATTACTTCCTCTGTACGCTAGATGAACGGGAATGCCCATACCTTCCGAATCCGACCGATGGAGGGGCGAGATATCCCGTCCGTCGTTTCGCTAGACCGACAGGTCTTTCGGGATCCCTGGCCCGAATCGGCCTACGTGCAAGAGATCTACTTCAACGCACGCGCTCACTATTTCGTGCTGGAGCTGTTGGATCCGGCGCAGGCACGGAGCTGGCATGTGCATCGCAAGCGTCAGGCCGCGCGCCTGTTGGGGTTCGTGGGGATGCGTGTCGAGGGAACCCGTGGTCATATCAGTACACTGGCGGTCAAGCATGACTGGCGTGGACAGGGATTGGGTGAGGCCCTGTTGTTGGTTGCGGTAGAGCAGGCATTGCGCGATGGTGCTCAAGTCATCGGGCTGGAGGTGCGCGTCTCCAACGAGGTTGCGCAAAGCCTCTATGCCAAGTACGAGTTTGAGTCCCATTCGCGGCTGCATCGCTATTACGCCGATGGCGAGGATGCTTACTATCTCCAGGTGCGTGCGCGAGAGCTACCGGGGTACCGCGCGCGGATCAGCGAACGGCTTGGGACACTGTTGGAGGACTTAAAGATTGAGAGGACAGCGGCCTAGAGGAGGCGGCATGGATCGAGAGAAGGCACTCAAGGCAATACACGCTCAGGTTCGGACGTGCAAACGGTGCCCTTTGCACATCGGCCGGACACAAGCGGTTCCCGGCGATGGGCCTGTCGATGCCCTCGTGATGTTTATCGGCGAGGCACCGGGCTTTCACGAGGATCAACAGGGGATACCCTTCGTCGGAGCAGCCGGTCGCTTCTTGAACGAGCTACTGGAAGGGGTCGGCATTGACCGCAAGCAGGTCTATATCACCAACGTGATCAAGTGTCGCCCGCCCGGCAATCGCGACCCCAACCCTGACGAGGTCGAAGCCTGCAAGCCCTATCTGGATCAGCAGATCGAAATCATCGCGCCGGAGGTTGTCGTCACCTTGGGCCGTCACTCGATGGCCCGCGCGTTTCCGGACGAGAAGATCTCATTGGTTCACGGACAGGCGCGCAAAGTGGGAGACCAAGTCTACTTCCCTATGTACCATCCTGCAGCGGCCCTGCACCAGCCAAGCCTGCGGAGTGTGGTTGAGGCCGATTTCCACCTTCTCAGGGAGCTCCTGGACGGGAATTTGGAGCCGGAGGAGTACACGCCCCCCCCGGAGGCAGAGCAACTCTCGTTGTTCTAGCGCGGAGCAGATGAATTCGCAGGCTGTCGGCTCAGGTTCGGTGTCCGCCGTCTTCGCAGGCCGATTCGGCGTCGCTGCCTCCCTGATATCGCTTGCGGATATTGGGCACCAGATACTCTGAGAATGCGCGCTCGGCATCGTAGGCAGGGCTCCAGTTCCAGTCGCGCCGCGCTGCGGAATCATCCAGATCTGCGGGCCACGTGTTGACGATCCGCTCCCGCTTTTCATCCGGCTCGAACGAGATCTCCGCACCAGGGAAGAAACGGCAGACATAGTCGCGGAACTCGCCAGCCGAGAGGCTGAAGCTCGTCACGTTATAGACAAGGCGGGTGAGAGCCTCCTGCGGTGCCGCGGCAAGATCCACCAGGGCCTTCACGGCGTCGGGCATAGCCATGAACGGGATCCGCACATGCTCACGCACAAAGGCTGCATAGGGTTTCCCCTGGGCGGCTGCGTGAAGCATCTCCGGGCCGTAGTCGCTGGTGCCGCCGCTGGGGACGGTGAAGGCGCTGACCAGCCCCGGAAAGCGCACGGAACGGAAATCCAGACTGGTTGGGCGATCGGCGGCTAACTGTCGGTAATATCGGCTGAAGTAGGTGCCCAACATCTCGCAGTAGAGCTTGTTGCAGCCGTACATCGTCGTCGGGTAATTCCATTCCCACTCACGGACCTTCGCGTAACTCTCCTTGGTCTGGAGGTCGGGAAGTCCAAAGACGGCGATTGAGCTGGGGAAGAGAAACCGCACCGGCTCCCCACGCCATTCTGACTGTTGCGCAGCCAGATGCAGCAGCCCCATCGTCCCCTCGACGTTGACCCGATGCGCGGCATCGGGGGAGAACTCCGCCCGGGTGGAGAGCAAGGCCGCCAGGTGATAGATCTCCTCGATCTCATACTCGCTGACCAGGCGGTCCAGCAGCGAGCTGTCCAGGATGCTGCCTTGGACGTGGTGCACTTGGCATGCCAGGGCCGGGGGTAGGGAATCCAGATCGAGGGTCACGATGCGGTGGTTCTCTCGATGGTTTGGATCCTCAGATAGCCGGGTGATAAGGGCCTGGCCTACCTCTCCTGCGGCCCCGGTGATCAACGTAACCTTCGGGCGCATATTGCCTCCTTGGTTGGTCTCGGTCTATCGCACTATCATAGCGCAAACGGCTCTCTCTCATAGTGTCGATGTGCCCAAGCTTGAATTCAATTGCTCACATGCTATACTGTGTTTAGCATCAACAAGCGAATACCACACTATGGTTAGGGTGTGCTTGGCCCGGTCATCAGCGCCTAGACGCGCTTGGGAAAGCACCTAAAGCGAGGAAGTCCGGTGAGAATCCGGCGCTGTCCCGCAACGGTCAGCTCTCCGCATGTGAGGGCGAGCCCGACACTCCGCCTTAGCCGGTGCTGACTGCCCTTCGTGGAAAGGAGGTGGCACACGACAATGAAGCATTGTTGTCGGTGAACCTTCCCTCTTTCTGGGGGGAAGGTTTTTTTGGTTTTCATCTATCGCAGGTCGTTCGTTGGAGGAAGGTGCAAGATGAGGAACTATCCTGTTGTGATTACATTGACGCTTGTTGTGGTGCTGTTGGCCTTGCCGGTCAGTGCGGCGAGTTACGGGCCGGCAGATGTTGCCCAAGCGGGTCACGCCCAGAATGAGGCGGCGCTGGCGTGGCTCCGGGCGGCTCAGGAACCCGACGGAGGCTTTTCCACCGGTTTCGGCGAGGGCTCGGACTTCGGCACGACCGCTGAGGTCATCCTGGCTGCAACTGCCGCGGGTGTGGACGTGAGCACGTGGGAGACGGGAGCTGGGCATTCGCCGCTCGATTACGTCGTGACCCAGGTGGCTTCCGGCCAGGTCACGGACGTGGGGAACCTCAGCAAAGCCGTTTTGGTGGCGATGGCGACAGGCCAGGATCCCCGCAGCTTCGGTGGCACCGACCGGATAGCGCAGATCACGGCAATGCGCGATCCCGAGACCGGCATGTTCGGTGATACATTGTTCAAGCATGCCTATGCGGTGTTGGCGCTGGCCAGCGCCGGGGCGCCGATTCCCGAGAGTGCCGTGACGGTGATGACGTCGCAGTTCACGGACGATGGGGCGTGGTCGCTTTTTGGCGACATAGCGCCGGGGACCGCCGATACCAACACGACCGCCGTCGTCATGGAAGCGCTCGTCGCGGCCGGCCGACCCGATGCAGCGGCGGCAGCACTGCCGTACCTGCGGCGTATGCAGAATGATGACGGCGGCTTTCCGTACCAGAAACCCTCACCCTGGGGTACGGAGACCGACGCCAACTCCACGGCGCTCGTGATCCAAGCGCTTGACGCGTTGGAGGAGCCGTTGGGCACCTGGGCGTCCAGCGGCACCGATCCGGTGGGGGCGCTGCTGGCCCTGTGGGACGACGAGAGCGGCGCCTATTTCTGGCAGGCGTCGACGCCCTCCCCGAATATGCTTGCGACGGCTCAGGCTGTGCAGGCTACGGAGGGGATGACGCTGGTTCGCGTCCCGACGGTGGGGGCTTCGCAGCCGCCGGAGTCCACTGCGGGTGCCGACCTGACCCCGCTGCTACCGGCGTCGGGTGTGCGGCTTGGTGTTAGCCAGGTGGTCATGATCTCCGTCATAGGGCTGGTCGGTATCAGCGCGGTGCTGCGACGGAAGTGATCGCAGATCGAGACGATGAGCCATCTCTTTGGTGGTAGAAGTCGGGGAAGAGGAGCGTGCCTTACCATGCTCCTCTCCCTGCTCATTTCGCTGCGCTTCGTGGGATCGGTCCACGCACAGGGAGAGGGCAACCGCGCGGGCTTCGTGATCGTTCACGGCGATGGGCGCGTGGTGACGCGCTGTGTCGCGTTTGAGGAGCCTCAGATCTCGGGGCAGGCGTTGTTGCAGCGCTCCGGCCTCGCGTTCTCCTCCGGCGCCGGGCCGATGGGCATCACGCTCTGCCGCCTCGATGGCGAGGGGTGTCCGGCCTCGGACTGCTGGTGCCAATGCAAAGGGACACCCTGTGCCTATTGGACCTATTTCCACCGCAATCTCGATGGCTCTTGGACGTATGCGAATATGGGCGCATCGATGCGCCAGCTTGGCGATGGCGATGTGGATGCCTGGGTGTGGGGAGATGGCTCGCAAGCGCCACCAGTGCTGAGTTTCGAGGCTATCTGCACCGCCGGTGCGTCTGCGCCGGCTCCCGACTCCGCGACCGCCACCGTCGTCCCTCCTGAGACCGTTGAGGTCACGCCAACGGCTACCCCATCGCCATCGCCTACATCGACCCCAGTTGTTGCCACGCCGACGTCAGTTACCGCTATGGCGACACCGGCCGTCTCCACGACGGCTGCGGCATCTGACTCTGAGACGCGGGTGGGCGCACAACCGAGCCCCACACCTGACCCCTCGCCCACCGCGACGGGCACGCCGTTCTCAGAGCCATCCTCCACGCCCTCGCCAGATGTGACCGTCGCCGCGGAGCCCACGCAATCAGAGGCTCTGCTGCCCACGCCGACGGTCGACACACCTTCAGAGGAAGGAGAGCAGAACACGCTTGCGGAGCAGGCGTCAGAGGCGCCCGGCCCGCCTCGAGGATACGTCGCCTTTGCGGCTCTCCTTATCGTGCTCCTAGGCCTCTTCTTGATCCTTAGGCGAGCCCAAGGAGCCTAGTTGGCTGGCAGCATGGGTCGTCAGGGACACGGAAAACTCAGAGCGCTCTTGCGATGGCTCATCTACGGCCTCGCCTCCCTTCTGGGGCTGGGCGCGTTCATCTATCCCTTTTTTACCCCTCGGCTGCAGCCGACCAGTGGATTGGCGCACGCGATCGACTCCCCGTTGCTCCTGGGCCTGGTGGGGGGACTCTCGTTGGTGGCTCTCCTGCTGGAGACCCAGGGCGATGCCGCGTCCGACGCAAAGACGATCGCGCTGCTGGGAGTGTTGGTCGGGGTGAATGCTGCGTTGAGTTTCCTGGAGACCGCTATTCCAGGCCCTGGTGGGTTCAGCCCCATCTTCTTTCTGATCATTCTGGGCGGGTACGTCTACGGCGCGCGGTTTGGATTTCTGCTGGGGGCGCTGACCCTCTTTGTCTCGGCGTTGGTGACCGGAGGGGTCGGGCCGTGGCTCCCGTATCGCATGCTGGTCGCCGGCTGGATAGGATTGAGCTCTCCTGTTGTGCGAGCGCCGGTGCGCTGGATCCGTGCTCAGGACACGTTATGGGAGGTGTTCTTCCTCTCGATACTCGGCAGCATCTGGGGACTGCTCTTCGGTGCGCTGATGAATCTCTGGTTCTGGCCATTCGCCAGTGGGCCGGCCGAGCAGCACTGGCAGGTAGGCGTGTCGTTGGCTGAGGGCGTTCGCCGCTTCCTCGCGTTCTACGTCGCCACGTCTCTGGTCTGGGACCTCGCTCGGGTGAGTGGCATCGTCGGAATGCTCTGGCTTTTCGGGCGACCAACCCTCCGCACGCTGCGCCGGTTTGCACGGCGTTTTGCCTTTGAGGTGCGGGACGAGAAGCGGTCGGATAGTCCGCACCAGGTGACTGCAGGAGGATGCCTCCTATGAGGAGGATGTCTCCTGTCGGGATGGCGCATCCGGTGGCGTGGTTCATCTGGATTGCGAGCGCGGCGCTGGCCACCCTGCTGACGCGCAATCCGCTCTACCTGGTTCTATTGTTGGGGAGTTTCTCTCTCGTCATTGATGGTATGCGCCGTTCTGGCGCCGGGTCGCTGCGCCGGTCCCCCCTGCCGTTTTCGCCCCTTCGGCTTGCGGCCTTTGCCATTCCCGTGGGCGCGCTCTTTAACGGTCTTACCAGCCACGTAGGGGAGACGGTTCTCTTTCGTCTGCCCGAGGCGCTGCCCCTCCTCGGGGGCGCCATCACGGCTGAGGCGGTGGTCTTTGGGGCGATCAACGGTCTCGTACTCGCAACGCTCTTTGCGGCGTTCGGGGTGCTGAACGTCGCGGTGCCGGTTCGCGACCTGATTGGCTACCTACCTCGGGGCTTCTATCCGGTAGCGGTGGTGTCGGCCATCGCGGTCACCTTTGTTCCCAGCACCCAGCGGCAATTCCAGCAGGTACGTGAGGCGCAAGCCGTTCGCGGTCACCGTATGCGAGGGCTCGGCGACTGGCTGCCGCTCTTCATGCCCGTCCTGATTGGGGGTCTGGAACGCGCACTCAGCCTGGCGGAGGCGATGACGGCGCGGGGCTTCGCGGCGCATCGAACGGGGGACCGGCACGGGGCAGTCGCTGCTCAGATCATCTCCGTCGCCGGGCTGGTCGCCGTGTTGGCGGGCGGTGTCCTGCGCCTGATGCCGGATCTTGCGGTTGCTGCGCCTTTCTTCCTGCTGGGCGGTGTGGTCGCGATCGGATGGGCGATCTGGCGCGCCGGGCGCCACGTGACCATTACGCGGTACCACCAGCCGCGCTGGTCCACACTGGACAGCTTGACCGTCTTTGGAGCGTTAGTTGCGCTCCTGCCCTTGCTCATTTGGCAGATGTCTCGCGCCTACACACCCTATCCGGCGCTGACCTGGCCCGCATTTGAGGTCCGCGTAGGTACGGCGTTGTTGGGATACATCGTGCCAGTCGTGGGCGTAGCTCTATCGAACGAGGCCGCCGATGATCAGGTTTGATCGGGTCACGTTCCATTATCCTGAGGCACCGGGGCCGGCGATCCGAGACGTGACGTTGCGCCTCCCGGAGGGCGGACTCTCCTTGGTAATCGGTGCCTCTGGCGCCGGCAAATCCACGCTGCTTCGCTGCATCAACGGCCTCGTTCCGCATTTTAGCGGGGGTACTTTTGCCGGGCGGGTCACCGTCGGTTCCCTCGACCCTGTCAAAGAGGGACCGGCAGTGATGTCACGGCACGTAGGCTTCGTCTTTCAGGATCCCGAGGCGCAGTTCGTCATGGACCGGGTCGAGGACGAGATCGCCTTTGCCTTGGAGAACGCGGCTGTGCCGCGTCCGGAGATGCAGGCTAGGGTTGAGGAGGTCTTGGCCCGTCTCGATCTCGGAGATCTACGCTGGCGATCGCTGGCAACGCTCTCCGGGGGCGAGAAGCAACGGGTCGCCATCGCCGCTGCCCTGGCCCTGCAACCGGAGATTCTGGTTCTCGATGAGCCGACCTCACAGCTCGATCCGCAGTCGGCTGAGGACGTGTTGGAGGCGCTGGCTCGCTTGAACAGGGATCTGGGGATCACCGTCATCCTGGCAGAGCACCGGCTGGAGCGGGTTCTTCCCTTCACCGATTTTGTGGTGGCCCTACCAGACCGGCCTGGCCCCCCCATCGCCGGTCTGCCGGCAGAGGTCTTAACCGAGGTTGCACTGGTGCCCCCGGTCACGGCGCTGGGCAAAGCTTTGGGCTGGGAGCCACTCCCGGTGACTCTCGCTGAAGCCCGCGCGCTTGTCCGAGAGAGGACGCCTCTTTGGGCAGCAGAGGGGATCAGCGCTCGGGTGCGTCAGCCGGACGCGGGGCAAGAGCCCGCAACGGAGGCGAGAGCTCGATCTGCGAACGACGGTTTGATCTCCTCCCTGATCGGTGCGGAAGACCGCGCGCCGAGCGGGGAGAACGCCATTCTGAGCGCCGATGCCCTGGAGGTTGCCTATGACGGAACGCCGGTCCTGAGGGATGTGAGCCTGAAGCTCTATCCAGGCGAGGTCGTCGTGCTGATGGGCCGGAACGGGGCGGGCAAGAGCACACTTCTCAAGGCTTTGGTAGGACTCGTGCGTCCCCGGCGGGGGACAGTGAGCCTGCTCAACCACGACACGACCGATATGACCGTCGCGGATATCTGCCGGCGGGTCGCTTACCTGCCGCAGGATCCCAACGCGCTGCTCTTCGCCGAGACGGTTCTTGAGGAGCTCCACATCACGCTGCGCAACCACGCAATGCGCCCGAACGACGCGCCGCTGGCACCCCAGGCTTTGCTCGCAAGTCTCGATTTGGACGACAAGGCGGAGGCTTATCCGCGAGAGCTGAGCGTGGGAGAGCGACAGCGCGTCGCCCTGGCGGCGGTGATGGTCACGGGGCCCTATGCGGTCCTGTTGGACGAGCCCACCCGAGGGCTCGACTATCGAGCGAAGACGCGACTCTTCGGCCTGATTCGGGGATTGCGCACGGAAGGTCGTGCGGTTCTGTTGGTGACCCACGATGTGGAGCTTGCGGCGGCCACGGCAGACCGCGTGATGGTGATGGAGAGCGGGACACTCACAGCCCAGGGCTCGCCAGAGGAGATCCTGAGCCGCTCAAGCACCTTTGCCCCGCAGATGGCGCAGCTCTTCCCCGGTCTCGGATGGCTGACGGTATCCGACGTGTTGGCGGGGCTGCCAGAGCGACGTGCGGCCCATCTTCGGAGTTAGCTACCGCCGTTACGCCAGGCGATGGCTGTACGCCCCTCGGCTGTCGCGTGCCGGGTGCGTTAGCTCTCAGCCTCGCGACGCGCGGCTTCGATGGCTGCCTGGTAGACCTCACGCAGGGGCACGCCATGGGTCTGGGCGAGCTCGCGGCAGTCCTCATACTCCGGCGCGCTCTTTACTTTTCCATCGTCCAACTCGGCGACCTTGACGCGGACCTCCCCGTAGGGCGTCGTCACAGACCTGACGGTACGCGGAAGGGCGTGGCGATCCACGATCTGCTCCCTGATACCCAGTGTGCTGGTCTCGGCGAAGAGGATGGCCGTCATCCGTTCGACATCCTCCGGCAGGCAGAGCACGCGGAAGAGCGTGGCCGGGCGGTTTTTCTTCATCTGGATAGGGGCGAGGAAGGCATCCAGAGCCCCGGCTGCAAAGAGAGTGTCCATCACGTATTCGTAGGTCTCCGGATTCAGGTCGTCGATATTGGTCTCCAGCACAGCCAGCCTCTCAATATCAAAGCAGGAAAGGGTGTGCCCCTCTGGGGGCTCGTGGCCCGCTTCGCCGTCGTGGTTCGCGTGTGAATGGGATGATGCGCGAGTATGTGGGTGGACGTGGCGGTGCGTTGCGGACGTCTCCCTGTGCGCGTGCGCATGACCGTGATCGTGGCTGTGCGCATGATCGTGACGACTCTCTGGTGAGTCGACCCCGGTGCCGATCAGAAGGCGCAACACATTGGGCACCTCTAGATCGCGGCTGCCCGCCCCATACCCCACGGACTCCAGAGCCATGGGTGGGATCGGCCCGAACGCCTCACCCAATGACGCGAGCAGGGCGGCCCCGGTCGGGGTGACGGTCTCGACCTCCAGGGGGCTGCCCACGACGGGGACTCCCTTCAGCAGCGCCACCGTGGCAGGCGCCGGTAGCGGGATGCGTCCGTGCGCGCCTTGGATGAAGCCCCGCCCGAGGGGGATCGGCGAGACGGCGACGCGTTGAATACCCAGGGCGTCCAACCCCACCAGAGCGCCGACGACGTCCACGATCGTATCCACGCCGCCCAACTCGTGCAGGTGGACCTCCTCGAGGGAGGTGCCGTGAATGCTGGCCTCGGCAGCCCCGATCTTGTTGAAGATTGCAACGGCATGCTCCTTGATCTGCGGGGCGAGCTCGCTCCCTTCAACAATCGCAATGATATCGCCGAGGTGCCGCTCGGGCACGTCGTCAGCCACATTGACGTCGACCTTCGTGGCGGTGAAGGCGTTCTTCGCCACACGCCGGGACGTCAGTTCGAAGTCCTGGAGGTTGAGCGCTCCAAGTCGTTCGCGGAGCGTGGACAAGGGCAGACCGGCGTCAATCAGCGCGCCCAGAATCATGTCGCCGCTGGCGCCGGCGATACAGTCGAAGTAGGCGATTTTCATAGGTTGCGATTTCCTCCTCGTACGTTGGCTGTTAACACGAAAACCGGGTGAGTGTTCTAGGTCCTGCGAGCTCAGTGCTCGGTCTCCTCGATCTGGTGAAGGATCAGATGAGCAAAGACGGCGGCCCCATAGCCGTTATCGATGTTGACGACGGCGACGCCGGAAGCGCAGGAGTTGAGCATCGTCAGCAAGGGCGCGACGCCTCCGAGGTTCGCGCCGTAACCGACGCTGGTCGGCACGCCGATGACCGGGGCCGAGACGAGGCCCGCCACGACGCTGGTCAGGGCGCCCTCCATGCCGGCGATGGAGATGACCACGCTGGCAGCCATCAACCGGTCGACCTCACCAAGCAGCCGATGCAGGCCGGCGACACCGACATCGTAGGCACGCTCGGTGCGGTGGCCCGCGAACTCAAGCACCTGGGCTGCCTCCTCGGCGACCGGCAGGTCCGAAGTGCCGCCGCAGACGACCATGGCATAGGGTGCGTTCTCTGCCGGTGATGGCAACTCGTTCCGCGCCAGCTTCACCAAGCGGGACGTTGGATCGTAGTCAGCCTCGGGGATCCGCTTCTGAATGGCGACCGCCATCTCCGGAGGGACGCGAGTGCCGAGCACTCTGTCGTGGTGCGCCCACAGCCGTTCGAGGATCGCTGTGGCCTGGGCTGGCGTCTTGCTCTCACAGAAGACGGCCTCCGGCATCGTATTGCGGAGGGCTCTGTGGATATCCAGACGTGCGAAGTTCTCCAGATCGTCATAGGGCAGCGTGCGAAGGCGCGCCAGGGCGGCATCGATATCCAGCTTTCCGGCCTGGACCGCACGTAACAGCTCGCGCAGCTTGTCCGCATCCATCGGCTTAGAGAACCTCGTTCATGCTGCCCGAGCGAAATCCACTCAGGTCCAATGTGACATAGGTGTAACCGAGGGCTTTGAAGGCCTCTGCGATCTTCGCGCGGCTGCCCACAATGGTATCGAAATCCTCGGCGGGCACCTCGATACGGGCCACGGTGCCGTGATGGCGAACGCGAAACTGGCGTAAGCCCAACCTTCGCAACACCAACTCCGCACTGCCCACCTGCTTCAGCGCCTCCTGTGTGAGGGGCGTGCCGTAGGGGATGCGTGAGGCCAGGCAAGCCGATGAGGGTTTGTCCCAGTTCGGGAGCTGCCTCTCGCGGGCCAGTGCGCGGATCTCGCGCTTGGACAGCCCGACCTCCTGGAGGGGGCTGCGCATCCCGCACTCACGGGCGGCCCGCTGACCGGGGCGATAGTCGCCTATATCATCGACGTTGGTGCCATCGGCGACGACGCCATAGCCGTGCTCCGCGGCGTAACCTTGGAGAAGCTCGCAGATATTGGCTTTGCAGAAGTAGCAACGATTCTGTGTGTTGGCGAGCACCTGAGGATCGCGAAGGCCGTCTTGGTGAAGCACCACCAGCGGAAGCCCGATCTGCTCCGCGACTGTCCGTGCCTCGTCCTGCTCGTAATCGGGGATCAACGGCGAGACGACGATGGCCCCCAGCGCACGCTCGCCCAATACCTCGTGCGCGATACTGAGCAAGAAGGTGCTATCCACCCCACCCGAATAGGCGACGAGGACGCTCCCCATCGTGCGCAGCGTCGTCCTGAGCTCGTTCAGCTTGTCCCACATTATGATTCATTCCCTCTCCGGATAGCCAAAGGGCAACCCTGAGGCTGCCCTTTCGGATGTACTCGGGTGACCGGGGATAACCCCAGGGGCGCAACACGCGCAACAGGCTTCATTATGGCATAAACTGCCGCGAAGCCAATCGTACGGGCGTGTTTCGCGTTGGAGGCGGCTTGCCGATCAGGTCCAGTACAAGCCAGGGTGGGCTTGGCTTTGCCCAACGCGAAACACGCCTTCGCAGTTTTGGCCCACTTTGCGGCGGTGGATATCAGAGGCGTTGGGCCAAAACTGCCCACTCTTGCCCCAGAGATGAAATGCGCCCAATCGTACACGGGCAGTTTCGGCAGCCATTGAGCATC
>JBNGCP010000025.1:0-47583 GCA_049974845.1 Anaerolineae bacterium | reverse complement strand
ATGGCCCGTCGCTTCATCACTCTGATGGCTGAAAGTTCATAACAGGTTCTAGGGAACGGACGCCCGAAAAAGCGTGTCAGCTCGCGCATGTAGTTCGAGGAAAGAGCCGCCAAGAAGACGCCGAGGTATCCGAGCACGGCTCCGAATCTGATCACACCGTCAATTGACGCGTAGAGGCTGTCAAGCGCGACGACACCCGCCACCAGTACGACCGCGACGACGGCACTCACGACAAGGGCCCACGTATTCTTTGGCTGCATTCCCGGCATCTCACCCCTCCGTGCTGTTGATGGACTATGACCAAGCTAACGATGATAGCGTCCCGACCGCGGCGCGTGGATCAGCCCCCAGGCGGTATGCACCGCGACGGATGAAACGCCCGCGTCCGCGGTGGCCTCGCTTAGGCCTCTTCCCCGCGACGCTTTTGACCTTTGTCCCCTTTCAGCTCCTTCTGCCATGCGTAGAGCTTGGTCAGTGCATCGAGCGGCGTCAGGCTGTTGACGTCAAGCTGACGCAGCTCCTCGACCACCGGGTGCTCCTGTGCGATGAGCACCGGCTGAAAGACCTCGACATCCTTCCGCGCCACGCCGGGCCGGAACTCCCCGCTCTCGAGATCCTCCAGCAGGGTCTCCGCCCGATGGACGACCGGGGCCGGAATGCCAGCCAGCCGTGCCACGTGAATCCCATACGAGCGATCGGCGCCGCCAGGGACGACCTTGTGGAGGAAGATGATGTCACGCCCCTCCTCGGCGACATCGAGATTGAAGTTGCGCACGTGAGGCAGATGATCCTCCATCTCGATCAGTTCATGGTAATGGGTCGCAAAGAGCGTGCGCGCCCGGCGCTCGGGGTGGTTGTGGAGGTACTCGATGACGGCCCAAGCGATGGCCATGCCATCATAGGTGCTCGTGCCCCGCCCGACCTCGTCGAGAATCAGAAGGCTGCGCGGCGTGGCATGGTTCAGGATATTGGCCGTCTCCACCATCTCGACCATAAACGTCGACTGCCCCGCCGCCAACTCGTCGGAAGCGCCGATGCGTGTGAAAATGCGATCGACGAGCCCGATATGCGCCTCATCGGTGGGCACAAAGCTGCCAATCTGAGCCATCAACACGATGAGCGCGGTCTGCCGCAGGAAGACCGACTTACCTGCCATATTGGGACCCGTCACGATATGGATACGACCCTCGGCATCCATCTCCAGGTCGTTAGGCACAAAGGGCTCCCGTTGCGCCTGCTCCACCACGGGATGTCGCGCTCCCGCAAGTCGCAGCACCGGCGCTTCCTCAAAGGTCGGCCGAACGTAATGATTGTGCACGGCGATCTCCGCAAGCGCAGCGGCGACGTCAACGCGGGCCAGAGCGTGCGCCGTCTGCAGCAGGTCCGAGGCGTGGGTCGCGATGCGTTGGCAAATCTCGGCGAAAAGACGCGTCTCCAATTCGGCGATGCGCTCCTCTGCGTTAAGGACGATGCTCTCGTATTCCTTAAGCTCCGGCGTGATATAACGCTCGGAGTTGACCAGCGTCTGCTTCCGAATATAGTGCTCGGGAACGGCGTCCGTGTTGGCTTTGGTCACCTCAATGTAGTAGCCGAAGACCTTATTGTAGCCCACCTTAAGGCTCTTGACGCCCGTGCGCTGTCGCTCTTTCTGTTCCAGACCCGCAATCCATTCCCGGGCGTCCTTGCTCGCCAGGACAATGCTATCCAGCTCCGAGGAGAAGCCGGGGCGGATGAGCCCGCCATCGCTCGCGTGAGCTGGCGGCTCATCGACGATGGCCTCCGCGATGAGATCCTTGACCGCGGGCACGGCCTCAAGGCCGACCAGGAGCGAAGTCAAACCTGCTTCCTCAATCGGGGCGATCAGCTCCGGAACGGCCTCCAGAGCAGTGCGAATACCCTCCAGATCCCGCGGGCTAGCCCGCTCCGCCAACACCCGGTTTGCCATCCGCTCAAGATCGGGCACCCGCTTCAGAAGATCGCGCGTCTCGGCCCGCAACAAGCCATCACCGTAGAAGCCTTCCACCTCGTCAAGGCGCGCCTCCAGAGCCGAGATATCGAGCAGAGGTTGGGCGAGGCGGGTCAGCAAAAGCCGACCACCCATAGGCGTGATCGTCTCGTCCAGCACCCCCAGAAGGGATCCATGCTTCTCACGGCGCAAGGTCTCGGTGATCTCGAGATTCCGCCACGTGGAGGCATCGATGGCCATGAAGTGATCGGTGGCATACGTACGCAGCCCCGTGATCTGTGGTAAGAGCCCCTGCTGCGTTTCCTCCAGATAGCTCAATGCCCCGCCCGCCGCGCGAATCGCCAGGGGTTTGCCCTCGCAGCCGAACCCCTCCAGCGTCCGCACGCCGAAGTGCTCGGTGAGAGTCTGGCGGGCTGTCGATTCCTCGAAACGATACCCCGCCCAGGGCGTGACCTGGGCCGACACGGCGTCGATGAGCCCCTGTTCGGGGCGTCGCGTCTGCTCATGGGGATCGCGCTCTTTCCAGGAGCCGACCCTGGGGATCAGGACCTCCCGGGGCTGCAGCCGCGCCAACTCCTGGCGCACCAACGTGAGGACATCCTGTGTCGAGCCGTCGCTGAGTTGGGTCGTGGCGAACTCCCCAGTGGAGACCTCGGCGTAGGCGACGCCGGCGCGGTCCCCGTCGATGACGACAGCAGCCAGGTAGTTCGGGCGCTTTTCATCCAGCATCGTCGGCTCGGTGACGGTTCCGGCGGTGACCACCCGCTCCACACGCCGCTCCATAGGCCCCCGTCCCGTCGGCTCACCGATCTGCTCGGCAATGGCGACGCGATACCCCTTCTCGATCAGCCGCGCGATATATCCCTCGATCGCGTGGTGGGGCACCCCCGCCATCGGCACCCGCAGGTCCTTGGAGACGGGGCGGGAGGTGAGGGTCAGATCGAGCTCGCGAGAAGCTATCTCGGCATCCTCATCAAAGGTCTCGTAGAAATCGCCCAGGCGAAAAAACAGAATCGTATCCGGATACTGAGCCTTTAGCTCCAGATACTGCTGTCTTAGCGGCGTCGTATCGTTTTTGCTCATACCGTGATTATAGTGGGGGACGGCCTCGAAACAAGGGCTGTAGTGCCGCCGGGCCCCTGCACACCTTCTGGCACGAAGACTTCCCAGCGAGCCGGAGTGTGGGATAATGTCGGCGTTGCGGAGAGGACGGGCCGGCAACCGGCGTTGCCAGGCATGCGAAGCCGTAGCCACGTCTTGGGTAAGGCTGCGCGGCGAAGCTGTTTTGGACAGAGACAAAGGATCGGCATGACGGATCGTGACAAGGAACACCAGGGCGAGGCGGCAGCGCTGAGAGGCAACCCCTCGTTTGTCTGGCGTGCCGGTCAGGAGCGCCGTCTCGCCCTGGTGCGCCAGCACGTCCCTCTGGAGGAGCAGCGAATTCTGGACGTCGGCTGCGGCGTTGGCATGTACACTTCGGCGTTCGCCCGCCACACGTCCCACGTCTTCGGGATCGAGATCGAGTTTGAACGAGCGTCCAACGCCTATGGCCAGGTCCCGCGGATCGCCCAGTCCGTCGGCGAATTCCTTCCCTTCGAAGACGACGTCTTTGATGTCGTCTTTTCCCACGAAGTCCTGGAACACGTGGAGGACGACCGAGTCAGCGCAGCAGAGATGGTGCGCGTGACGAGGCCGGGCGGGCACGTCGTGATCTTCGTCCCGAATCGTCTCTATTTCTTCGAAACGCACGGCATCTACTGGCGCGGCACCTACCACTTTGGCAACAAACCTCTCGTCAACTGGTTGCCCAACGCGCTGCGGAACCGTCTCGCCCTTCACGTGCGCGCCTATACTCGGCGCACCCTGGCCCGTCTGTTTGCGAGACTGCCGGTCCGCACCGTCGTTCACACCCAGATCTATCCGGGGTACGACAACATCCTTGCCCGCAGGCCGCGGCTCGGTCGGATCCTGCAGACGATCACCTATACGCTGGAGCGTACCCCGCTCAGGCTCCTGGGGCTTTCGCACTTCCTGGTTCTAGAAGTGACGGCATAGGCCAACCCGGGCAGAGACCGAGGCGACATGGACGCTTGGATCAACAACAACCGCCAGAAGACGCCCCACCCCTACCGTTTACTCGTCGCTGCGAGCAGCGCCCAGAATCTCAAGACGCTGCTGTACACAGCTTACGCCATCGCCCAGACCCACGAGAAAGCGGAGATACGGGTCATCACGGTGACCCGGAGCGGCAACACCCCCTCCTGGCTCACGTTGCCACCCGACTACAACGACGTGCCCATAGAGATGGTGACCCGCGGCGGGAGAAACGTGGGCGGTGAGATCCTCAACGAGACCCAGACTTGGAATGCCGATGTCCTGATCCTGGGGTTGAGCGGGCAGCTCAAACACGGCCGCTATCTCCTGGGGCGCACGTTGGATCCCTTGGTCCAGGGCGCCCAGTGCGACGTTATGGTGCAACAGGGCGAGATCGGCCCGGACCTCACGCGCATTCTCATCCCGGCAGCCGGCGGGCCCAATGCGCCCCGCGCCCTGACCTTAGCGCGGGCCTTGGCACCAAAGGCCCGCATCACGACGCTCTACGTCGCGGACGAGCGGCTAGGCGAGGCTGAGGTACTGGTCGGAAGGTCCCGCCTGAACACGATGATGGACCAGCTCGACCCAGACGATCGCGAGGTGGTGGACACACGGGTCGTCCGAGCGGCGAGCCCCGTAGAAGGCATCCTCAAAGAGGCCCAGGAGGGATATGGGCTCGTAATTCTGGGGGCGGGCAACGAGGGGCCCATCGATCGCTTCCTCTTCGGGGACATCCCACAGGTCGTTATAGAGAACTCTTCTGTTCCTGTGATGGTCGTGCGCCGCCGTCTCACGCAGCTGGACTCCTTCTGGCGAAGGCTGTGGAGAGGGATTTTCGGCCTCATCCCCGCGCTCACGGTCCAGGAGCAAGCCGACGTTCAGAGAACGATGCGTCGCGGTTCCCAGCCCAACCCCGATTTCCTGGTCACGCTGACCCTCGCTTCGATCCTCGCCGCCTTGGGTCTGCTCATGGACAGCCCGGCGATTATCATTGGCGCGATGATCGTCGCACCGCTGATGATTGCCATCCTGGGAATGGGCCTCAGCATCGTCCTAGGCGACCCACGCTTCTTCTGGCGCGCCAGTGCTACCACGCTGCGAGGCGTCGTGCTGGCGGTCCTGATGGGGTTTGCTGTCGGTAAGCTCGTCCCGGGGGCAGAGCCCACGGAGCAGGTCATGAACCTTGCCGAACCTTCGGTGCTCGACCTGGCCGTCGCTCTGGCGGCAGGAACGGCTGCGGCGTATGCGGTCAGCCGCAAGGAGGTCTCCGCAGCGCTGGCCGGCGTAGCCGTCGCCGCCTCCCTGACCCCACCTCTGGTCAACATTGGCTTGGGGTTGGCCTTTGAGGAAGTGAGTATCGCGTGGGGAGCCGGGCTGATCTTTCTGGCCAACCTGGTTGCCATCGTCGCGACCAGCGGGTTCGTCTTCCTGTGGATGGGCTTTCGCCCACAGCCAGGAGATCCTGATCGGGCAACGACCCAGCGCAGGGGATTCTCTACCTTCGGGATCCTGCTCGTCCTGGTGACAATACCCCTGTTGGTGATCACGCAGCGCTCGCTGCGAGAACTCGGGTTCAGGCGTACGCTGGACGCCGCAATCCGGGCTGAGGTCAGAGCGATACCTGCAGGCGAGCTGGTGCGCTGGGACTACACCCTCACCGATGAAGGAACCCTCGACCTGGACCTCACCATCAGGGTCGCCGACACCGTGCCTTACGAGGAGGCCCGGGATCTCCAGGAGCGAATTGCGCAACGGGTCGATCGTCCGGTGGCCCTCTCATTGGGCATGGTGCCGACGAAGCGCCTGCGCGCCTATGTTCCGCCCACCCCTACGACGACGCCTACCCAGACGCCGACCGGTATACCAACGGCGACACCCACGTCGACCCCGACCCACACCCCGACCGCTACGCCAACAGCGAGTGCGACCCCAACGATCACCCCGTTGCCGACGATCACCCCGTTGCCAACTCACACGCCCACGACAACGCCGTGGGTCGTGAGCGTGAGCGGTGTCGGCCGCGCAGGACTCCGCGTGCGCTACGCGCCCGATGGTCTGGTCGTCGGGCGGCTGGACGAAGGTGAAGCGGTGGTCATCCTCGAAGGGCCCATACGCTTGGAGGACGTGAGCTGGTATCGTGTTGTGTCCCTGTCCTCGCGGCTGGAGGGTTGGGTCGACACCGAGTATCTCTTGTTGGCACCGTAGAGCACCAAGGGGTGTTGACATGCAAGCATATGGAGAAGGGTTCGCCTATATCTATAACATGCGCTGGACGCACTTTGCCAGCGCCGTAGCGCCCAATATTAGAACATTCTACGAGTCCACAGATATCGCTCAGAGATCGAGGAAACTCCTGGACCTGGCTTGCGGCACCGGGCAGCTGGCTGTCTATTTCCTGGAGGCCGGCTACGACGTCGTCGGTCTGGATCTCTCACCGGCTATGCTCAAGCACGCCAGGGAGAATGCCGCGGCTTATGTCGAGCGGGGTGTGGCGCGCTTTGTTCACGGCGACGCTGCTGACTTCACCCTGGACGAGCAGTTCGGGCTGGTGGTCTCGACCTTCGACGCGCTAAACCACCTCCCGGATGAGGACGCCCTTGCTGGATGCTTTACGTCGACCTATGAGGCCCTGCTGCCCGACGGCTGGTTTATCTTCGACTTGAACACCCGTTTTGGGCTGCGGCGCTGGGGTGGTATCAGCGTCCAGGATGAAGAGGACCTGGTGCTCATCACCCGCGGGGTCGTGGCGGAGGAGGAGGGGCGGGCCTATACCCAGATCTCGGGCTTCCTACGTCGGGACGACGGTCTCTACAGGCGCTTCAGCGAGGTCGCCTACAACACAATCTTCGATCTGGCCGATGTCGCCGCAATGCTGAAAAAGGCTGGATTTCGCCGGGCCCACTTCGCAGGATCGCAGGCGCTCGACGAGCCCCTCGACGAGCCAGAGGCCCGCGGACGCGTCTTCGTCGTCGCCCAGAGATAGTCGCTACACCCGCCGATCGCGACCTGGGTTGGACGCCCGCTGGCTTGCCGAGACGTCGTTCACGGGTATAATTGAGGCACATCGAACATACGTTCACGAATAAGCAACCAGCCCGTCTCCCCCTCCCCCATACCACCAGCAACACTGCGCTTCGCATCCGGGAATGAGCAGGTGCTATGAGATAAGGTCGACAAACATATGCCAGAATTCCAGCTTGTATCCAGCTTCAGACCCACCGGAGATCAACCGGAAGCCATCGCCCAGCTCGTCAAAGGTATCGAGCGGGGCGATCGGCATCAGGTCTTGAAGGGCGCTACCGGCACCGGCAAGACCTACACGATCGCCAACGTCATCGCTGAGGTGCAAAAACCCACCCTCGTCCTGACCCACAACAAAACCTTGGCCGCCCAGCTCTACTCTGAGTTCCGCGAGCTCTTCCCCCACAATGCCGTCGAGTACTTCGTCTCCTACTACGACTACTATCAGCCTGAGGCCTACGTACCCCAGCACGATCTCTACATTGAGAAGGATGCTGACATCAACGACGAGATCGACCGCCTGCGGCTGGCTGCCACCGCCGCGGTGCTGACACGGCGCGATACCATCGTCGTCGCCTCTGTCTCGGCCATCTACGCCCTCGGCAACCCACAGGAATGGGGGCGCGTGATTCTGCCGCTAAATGTGGGACAGGCCATCCGTCGCGAAACGGTGATGCGGCACCTGGTAAACATCTTTTACGACCGCAACGATCTCGACTTTCGCCGAGGCACCTTCCGGGCGCGCGGCGACGTCCTGGAGATCCGGCCTGCCTATGCCGAGACGGCTTATCGCGTCTCCTTCTGGGGCAACGAGATCGAGAGCATTGTGGAGGTCGATCCCCTTACCGGCGAGGTTCTGGCAAAGCCCAAGGAGATTCAGATCTTCCCGGCTAAGCATTACGTGACGTCGGAGGAACGAGTCAAACAGGCGCTTATCGATATCGAGGCAGAGCTGGAGGAGCACCTTGACTACCTGAACGCGCAAGGGAAGCTGCTGGAAGCGCAACGGCTGGAGCAGCGCACGCGCTACGATCTGGAGATGATTCGGGAGATTGGCTATTGCTCGGGCATCGAGAACTACTCCCGGCATTTCGATCAACGCGAGGTCGGGGAGCCACCGTGGACGCTGCTGGACTACTTCCCGGCGGACTATCTGATGGTCGTGGACGAGTCGCACATGATGGTGCCGCAGATACGCGGCATGTTCAACGGGGATCGAAGCCGCAAACAGGTGCTCGTCGACTACGGGTTCCGCCTTCCTTCCGCCCTGGACAATCGCCCGCTCATGTTCCACGAGTGGGAGGAACGCCTCAATCAGGTCATCTACACCTCGGCGACCCCGGCTGAGTACGAGCTTGTCCATGCGACGCAGGTCGTCGACCAGGTGATTCGTCCGACGGGCATCGTCGATCCCGAGATCATTGTCCTGCCGACGAAAGGTCAGATCGATGATCTGGTCGGCAAACTGCACGAGCGGATTGAGAACGGACAGCGCGCCCTGGTGACGACGCTGACCAAGAAGATGGCTGAGGACCTTTCCGACTATCTGCGGGAGCTCAATCTTAAGGTCCAGTACCTGCACAGCGAGGTCCAGACCATCGAACGCGTCGAGATCCTGCGCGATCTACGTCTGGGCCAGTACGACATCGTGGTTGGCATCAACCTGCTCCGTGAGGGCCTCGACCTGCCGGAGGTCAGCCTCGTTGCCATCCTGGACGCCGACAAGCAAGGCTTCCTGCGCAGCGCAACGGCCCTGATCCAGACCATCGGTCGCGCCGCCCGCCACACCGAGGGCACCGTCGTCATGTATGCGGATCAGGTCACCGACGCGATGCGTGAGGCGATCGACGAAACAAACCGCCGCCGCGAGATCCAGCAGGCTTACAACGAGGAGCACGGCATCGAGCCGCAGACGATCATCAAAGCGATCCGTGACCTCACCGATCGAGTCCGCGCCGCCACTCAGGAGGAAAGTGCACTGGACGTGGCCCCCGAGGAGATGGAGCCCGGCGCTCTGGAAAAGCTGATTCGCGAGCTCGAGAAAGAGATGAAGAGCGCAGCCGAAAACTGGGAGTTCGAGAAGGCCGCGGCGCTTCGCGATCAGATCTTCGAGCTGCGCGGCGTCCTGGAGGACAAAGCACCGCTCTGGCAGAGAGAACATAGGCGGTAGATAACGACCTCTCAGAAGCCGGGCCAAGGGAGATCCTTGGCCCGGCTTCTTGCTTTCGTGTAGTTGCCAAATGGATAGAGCGGGGTATAGTTAGTATAGAATACGTTCATCTCACACGTAAATAATGAGCATTTGCATAGCAGTGGGACTATGACACAGTCAAATATCGACACAGCTAACGGACCTGAGACCAACCCCGAGCCCTCTCCCTCCGCCACATTGGCGGGCGTGCGTTTTCAGCCTTCGGGCAAACCCTATCACTTCTTAGTGCCTCCGGAGCTGGAGGTAGCCCCCTCCGACTGGGTGATCGTGGAGACCGTCTATGGTGAGCAGGTAGGTCAGGTCACCCACCTGCCCGAAGCAACGCCGGAAGAGATCGGATCGCGGAACCTGCGTCCGGTCGTCCGCCAGGCCAGCGGCCTGGATATGGCCCGCTATCACGTGATGCAACAGCGTGCTGAGCGGTTGGTCGAAGTAGCGCGCGAGGAAGCAAAGGAGAGAAAGCTCGACATCAAGATCGTCAGTGCGGAGTTTACGCTGGACGGCAGCAGCGCCATCGCCCTGTGCACCGGCAACATCAACAAAAAGGACTTTGCTGCGCTTCGCCGGCGGGTGGCTTCGCGGATGAATTGTCGAGTGGAACTGCGATCGATCGGCCCGCGGGACCATGCCAAGATCCTGGACGGATTGGGGGTCTGCGGAGAGCGGCGCTGTTGCGGCCGTTTCCTCACCGAGTTCCAGGCCGTCTCCATTCGGATGGCCAAGGACCAGGCGATCTCTATGGCGCCCTCGGATATCACGGGCCTATGCGGGCGACTGCGGTGCTGCTTGGCGTACGAGCACCAGGTTTACAAGGAGGCAGCGAAGGAGCTCCCGCGCATCAAGGCCCATGTGAAGACCGAACGGGGGATCGGCCGCGTCATCGACCTGGATATTCTCAAGGGCGACGTGATCGTGGAGATCCCGCCAGACGGACCGCGGCGAGATCGCGAACGCTTCCGCTTTCCTGCGGAAGAGATCGAGGTGGTACCGCGAGACAGGAGCCGTTAGGCACATTGACACGCTTGACACTTACGGGCGCGCTGCGGAGCGCGCCCGTTTTCATTTTTCAGGGACGACTTTCCAGATCCGCCAATTGCAGCCTCTTGGACCCGTCCACCATCAGATGCACACCCGTCTCCGGCAGGTAGAGACCGACGTCGAGCGCGAATGACCCCGCATCGGCGGGCAGTGTCACTACGTGAGCATCGGTGACCACCTCTCCAGGCACCCACAGGGAGGTGGGATGGGCGCCCTCTTGGGGCATCTCGTCGATCTGCGCGATGACCTCCCCCGTCTCTCCATCGCGCACGTGCACGAAGACCACGTAGTCCTCATCGAGCTCCTCGACTGCCTGCCAGGCCAATACCACGCTCAAGCTCGGCCCGGACGCTGACGCACGGCTCGGAACCCACTCAAGCTCATAGCCCAGCAGACGCACCTTCACCGCGCCGTCTTCGGTGAAGCCCGCGTTGAGCGTATGCGCAAGCCGTGGCACGTCAAAGCTCCGCGAGATCTCTCCCAGCGACAGCGCCGCCAGATCGGTGACCTCGACGCCGTCCACAGAGAGGATCAGCCGATAATCGCCCGCAGACAGATCCCGCGGCAGGCGCAGCCCGTAACGATCTTCCACGATCTCACCGCGCCGCCAGGATCGGAAATGGTATCCGCCGGCTGGATCACCTTTGTAGAGTGTCTGCTGCCGACCCACGCCCTCCTCCATCGCCTCAAGACGCAAGGCCACCGTGTCATAAGACGGCGCAGCCTCGGTAGCGAACCAGCAAAGGCGCACGTCCAGACGGCTGCCGGGAAGCAACTTTCCCTCTCGAGAGGGCTCAAGCTGCCAGCCGAGCAGCGATAGGCCGGGCACATCGACCGGTGTGCCGGTCAGTACGCCGCTGCATCCGCGATCCGTCGTCTCCGGCGTCGGCGACGTCGACGAGATCAGCATTGGATCAACCCGGATCCCGGCCCCTGTGGGCGGAAATCTCGCCTCCATACCCGCGAATTGCTCATCGACCAATCGCGGTAGCGCCGTACCGGCGCCTGGGTCGTAGAATCCTATACCGACCTCGTAGTCCGCGCCCGGCGGCATCCCAAGGGGCGGGGTCAAGAGCAACTGGTCCACGACCAACTCTCCGGTCTCCCATTGCTCGGCGGGATAATGAAACGCCATCACCCGCGCCCACTCTCCGGTTCTGGGGTGCAACAACCGCGCGACAGGCTGCAGTGTGGGATAGCTCGCCAGCGGCTCCCAAAGAGCCAGAATCGGGCAGGGCTCCGCCACACGACACGACAGAGCTGGCCTGGCGTCGTGGACCTGCACGACGTGCGCGAAATCTGCAGGCTCTGAGCCTGAAGCGGTCAGTGCCCGACGAAGCTCGGCATTGGCCTCCGCCGTAAGCTGGTGAACCCTCAGGACCACCTCACCCGAAGGGCCGGCCCTCTCGGCCGACGTCCACGCCTCCGTCACCACCTCAGGCCACGGCGCCGGCGGCACCAAGCTCTCGGGAATGAGATACGTCGCCGCTCCCTCATCGGGGAGCACCAATGTCGCGCCGCCGGTCAGCCACTTCGCGCTCGCATAACGCTTGGACAAAGCCGCGACGGTCGGATGGCGGTAGTGCTCGCTGGCGATGTAGATCGCGGTCGCGTCGCTACGCTGCTCGTCCAGAGCCTGCGCCGCCAAGACCATCTCACCGTCAGCGGCGCGGAACAGCGCGCCCGAGCGGGCCCAGTCAACGTAGAGCGCGGCTGTTCGCACCACGCCCAGCGCCAGCAGCGCCCCGAGGGCAAGGGGCCCCACCACACGGCGCCACAAGGGGCGAAGCAGCGTCCACACGCCCCACGCGGGCAGCATTCCCAGAAAAGGAAAGAGGCCGACCATCCGTAGGTTGCTCGGCGTGATCTCCCCGGTCGCCAGGGCGCTAGGCAAGATCATGACGACGATGCCACTCACGACGAGGAGACGCCCCGCACTGTCGAACGCGTCACGGCGGCGCGCGTGGATCATCGAGATCAAGCCTATCACCGCAAGCACAGCCGCGAGGGGACTCATCACGGATCGACCGGGATCATTGAAGCGCACATACGGATCGCCGCGACCCGGCCATACCAGTGCCTGAGCACAGAGCCATAGCCCCCGCCAAGCCTCCGACCAGGCCGTGGCCGCGACCTGATCGATCCGTGTCGTAAACACACCGGGATGCCGCAGAAAGTAGATCCCTAACGGGGCAAAGACTATCGCCGCCACGACAAATACGATGATGAGGCGTACGAGCAGCCGCATCCGTCTTCCTGCCGGTGCCTTTGCCAGCAGCCAGATGGCCGCAAGGAGTAAAGGAACTGGGAACAGCCGAGCGGCGAGATAGGTATAGCCGGTGAGTCCGAGGAAGACACCCGCGGGCGCCAGCCAGCGCATCGCGCCCGTTCGCATGCCGCGCCACAGCGTCGCAAGCGTCAGCGCCTGCAGGAGGGGCTGGCTGATCGCCCGAAAACCATACCGGCTGAGCAGCACGTGCGGCAAGGCCACAGCGACCCAGGCCGCCGCGAGGAGCGCAACGGTCGGCCCCTCCTCCCGGCCGGCAAAGAGGGCACGGAAAGCCGCAAAGGTCGCAGCCACCGTGAGAATGCCCAACATCGCGGCGCCCAGTCGCAGCCCCCAAGCCGCGCCCCCCGTCATCCCGACCCAGGGCGCAGTCGCGTAGAAGAAAAGCACCTCTTTACCGGTATAGGCGCTGATGAAGAGAGGAAAGCGCTCGCCGTCGGCGATCTGACGGGTGAGAATCAGATTGGCGGCCTCATCATAGTGCAGGCCCAAAGGCAGCTCCGGCAGCGCCACGAGGCGCAGGAGCGCAGCGACGAGCAGCACCAGCAACATGCCCCAGCGGACAAAGGGCCATGGGGGCACGCGCGATCGGTCTGTTGGGGAAAACGGACCTCTTTCAGCGCTTTGGCGGATAAGGGATTCCACAGGCGCATTATACCCGGACCGGGATCACCCTCAACCCGTGGATGTGACGGTTCCGCCGCGCACGTTGTATTCGCCGACGCCGATGGTATAATCGCGCCAGTGAGAACCCGGATGGCCCGCTGGGGCTCGCGGTCCCGGGTCCAAATCCCTAGATAAAGGCAATCGACAGAGAGCATTATGCTAACTTGGCTAAAGGAACTCTGGTCGTATCGTGATCTGATCCGCAATCTGGTCGCGCGCGACCTCAAGGTCCGCTACAAGAACTCCGTCCTGGGCATCGTCTGGTCTTGGCTCAACCCGCTCCTGATGATGCTCATCTTCTCCTTCGTCTTCGGCGTGCTGTACGAGCGGGTCGACATTCCGAACTACCACATCCTCTTTCTCAGCGCGCTGCTTCCGTGGAACTTCTTCGTCGGTGCGGTCATGGGCGGCATTCCCAGTGTGGTCGGCAACGCCAGCTTGATCAAGAAAGTCTACTTCCCGCGGGAGGTGCTGCCGATCTCGGTTGTGCTCTCCAGCCTGGTCAACTTCCTGATCGCATTGCCCGTCTTCTTTGTCCTGGCGTTTGTGTCCGGCGTCCCCCCCACCAAGTACCTGCTCTTTCTTCCGCTGCCTATCCTGATCGAGGTCATCTTCGCTATCGGCATCGTCCTGATTCTCTCGACCCTGGAAGTCTTCTATCGTGACACCCACATGCTGATGGATGTGGGGATGCAGGCATGGTTTTTCCTGACGCCGGTCATCTACCCTATGAAAACGCTGCCCCCCGAGACGACGCTGTTGGGGATCACGTTCAACCCACAGGTCTGGCTCTTCCGTCTGAACCCTATGGCGTCCATCATCAATACCTACCAGGACATCCTCTACTACGGGACCCTCACGGCCATCGACTTCCTGTCACGGACCGCGGTCACGGCTCTGCTTATCCTCATCTTTGGCTACTGGTTCTTCCGCCACTTCAGTGGCAAATTTGGCGAAGTCGTCTAAACTCTCGTCTGTATGGACAGGCCCAATCGGTAGATGCGCCATCACGACACACCGTGAGGCACAGACTCAACACCTAAACCGACACGAGGAGGTAAGTATGTACTACGGAATGTCATCGGATGCCCTGCAGAAGATGTACGTGCAGAACAGCCTCAGAAACGAGAGTGACAGGTTTGTGTTTGAGATACAGAACAAGATCGACTCCGGCACGGTCAGCGGCATAGGTAAGTTGCTCGTCGACGACGAAGAGAAGCCCCTTGAGGGGGTGACGGTCGAGATGAGCGGTAAGGTCCGCCAGGCCGACACCATCACGTGGTCCTCATCGCTCTACGTCCCTTACGGCGCCACGCTGAAGATCGCAGCGCCCGGCACGCTCGAAGCGGGCGAACACACAATCAAACTGACGGTCAACGCGCCAGAGATTGGGCAGCTGACGCTGCCGATCACCGACACGATCGAGGAGTGAACTTGTCAAGGAGCGCGCGTATGGTATAATGCCGTTCGTGCGCTGAGGGGCTGTAGCTCAGCTGGGAGAGCGCTACAATCGCACTGTAGAGGTCAGGGGTTCGAATCCCCTCAGCTCCATTGCGGAGGAGACTCCGGGAAGACAAAGAGAAGGCATCTTTAGGGGCCTGTAGCGCAGCTGGGAGCGCACCACAATGGCATTGTGGGGGTCGTGGGTTCGAATCCCACCAGGTCCACTATTGAAGAGGCCGTTACCCAGGGTAACGGCCTCTTTGCTATCCAGGTGCCCCTCGCGAGGCGCGGGCCCTAGAGCAGGAAGATCAGCGTCAGAATGATGACCACGGCGAGGGCCGGCAGCAAGTTGACCGTCTTGATCGCCTTGATCTCCAGGAGGTTGAGGCCAATCCCCAGAATGAGCGCACCCCCTACGGCCGTCAACTGACGGATCAGGATATCGGGAAAGAGCGTCTGAAACTGAGCAGCGACCAGCGTCAGGCCGGCCTGCACCAGGAAGAGAGGCGCTACCGAGAAGAGCACACCGACGCCGTAGACAGAGGCCAGGACAATCGACGTGAAGCCATCGAGAATCGCCTTGCTGTAGATCAGCGCCCGATCCCCACTCAGACCCTCGTTGAGGGCGCCGACAAAGGTCATCGATCCAACACAAAAGATGAGAAACGCTGTGACAAGTCCCTCCGTGAAGCGCTCGTTCTTCACCTGAATCCGCGCCTTCAGCGCGTCCCCCCACCCTTCCAACCGTGTATCGAGCTTCAAAAGCTCACCCAGAACACCGCCGAAGATGAGGCTAAAGATCAATACGAGAAAGTCCCCCTCTACTTGCAGGGCCATCTGCATCGCGAGCACCAGCGTCGCCAGGCCTACGGCCTGGAAGATGATGCCTTTGATGCGCTCGGGCAGACGCTGGCTGACGACCAGGCCTATCGTACTTCCAACGATCACTGTGATCGCGTTCACAATCGATCCAAGGGGCAGCCGCATTTGACACTCCTGACTCTTGATGGCACCGGCGAGGCGGCGCTGTCCGTCTTATACTCAGTATCCCAGCTCACGGAGACGCGCCATATGATCGCGCCAACGGGGCTGCACCTTGACCCACAGGTCGAGGTAGACGTGGCCACCGATCAGACGCTCCAACTCTGCCCGCGCGTCGATACCGATCTGTTTCAGGCGTTGACCGTTCTTCCCGATGACAATCGCCTTCTGCGAGTCGCGCTCGACCCAGATGCGGGCGGCGACGTAGAAGACGCCGTTCTCTCGCTCGTGGTAGTCCTCAATCAGGACCGCTGAAGCGTGGGGGATCTCCTCTCGCGTATGCTTGAAGACGGCCTCCCGGATAAGCTCGGCCGCGATCTGATGCTCCGTCTGGTCCGTCACCTGATCGCCAGGATAGTAGCGGGGCCCCTCAGGGATATAGTCGAGCAGGCGGTCCAGAAGGCGATCCAGATTGGTCCCTCGAAGCGCACTGATCGGCATCGAATCGGCATACGTCGGCAGCAGCGACCAGTAAGCCTCAATGCGGGCTTCTGCCCGGTCCAACGGCAGAAGGTCCATCTTGTTGAGCGCGAAGATAACAGGGCGTGTCTCGCCCTTCTCCTTGAGCAGCGTCGCGATATACCGATCCTCCCGTCGGGGGTTCGTGGAGACGTCGACGACGAAGAGCAGGACGTCTGAGTCCGGGATTGCCGCCAGCGCCTCCTCAATCATAAGCTTGTTGAGCTGATGCGGTGGCTTCTGATGAATCCCCGGCGTATCAACAAAGATCAACTGATGATCAGGCCTCGTGCGGATGCCCGTGACCCGGCTGCGGGTGGTCTGCGGCTTTCGTGAAACGATAGCGACCTTATGCCCGACCAACGCATTAACCAGCGTGGATTTGCCCACGTTGGGCCGGCCGATCAACGCGACAAAGCCGGACTTGTGGCCCTCAGGAAGCGGCTCCTCCGGCCAGGCCTCATCCACACCCTCCTCGCGCAGCACGGTGCCCCCGGCCTCGGCGAGGAACTGCTCGATCAAGGCTTCGGATTCAGCACCCTCTTCATTCTCCAGGATCTCTCCATCAGTGGCTTCGTCCTCTTCAGCCTGCTCGGGTTCGTGGTCGGCCTCGCCGTATTCAGGAGAGGCGTCTGGATCGAACTCCCACAAATCTCGTCCCTCTTCACACTCTTTCATGCGCCTAGTCCCCCCGCACCAGGTAGATCGCCGGCAGACTGATCAGGGTCGTGGCGCCCTTGACCAGGACATTCGCCCAGAAGATAGACCAGACCACCGCAGCAGGAAGCGCGCCCCCGAAGGCAATCCAGACAAAGACCAAGCTATCCAGCGGCACACTTATGCTGTTGCTGATGAGAACGCGGGCCCACTGATACCGGCGGGTCACGCGCTCGACCCAGAGATGGTAGATCTCCGTATCCGTCAGTTCGGCGACGACCTCGGCAATGATGCTGGCGACCACGATGCGCCAGACAGGGCTGAGCACAGCGGCGAAGGCCTGCTGGAGCCCCCACGTAGGGTCTGGGGGCAATTGTGCAAGGAGCGCAAAGTAGAGCGCCATCACAAGATTGATCACAGCGGCGCTCACGATCAGGATGCGAGCCGCCTTACGCCCGAGCAGCTTGTGGACCATGTCCCGCAGCGTGAAGGTGAAGGGATAGATGAAGGTCCCGCCATCAATGCTGAAACCGGCGACCATCGCGATCTTCAAGCTACCAATATCGGCGATCATCTGCGCGGCGATGTAGGCGGCGATGGTGAGGATGCCGCCCGGCGTCAACGCAGCCTGGATCCGCTCCGCTGATTCCTGAGCTTTCATATGGGACGTCACGCGTCGCTCCGCACTCTACCGCTCCCCCCTCCCGGCGCTCCCGATGGGCCATCGTGGACATCACAGGGACGTTCCCTCAAAGTACCACCGTCAGGGCAACAAGCCCGTGGTGCGCTGCTCATAGAAGTATACCACGCTCGCGGCCGATACAGCGCACCTGGTTCTGTCAGCCGTCAACTGACGTCACGCGCTGCGCTCATCGTCGAGGGCCGCATTCGATTGACCCATCTACTGACCAGCTTTGCCGGTGATCTCGTTGATGGTGAGTTTGAGCACGGTAACCCCGCCAAGACGACTCGGGTCGGCGAGCAGGCGCTCACGTCTCGGCTCAGGGTCCTCCTCCAAGTGGTCGATCAAGCACCCGAGGCCGTAGGCTTTGGCCTCGGCATTCTGGACGCGCTCAATATGCCCCCCCAGAAGACCACGGAGCGATAGGCGTGCGCGCACTTGCCCTGGACATAGCCGCGGTCCTCGACCACGGTGCCACAGACCGCCGGATTCTCCTCAATGAATCTTAACTTCAGGCCCTCGGTGGCTGTGTGAAAGTAAAGGGCCCGGGACGCCGGATCGTAGCCATAGTTCAGCGTCACGGCGTAGGGCTCCCCATCTCTGGCGAGGGCCAGCGTCGCGTACTTGCCCTGCCGCAAGACGGCTTCAATAATCTCGGGATCGGTGATCTCGCGCTCGCTCTTGTGCATATGATAGCGTGCCATAGTCATCTTCCCTTCTTTGGGTATTGATCCTCTCCGACCCTGAGCAGTATAAGGAGAACGACCTCCCCGTCAACCGCATACCAGCGCTATTGAGGCACTTTGAGCATCCTGTGCCGAGCATCCACTCTGTCCGCCGGAGAGTGCGGAGCTATCGAGGACGCAGCTTGCGAGGGTTGACAGGTAAGGCGGGTTGTTTATAATCACTGCAGTTGCAAATAGCCGCAATAAGCGTTGGTTAAGTATCCACTATCATCATCTTGGAGGTTGTCCGTGCTCGCTAGTCCTGCTCCCCTGCATATTCCCGATGGATTCCTTAGCCTAATAGTCTCGTTGGTCTCGTGGGTTCTGGCCGTTGCCGGTGTCGGGGTCGCGCTCTGGCGCACCCGAGAGAGTTTGGGTGAGCGGCAGGTGCCGCTGATGGGGGTGCTGGCTGCGTTCATTTTCGCGGCGCAGATGCTGAACTTCACGGTAGCCGGGGGGACGTCGGGGCACTTGGTCGGCGGCGCGCTGGCGGCGATCCTCTTAGGCCCCTGGGCAGCCACGCTCACGATGACGGCGGTGGTCGCCGTCCAGGCGCTGCTCTTCCAGGATGGGGGACTGTTAGTGATGGGCGCGAACATCACCAATATGGCGCTAGTCGCGCCGATGGTCGGTTACGGCATCTATCGCGGCGTGAGGCTGCTGGCGGACGAGCGGCGTTGGGGGCTCTATGTAGGCGGTTTCGCGGCAGCTTGGGCGTCGGTGATGGCCTCGGCAATCGCCTGCGCGATTCAGTTGGCCTTCTCTGGCACGTCGCCATTGGGGGTCGCGCTGCCGGCGATGGCAGGGGTGCACGTGCTGATCGGCGTCGGGGAGGGGTTGATCACGGTCGGAGCGCTGGCATTCGTCGCTGCGACGCGTCGGGATCTGCTGCCGGAGGTGAATGGCGCGGCGGCGCGGGCGGGAGGCCTACGATGGGCGGGGGTTGGGCTGGCGTTAGCCCTCGGTGTGACATTACTGGCGCCGTTGGCCTCGCCGCACCCGGATGGCCTTGAGCGCGTGGCGGAGGATCTGGGGTTCATCGAGCGCGCGCAGGACGCGCCCTATCAGCTGATCCCCGACTACGTCCTGCCGGGACTGTCGAATGAGGCAGTGGCGACGATCGCTGCCGGTATCGTGGGGACGCTGATCGTGGCGGGGGTCGCTTTGGGGGTGGCGGGCACGGGACATACGGACGCGGCACGCTCGGAGCGCAGGGTCACGAGCTGATGCGGCAGCCACCGCGCGTTGTGCGCGTGGCGCCGCGCCCGCTCGGGCACTGTGCCCGTGGGACGTTGCGCCGCTGGAAGGCCTGACCCTCTATGCACGCTCACTCACTTGACGCATATCGAGCGAGAACCAGCTTCGTCCACGACCTCGACGCGCGGACGAAGCTGATTATGACGGTATTTTTCATCGTCTCGACGGCGGTGACGCCCGACGGCGCGTGGCCAGCCTACATCCTGCTCGCCGCCCTGTCGCTCAGCGCGGCGGTCGCGGCGCAGCTAGGGATTGGGTTCACGCAGCGGCGGGCAGCACTTGTCCTACCCTTCACGCTAGCCGCGGTGGTGGTGCCCTTCACCACGCCGGGGAGCCCGCTCCTGACGGTGCAGATCCCAGGGGGCAGGTTGGTGGTCACAGACGCCGGGTTGGTGCGCTTCACGAGCCTCGTGATCCGGGCCTGGCTGTCAGTGCAGCTGGCGGTAGTGCTCACGGCCTCGACGCCGTTCCGGGCACTGCTCCAGGGGATGCGCGGCCTCGGGCTGCCCAGAGTGCTGGTCGCCATCGCCGGCTTCGCCTACCGCTATCTCTTCGTCATCGGCGCCGAGGCGCGACGGATGTTGCGGGCGCGACGCGCGCGCAGCGGGGTGCTGGATTCGGCGGTGGGTGGGGAGGGCAGGAGCGTGCTCTGGCGCGCCCGGGTGACAGGCGGTATGGCGGGCAGCCTCTTCATACGCAGCCTCGAGCGCAGTGAGCGGGTCTACAATGCGATGGTGGCGCGGGGCTACGACGGCGAGGTGCGAACGCTGGGCTCGCCGTCCTTACGGCGGCGTGACTGGTTGACAGCGCTCTCCTTCGCGCTGGTGCTGACGGGGATTCAGGCGCTGGCCCGCGTGGCGTGGTGACGGCAATGGATACGTGCATCGAGATCAGCGGGCTTCACTTTGCCTATCCCGATGGTCGTGAGGCGCTGCGAGGCGTGAACCTGCGGGTTGAGGAGGGCGAGAAGGTGGCGCTGGTAGGCCCGAACGGGGCTGGCAAGTCGACGTTGCTCCTCCATCTCAATGGGCTACTCCTGGGCGAGGGGGCAGTGCGGGTGAGAGGCCGGGCGGTGCGCGAGCCGCATCTGGCGCAGATCAGGGCGCAGGTGGGGTTTGTCTTCCAGAACCCGGACGATCAGCTCTTCTCCCCGACGGTCTATGACGACGTGGCCTTTGGCCCGCTCTACGCTGGGTTGGCGGAGGACGAGGTGCGGAGGTGCGTCGAGCGGGCGCTCGACCAGGTCGATTTGGAGGGATATGGCGACCGGATCCCTGCTCATCTAAGCCTGGGTGAGAAGAAACGCGCCGCCATCGCAACGGTGCTGGCAATGCGCCCGGACGTGCTCGCGCTGGATGAGCCCACCTCCGGGCTTGATCCACGCACCCGGAGGCGGCTGATTGGGCTGCTGCAGGGGCTACCCCAGACGATGGTCATCGCGACACACGACATGAACCTAGTCGCGGGGATCTGCGGGCGCGCCGTCATCCTCGATGAGGGACGGATCGTAGCCGACGGGCCGATGCACGAGCTGATGGTGGACGAGGCGCTGCTGGCGGCGCACGGCCTGGAAATGCCCCACGTGCTGGTGCCACACGCCGAGCCGCATCACCCGGCCCAAGGCGAAGGCTGACGTTGATGTTGATACGGGCAAGACCGGCGCCTGATGGAAGGAGCGCGCGATATGTCCTGTGAGAAGGTCTTTACCGAGCAGTTGCATGCGCGCGGGTTCCGGCTGACGCCGCAGCGAGAGATGGTGCTCTCGGTGCTGCACGATGTCGAGGACTTCGCGACCGCCGAGGAGATCTATGCGCAGCTGAGCGAGATGAGCGCGTCGGTGAACATGTCGACGGTCTACCGAACGCTGGAGCTCCTGCAGGAGCTGCACTTGGTAGTCTCGATCGAGCCGAGCGACGGGCAGCGGCGTTACGAGCTGGTGGGGTTGCACGGCCCGCACTGCCATCTGGTCTGCCGCGATTGCGGCAAGGTCATCGGCGTGGACCCGGAGGTTATCGCACCCTTCGCCGCGCAGATGCACAGAGCGCACGGCTTCGAGATCGAGCTGGAGCACTTGAGTATTCCGGGGCTGTGTGAAGCGTGCGCGCGTGGGACACGCGAGGGCAACCACGCCTGACCTGTCCCTGAGCGCGTAGTCGGACGCGCCTAGGCGCGCGGCGTTTCTTGCAGATTGGCGCGGCGGATCCGGTTGACGCTTCGCCTGACCGGGCCTAAGATGGCTCCATAGACGCATCTGATCGCACATGACGATGAATAGAGGAGAATCTATGCGGCGAGACCTCCCCATCCTTGAATTCGACCCCACGCGAAAGGCCGTGGTCGAGCCCACGGAGCTCATCAAGCGCGAGGACATCGCGGAGAACTGCGTCATCTGTTTCTTCCAGGAGGTGCTGACCGGCCTGGCAGACGAAGGGGCCCTCAGACAGATAAGCGTCACGAAATCCGAGATCGGTGAGCATCCCTTCTACGAGCTGGAGATGGAGGGCCGCCGGCTCACGGTCTTCCACCCCGGTGTGGGCGCCCCGCTGGCTGCCGCCCTGCTGGAGGAAGCCATCGCCAAGGGGTGCAGCAAGTTCTTGGCCTGCGGGGGGGCCGGGGTGCTCAAGCGCGACATCGTCGCCGGCCACCTCGTAGTGCCGGTCTCGGCGGTCCGTGACGAGGGGACTTCTTACCACTACATGCCGCCGGCGCGCGAGGTTCACGCCTCTGGCGAGGCGGTGCAAGCCATCGAGCGGGTGCTGGAGCGCCACGAGGTCTCATACATCGTCGGCAAGACCTGGACGACCGATGCCTTCTACCGCGAGACACCGGGAAAGGTGGCCCTCCGCCGGGACGAGGGGTGCCTGACAGTGGAGATGGAGGCCGCCGCGTTCTTCGCCGTAGCGCGCTTCCGCGGCGTCACCTTTGGGCAGATTCTTTACGGCGGCGACGACGTGAGCGGCGACATCTGGGATCCCCGTCACTGGAATAAGCGCGCATCGGTCCGCGAGAGGCTCTTCTGGCTCGCAGCCGAGGCCTGCCTGGAACTCTAACCAAGGAGTGCTATGCGGATCTGCGTCTATTGCTCATCGAGCAACGCTGCTGCACCGGTTTTCTTCGAGGCAGCCCGCGAGTTAGGGTATCAGATTGCCGCGCGGAGCGATGTCCTCGTCTACGGCGGCGCCGACGTTGGGCTGATGGGTGCACTGGCCCACGCGGTCAAGGACGGCGGCGGACACGTCATCGGCGTGATGCCCAAACGGATGACGGCGGAGCCCATCGCCTTTGAGCTCGCGGATGAGTTCATCGTTACAGATGACATGCGGGAGCGCAAGGCCCGTATGGCGTCGTTGGCCGACGCCTTTGTCGTTCTGCCAGGCGGCTTCGGGACGCTGGAGGAGCTCGCCGAGATGCTGACCCTGCGCCAATTGGGGGAACACAGCAAGCCGATCGTACTGCTCAATATCCGCAGCTTCTACGAGCCGCTCGTCGCGCTCTTCGAGCACTATTACCGTGAAGGCTTCGCCAAGCCCTGGCGGGAGCTCTACTTTGTGACGCCTGATGTCGGGCAGGCCCTCGATTACCTCGATCGCTACCAGCCGATCACGCCACCGGATAAGTGGGTTGGCTTGGAGCGCGGCTGAGACCGACCTTGCCTCGGGCAATGCGGCCTTTTGGGCGACAGCGGAACATCAGGAGGGGCGATGGAAGAGACCCAAGAAGCGGTCCGATCCCAATACGCGACGGACCAGAATCTTAACGCGCGGGCGGCGCTGCACGCACAATTCAGCACGAATCCCCACGGCTGGCACCGCTGGGTCTTTGACCACCTGACGGACCTGCCGGGGCGGGCCGGGGTTCTGGAGCTGGGCTGCGGGCCGGCCGACCTTTGGAACACGAATCGCGATCGCGTCCCCGACGGCTGGGCACTTATCCTCAGCGACCTCTCCCAGGGCATGGTCGATGCGGCGCGTCAGAAGCTCGCGGCCTGGCAGCACAACACACCTGTCTTTGAGGTCGTCGACGCGCAGGAGATTCCCTACGACGATGCTGCCTTCGACGGCGTGATCGCCAATCACATGCTCTATCATGTACCCGACCGACACCGTGCGCTCGAGGAGATGCGGCGCGTGCTGAAACCCCAAGGCAAGCTCTACGCGACGACGGTGGGCGAGACGCATATGCGTGAGCTCTGGGAGCTGGTCGAACCCTATGAGCCGGAGATCCTTGAGCGTGTCGGTCAAGCCTCTCACGGTTTCTCTCTGGAGAATGGCGTCGAACAGCTACGAGAGGTCTTCACCTTTGTTGAACGCTACGACTATCCGGACGACCTCGAAGTCACGGAAGTATAACCCATCGTCGACTACCTGAAATCGTCCACGACACTGACGGAGTTTGCGCTGACCCCAAACCAGTGGGCTGCAGTCCGCCGCCAGGTCGCGGCCCATATCGAGGTCAAGGGCGCCTTTCATATCCATAAAGCGTCGGGATTGCTCATCGCCTCTCGGCAGGCCTAATGAGGAAGGAACGCATGCCATCCGACCCTATCGATCCCACCTACCCGCTTGTGGATCTCCATCGTCACCTTGAGGGGAGCATGCGGCTGGAGACCATCTGGGAGCTTGGCCAGCAACATGGTCTCCCGGTGGAGGCCGATAGCCCTGAGGCCCTACGACCTCACGTCCAAGCTATGGTGTCGCAACCGGGTTTGATGGCCTTCATCGAGAAGATCGACCTGAGCATAGAAGTGCTGGGGGATCTCGATGCGTGCCGCCGCATCGCCGTGGAGTGCGTTGAGGATGTCCGCAGCGAGGGCATCGACTACGTCGAGATCAGATTCAGCCCCCGCTATATGGCCCTACCTCACGACCTGGACCCTGCCGGTGTGGTCGAAGCCGTCATCGACGGGGTTGAGGCCGGGGTCCGCCAATACGGCATTTGCGTCAACCTGATCGGCATCCTCAGCCGAACCTATGGCGTCGAGGCATGTTGGGAGGAGTTTGATGCCCTGCGCCAGCACCACACGCACATCACGGCGCTGGACATCGCCGGTGATGAGGCGGAATGGCCGGCCGAGCTTTTCGAAGCACATTTCCGGAAGGGTCGCGAGTTGGGATGGCAGATCACGGCGCACGCCGGTGAAGCTGCAGGGCCCAAGAGTATCTGGACGGCGCTGCGCGACCTGGGCGCGGCGCGGATCGGGCACGGGCTGCGCGCCATTGAGGATCCCGCCTTGATGGACCACATGGCGGAGCACGCCATTGGGCTCGAGATCAGCCTCACCAGCAACGTTCAGACGAGCTCCGTTGATGACTACGCCAGCCACCCCATCAAGGCTTACGTCGAGCGGGGCATGTGCGTCACGCTGAACACCGACGATCCGGCGGTCAGCCGGATCACCCTCCCTCACGAGTACGCCGTTGCCGCTCCATCGGCGGGCCTGACGCTCGAACAGATCCGTCAGATCCAGCGCAACGGCCTGGCAGCGGCCTTCCTCTCGGAGGGCGAGCGGGCAGCACTGATCGAGAGGCGGTCACAGGAGGCGACGCCGACACACTCCTGACACCGAATCCTGCGGTCCGGGGCGAGGGTCCCCTCTAAGCCGTAGCCTCCCGTCCCAATCTGAAGGCGACTTCGTTGACGTCGCGGTAGTCGCTTGGCACGCGGCGCAGGATCGCCGCCCGCCACACCTCGGGGTCCGTCTCTAGAAGGGAGGAGAGGGCCGCGAGCATCACCGTGTTCACCGTGCGCGAGCTGCCTGCCTCCTCGGCCAAGGGTAGCGCGTCGACAAGGACGACTTTACCCGCCCGCGCGCGCAGCGCTTCGACAATATCGTTTTCGTCGGGATAGACGGCGTCTCCGACGCTGACGGACATCGGGATGATCGTCTGACGATTCACGATCAGCATGCCCCCGGGCTTGAGCCAGTCGATCCAGCGGGCAGCCTCCAACAACTCGAAGGCCATCAGGATGTCGACCGTCCCTTTTTCGCAGGTGGGCGCGCCGACCCGGGGCGCCCAGCGGATATGGCTCTCCACGACGCCTCCACGCTGCGCGAACCCGTGCACCTCAGATTTCTTCGCATCCAATCCTAGATCCAACCCGACCTGGGCCGCGACGTCTGAGGCCGTCAGAATGCCCTGGCCCCCGACACCGACGAAAAGCATGTTCAGTTCCTGAACCATGTAGCCTCCTTGATGAGCACGCAACCGGCGAGTAAGCGTGAGCAAAGAGCTGCGCACCCCAACCGCTCCAGTCCTTACCCGCTCTCCCGGCCAATGGCCTCCACCGGGCAGACCTGCATGCAAACCGTACAGCCCGTACAGAGCAACGGATCAATCGCCGCCTTGTGCTTGCCGTTCACTTCGTAGACTTCACGGCTCTTGACGATCGCGGGGCAGCCCACGCGGAAGCACATGCCACAGGCAACGCACTTCTCCGGATCCACCTGCATCTTCGGTTGGACGTGGAAATGCGGCGTAAAAACGCACGCCCCCCGCACGATCATCACCGCCGGGCCATCCTCGTGGGCCA
The DNA here is from genome assembly GCA_049974845.1 of Anaerolineae bacterium. Lineage (GTDB taxonomy): Bacteria > Chloroflexota > Anaerolineae > B4-G1 > SLSP01 > PWVB01. Next base: position 21,504 of record JBNGCP010000025.1, on the reverse strand, counting down.
TAGCCTTTCGCAGCACCGCATTCACGGCATCCACATCCCAGGCATCGACCTCCTCAACGAAGGTCGCCCCCATCGCGCGACAGACGGCAGCGATATCGATCTCCCTGCCACGCTCGCCCTGCAGCGTAACCCCGGTCCCGGGATGTTGTTGCTGCCCGGTCATGGCCGTGATGCGGTTGTCAAGCACGGCGACGGTGATATTGGAGCCGTTATAAATCGCCGAGGCAAGGGGGGCAAGACCGGAATGGAAAAAGGTGCTATCCCCAATCGTCGCAATCGCGACCTCCTGACCGCCTGCCTTCTCGAAGCCGTGCGCCATACCGATGCTGGCGCCCATCGAAATCAGCATATCGAGGGCCTCAAAGGGCGGCAGCACCCCCATCGAATAACAGCCGATGTCGCCGGCGATGACGGCCTTGCGCTTCTGCCGTCGCAGGTTGAAGAAGAAGGCCCGGTGCGGACATCCCGGACAGAGCGCCGGGGGCCGCGGCGGGACCCTGAACTCGTCAATAGCCCGTGTCGTCGCTGACGCCTCCGATGGCTCGCCCAGCAGTCCGGCCGACCTCGCACCTTCGCGGACCTTGGCCAACGTCAGCTCGCCACAACCCGGGAAAACGTCCTTGCCGTGGGCCACGACGATACCGGCGGCCTTGAGCTGCTCCTCAATAAAGGGGTCCAACTCCTCCACGACGATCAGCTTGTCCACCGCTTCGGCGAACTCACGGACCTGGTCAATGGGCAGGGGGTAGCTCATCCCGAGCTTGAGAAAGGACTTGCCGCTGAAAACCTCACGCACATATTGGTAAGCCATTCCCGTAGTCACGACACCCAGGGAGGTATCGCCCCACTCGACGCGGTTGAGGCCGCGCTCGAAGCCCTCGTCGGCCGACCACGCAGCGAGATCGAGCAGCCGCTGCTCGATCTCAGGATGGCGGCGGCGAGCCACCGCGGGGATGATCACCCGCGAATCGCTGGACGCGCGGTCGTAGGGCGGCAACGGCTCAAACACCCGCTCGCCGGGCACCGTCGCTTCGACCGCCGACTTCGAGTGTGACAGCCGTGTCGTCGAGCGCAGCATCACCGGCGTTCGGAAGGCCTCGCTCACGTCAAAAGCGATGCCGACGAAGCGACGTGCCTCCTCGCTGTCAGAGGGCTCGATACACGGGAACTTGCCATGACGGGCATACTGGCGATTGTCCTGCTCGTTTTGCGAGGAGAAGGCGCCGGGGTCATCGGCGCTCACCACCACCAGGCCGCCCCCCACGCCGGTGTAAGAGACGGACATCAAGCTATCCACAGCGACGTTGACGCCGACGTGTTTCATCGCGGCCAATGTACGCGCTCCACCAAACGACGCACCGATCGCGTTGTCCAGCGCGACCTTCTCATTGCTGGCCCATTCTGCGCGAATGCCAGGATACCGCGCGAAGTTCTCAAGAATCTCCGTTGACGGCGTGCCGGGATAGGCCGAGGCATACTGGACCCCGGCCTCCCATGCCCCCAACGCGAGGGCTTCATTACCGGAAAGTAGTAACTTCATTGAAGTGGCCTCCTGTTTCGAGTCATGCTCAAGGGGTCGATTGGCCGCCGCCTTAGGTCAGGCGACGGCAAGGATTATAATCCGGGAGAGGGCCATGTCAACGACGCGGGGCTGGTAACATCTTCATTTAGTTTGACACGTGTGGGCACGGCGCATTGCTGGGTTTGAGCGGATGGTTGTCTCTTCGGGTTCCCCCACTATAATGACGGATACAGAGGCTACGGTACGTCAGAATCTTAAGATCATTCGAGACTCAGACTTAGCGCTCGACCGTGCGACGCAACAAGCGTTTCGCGGCTCTCCTACCCGGCGACGTAGCCCCCTTTGAGCTATGGTGCTTAGAACACTCTTGCAGACCTTACTGGACAGCGACCCTGCGCGCCTCCGTGTCATCGCCCGCCAGTGGAACATCACGCTGAAGGCCACCCGCAAGGCCGATATGGCCCACGAGTTGGCCGATACCCTGGCGTCGGGTGAGGTGATCAACGATCGTCTCGACCAGCTCACACCCGACCAGCGTGCGGCATTAGATGATCTGCTCCGGCGGGGTGGTGCCATTCCCTGGGCGATCTTTACACGAGAGTGGGGCGAGGTTCGCACCCTCGGCGCTGGACGGGTTGAGCGGGAGGAGCTCTGGCACGAGCCGGTCTCCCCTGCTGAAGCTCTGTGGTATATGGGCCTGGTGCAACGGGCCTTTGACGGACGCGCCGATCATTCCGTGGAGATGGCCTTTATCCCCGAGGAGTTGAGACTCTATATGCCGACACCGTCACCCGTTGAGCGTGCGGTCCCTCCGGAGGCGCCGCCTCCCCCCCAGCAGATGCCGGGTCGGGAGAGCCTGGCCGATGATTTGGTCACAGCCTGGGCCATGCGTTACCTCCCCGAGGATTTACGGCAGCCGCTGCGAACGCAGCTACACCCACCGGCAGAGGAGCGCCTCAGCCTCGTCGAGAGGCTGTCGCTGGAGCAAGGTTGGCTCCGCGAGCACGATGACGATCTCAAGCCAGCCGCATCTGCCATTCTAGAGTGGCTGCAGGCGGACAGCTGGGATCAATGGTCAACCCTCAGCGAGGCTTGGATGATCAGCGAGGGGTGGAACGACCTGGCGCACGTGCCCGGCCTGGGGCCGGATCCCACGCAAGGCTGGCGGTATGCTCCTCAGGCGACCCGCCGCGCATTCCTGGATGTGCTCGCAGCGTGCCAGCCTGACACTTGGTATAACCTCGATGCGTTCGTTGCCTACGTCAAGACACACGCCACCGATTTCCTTCGCCCTGACGGTGACTATGAGACGTGGGCGCCCCGAGATGCGGAGACGGACAAGCCGTTGCGGGGATTCGAGGTGTGGGAAGCGGTGGAGGGCAGGCTCATCGTCTATCTCATCACTGCCCCTTTGTCTTGGCTGGGCCTGGTCGATCTCGGCGCGCCTCACGGGGACGCGACGCCCACGGCGTTCCGATTGAGCACCGCCGGTGCCGCCTTGGTGGGCTCAGCCTCCCCGCCTACGCTGGAGGAACCCGCATCGGTCACGGTACATCCGACGGGTGTGTGTAGTGTGCCAGCCCGGCGGCGATATGAACGGTTTCAGCTCAGCCGGATTGCGGATCCCCTGCCGTCGGCCGACGCGTCGGTCGACGCGTATCGCTACCGCCTGACAACCAGCTCACTCGGTCGCGCCCGCCAGCAACGCATCCCTCTGGAACGCATTATCACCTTTCTCAAAGAAGCCGCCGGCGTCTCAGAGCTGCCCGCCGGGCTGGAGCGCGCCGTCCAGCAAGCATACCAGAAGCAGCTGGGGGCCGCGTTGAAGCGCCGCTGGCTCCTACGCGTGTCGGATCCCCAGATCCTCCAGATACCCGCTATTCTCGACCTGATCGATGAGCGGTTAGCGCCCGACCTCGTCTCTATACGCGACGACGTCGAGCGTGAGCGTCTCGACGAAGTGTTGGCCGACAGCGGCATTCTGACGGAGGTCGAGGACGGGTGACCGACGCCAACGGCACACATCACCTGTGGAGCAGCCGCGTGCGTTTCGGGATGCGCGAAGGGCGCCCAACGGGCGTGGGTCGCGGCCCTTGACGGGCGGTCGTCACCATCCTGAAATCCGCACGCGCCATCCGATGATTGGTGAATTTCCGCGACTGCATCTATAATTCACGTCTGGACCCGGGAGGTTCTTGATGACCGAACACACCCTGCACGAGAAAGCAAGAAAAGCCTTCTACGCTCGATTTCAGGAAACACCGGAGATCATTGTACGCGCTCCAGGCAGAGTCAATCTCATCGGCGAGCACACCGACTACAACGACGGCTTCGTGTTTCCCATCGCCGTCGATCGCGCGGCCTGGGTCGCCGCTTCGCCTCGGAAGGACGCTTGGGCGACCGTTCGCGCACTGGATATGAAGAACGATGAGGAGACCTTTCCCGTCGATCGTGTCCCCTCCTCGAACGGGGGATGGGCAGACTACCCTAAGGGCGTCGTCTGGGCGTTTCTTGAACGGGGCATGGAACCCCTAGCCATTAACGGCGTGTTGACCTCCGACGTGCCGGTGGGCGCCGGTATGTCCTCCTCCGCAGCGGTTGAGGTCGCCTTTGCCTACACGTGGGCGCAGCTCAGCGGGTTCGACCTGAAGCTCTCCGAACTGGCGCTGCTCTGTCAGAAGGCAGAAAACCAGTATGTGGGCGTCAACTGCGGTATTATGGATCAGATGATCAGTGCATGCGGTAAGGCGGGTCACGCCATGATGCTCGACACCCGGACACTGGAGCGCGGCTACTTCCGCATGCCAGAGGGCATTGCGGTCGTCGTCGCCGACAGCATGGTGCGGCGGGCGCTTTCGGGATCGGAGTACAATGTCCGAAGGGCCCAATGTGAGGAGGCTGTCAGCATCCTGCAGGAGCACTATCCTGATGTAAAGGCATTGCGTGATGTGTCATCTCAGCAGCTTGAGCGCCACCGGGACGAGTTCTCAGACGTTGTCTACCGTCGTGCTCGCCACGTGGTCACGGAAAACCAGCGTGTCCTAAAGGTCGCCCGCGATCTCTACGACGGAAATATCGAGCACGTCGGCGAGCTACTCGTCGAGGGGCACAAGAGCCTCCGCGATGACTATGAAGTCAGCATCCCCGAGCTGGACACGCTGGTTGAGGCTGCGGTTGAGGTGGAGGGCTGCTACGGCGCACGGCTGACCGGCGCGGGCTTCGGCGGGTGTATCATCGCCCTCGCCGACGAGGAGGCCGTCCCAGATCTTGAGACCCATCTTGGCGAGGTCTACGAAGATGCCCACGGCAAAGAGCCAGCCGTCTATGTGACACGTCCCGATGACGGTGTAGCCAAGATAATACAGGGCGATTAGGCCCAACGATAAGGAGCGCACTATGGACATCGGAATTCCTAGAGAGAGGCTTCCTGGTGAGCAGCGTGTAGGGCTGACCCCTGCCAACGTCGGGCTGTTGGTCAAGGACGGCCATAAATGCTTCGTGGAAAGCGGTGCCGGGGTCGGCGCCGGTTTTAACGACTACGATTACGAGCGTATGGGCGCGACCCTCATCGACAGCGGGGAAGAGCTCTATGCGCGAGGGGCCCTCATCCTCAAGGTACTCCATCCTACGCTTGAGGAGATCAAATGGATGCCCAACGGGCAGACGCTGATGTGTTTCCTGGGACTGCCACAGCTTCCCGAAGAGGACGTGAGCGAGTTGCAGGCTCGGCGCATCACCGCCCTCGCCTATGAGATGATCAGAAAGGACAAGCACGACTATCCCATTCTCAAGACGGTCAGTGAGGTCGCCGGGCGGATGGCGCCCTATATCGCAGGCAACCTGCTGATGCGCCAGAACGGGGGTCGTGGGGTCCTGCTGAACGGTGTGCCGGGCGTCTCGGCGGGCGATGTGGTGATTCTGGGATCGGGGACTGTGGGACAAAACGCAGCCCGCGCCTTCCTGGGCCTGGGTGCGAAGGTCTTCATCCTCAGCCGTTCGCTGGAGCGACTGCGGCTGCTTGACACACAGTTTTGCGGTGCTGTGACCACGATGATCGACCAGCACTTCAACGTCGCCTATGTCACCCGCTTTGCCGACGTGGTTATCGGCGCGGTCCGCAACCCCGGAAAGCGGGCGCCGGTGATTATCACGCGGGAAATGCTGCGCATGATGCGCAAGGGTTCGGTCATCATCGATTTCGCTATCGATCACGGGGGGTGCGCCGAGACGAGCCGACCCACCACCTTTGACGATCCCACCTACATTGAGGAAGATGTGGTTCACTATTGCGTCCCGAACGTTCCTGGCGCGGTACCACGCACGTCGACCCATGCCTTCAATAATGCGGCCGGATCTTACGTCCGCCACGTGGCAGCGATGGGCGTCGCCTCAGCGATCGCCCAAAACGAGGCCCTGCGTCGGGGTGTCGTCATCCGCAATGGTGAAATCGTCGACGACGAGAGCGCGCCCGTCGCGTACGGGATGAGCTAGGCCGGTGTCAGTGACTATGACTTGGCAGAGTACTTACGAGAGCAAGACGACGACAGCGCATGAGGCCATCGCAGCAACGATTCGCTCGAACTCCCGTGTCTTCCTGACCGGCAACTGCAGCGTGCCACGGGAGCTCACCGATGCCCTCGTGGCCTACGCGCCCAACGTCGAGAATGTCGAAATCGCACAGGCCCTTACCGTCGGCCCGGCGCCCTGGAACGCGTCCGAGCTGCAGGGACATCTGCGCTCCAACGTGATGTTCATCGGGCACAATGTCCGCAACGCCGTGTGGGAAGGTCGGGCTGACTATACGCCGGTCCTCCTCTCCGAGTTCCCGTTGCTCTTCCACAAGGGATACCTTCCGGTCGACGTCGCCTTCGTACATCTCTCGCCGCCCGACGAGCGCGGTTTCTGCTCGTTCGGCATCGAGACCGGCTTGACCAAAACCGCCGCGGAATCCGCCGCGCGCATCGTAGCTCAAGTGAATCCCCAGATGCCCTATATTCCGGGAGACACGCTCATCCACGTTGACGATCTGGACTATATCGTGGAGGTCGACGCGCCTCTCGATGAGTTCAGCATGTCTGCTACGACGAACGATCCTATTGTGGAGCAGATTGCCCAGCACGTCGCCGAGCTGATCCCCGATGGTGCGACACTGCAGATGGGCATCGGCGCGCTGCCAGACTCAGTCCTCCCCTATCTTGAGGACAAGAAGGATCTGGGCGTGCACACAGAGCTCTTCTCCGATGGTGTGATGCACCTCGCCGAGAAGGGCGTGATCACGGGGGCGCGCAAGACCCTGCACCGCGGAAAGATCACGGCGGGCTTCATCCTCGGCTCTCGGGAGCTCTATCGTTGGTTGGATCGTAATGAAATGGTGGAGCTTCACCGAACCGACTACATCAACGACCCATGCGTCGTAGGGCAGAACTACCGGCAGGTCGCCATCAACGGCGCGATCGAGGTCGACCTGACCGGTCAGGTCTGTGCGGACAGCATCGGTCCAAAATTCTACAGTGGTGTGGGCGGTCAGATGGACTTTATCTACGGTGCCTCACGCAGTGAGGGCGGTGTCCCGATCATCGCGCTGCCCAGCACGGCGAAGGGAGGAACGATGAGCCGCATCGTGCCCATGCTCAAGCAGGGCGCGGGCGTGGTAACCTCCCGAAACCACGTTCACTGGATCGTCACCGAGCACGGCGCCGTCGACCTCTACGGCAAGAGCATCCGCGAGCGGGCCAAGGCCCTCATCGACATCGCGCATCCCCGCTTCCGAGACGCATTGACCGAACAGGCCGCGGCGCTAGACTATGTCTGAGCGCCATCCTGGCGCCAACCAAACCCGCATTGTCTTAGCATTTTGAGTAGTGAGGAGGTGTAGTTTGTTCCATGCACTTGTCGCGGTAAAGCAGGTGCCTGACACCACCAACATCCGCATCGATCCCGACACCGGGAATCTGGTGCGCGAGGGCGTCCCGGCAATCATGAACCCCTACGACGCCCACGCGCTGGCTGTGGCTGTTGAGTGGAAGCACAAACTGAACGGGAAGGTGACCGTCATCTCGATGGGGCCGTCGTCGTTCACCGCCACGATCCGCGAGGCGATCGAGTTAGGTGCCGATCGGGGGATCCTGATATCGGACCGGAAGTTCGCTGGCGCCGACACTTTGGCGACCTCGTATGTGCTTTCCGAGGTGATCAGGGCCATCCACAAAGAAGACCCAATCGACCTGATGTTCTTCGGCAAGCAGGCCATCGACGGCGATACAGCGCAGGTGGGGCCTGGCGTAGGGGTCCGGCTGGACATCCCGGTCGTGACTTACGCCGTCAATATCCGCGATATCAACCTCGATGACGAGAGCGTCGTCGCTGAGCGCAAAACAGAAAGGTGGACAGAGGTCGTGGAGACCCCACTGCCCGCACTGCTGACCTGCGAGAAGGAGGTCGCGGAGATCCCCTTCGCCCCCCTTCCCGATCTCATCCACGCCTTGCGTTATGAACCCGAGATATGGACCAGTGAAGGGCCCATAGCGTTCGAGATGGATAAGGTTGGCGTGCGTGGATCCCCTACAATCGTTTATAGTATGGGAACGCCTCCTCTGCCCGAACCCGGGGAAAAGGTGAACGCCCGCGAGCAAGGGGTTCAATCGGCGCTCGCCTTCACCTTCGAGAAGGCCGAGCAAGCGGGCGTCCTCAGAACGATGCTGGGAGGTGCGGCATGACAGCGCGCCGTTTTTGGGTTTTCATCGAGCAAGAACAGGGCGAGGTCCATCCAGTCTCTTGGGAGCTTCTTGGCGTGGCGCGGGACCTGGCCTCCCAGGTCGCGGAGGAAGCGGAGGAAGCTGGTGACGAGGTCTTGGTAGAGGGCGTTCTACTGGGACACGAAGTGCGGCCCATCGCGGAGGAAGCCATCAAGTACGGCGCCGACCGCATCTACCTGATGGATGATCCCGTGCTCTCCAGCTACCGGAACTGCCCTTACTACACGACCATCGCTGCCCTGGCGAAGAAATACGAGCCCGAAGTCTTCCTGATCGGCGCGACGACCCTCGGGAGAGACTTGGCGGGCGCCATCGCCACGGCTCTCCGCACCGGCTTGACAGCCGATTGCACGAAGCTGGAGATGGGAAACGTCAAAGGTGCGGATCATAAGCTCCTGATGGCAACGCGGCCGGCCTTCGGCGGCAACATTATGGCCACGATCGTCTGCCGGCGACACAAACCACAGATGTCCAGCGTGCGACCGCGGGTCTTCCCCGCGCCGCCGCGCGACCTTGATGCAGAGGGTGAGATCATCGAGGAGGACGTCCCCATCGCCGAGGAAGACGCGCGGGCCTGTATCCTCGAGTTCATTCGTGCCAAGGAGGACACGGTAGATATCGAATACAGCGATGTCATCGTCGCTGGCGGACGCGGCGTGGGCGGCCCTGAGGGCTTTGAGGTCATCAGAAATCTGGCACGAGCTATGGGGGGCGTCGTCGGCGCCTCCAGGCCCTGTGTCGACGCCGGGTGGATCAGCTATGGCCATCAGGTAGGACAGACCGGCAAGACGGTGCGTCCGAAAGTCTATGTCGCTGCCGGCATCTCCGGCGCGTTACAACATAAGGTAGGTATGCAAAACTCCGACTTCATCATCGCCATCAACACCGACCCCAAGGCCCCCATCTTTGAAATCGCCGATGTGGGTATTGTGGGCGATCTCTTTGAGGTCATCCCCGCGATGATTGAGGAGATCGAAGTACGCAAGGAGGCTAGCGCATGAACCACGAGCGAATCGAGTTCGATGCCATCGTCGTAGGGGCGGGCCTGGCGGGTGCCGCAGCCGCGATGGTGATGGCGCGCGAGGGTCTCAATGTTGCGCTGGTCGAACGCGGGCAGAAACCGGGGGGCAAGAACTACTTCGGTGGCGCCATCTACACCCACGCCATCGCCGATCTCGTGCCCGACTTTATGGATCGCCGTCCTCCCTTCGAAAGACCGGTTACGGAAGCGGGGTTCTGGTTCTTGGGAAAGGATGGCCTGACCCGTATGACGGTCCAGGGCGGCGAGCTCGACGCCGACCCTGCCGATGCTTACATCACGCTCCGGGCGAACTTCGACCCCTGGTGGGCGGAGCAGGCGCAGGAGGCCGGCGCTTTCCTGATCCCTAAGACGGCTGTCGTCGACTTCATCCGCGAGGCTGATGGACAGGTCGTCGGTGTCATAACGGACCGCCCTCAGGGTGAGATATACGCGCCGGTGGTCATCATCTGCGAAGGGGTCAACAACCTGTTGACGCAGAAGTTGGGATTGATCGACCGCGATCTGGAGCCAGCGCAGACCGCCCTGGCCTTCAAGAAGGTCATTTCGCTCCCTCAGGAGACGATCAACGCGCGCTTTGGGCTGAAAGACGAGGAGCACGGGTTAGCCGTCTCGGTCCTTGGCGACGTCTCGCTCGGGCTTCCGGGTATGGGCTTTGTGTACACGAACAAGGCCAGCGTCTCCGTAGGATTGGGGATGATGCTCGACCAACTGGCAATATACCGGTTGCGACCGTACGACGTTCTTCAGCGCTATCTGGATCATCCCGCCATCGCACCGTTGATTCAGGGTGGGCAGCTCTTGGAGTACGGTGCTCACCTGATTCCCGAGGGCGGCTATCGCGCGATGCCGAGGCTTTACACCGGCGGCGCGCTGGTCGCGGGGGACGCGGCAGCGATGGTCAATGCCCTGCATTGGGAAGGCACGAACATGGCCATCCTCGCCGGCAAATACGCCGCGGAGACCGCCATCGAAGCGCACAGCCGTGGGGACTTCAGCGAGCAGGTGATGTCGCGTTACGAGGATCGCCTGCAGGACAGCTTCATCCTGAAGGATCTGCACCAGTATCGCGGCTTTGCCAAGTTCCTGGAGAAGCACCCGCAGTTTATGGATGTCTATCCCAACTTCGTCAACGATGCGCTCGGCCAGTTCTTCAGTGCTTATGGCCAGCCGAAACGGGAGCTCTTCAAGGGTATGATTGGTGCGCTGACGGACCGCCGGTCTTTGATCAAGGCCGCGGGCGACATCCTCTCGATGGCGCGCTCGGTAATGGGATGGTGACAAGATGGCAATGAAAACAGGCGATGCGTTCGAAGCTAAGGAATTACCAGAGGACGTCAAGAAGACGATCCCGGACGTCTATGTCGACGACCTTCTGATGACCCTCAAGTACTTCGTCGACGAGCAACAGGCACACCTCTGGATCGAGGATCACGAGGTATGTGCACGGTGCGAGTACAAACCCTGCCTTGACTTCTGTCCGGTGGGCGTCTATACCCTCGGCAACGATGGCAGGATTCAGATCGCCTACCAGAGCTGCGTGGAGTGCGGTAGCTGTCGCGTGGCCTGCCCCTATCAGAACATTGGGTGGGTGCTGCCACGCGGCGGGTTTGGAGTGGCCTATAAGTTTGGCTAGGACTTACCCCTATCCGCGTGAAGAGCACAAGCTGAAGCCGAGGACGGCTTCAGCTTGTGCTATGGCGGCAACAGACGAAAGGAAAAGACCCAATGGATGCAACTGCAATCAAGAAAGAACAGACGCTGGTCCTGTTGAAGCCGGATGCGGTAGCGCGCGGCCTGTCGGGCGAGATCATCGCGCGCTTCGAGCGCGCCGGCCTCAAGATCGTCGCGATGAAGATGGTGCACCCGACGGCAGAGATGGCAGCCGGTCACTACGCCGGCCCCGACGAGTGGATTCAGGGCATGGGGCAGAAGACGCTCGACTCCTTCGAGGAATTCGAGATGGATGTCGAAGCGGTACTGGGCACTGACGACCCCTCCAAGATCGGCTCAATGGTCCATAGCTGGCTGGTCGACTACGTCTCATCCGGCCCCGTCATCGCGATGGTCCTCGAGGGGGTCCATGCGATCACAGCCGTGCGAAGGATGATCGGCTTCACGATTCCCGCACGGGCCGAGCCTGGGACGATCAGAGGGGATTATGCCATCGACTCCAACACCATCTCCAGCCTGGAGAGACGCGCGACCAAGAACCTGATCCACGCGTCAGGCAACGTCGAGGAGGCGGCGCAAGAGATCGCCTATTGGTTCGCGCCCGAGGAAATGGTGAGCTACCAGCGTGCTGGAGAGGACGTGATGTTCTGAGCTTTCTTCGGCAAGCCATAGACAACCGGGAGACCAATATGGCCTCCCGGTTCATCTTGCTTAGCGTGCTCGATCTGCAGCGATGACGCGATTGCGTTATGCTAGAGCAGATCCATCGCGTGGTTGTAGATCTCAAGCGCTCTGTCGAGTTCTCCGAACTTCATATAAGCGTCCCCCAGCGTTCTGAGCACGCTCGATTCGTTCGGCTTTTCCTCAGTATAGCGCTCCAGATCCGCCATCACCTCATCGGTCTTGGCGCTTGACTTAATCAGGCGGGCGTAGTGCTGCATCGCCTCTTGGATCTCGCTGGCCTCCCACAAGGCCCGCGCCAGCTTTAGTCGCGTGTCGTGATCCGAGCGCTTACGCTTGACGTGCGCCCGCATCTCGTCCAGCTCAGACTCCGGTGCCTCGGCGGCAGCGGTCTCTTTCTCCGCAACCGCTTCTTCAGTCGCAACCGCTTCTTCAGTCGCAACTGCTTCTCCGGCCGAAACCGTTTCAGGAGCCTCCTCGTCAGAGACGACCTCTTCAGGGGCAACCTCTTCAGAGGCAACCTCTTCAGAGGCAACCTCTTCAGACACTGCCTCCTCAGAGACAGCCTCTGGCTCGGGCTCCTCCAATTCCGGTAGGGTCTCGGCCTCTGGCGGCGCCTCTACGACCTCTTCCTCAGGGGCGACCTCCTCGGGTTCTGCCGCTTCCTCCGGCTGCGGGGTCGCTTCATCAGGAACAGCCTCGACAGAGACGGCCTCTACTTCGGTTTCTGGGGTTTCTGGTGCCTCAGGCTCGGCCTCGAGCTCGGCTTCAATGACCGGCTCTTCGACATCGACCTCTTCAGTCACCGGCGCTTCGGCGTGTACTTCCTCAGCGGTAGCCGGCGCGGCTTCTTCCTCTGGCTCCACAGCCGTCGCCGGTGCTTCGACCGGGGCTGCAGCCGAGACTTCTGCAGGCTCTTCCGTCACTGCCTCCGTGTCGACCTGAGCCCGCAACGCTTGCTCCTGTTCAGGCTCCAGGCCCTCAAGCCAGGTCAGTGCATCCTCTCCCAGTCGTGGCTCGACCTCCCCGAGCTCGGCCTTCTCAACCAACGGAGGCTCGCCCTCGGAAATGGGCGCGCCGACCTCCACCGTCTCCTCGCCAAAAGCTGTCCAGCCGAAGAACGCCTCTTCCTCCTCAACTGGCGGCTCACCGATCTCGGAGACCTCAGCCTCAGCCGCAGCCTCTTCTGCCGCCGCTTCCTCGACCGGCGCGGGTTCTGCAGGTGCTATCTCCGCCGGCTCAGGCTCGGGCGCCTCCCGGCGCTTACGGCCCAGAATCTCGTCCACGCGCTCCGCAGAAGCCGCTTCAGCCTCCGCTTTGAGGACCTCCTCCTTGCCCAGCGTCAAGCTCTCCAACCATGCCGCGGCCTCATCGCCCGAGAGCAGCTCCTCCTCTTCAGCGACTGCGGGCTCGACTTGGGCCTCCGCAACGGGCTCAGCAGGGAGCTCCGCCTCGGACGGAGCCACAGGCGCTTCCTCGGCTACCTCTTTGGCCACGGCGGTTGCCTCAGCCGCGGTCTCCTCTTCGGGTGGCGCCTCACCGGGACCGGGCTTCTCAATCTCCGGTACCTCAACTTCCGGAAGGGACGGCTCCGCCTCACCCACTGCGGTCTCCGCCGCTTCGACGGTGACATCCGGCTCCGTCTCAGCCGTCTCGCGTTTGCGGCCCAGGATCTCATCCACACGCCGAGCGGACTCTGCCTCCGCCTGTGCGCGCAGTTCCTCCTCCTTGCCCGCCGCCAGGCTCTCCAGCCAGGCCAGGGCGTCCTCCCCGGAAAGCAATTCGCTCTCCGTCGGCTCTTCCTCAGCCGTCAACTCCTCCGCCACAGGTGGCTCAGCGCTCGGCTTCGGAACTGTCGCCTCTTCTTCTTCGACGGCCGGCTCGGGCGGGACAACCGCTTCCTCAAGCTCCGGCGGTTCCCCGGCTACCACCGGTGTCTCAGCCTCAACCTCCGTCGTCTCGGGCTCCAGAGTCATAGACTCCGGAGGCGCGGGAGGGGCCTCTCGCTTGCGGCCCAGAATCTCATCTACGCGCCGAGCGGACTCCACCTCCGCTTGCGCGCGCAGCTCCTCCTCCTTGCCGGCTGCCAGGCTCTCCAACCAGGCCAGGGCGTCGTCACCCGAGAGCAGATCGCCCTCGGCCTCCGGGACCTCTTCGCCTGCCGGTGCGGGCTTCTCGACCGCTGGTGCTTCAGCCGCCGGCTCCGTCACCTCTGTGAGGGACGCGCGTACATCAACAGCGCCGGCCGGCTCTTCCTCGACCTCCTCAGCCTCCTCCAGCGTCAGACTCTCCAGCCAAGCAAGAGCTTCCTCTCCGAACAGCCCCTCGACCTCCTCAGCCGGCTCTTCAACCGCCGTCGGTACCGGCGGAATCTCAAGCGAGGCCTCCTCCGGCACTGTGGCAGGGATCCCTTCGAGATCCTCGGCCGGTTCCGCACCGATCTCCTCCTCAATGAGATCCGCGACCTCCACAGGGGCCTCCCCGGAAGAGAGCCATTCAACAAACTCCTCATCTGAGAGCTCGCCTATTTCGGAGATCAACGTCTCGGCGGCCTTGGGCTCAAGCTCGCGCAACCAATCAGGGATCTCCTCTTCCTCCAAATCCAACGCCTCAGGAGCCTCCTCCTGTGCAACAGCGGACGGAGCTAACTCAGCAAGCCAGTCGGGCATCTCACCCTCGGCCTCAGCCTCTGCGGTGTCCGCCTCAGCCTCTGTCTCAAGCTCCTCTATCCAATCGAGGACTTCTTTCTCGCCCAGCTCCTCCGGAGCTTCCTCCTCCGCGACAGCGGACGGAGCTAACTCAGCAAGCCAGTCGGGCATCTCACCCTCGGCCAGTTCGATCTCCTCGCGCTCCGCCTCAATCTCTTCTTCCTCGCCGAGCGTGGCCTGAAGCTCACGGAGCCAGTCTTCGTCCTCCGGCGTGATCTCTTCAGCGGCAAGACGTTCTTCGGCGCCCTCGGCCTCGGCCGGAGCCGGGCCTTCCGGTTCAGCCTCAACCCGCGCCTCCAGCCTCTCCGCCGCAGCGCCTTCCTCAGCTTCCTCGCCGACAAGGTCCACCAGCCAGTCGGGCGCGCCCTCAATGTCCTCCAGATCCAGCGGGAGCTCTTCGGCGGTGAGCTCTTCGAGCCAATCGGGAGCGGCCTCCTCATCCAACTCCAGGTCCGCCAGATCGATCTCGGCCTCACTCCCGAAGGCGGCCTCGAGATCCTCGACATCTTCCAGAGCGACCGGCTCCTCCGACTCCTCGAGCGAGACCTCGCCCTCAGCCTCGAACTCGATATCCGCCATCCAGCCCAGCCCACCCACCTCGGCTTCTTCCTCGGTGGGAGCGCCTAGTTCACGTAACCAATCCGGGATCTCGATCTGTGACTCAAGACCGGCGGTGATATCCACCAACCGGACCTCTGATTCCGACATTTCGGGCGGGGCTTCGGACACACCAACGGTGATCGAGGCAGACTCCAGCCTGCGGAACCAGAGACTGTCGCGATCGACATCCAGCGCATCGGGATCATAGACCAAGCGATCCAATGTGACCTCTTGGGAGGAGAGCAGGGACTCCGAACCGAAAAGCTCGTTCGCCAATCGATTCTCCAGATCGACCTCTTGCGCCCGTCTTAGGTAGCTCCAGCCATCTTCCTGCCCGCTATTCACCCAAAGCGTGCCCAACAGGAGATTCGCCTTGCAATGATAGGGCAGCTTGTCGAGGATGCTCTGGCTCGTCTCCGAAGCTTGGACGAGTTGGGCGTCACGCCAGTAGGCCTCAGCCAAGGCCGTCATAAGGTCTGGACGTCCGGCATCCTCTTCCAGCAATGATCGAAGCTCTGCTACAGCCCGTCCATAGCGATGGCCACGGAGATAGAGCCGTGCCAGGCCCCCCTCCGTCTGCGGAACGTACTCCAGATCGACGCCATCGCGCCGCCCATACATGCGGCGCAGCTCCTCGGCGATCTCGCTGCGACCCGGATTGAGTTCCAACGCCCGCTCCAGATTCCAAATGGCCGCGTCAAGATCATCACGACGCTCGTGGGCTAATCCCAATCCTATGCGAGCCATCAGATGCTCCGGATCCGCGCTCAGCGCACGACGGAACATATCGGCCGCGAGATCGGGCAGTTCGGCTTCGAGCATCGTCTTACCTAGCAGGTAATAGGCGCCGATATAGCGAGGGTATTGAGACAGGATGTAGCGAAGATGCGCCAGGGCCTCCAGGTAACGAGCCTCTTCGATCAGCTCATCGATCTCGTTCTCATATGTTTGCAAGGAGATTTCAGGCACGCCGTCCTCCTATGATGACACCATCGCGCGCTCCCGGCACATAACCTGCGCGCCCAATTCCCGGTCCGGCTCCTACACCCGTCGTCAAGCGGGGCGTCAAAGAGAGATGCGTCGGAGCATTCATGATTGTTGGCCTTCAAAATACATTATGCTATGCTTTGGACGAAAAGTCAAAATATCGTTGGTGGGCGGGTGATCATCTGACTCACTGCTGCGGGGAGCTGATGGACGGCACCGAATGACGCCGAAACTCAACCTTTACACGGTCGATCTCACGGAGCTTGCTGGCCTTCTGAGAGCCTGGGAGGCAGCGCCCGACGCTGCGCCGCTGTACGCGAGAGCGATCTGGCACGCACTCTACAGGGAGTACGTCACCGATCTTCACGACGTCACGGAACTGCCGCGGGATCTCCTAGAATGCCTGGCGATGCATGTGTATATCCCCGATCCACTGCTGGTGACCGAGACCGTCAGCGCTGATCAGAACACCCGCAAGCACCTCCTCAATCTGCGCGACGGCGCCCGCATAGAGACCGTGTTGCTTCGATATCGCGAGCGTTATACAGTCTGTGTCTCAACCCAGGTCGGCTGCCCTTGCGCCTGCGAGTTCTGTGCGACAGGTCGTATGGGCTTCATCCGCCGCCTCTCAATGGACGAAATCGTTGCCCAGGTCGTGCATTTCCAACGCCACCTGAAGGCCTCTCATCATCGCCTCTCAAATGTTGTCTTTATGGGCATGGGCGAGCCCCTGCTCAATGAGCAGGAGACCCTCGGGGCCGTCAGACGGCTAGTCGATCCTCGGGGACTCGGATTCGCACCAGGGCGCATCACGCTGAGCACCGTCGGCATCGTGCCTGGCATCTGCCACCTGGCTGAGATCCATGCGCGCCTACCGATCAAGTTGGCGGTCTCATTACATGCTGCGACGGATGAGCTCCGGACCAAGTTAATGCCGATCAATGCAGTCTATCCGCTGAAGGAGCTCTTCGCAGCGTTGCGTGACTACGCCGACCATACCGGACGCCGGGTTTTCGTCGAGTGGGTCATGATCAAAGGCATCAACGATACACCCGAACAGGCAGAGGCGCTGGTCGGATGGCTAACAGAGCTGCCCTCTCACGTCAACCTGATCCAGTTGAATCCCGCGCCGGGATATGACGAGGCCCGATCCGATCCCGAAACCGTCCAGGCCTTTGCAGAGATCCTCGATCGCCACCAGATCCCCCACACCATGCGCCAGCGTCGCGGCGCGGGCATTGAGGCCGGCTGCGGACAGCTTGCCACCAACGGCTAATGGTTATAATCACGTTATAGACTGACCACTCCACGCGCTAAGTCGGGCCGTGGCGGGCTCTGCATTCTGTAATGAGCGCGGTCGCGCGTAACATAGGGTGCGCTTGCCACTCCGCAAACCTTAGAGTATGATGGGGTCAAGCCTCATTAACCAAAAAACAACGCCGCAGAGTTCGGGCTGGCAAGCTAGTTCATGAACCAAGTAGCCGACGAGGCATAAACATGGGCGCACTCAACCAGACGCAAAAGATCATTCTCCTTGTCCTAGCAGTGCTCGACGTCGTCGTGATTGGTGGGATGGCCGCCATCGTCATCACATCCAGGGGCGCCCCTGCAGACCCTGCGCCGGTCGCTTCGCCGACGAAACCGCTGTTGACGCTGGCGCCTACGTGGACCGCCACAGTCACCACCACACCCAGGCCGACGCTGCCCTCAAGACCCACAAACACGCCGAGGGCCACCCGCACGCCGGTCCCGACGGCCACAGAGACGCCCACCGCTACGCCACTGCCGCCGGAGCCGGTCGCGCTCAAGGGCGCAGACTTCGATTTCATCATGCCGAACCGCATCCCCGGTTGGGAGTGGGATGTCTACGTCAACTACAAACCCGGGGAGGACTTCAACACAGAGTCCTCCTACGCCGAAGCCATGTTCACCGCCGCCGACGATCCGGCCCGGCAGATCCACGGTACGACCCTCAAGATCGAGACGATCCGGTGGCTTAAGTTCCGCGCGTGGGTGCACCAGACCGTGAACGTCACGGCCGGAAGCAGGGCGTATTTCAAGATCCAGGCCAAGGCATTCTCATCGCTGGACTCTTTGATCGTGAAAGCCGGCATTGATCCAACGGGGAGCGGAAGCTGCCACAATGCTCGCTGGGGACAAGAGATGCGAATCAACCAGAACAGCGGGACGGTCACCCTCACGTCGCCGACGGTCATTGTCGCCCCCGTGGAAGAGGTATCCGGCGACGAAGAGGAGGCGTCTGCCGCAGAGCGGACCCCCGGCCGGGTCACCGTCTGCTTCTTTGCGGAGCCGACCTATCCTCACGTGAACAACGCCGCGTTCTTCGACCTGGCGGAGCTCGTGGTAACGCCGCCAAGATAGGTGAAGGGAGACGCTATGTCATCATCCGACCTCTACGATGTGATTGTAGTCGGAGCGGGCCTCTCCGGCGCTCTGATCGCGTCGACCCTTGCCGGAGAGGGCTTGAATGTGGCCGTCCTTGAGGCCACACGGGTTCCTGGTGGCACCGTCAAACGCCAACCGGGGTTAGCACTTTTGGGCACGCCCGAACCGTTCAACGAGCTCAAATCGCGACAAGGCGAGGAGCTCGCACACACACTCTGGGAGCTGACCTCCGAGAATCTTGTGCGGCTCGAGATCCTCCTCGACCAAGCGGGCATCGATTCGGAGAAGACAGGAAGCCTGAGGCTGGCCAGGGACGCAGAACAATCGGCAGCCTTTCGCGGCTCGGTGGCGGAGCTGTCGACCTACGGCTATGAGATCGGGTTGGAGGACGATAGTCGGTACGGTGATCTGGTGGCTATCAGCACAGCCGATGACCTCGCCTTCGACCCCCGCGCCCTGATCCAGCGGCTGTTGGACCACGAGAACATATCGCTTGAGGTCGAGGCGGAAGTTCACGCCATCAAGCGACGACCAGAAGGCGACCTCGCCGTATGGGCACACCGTCGCTATCTCTGGGCAAGACGTGTCATCCTCGCCAACGGCATCCATGGCGTCCGACTGACGGAGGCCCTCATCGGGAAGGTCCAGGCAGTCTGTGTTCATACGGTTGTCTTCGAAAACGCGGAGACCATAAACCGGCCCCTCATCCTCGATGACGGGCACATTTGCTTCCTGCCGTTCGGACCCCACGCCTATCTGACAGGTTGGGATGAGACGGAGATCGGCATCCTGAAGCGGCTCAGCCCGATTGCGCGGCAGCTGTGTCCCGACGCTGCAGTTCATGAGCGATTCACGACCTGGATCGCCCAGAGCCACGACAGATTGCCCATCCTCGGACAGGATCCCGGCGATCCCGATGTCTATCTGATGAACGGCCTTGGCCCATTCGGCCTGAACGTCGCCCTCATCGCGGCGGACGAGCTTGCAGATCTCATCCTAGAAGGACAGCGTTCAGAGCTTTTCTCCCTGGATCGGTTTGAGTAGGCGTGGTTGGCCCTTATGCATCAAGCGTTTGAGACCCATTGAGGCACTTATATGACCGGTGCACCGGCTTCCTCCGACCCTTCAGCAGGCGTGATCCGAGTCGCGATCATTGACGATCACTTCTTTTTCCGCCAAGGTGTGCGGGATGTGCTCAACGCCGAACCGGACATCACGGTGGTCGCCGAGAGCGGCGATGGGGAGAAGGCGCTGGAGATGCTCAAGACCATCAAGCCGGACGTCGTGCTGATGGACGTGAACCTCCCCAACCTCAACGGGCTTCAGGTCACGCAAAGGCTCAAAAACGACTGTCCGGACATCAATGTGATCATCCTTACCGCTTATGACGACGAGGAGCAGGTCTACCGGGCTATCCGCATCGGCGCGTCGGCCTATTTCCCAAAGGACGTCGCGCCCTCGGAGTTACTCGCGACGGTGCGGACCGTCGCGCAGGGCTACTACGTCATCTATAACGAGCGTATGACGCCGGAGCAAACCGAGCAGTGGCTTCTGGAACTCTACCGACGCTACGGCATCAGCCCCGAGGACACCACATTCTCGCCGCTCACGAATCGCGAGATGGAGATCCTGGAGCTGATCATCGAAGGGTTGAGCAACAAAGAGATCGCTTTTCGCCTTGGCATCAGTCAACAGACCGTCAAGAATCACGTGACCTCGATTCTTGCTAAGCTTAATCGCTCAGATCGGACGCAGGCCGCCATCTATGCGCTGCGCCACGGGTGGGTCCGCCTACCGGACGCGTAGCCGAGGGCTCTGGCGGGACAGATCACTAAGTAAGGGGACATTATGGCCGAAAACAGCTGGGAACAATTCGCGGATTTCTGCCGGCGCGGCTCTGAGCAGATCCAGGAAGAGCTCAAAGAGATCGACATGCTGATTCAGCAAACGTCGAGCGAGGTTGACCGGTTTATGCAGATCAACGCACGCGCCGTTGCACGCATACGCCAGATCGAGTCCTCCTTCGACACGATGCCGCGTGAGGACATTCGCCGGGGCTACGATACCTTAATCGAAAGCCAGCAGCGCCTCTTCACGATGCGAGGTCAGTTGGAGAAACTTCAGAGCGATCAGAAGAACCTGACGCGCATTGCCGAGCTCTACGAGCGCGTCCTCGATTTCGCGCCTCCTGCCGACGTTACAGCGGGTAGCGTGGAGAGCGAGCAGGGCACCAACACACCTCAGGCTATGGTGATCAGCATCATCGAAGCTCAAGAGCAGGAACGCCTGCGTCTCTCTCGCCAGATGCACGATGGGCCAGCACAGTCCTTGACGAACTTGGTGTTGCAGGCCGAGATCTGCGAGCGGCTGTTCGATCGGGACCCTGAACGGGCCCGCTCTGAGCTCACCGAGCTGAAGAAGAACGTCGTCGACGCCTTCAAGAAGGTCAAGGTCTTCATCTTCGACCTGCGGCCAATGATGTTGGATGATCTCGGCCTGGTCCCCACGATGCGCAGGTATGTCGAAGGCATTGCTGACGAAGGTTTCGCCGGCCTGACCCTGCAGGTCACCGGCAAAGAGCGGCGCCTTGCCCCCCATAAGGAGGTCACCATTTTCCGGGTGATTCAGGCCCTCATCCATATTGGGCGGGAGCAGGGACAGGCGTCTAGCATCAATATCCATCTTAATATCGAGGAGGACAGCGCTAACGTCTCGCTGGAGGACAACGGCATTGGATTTGATATCGATGATACCTTGACCTCTCCGGATGCCGCGAGACTCAACCTACCCACGTTGCGAGAACGCATCGAGATGCTGAAGGGAAACATTCGCTTCATCAGCGCGCCTGGACAGGGTATGCGCGTCAACTTCTCCCTCCCTGTTGAGGCAAGGAGTGAGCTCTAGCTGAGTGACACGGCCGCGATCCGCCGGGCATACCCCGGTCTGCCGGGCATACCCCCGTCTGCCGGGCATACCCCTCAGCACAGGAGCTGACCGAGCTCACATCCAGGGAGAGCTGCTTGGCCCTCAGGTCATGAGACCTGAGGGCTTTCTTGTGCTGCAGCCCGTTTCCGCAAGCCAGGAGCACACGTTTTAGGTATTGCCCTCAGTGATACGGAGTGCCATAAGAAG
>JBNGCP010000024.1:35770-47710 GCA_049974845.1 Anaerolineae bacterium | reverse complement strand
CGCCGAACCGCTAATCCAACTCGTCCAGAAACTTATGAAGACTGTGTCGCACTGCGTAAGCTGCGGCCTCAGCCCGGTTGGTGAGATCGAGTTTGGACAGAATGCTGCTGACGTAGTTTCTCACCGTTCCCTCGCCCAGAAAGAGCTCCTTGGCGATCTCCTTGTTGGTGTAACCCTTGGAGACCAGTCCAAGGACTCGGAGCTCCTGGTCGGTCAGGTCCTTGAAGGCCGCCGCCTGTTCCTGGCGCGTTGCCTCCCGGACGCGTGCCAGCACCCGTTGTGTCACCGCCGGATCGAGGAGCGCATCGCCTTCGGCGACACGACGGATGGCGTGGACCAACTCTTCCCCGCCGCCCTGCTTCAGAACATAGCCCGCCGCACCTGCACTGATGGCGTCAAAGAGCATCTCGTCTTCGGCATAGGAGGTCAACATGATGACCTCCACATCAGGCAGTTGCTCTTTGATCTCCCGGCAAGCCTCAATCCCATTCGTCCCGGGCATCCTTATATCCATCACCACCACATCGGGATGGTGCAACAACGTCTTCTCCACCGCCTCCTCAGCCGACGCCGCCTCGTCCACCACAGCAAAGTCGGACTGGTTGCTCAGCAGTGTTCGTAGTCCCAGACGCACCACCTCGTGGTCGTCGACTACGATGATCCTGTATGTCATGATCTACCTCACGTATATGGTACCGTCAGATGATAGGTGACCCCTGCTCCCGGCGCACTTTCAATGCGCAGCGTGCCATCCAGCAGTCGCGCGCGCTCACGGATGTTGCGCAAACCATAGCCCTTGCTGATCAAGAGCTTCTCCATGCCGATCCCGTCATCCGAGATCGTGAGGTCAAGGCTCTCCTCTCCGTAGTGCAACTGGATGCTCACCCACCGCGCCCGAGCATGTTTGGCCGTATTGGCCAACGCCTCCCGAACAATCTGGAAAATGTG
The DNA here is from genome assembly GCA_049974845.1 of Anaerolineae bacterium. GTDB lineage: Bacteria > Chloroflexota > Anaerolineae > B4-G1 > SLSP01 > PWVB01. Next base: position 46,762 of record JBNGCP010000024.1, on the reverse strand, counting down.
CCGGCGGCGCGCCATTGAGTTGATGGGGCGCGGATCGCCGGTGACTTCGAACTCCGTTTCCAGAAGCGTATTCACATGAAAGTCCCGAAGTAACCGTTCAATCCCTGTTCGTAGGTCATCGTCGCTCATATCGCTGCGCAAGTCAAATATGTAACGACGGATGTCCTGAATTGTATGATTCAGCCTGTCCATCACCCGCCCCAGTTGGGACTGTGCCCGCTCTGGATCGGTGGGAATCATCGATTGGATACTTTCAAGCAACAGCCCTGCCGCATAGATCGACTGAATGATTCCATCGTGCAATTCGCGACCAATTCTCTCCCGATCCTCCGCCAGTGCCTGCAGACGCTCGATCCCCTCGACCCACTGCTCGATCTCGTTCTGAATGACGATCAGAGACCGTCCCAGTCCGAAGGCAATGCCGGCACCCACAAGCGCCCAGATCCATCCCGCCCACACAGCGTCGATCTCCTGTGCAGCTATGGGCGAAGCCCATAATCCGAGCAAAGGCGAGATTATGACCAGATTGAGCACACCATAGGCAGCCATGGTGACCTCAATAAGCCGAAGATCGGGCCGGATACGTCTGCGTAGCGACGCGTCGAGCGACTGATAACTCTGCCGCCGGAGTCCAAGTGCGCTCAACACGCCGCCAGGAAAGGCCAAGACATAGCGACTCAAGACCTCAGCCGACGCAATCAAAGGCTCCCACGCGGACCAGAGCATCACCACGGCAAGCAGGTAGGGAATCAGCCAGGCGCAGAGGAGCAAGGTAAACCACGTCTTGAAGCGCTTCCGATAAGTTTCCTCAGAAAGCAGTGTCTGGACACCGAACGCCAGCAGAAACGTATAGCTAAGCGCCCTAAGTAAGGGGGGCACAAAATCCGGAAGCAGTTGTGCTTCCGGGAGGCACCGGCCCACAAGCGCGTACCAAGCATTGAAGGCCTCACCAAACGCGAAAGCACCTAACCAGAAGAGATGACGCGCCAGCGCTATGCGGCGACTTCGATAGTGCAAGAAGCTCACCGTCATGCCGAGCGAGAAAAACACTAACCCGTGACAGAAGCTTCCTAACACAGCCCAGATCGTCATCAACCCCTTCTTGAGACCTTCCCTCTCGATAGCAACCGCCGGTAGACACCCCGTGTTAAGACGTTTCACGGTCGAGGGGAGCCTCCGGCGCTCAGAGTATACCACAGTCGAGACCTCAGATCAAACCTTACCTTGGCTGTCGGGCTGTCCGCGCAAAAATAAATGGGAAAGCAGAGGCTCGGGGTGGGATCTTGATTGATGGGTTGCGTGGGCTATACTTAGTTAGCCATGGACTTGTTTGAGCACAGTCGACAGGAGCAGTTGGAGAAAGAGGCCCCCCTGGCGGCGCGCATGCGCCCACGGACGTTCGATGAGTTCGTGGGCCAGGATCACATCGTGGGTCCGGGACGGTTATTGCGACGCGCCATTGAGGCCGATCGGCTCTTCACCTCTATTCTCTTCTGGGGGCCGCCCGGTGTGGGCAAGACGACGCTCGCGGCGGTCATCGCTAACATGACCGAGGCTCACTTTGAGACGCTCAACGCCGTACTGGCCGGTATCGGCGAGCTCCGCAAGCTCGTCGACGCCGCCAAGGATCGTCGCTCAATGTATGGTCAACGTACGATTCTGATGGTGGACGAGATCCATCGGTGGAACAAAGCTCAGCAGGACGCCCTGCTACCCGTCGTTGAGGATGGCACGATCACGTTGATCGGCGCGACCACCGAGAACCCGTATTTCTCGATCATCTCACCGTTGTTGAGCCGCTCACGTATCTTCAGATTCAGAGTGTTGACCGTCGAGGAGATTGAAGAGCTCCTCGAGCGCGCATTAACAGATGAAGCGAGGGGATACGGAAGACAGAACGTCCTGCTTGACGAGGACGCCCTCCACCACTTGGCGGACTTTGCAGATGGAGACGTTCGTAGCGCCCTCAATGCACTGGAGCTGGCGGTAGAGTCGACACCACGAGGATCAGATGGCACAATCCACATCACGCTGGGCGTAGCCGAGGAGTCGATTCAGCGCCGGGCCATGCAGTATGATCGTGCGGGCGACGAGCACTACAACACGGCCAGCGCTTTCATCAAGTCCATCCGGGGATCAGATCCAGATGCGGCGCTCTACTACTTGGCGAAGATGGTCTTGGCGGGTGAGGATCCCCGCTTCATCTTTCGACGCCTGCTGATCGCTGCATCAGAGGACATCGGTCTGGCTTCGCCCATGGCTATCTCGGTCGTGATGGGATGCGCGCAGGCCTTCGAGTGGGTTGGCATGCCTGAGGGCCAATACCATCTGGCCGAAGCCACGCTCTATCTGGCCACAGCGCCGAAGTCCAACAGTGCAGGCGCCTACTGGGACGCACGCGGCTACATTGAGGAGAATGGCTATCTTCCCCCGCCCGTGTACATCCGCGACCAGAACACGCTCCTCCAGGAGGAGCGGGACAAGAGCCCGGGCTACAGGTATCCACACGATTTTGAGGGCGGCTGGGTCAACCAGCGATACCTGCCTGAGGGTGTCCCTGGAGGTTGGTATCGCGCCAAGGAGATTGGTTACGAAGAGAGGATCGCTGAGTTCATGAAGCGAGTCGAAACGAAGAAGCGAGGAGGCTAATCCAATAGCAATGAACGACCCCATCACGAACCGCCTAGTTCGTATCCTGAGAGAGTCCTCTCACGTGCTGGTGCCTATGGACGATCTATACGATCGACTCGCCAGCGAAGGAATGATGGTCTGGATCACGCCGGAATTGCTCGAGCAACTGATCGCATCCGACGATCGATTCGAGATCTACGAAGGGCTCGCGGAGTCCGACCTCTTCAACCCACTCATTCAGACCGAGCTGCAGGCACGAGGGCTTCTCGGAGGGCCCTTGGTCATGCTGCGAGAGCGCGGGACCTCCACCGAGGACGTCATGCTGGATATGTTGCAGCATTTGCAGGAGATGAACAAGGCGTTGGAGGCAGCATGGCAGATGCGTCCTGAGGATAATCCCGATATCGAGGCCGAGCTGCTCAACCTCTTGATGATGGGGGATATGCTGGAGCGGGAGATCAAGCGAGCCCTCGAGGCCGGCACTATCGTGATCGATCTGGACGCGAGCGATGAGGGCCAGGATCCGGAATAAAGCAGGCGTCTTGGGCAGGGGAGAGGTATCGCACAGGGAGGTGACATCGCCTCCCTGTTCTCGTGATGGACCTCGACAGCATTGTCGGACGGTCACCCGTTTTCTCAGTGCCCTACTGCTTGGATTGTTGTGGGTAGCTGGCCTGAGCGCCTGCGAGCAGCCGATCGGCGGCCTGGATCGCGTGCAAGCAGCGGGCAGGCTGCGAGTAGCCATTGATCCGAGCTTTCCGCCGTTCGAATTCGTCGACGCCGACGGGGCGATCGCTGGACTGGATGCAGATCTGGCCATGCTTATCGCGCAACGGCTGGGAGTAGAAGCACATTTGGTGACAACGGGTTACGATGCCCTCTATGACGCCCTGACCGTAGGACATGCCGATGTGATTATCTCAGCCCTCTATCCTGATCCATCCCATAGCGAGGAATTTGCCTTTTCTCGCCCTTACTTCAATGCCGGTCAGGTCCTCATCACCAGAGATGAGGTTGACATTCAAGAGCTTTCCGATCTAGCAGGGAATCAGGTGGCTTGTGTCTTTGGCACCGAGGGACACATGACAGCGCTCAAGTGGGAACAATCTCTCGATCCCCCGCCCTCCTTACTCACCGTCGAGGACCCGGTATCCCTCACCACGTCATTGGAGAATGGTGCAGCAAGCGCCGCGATTCTCGACCACGTGTCAGCGCTGATGCTGGCGCAGCAAGATTCACAGCTTCGGGTCGTTATGCCTCCGGTGACCGATGAACCTTACGTCGTTGCAGCCCGAAGCGAAGATGCCGCGCTGTTGGCAGCGATAGACGAGATCCTGGAGGATCTCGAGACCGACGGTACCTTGACCGCACTCAGGCGTCGCTGGATACGTCCGGAGCACTGACACGATGACCTCTCAAAGAAGGAGTCGCCAGTCAGAAGATAGCGTGGAGCACGTTGACAATGGCTCGCCCGTAAGTACAATGCGGCAGGTGCACCGCTGAAGCCCGGCAGCAGCCTGTCCGCCAAGCTGGCATTCGTTCTGATCTGGCTCCGACCCACCATCGATGCATAAAGGCGGGCGCTGCGGCAGATACGTCCTATGCAGATCCTGACACAAGCTACTAAACCGTAAAGGAGCAGCACAGGCATGGCAAAGGTATACATCTCCGAGCATCCGTTGGTCAAGCATAAGCTTACCCTGCTCAGGGACAAGGAGACTCACCCCAAGAAGTTCCGCGAACTTATCCGTGAGATCACCCTTCTCATCGCCTATGAGGCGCTGAGTGATCTGGAGGTCACGCCTAAGGAAGTCGAGACCCCTTTGACGAAGACTTGTGGGCATAAGCTCGCCGAACCCATTGGCCTCATTCCGATTCTGCGGTCGGGGCTCGGTATGGTAGAGGGTATATGGGAAATGGTCCCGTCGGCCGAGGTTTGGCACATCGGGCTCTTCCGCGACGAGCAAACGCTGCGTCCGGTCGCCTACTACAATCGTCTTCCTGTGCATCCCACGGTCTCTGTCTGCCTGATCCTCGATCCCATGCTGGCTACGGGCGGCTCAGCTGTCAAGACCGTCGAGATCTTGAAGGACTGGGGAGCCCGACGGATCAAGTTTCTGGGTGTCATTGGGGCGCCGGAGGGCGTGGAAGCGCTCACCAGCAAGCATGACGATGTCGACCTCTACTTGGCCGCGTTGGACGATCACCTGAACGAACATGCCTACATCGTGCCAGGCTTGGGCGACGCCGGCGACCGCCAGTTCGGCACGGGCTAATGTGAAACACGACGGCTTTTCACTTCGACCGCAGCAGATGGTGTCAGGCTCTGATATTCAGGGGTGATGGGGGGAGCGGGAGACGGGGCTTGAAGTGGCGCACGGAATGACGTATGCTCTCGTTTTGATTGTCAGCGGCGTAACGGCGCTGATTCTGACACCCCTGATGGGAAAACTCGGGTATCGACTGAACATGGTAGCCGAACCGGGAGGACGGCGCCAGCACCGCGGCGTGATCTCGAGACTGGGCGGCGCCGGACTGGTCGTGGGATTCTTCGTTGCCCTTGCCGTTGCGCAAGCTCTGCACATTCCCACTGCCGATCCAAACGAGGTCCGGCGTTTCTGGGGCTTAGTGGCAGGCGCACTCCTGATGTTCCTCTTTGGCCTGATAGACGATCGGTGTGAGCTCCCAGCCGGTATCCAATATGCGGGCTATCTGTTGGCGGCAACGATTGCGGCAAGCACGCTTATCATTCTCGAACGCTTCAACAATCCCCTCACCAACCAGACTGTCGTGCTCCCCGCACTGCTCTACATCCCTTTGACGCTCTTCTGGATGACCGGTATGACCATAACGGTGAACTGGATGGATGGCCTCGATGGCCTCGCCGCCGGTATCGCGGCTATCTTGGCCCTCGTCGTCGGCATTCATATGTACCGGAGCGAGCAGTATAGTGTCGTGCCACAAGCTGTGGCGCTCTTTGGCACCTCTCTGGGATTCTTAGTCTATAACGTCCCGCCGGCACGCGTCTTCTTAGGCAGCAATGGGGCCTTCTTCCTGGGATACGTCATGGGAGCGCTAGGCCTGATCGCGGGGGCGCGCGTCGCGACGGTGTTGATGGTCATGGGCATCCCGGTCATCGATGTGGCATGGACGATCCTGGACAGGTGGCGTCACGGTGTGAGCCCGTTCAAGGGAGACCGGCGGCATCTCCACTTTCGTCTGCAGGATGCCGGCCTATCGACGCGCACCATCGTCAGCATCTACTGGGGGTTCTGCGCGCTGTATGGTCTGCTGGCACTTGTGCTATCCGCACGCATCTACAAACTGGTCGCTCTCATTCTGTTAGGTGGACTGGCAACACTTGTGTTGCTCTATCTAAGCCGCGACACCTAAGGCGATTGAGTCTTAAGGAGGAAGCACACGAATGGAGTTTTCCCCACACGGCATCTTTGTCCCCTTAGCCACCCCATTCAAGGACAACGGCGAGACAGACCTAAGGGAACTGCGCCGGCTCGTCGAGGCGATTGGCCCACACGTCGACGGCTTTGTTCCCAACGGCACCACCGCTGACTTCCCTCTCCTCACCCCAAAAGAGCGCGATGAGATCCTGGAAACCGTGCGCGCTGCAGCCGGCGACAAGAAGCTGATCATCGCCGGGGTGGGCGCAATCTCAACAGAGGAGACCATCAACCTTGCCGGGCGTGCGCGCGATGCTGGCGCCGATGCCGCCCTCGTTGTCAAGCCCTACTACGTGCGGCCGACGGCGGCTGGGCTCCGCGATCACTTTATGACCGTGGCTAAAGCCGCGCCAACCTTTCCCCATATGCTCTACAATTTCCCCAAACTGATGGGGCAGGAGATCCCGGTCGAGGTCGTACAGGCGCTCACCGAGTCAGTTGGTAACGTTCTGGGTATGAAGGACTCTTCTGGACAGCTTCCTTACACGTTGAGCATCATTGAGGCAACGCCGCCGTTCTTCCACGTTTTGGTCGGCCATGGCGCCCTCTTGTTGCCGGCGATGGCGATGGGTGCTGCCGGCGCTATCCTTGCAGCGGCCAACCTGGTGCCCCGCGCGTACCGTGCCATGTATACCGCAGCACTCGCCAATGAGTGGGACCAGGCCCGAGAGCTGCAGAGCCGAATCTATCCGGTCGCAGCGCTGGTCGCGCGCTATGGAAGTATCGCCGTGCGAGTGGGGCTTGAGTTACTGGGATTCAAGATGGGGGCGCCGCGATCTCCGCTGTCGATTGAGGGCACTTTGACACCGGAAGAGAGGGAAAAGCTGCGGCGTAGCCTCTTAGATCTTCGCGATGTCTGAGCGGTTCCCCCGTGGTGCGGTGTTTCTCGAGATCCTGGTCCTGTTGGGCCTTCTGGGCGCCTGCGAGCGCCCAACACCACCCCCCACCACGCCTACGACGCCCAAGCCTTCGCCCACACCATACCCCACAGCCACACTGGAGAGGAGCGAGATCCCGCAAGAGCTGGTCCTCTGCATGACCGAACCCCCTGCAGCCAGCCCCTTCTTGCCATCGCAGTCGGGGAGCGATCTGCTCGCCCTCTTCTACGAAGAGCCCGTCGAGCGCGTGGGTTATCAGTGGGAGCCACGCCTGGTCGAGCGGGTTCCCGCCCTCAAGTCCGGCGACGTAATGACGCGCTCGGTGCCGGTAACGACCGGGGCGCGCTATGCAGATGCTCTCGGCCTTGTCCAGCAGTACACCGGCACCGAGACCATCGAGCTCCCGCAGCTCACCGTCACCTTCACGCTCACATCAGATCTGCTCTGGTCGGATGGAACGCCAATCACAACCAAGGATGCCATCCTTGGCTATCACCTCGCCCAGGCGCCTGAGGCTCAGGGACGGTGGCGCCGGCTGGCAGAAAGAACGGCGCGCTTCGTCGCGGTGGATGAACACACCGTGCGCTGGGAGGGGATCCCCGGTTACCTGGAAGCGGATTACCCAGGCTTCCTCTTCCCCCTCCAGCCTGCCCATCGCTGGGGAGGCCAGTCCCTGACAGCTGTCCTGCAGGACCGAACCCCTCCGGCAACCGGTGCGTTCAGAATTGTCGCCTGGGAGGCGCAAAGGGAGGCACGTCTCGAGCCCAATCCAAACTACAGCGGCGCCGCTCCGATCCTTAGGAAGGTCACGGTGCGCTTCCCCCAAAACGATCCGAACAGCTGGGACCGACTTCTCGCCGAGGGCACGTGTGATGTCGTGCTGCCCGATCCCATTCTCGTGACCACCTGGCAGCAATGGGCTCAGCTCGGCACCGCCGGCGAGGCGATCATCTGGGCCGATGCTACCTCGACCGTTTTGCGCCTGGACCTCAATCTGGGAGGGCCTTCGCCAGATGCCAGCGGATCCGAATCTGACGAACGCGCCTCACCCCTTCAGCAGCTTGCCGTCAGGCAGGCGCTCTCCGCGTGCGTTGATCGCGAGCGACTTGCACAAGCCCTCCCATCGGAAGCCCTGACGGGCGCAAGCGGATTTGTTCCTCCGAACCATCCGGCCAACGCAGGAGAGGAGCCAGCGCCCGCTGACGTAGCTGCCGCGCGCCAGCTACTGGCAAGGGCTGGGTGGCGTGACGAAGACGCCGATGGAATCCGCGAGGCTCACAATGTCCCCGGCATCACAGATGGTGAGCCCCTCAGTATGACGATGCACTTTGCCTCCCCATACTTCGTGCTGGCCGCCCACATCGCGGCCGACCTGGAAACCTGTGGGGTGAAGGTGACGTTGCAGCCGACGGATTTCCGGCAGCTCTATACGTCGGGGGCCGCCAGTCCGCTCTTCGGTCGCCGATTCGAAATGGCGCTCCTCGGATGGCAGTCGACGGTCCCGCAAGCATGTGGTACATGGCTGAGTGACCGGATCCCCGATGAAGAGAACGGCTGGACTGGGGAGAATTTCAGTGGTTTTACATCAAAGGCGTACGACGAGGCGTGCCGGCGCGCCCTTACGGCGCTGGACGGTGAGGGCCAGGCCGAGGGGCTTCATGAGGCCTTAACCATCCTCAATCAAGCCAAGCCGACGCTTTTCCTAGCGTGGCGCCCCTTCTGGTTTGCAGCGCGTCCCCGCGTCCAAGGTCTACGGCCCGATGCATCGGCATACGGAACTATCTGGAATATCGAGGAAATCAGTATCGGGCAATAGCAAGCAAGCGCCGAAAGCCAACGTCGCGCAGACTATTGATTGCGATCGCGCTCACGCTGTAGCTCCGCCTCCCACTCGGCCAAGATGGCCTCATAAGCTGCGATGATGGCGCCTTGGGTCACGTGAAATAACACGCCGTGACCCATCCAATCATTATCTTGGCGCAGGTAAGCATCCTTCAAGAACCTACGGACATCGTCAACTGTGAAGTTAGGATCCGTGCGTCGCCGCTCTAGCAACTCGGCGTGGTGCGCTGCATAGAGATCATGGTAGCGGCGTTCCAGGACATCCTCCGTATCACGACTCATGGCCGGACGACCTCTTTTCCTCAACACGCTTCATGAACCGCGCAGTCGTGATGACAAAGCGCTCGTGCTGCGCCTGCCCCACCTTCTCGGTTTCGTCCCACGCTTCTACAGAGAAGCGCAGGCGCCGCCCATCGACCTCAACAAGTTCCGCCTGGACACGCACCTCCATGCCCACCGGCGTGGCGGCGAGGTGGTGCATGTCGATGTGCACACCGACTGCCGTCTCACCGTCCTCAAGATGGGGCTCGATCGCAACCTGCGAGGCCCCTTCCATCAAAGCGATCAAATGAGGCGTGCTCAACACGGGCACGAGGCCACTACCATATTGAGCCGCGGTGTCGCTCTCCGTTACGACGTGAACGATCTCTCCCGTCAAGCCGGGTTGTATAGACATCTGCGTGACTCCCACGTCTCCATCCGAAACCTAAAGACGAACCTCTCGAACGAAGCTTCAAGACGACAGCATGGGGACGATAAAGCCAAAGAGGCACCACAAATCCAGTCCCACCATGCCGACCAAGAACCCACCACCGACGACCGGATACCAACGGTCGTCCAAAAAAGCCAAGGCGGGCAGCATCACCGTGCCCCCGGCCAACATCATCATCGGCCACAAAGGCGGGTCGCCCGTGACGACACCGAAAATGCCCAGAGCTGCAGTCAGCAGAAGGAGCACCAACGCAGTCGCGATTGCCAGCTGCCGCTCCAGTAGCCGCTTCCATCCCAGCGCCGCACTCAGTGCAACCAGCGGAAGCGCCGAGAAGAGGTAACGGCCCTGATGCTGCACGAAGGTGAGGTTATAGCCCAGATACATCGTTACGGTGATCAAAGCGGCGACGCCTAGAAGGAGCAGCCCATCTCGTTGCCGCACCCTCATACCTCTATGGAGTCCCTCGACCAACCGCCAGATCGCACCGTAGACCGTAAGCGCGGAGAAAACCAACAGGCCTTGGTAGATGCGCAGGTCCAACACAACCCCCATCCATCCGAACTGGCCCCAGAATGAACGAAACGTGGTCCAGGCCGCATCCCGCAGAAAAGACACAAGCCCCAGCGACGCGATCATCTCCGCGGTCCGCGGCTGACCAGCGACGACAGCGTTGTGGCGCTGCAATCCGAGGAGATCGGGCCATCCATAGACGCTGAGGTTCCGCACCCACCACAGCCCACCCAAGAGAAATGCCGGAACAAGCAAGCCCAGTAGTTGCCGACCCGCCCACTTCAGCGGCATCCCGGCCCGTCGGTAGCGCAGGTAGACAACTAGAAGTGTCAGCAGCAGCACGCCATACCCAGTCGTCTTCGTTAGCAACAGAGCCCCGGCAATTGCCCCAAGCGTCCAATGGGAAGTTTCCCCACGCAGGTAGCGCAGTGCCAGCCAAAGCCAGAGCCAAAATAGCGCCAGCACCAAAGCGTCGTTATTCACCGAAGCCGTGACGGCGAGGTATTGAGGGATAAACGCCACCAACCCTCCTCCGAACCAGGCCACGCCAGGTTCCGCAGGCCAGAATTCGCGGAGAATCGTGATGATCATGGCGACCCCCACGCCTCCAAGAAGCAGGGTAAAGAAACGCAAAGCTCTCACTGAGCCTTGGAAGATCACGTATACTGGGGTCATCAGCAGGTAGTAAAGCGGAGGCTGATGATCCTCGTACTCAAGTCCATCAATGGATAACTCAGGGGGGAATCGCTCTGAGGTCAGTCTGCTGAGATAAACCTGATCATAGTCGCCAACCTGCATCACAGGGATGCCGCGCCCCGTGGCGAGGGAGCGGATGTAGTTATAGTGAGCGGGTTCATCCGGCGCCTGCCACAAAGGCGTGTAGACCAAATAGAGTGTACCCACCACCAAATAGGTGATCAAAATGACGATGGCGGGCCAACTCCGTTTCGAGACGCTCATC
>JBNGCP010000024.1:31618-35670 GCA_049974845.1 Anaerolineae bacterium | reverse complement strand
CAAATAGGTGATCAAAATGACGATGGCGGGCCAACTCCGTTTCGAGACGCTCATCACGCCGTGGCTTTCGCTCATCGATACTCCAATCTCACGCCTTTGACCCATTCCACGATCTTATGCAGCAAGAAGATGCCTGCGAACAAAGGAAAATCGACCAATAGCGTGCTCACGCCGAGCAGAATCATCCAACGAACGGCGATGGTCAGAAAACGACCGGCGCCAGCGAGGAGCAGAGAGGCTCCCCCGGCGAAGCCGATCAACGTCGCGGTGAGTAAGGCTACAAAACCAAGCATTGGCCACGCATGAATGTCAGATCGGCTGGGCAACATCGTATTGCCAATGGCAAACACAAGGTAAACCCAAAGCCATACATCGGGCGCCCTGAGCACTTGTAGAAAGCGATCAATGCCCGCCGCCCAATCTCCAGCAGAGAGGGCAACCAGGATTTCCGGGGTACTCAGGACCAGGTAGCCAATCGCTACGACAGCCACACTGCCAATAAGCAATGGGGCAACACCGATAAGACTGGCACGGAGGAAATCCGTCTCCCGCACCGGAACAAACCCCAGTTGGATTTGCTTGCCCACACGCCTAGGCAGGAAGCTAATCCGACCAATCTTTACCCCGGTCAGCTTCGCCAACAGTGCATGACTCAGTTCGTGCAAGAGCACCCCAGGCAACAACACGATTGCATAGAGCCACAGCGCAATCTCCTCGTCGCCGGTCAGCAGCAACATGAGGCCCTGCAGATGCCGATGCAGCCATCGGTCGGCCCACAGAAGCAGAGCCAGCACGACAAACAGCTGCAATAACAGCACCAACATCGGGCCTAAGGTCTCCATCATAGAGGGAAAAGAGTCAATATGATCACAGGGTAGACCACCCGCGCACCGCGAGCGGACCACACCTCAGAACCACCGTAGCAACCGGCAACCTTACGCCAACCATAGACTAACGATTGCCCATCGTTGTCCCAGATACTACCACAGTTTATCCCAAATAAAACCACCGAATTATCCCAAACTATCACAAGTTATCCCAAATAACCCAGTAAGAGAAGTTGCATTTTGCGGCATTTGCATTATCGTCTGGAGGATATGACCGATATCTATGCCGTGCAATCCGCCACCGAAACAGCTTACGAGGTCCATATCCCGGTCTTTGAGGGGCCATTGGATCTACTTCTGCGGCTGATCGAGAAGAACGAACTGGATATCACACGGATCGCCTTGGCCCAGGTGACCGATGAATTCATGGAGCACGTCGATCAGATGCGGGCCAATATGCAGATCGAGGTCATCGCCGATTTCCTCTTTGTGGCAGCCAAACTCCTCTGGATCAAGTCCCGAGCGCTCCTACCGAAGCCGGCTGCGTCTGCCCGTGAGGAGGTGGAAGACGCGGACGTGGGCGACGAGCTCATCCGTCAACTGAGAGCCTATCGCCAATATAAGGAGGCTGCCGGTTGGTTGCGGGACCGCGATGCAGCTAACCTCCGATCTTACGTGCGGGCGGGCTACCAGCCTCGGCCCAGACGCGTGACACTCGATCTATCGGGTGAAAGCCCTGAAGGACTGAGGGCCATGGTTGAGACCCTGCTCTTTCCAAACGAAGCGCCCCGCCCCGAGGCTGCGATTCAGCGCCCAAGAATCTCCATTCAGGAACAGATCACACTGATTCGCACCCAGCTTCTACAGTGGACGCGGGTCACCTTTCATCGTCTGCTCAGCCGCCAACCATCACGGTTGGAGGCCGTGGTCACACTCCAGGCCATCCTCGAATTGGTAAAGCAACAGCTACTAGTGGCACACCAGGAGGAAATGTTCGGGGACATCACACTCAAGGCTTTGGTACCGCCAGAGCAGATCACGACAAGCACCGCATCGCCGCCGGCAATAGCGGACTGAGTGGCATACATACATCGGGTCAGGTCGAGGCCTCAGCCTAAGATGTGTGGATCGGCATCACAAAGGTGAAAGTGCTTCCCTCTCCGTATACACTCTCGACCCAGATCCGCCCCTTGTGACGCTCCACGACCGACTTCACGATGGCTAGGCCAAGCCCAGTGCCGGGGACATCCTCCGTCTCGGCGCTCTGAACCCGGTAAAAGCGCTCGAAGATCCGCGATTGCTCCTGAGGTGGGATACCGATACCCGAGTCCCGGACCGACACGACAAAGTGGTCAGCATCCCGGCGCGCAAGCACCTCGATCCACCCCTCAGGCCGATTGTACTTGATGGCATTGTGAATGAGATTGTCCAGCACCTGGCGCAGACGCCGCTTGTTACCCCAGACCCACATCGGGCTATCGGGCAGCGTCAGGGATACGGAGATACCGTCCTGGGCTGCCGCCACCTGAGCGGCCTCGACAGCGCTGCGGATTAGGTCGTCCAGCCGCAGTGACGTCATCTCAAGATCATAACCGGCCTCGATACGCCCGATATCCAACAAATCAGAGATGAGATCCGTGATGTGACTGAGACTGCTAAGCGCCTTGTCAACGAAACTCGTCTGCAGTTCATTGAGGGGTCCAGCCCGATTGAGAAGCTCGACGTATCCTTGAATCGTCGTGAGGGGCGTGCGCAGGTCGTGAGATACCGTCGAGACAAACTCGGACTTCAGGCGATCGAGCTCCTTCAGGCGAGTTATCTCCTGCATCACGACCAGACGGCCGACTCCGTGGATCGTGCTCAACTGTGCGTTATAGATCCGACCGTCCTCCAGAGTGACTTCAGAATTGAGCACCGGACGATCGCCGCTCGCCTCCGTGAAGAGGTCGCGGATCTCGGGGCTCTCGATGCATTCAGCCACGGACAGACCCTGAGCCTGCGCATCGATCCCCAAGATGCGAGCGGCAGTGTCACTCCAAACCCAGAGGCGGTCAGCGGTGTCGGTGACGATGATCGCCTCAGCAGCGTTCTCCAGAATCGCGCTGAGTCGCAAACGCTCCCGCTCTCGATCTGAGAAAAGCCGGGCATTGCTTAACGCGATACCGACGAAATCCGCCACCGATGAGAGCGCAAAGAGCTGATTCTCTGTAAAAGGTTCATCCTTTACCTGATTGACCACGCCGAGGACGCCGATTGTGCCTTTATCAGGTGCCTGAAGTGGAACATAGAGAAGGGCGTTGATCAGCAGGCCCGTTGCAATGCGCGTCTTCTCGTGCAGCATCACCGGCCGTCCCGACCGGATAACACGCCAGGCGACACTGTCCGAGGTCTCGTCACGGAGCTGAGCAGAGGGCTGCGTGTGACGCCATTTGGCAACCCGGACGAGGAGCCGGTCGTTCTCTCGAAGGATGATGAAGCCCGCATCGGCTTGTGTAAGGTTGACCGATGCAATGACGGCGCGTTCCAGAACCTCTGCCACATCGAGGGAGGATGTTACAGACTTGCCGACACTGTAGACCGTGTTGATCTCCTGCAAGCGCTCGTTAAGCCGCCGGTTCGTCTCCGCTAACGTTGCCTCAAGGTCGCCGCGCCCAACCATCGACGTCGAAAGCGCCTCCTGAAGGACCGACCTGAACTCATCCTGCGTGAACGGATAGCTCAGGAGAGCTCGTGGATGAAGCGGCAGCACTTTCCTCAATGCTGACACGCTCACACTGTCACCGCGCGCAATCAGAATGAGGGGCAGACCCTCCAAAGCAGATTCCAGGGAAGCCAGACTAAGGGTATCGGAACACGCGGCGCCCGAGCCCAATCCGGGCGGCAGGATACACACGAGAGCTTCGCCTTGTTGCTTTTCCAACGCCTCATGAAGCTGCGCAGGATCGCTTAGGTGCGCGACCGCGACCTCCTCTGGCAGGAATGGAGCGATTTCTGAAGAGAACGCGCTCGCTTCACTGTAGACGAGGATACGTGGGGCTGTCATTGCTTTCGAGTTGTGCAACTGTTTCACCACTTTGATTGCCTGCGGGAATCATAACCGATTCATCCCATGACGCAAGTCATGAGCATTCCAGCGTCATAGGGGCCCTGGTTGAAGCATGAAACTTTCGCCGCGAGCGATCCGTACTATAGTGATAGGATACAAGTCTGCGAAAGGATGTGAAC
>JBNGCP010000024.1:10902-31518 GCA_049974845.1 Anaerolineae bacterium | reverse complement strand
GGCATTCACGTGGACGATGGTCGTGGATGGATCGCCTATGCTGCGATGGCGATCATCCTGAGCTTCGTCAACGCTCTGATTCGGCCCCTGCTGAAACTTCTGACCTGTCCACTGATTCTTCTGACGCTCGGGATTTTCACCTTGGTGGTGAATGCAATAACGCTGCTGATTGCTGCGTCAATCGCGAACAATGTCTTCAACGTAGGCTTCTACATCGACGGCTTCTGGCCCGCCTTCTGGGGAGGGATCACCGTCACCATAGTTAGTGTCATCCTCAACGCCATCGTACGCGATGAGGACGACCGCCGATAGTAGCGCTTCCGAGCTAGCCCGGCGTCCACGAAGCGCACGACAGCCCGGACCTTCCGAGGTCTTGTAAATGCCTGCCTGCGTGCTATTATAGGCGCGTAGCTTTCACTTAGAAGTGGCTTCTGTCAGAAAGGAGAGGCGCCCGTGGCAAGTCACATAGATATCCGGCGTATTACGCTGGCGGCGCTGATGGCTGCACTGATCTTTGTGCTGACGACAATCCCCCGGATCCCGGTACCGGCCACAGGAGGATACGTACATCTCGGCGATGCAGGCGTCACCTTCGCCGCCGTCGCCTTTGGCCCCTGGGTGGCCATGGTAGCGGGCGGTCTGGGCACCGGGCTGGCAGATCTGTTGGGATTCCCTCAGTGGGCTCCCTTTTCACTGATCGTTCACGGGGTTCAGGGGCTGGTTCTGGGTCTGATCCTCAGCCGGAAGGTGGACTGGGCCAGGGTGATCTTAACCACCTTAGCCGGGATCGCGATCGTCGTGACAGGCTATTTCGCGGCCGGAGTGATCTTGGAGAGTCCTGCCGTGGCAGCTTTGGAGATTGTACCGAACATACTGCAGGCGTTGAGCGGCAGCATCATCGGATTTCCGCTGTATTGGGCAGTCCGACGAGCATATCCTACAGTGGAACGCTACAGTCAGCGATCCGCCTGACGAGAGACTACAACGCTTTCAGCGGAGGAGGTTTCTATCCCTCCTCCGCGTTTTTGTGCTGATAGTGTGTGCTGTGAAGCGATGATCAATCTAGACGACGTGACCTTTGCCTATGCGCCGCACCAACCGGGAGATACCCCGACGCAAGTTCTTAACGGGTGCTCTCTCCATCTTGCCGCAGGCCAAGCCCTGGCGATCATGGGGGTCAGTGGTGCAGGAAAGAGCACCCTCGGCTATGTGGTGGCAGGGCTGGCCCCACGTCATACCGGCGGAACCCTGTCCGGTCAGGTTCAGATTGGGGGATGCGATATCATAGAGCGACCTCCTGACACCGGCACCGTCGGCCTTCTCTTTCAAGATGCGGCCACCCAGCTATTCAACACCTCGGTAGAGGATGAGATTGCATGGGGTCTAGAGGCAATGGGGATTGCGTCGCGGGAGATCGAGCGCCGCATTCAGGAGGCGCTGGCACGTTTCGATCTGACGGCGGCGCGTTCTCAACGTCCATGGGCGCTGTCAGGAGGACAACAGAAGCGGCTGGCTTTGGCAGCAATCTGGGCGATGCGGCCAAGAGTGCTCATCCTCGATGAACCGCTAAGCGGCCTCGATCCCCAGGGGAGAACTGAGGTCCTAGCTGCGATTGAGACACTGCGTCAGACGGGGAGTTCGCTCCTGCTCATGACCCTCCGTCCCGGCGCGACCAGGCAAGCGACCGAAGTCTCGCTACTCAGAGAGGGTCGGCTGACCATGCCGGCCCCGACAGCCACCGTACTGGCGGACGAAGGCCGATTGACCGAGATCGGTCTGATCCATCCTCCTTCTCGTTGGCCCGATCTGGGCTCCCAATGTACCTCCACAGGCCGGACAGCTGTCGAGATCCACAATCTTCATTTCCGTTATCCAGACGGCCCAGAGGTGCTCCGCGGCATCAACCTTGAGATTCCTGAGGGTCAGTTCGTCGCCCTCATCGGCCAGAACGGCGCGGGGAAGAGCACGCTTGTACGCCATCTCAACGGGCTGTTGCGCCCCACAAAGGGTATTGTTAAGGTAAGGGGAAAGGCCATCGACCACCGCCCGACCGGTGAGATCGCACGAGATGTCGGCTATCTCTTCCAGCGACCAGAGCAACAGCTTTTTGCTGCCACCGTCCGAGATGAGGTTGCCTTCGGGCCTCGCCTCCTAGGACTACCGGACCTTGACACGCGCGTGGAAGAAGCGCTGGCCCGCTTTGGGCTGACAGAGATGGCCCAGGCGCCGCCAGCGCTCCTGGGTTACGGATTTCAGCGTGCAGTGACGCTAGCCTCATTGTCAGCACTCGAGACATCAATTGTAGTGTTGGACGAGCCCTCGGTCGGGCTTGACGGGTGGGGACTCGCACAACTGCTCAATTGGATCGTTGAACTGCGAGCAAAGAATGCCACCATCATTCTCGTCACTCACGAGCTGGCACTGGCGCGGCAGGCGGATCGGATAATCACGTTGAAAGAAGGCCGCGTTGTCGGCGATGGAGCATCTGGCCATGACCGTCGTCTTTGATCTCTATGTGCCGGGCACCTCGTGGCTTCACCGTCTGGATCCCCGGGTGAAGCTATGGGGCACGATCTTGGGCTTTGCGCTTCCCTTCATCTTGCCAGATCTGGCCTCGCAAGCCATGTTTCTTATCGCGATCCATGTCGTGCTTCTCACGGCGTCTATTCCACGACGAGCGATCGGACGATTCTGGCGGCAGATGGCGATCCTCATTGTGCTGATACTGGTGCTTCAGCCATTTCTGCGGCCATCAGGAAAGGTGCTGTTCACCGTCGGCCCACTCAAGCTCACCGTGGATGGCTTGCACGACGCGGCCCGTCTTGCGTTGCGCGCACTCGGGATCGCCTTTGTCACCGCCGCACTGCTCCTGACTACGGAGCAGCCAGCACTGATCCAAGCGCTCTTGCGCCTCGGCCTTCCCTATACTTGGGGGCTGACCATCAGCTTGGCGCTGCGCTTTCTCCCCGCCCTCCAGGGGCTCTTCCGTACCGTCCGCGACGCGCAATCAGCCAGGGGCTGGACCCTCGAGGGCAATCCAGTGCGACGCCTCCGGGCCTACATTCCGGTGCTTGTCGCGGTGCTCATCGGCACGCTGCGTATGAGCGATCAACTCACACTGGCTCTTGCCTCTCGTGGGCTGGAAACGATGAAGACTCGCACCACCTGGCGACCGCTGCGCATGGGTACCCTGGACTGGGCCATACTGATCGCGATGACCCTCGGCTTTGCCGGCTTAGTGTGGGTGCGAGCAACCCTCTGGGGACGGTGAAGGCCTTGAGAACCAGCTGCCGAATAATGTGTCCCACGATCACTCGCCTAGGGACTGCCTTATGCTATACTCCTGCACACGGCGACAATGAATAAAACCCAACGTCTTCCCATTACGTATAAGACCACCCTGATCTATAATCCCACAGCCGGTCCCTGGGACGTGACACGCCCTCTCAAGCGTCTCGCCGCCTATCTAGGCAAGGCCGGGTGGCAAGCCGAACTCGTCCAAACGACCAGGCAGGGTGATGCTATGCGTCATGCTCGAGAAGCCGCAGCACAAGGTGTCGACCTAGTCCTGATTGCCGGTGGTGACGGAACCATTAACGAAGCAGTTAACGGGCTCTGCAATAGCGACACGACCCTCGGCATCGTGCCGGCTGGCACGGGGAATATCTTGGCCCATCAGCTAAGGATGCCGGTTCTTTCGGCCGTGGCGCCGATGATCAAGGAAATCGGAGATACCGTGCTCGCAAGCCGCGTGCAACGCGTCGATGTGGGCACCGTCAACGACCGCCGGTTCATAAGCTGGGCTGGCCTCGGTCTGGATGCGGAGATTGCCGCTCAGATGGAACCCCGGCCGCGACACATCAAACGCCTCAGCATCTTACCTTACATCATCGCCGGCTTCACAGTTGCGTCAGATTATCGCGGCGTGCGCTCGAGTTTCCTGATCGAGGATCGCGCCTTCCGAACGCGCACGCTGATGGCGGTGGCCAGCAACATCCAACTCTATGCAGCCTTCCTTCAGATCGCGCCACAAGCGCGGATGGACGATGGCCTGTTGGACATTTTCGTCTTCAAAGGCTTGGGGCTCTCCTATGCGCTCAAATATCTGATGCAGTCCTTCAGCGGTCGCCATCTGGCAAGCCCAGACGTGATGCACGTCTTGGCCAGCAAAATGCAGGTCGAGACCTCGCCTCCTGTCGCAGTGCATCTCGACGGAGATCCTTATGGCTGCACGCCCGCGACGTTAAGCATAGAGCCGGCGGCCCTGAAACTTCTCGTGCCACCGCAAGCACCCGCCAGCCTATTCAGCAAGCGACCGGAGAGCCTCCAAGCCGTGGAACACGATGATCGACTCGCATACGCATAGCCACCACTCACCCGATGGTCGGGGCTCGATGGCCGATATGGCCGCATCAGCGCTGGCCCTTGGTCTCACCGGGCTCACCTTCACAGAGCACGTGGAGTGGTATGAGGATGATGAAGCCTACGGATATCTGGACCTGGACGCTTACTTCACCGAGCTAGACGCGACGCGCGCTCGCTACTCTGATGACCTGATCGTCCTCTCAGGAGTGGAACTGGGGAATCCGCACGATTTCCCCGAAGAAGCCGGCGCTCTTCTGAACCACTACCCTTTCGATCTGGTCATTGGTTCCGTCCACTGGCTCAATGGGCTTCCAGGTTGGCTTCCACCGGTCTTCGATCAGGGCCTGGAAGCGACCTACCGGCAATACTTCGACGAAGTCATCGCCATGGTCGACCAAGCGGAGTTCGATGTATTGGGTCATCTCGACCTCGTGCGACGCGATTCGTGGGAGTTATTCGGACGCGTGTTGGAGCTCGATGCTTACCGCGACGCGATCGATACCGCACTGCAGCGGCTCATCGATTCCGGAAGAGGATTGGAGATCAACACCTCAGGATGGCGCAAGGGGCTTTCTGAGCCCCTTCCCGGGCTTGAGATCCTTCGACGGTACCGAGATTTGGGCGGCGAGGTGCTGGTCTTTAGCTCCGACGGGCACAATTCCAACGACATTGGTTATGGCTTTGGTAGGGCCCATGAGTTAGCACGGGCCGCCGGGTTCGACCGCTATGCCCGTTTTGAGGAGAGGTGCGTTCGAGACTGGATCAACCTATGAATATCGAGACCTTAATGACGATCATTATCCCGGCCTACAATGAGGCCAGCCGACTCCCGGAGACACTGACACGGGTGACCGCATTCGTGCGCTTGCGACCCGAGCCGTTGGATGTGATTGTCGTCAACAACAACAGCCGGGATGAAACGCGGGAAATCGCGGACCGTTTCGCACAAGAACATAACTTCCTTACGGTTCTGGATCAACCGATCCAGGGCAAAGGCGCTGCCGTGCGTAAGGGAATCCTCAGCGCGACCGGGGCCTATGCCTTCATCTGCGATGCGGATTTAGCGATGCCCATTGAGGAGCTGCCACGCTTCTTCCCCGCGACAGTGGGGCAGCCATATGACATTGCGATTGGATCCCGCGAAGCTGCGGGGGCCCAACGCTACGGTGAACCCGCTTACCGTCATATGATGGGCCGGGTCTTCAACTTCATCGTTCGGATGCTCGCCGTGCCGGGTATCCAAGACACTCAGTGCGGGTTCAAGGCCTTCCGACGGGAAGCCGGTCAGGCCATCTTCAGAGTCCAGAAAATCGATGGCTTTGCTTTCGATGTTGAGGTGCTGGCTATTGCCCGCCGCTGGGAGTATCAGATCGTGGAGATTGGCATTCCTTGGTATTATGGACCGGGCGGCAGCGTCAAGCCGATCCGCGACTCCTGGCGGATGCTTCGAGAGGTGCTACGGATCCGCCGGAATGTGAGGGCCGGGGCTTACGACCGTTCATTTTCGGCATCTCATAGTCCAGAAGCATGAGATCTGGCCGAAGCCGCAGCGCCTGCTCCAAACCTTCCTCACCGTCCTGAGCCACAGCTACGCGATAGCCGGCCGGAATCAGGACGGAGTTCGCCACGAAATCGCGGATGTCCGCGCTGTCGTCCACGACAAGGATCAAGGGCCCCATTGCTGTGATGTTGTGTTTCGATCAAGACCCAGCCTCCTCCTAGAGTGCGCTAGGGCAAGGTCATTCCTCAAACGCCTCTAGGAGTTTGTCTATTCTGTACTGTGACCCCTCCTCAGCCTTTCGAAGACGCTCGCTCAGATCGTACATCGCCGTGAGGCGGGGGACGAGTGCGTGCTCGGTCTCTATTCCTGCTCGCAGCGCGCTGAGAGACGTGATCCACCAGCACCAATTGTCAAAGTGCTCTTTGTTGAACCAGAGAACGTCCTCATAACGATTGACATCAAGATAGGCCTGGACCTCAGGGTAGCTTAGCGCCCGCCGCAGCACTGCACGCGTCCCCGCCGACGACCGTAACTCGTCCTCAGAAGGTTCCCACAAAGGGTAGGTTAACAGCATCCGAACTGTCGCGAGAACGCGCTCTCGAGACTCTGCGTCGACTTCTAGTGCTTCCATCATCTGAACTAGGGGCTTGTAGAGCAACCATTCATCAAACCAGCCCCGGCTGATCTCCGCCGAACTCTCCTCGTCCACAAGAGCCCCGAGATGGTGTGTGAAGAGCCACCCAAGTACCGATGCCCACATCGCCCAGTCCTTCTCCTGCCAATCGCCGAGCACGAACTCAACGGCCGCCGCATAGCTGCTAGGGGCGTCCTCAGGCTCTGCAGCGCGCAGGGCACCGGGGAGTGCCAGGGTACGCCTCAACTGCGCCGACGTCCGCGCGGCGATTCGAACAGGCGATAGCCCCTCGACAACGACATCCTCGGAGAGTACCGCACGAACGCCCGCCAGAAGATCGCGGACCTTCTGCTCAACCTCGGTCAGCATCTCAGCATCGACGTCCGCGGGACGGGGTGCCGTATGGGCGACCAGCCAGCGGAAGGCCGGAGCGCTGATCAGCATCCGCAGAGGATCGTGGACCGGCTTCAGATAGAGCTCCTTGAGGGCCTCATCCACGCTCGGTACCCCCCGACCAGCAAGATGATGGTTGAGCTGTGCATAATGGTGCGACGCATCGTCCTGTACCTCGCGGAAGTCGATGAATACGTGAGCTTGGTAGGCATAGAGCTCGGCATAGAGTCCCTGTTCTGCCAGCTCCCGACAGCTGCGAATATACTCGAGTCCACCAAAGATGTCTCTGAAGATGAGAAAGCGCTCCGGATCGGCGGAGATACCCAACGCCTCAGACAATGACCGCTGCTGCAAAGACTTGTTCCCATCCGCATCCTTGACCGCATAGGCTACAGAAGTGCGCACCCATCCGCGGGTGTCCCCATAGCGATTGTGATAGAGAACCAGGGCTCGCTCATCGCCCACCCGGTTAGAGTAAGCAAAGACATTCTCATCGACCGACCCGGACGGGGTAAAGAAATCGTAGAGGTAGAACTCATCGACGCCAGCGAAGAGATAACGTTTGTGAATAATGGGGAAGATCTGGCGCTCGTGGCGCTCGACGAGATAAAGATCGGGCTTCTCATCCCAATACGCCCGCCGAAACTCCATACCGTATTTTTCGGCGTACCCCTCAATCTGACCGTGGCCGAACATCGGCAGCCCAGGCATCGTCACCATCAACGTACAAATCCCGAAGTACTTGTCGCCCTTCCCGAACTGGTCGACCGCCGTCCGCTCGTCGGGATTGTTCATGAAATTGACGTAGCGGCGCAGAATCTCGGGGTCGAACTCCAGGGTGTTCTTCACAACCTGACGATATTCTGCGTTTTTCTCATCGCGCATCATATTCATAAAAGCGCTGTTGTAGACCCGGTGCATGCCCAACGTGCGGACGAAATATCCTTCCATGAGCCAGAAGGCCTCAGCCAGCAACAGGGTGTCAGGGACCTCCGCCGCGACGCGATCCACGACCTGCCGCCAGAACTCCTCAGGCATTCTCTCGTCGAACTCCGCCTTGGTGAGACCGAACTCGGCACGCGAGGGGATATCGCCACCGGTACCAGGCTCCGGGAACCAAAGGCGCTGAAAGTGCTTTTTCGTCAGCGTCATCGCGGCATCAAAGCGAATCACCGGAGAGCGACGCGCGACGGAGAGGATGGTCTGGATGACCGCCTCGCGAACCTCAGGGTTGAGATAGTTCAGCTGCGCCGTGTCGTTCCAAGGCATCTGCGTGCCGTCATTACCGTGGTAGATGTACTTGACGTCGCCGGTCCAATGGTCGCGCCGCTGAAATACCACGGCAGCGTCCGTGCGTTCGTAGTAGTGATCCTCAAGATAGACACCCACCCTATCATCTCGACATAGGTCCACGCCACTGAAGCTGTAGCCAGGGAACGGGCTATAGTCGAGACCGATAAACCAGTCAGGATGGTGGATCACCCAATCAGAATCAATGGCCGTATGATTCGGGACCATATCACTGGCCATGCGGATGCCGCGTTCCGCACATCGGTCCTTCAAAGTCTGGAACGCAGGTTCGCCCCCAAGGTCGTCCGCGACCACGTAATCTGTGATAGAGTACGCCGACGCCACCGCCTCGGGATTGCCCATCATCTGCTTGATTCGCTTGGACGCCT
Organism: Anaerolineae bacterium; assembly: GCA_049974845.1. GTDB lineage: Bacteria > Chloroflexota > Anaerolineae > B4-G1 > SLSP01 > PWVB01. The sequence goes on along the minus strand of JBNGCP010000024.1, from coordinate 22,946 downwards.
CGCCACGCTCCCAGAGCCCGATCAGCCACAGGGCCGTGAACCCGTACCGGCGCAGGCGGTCCAGTTCTGCATTCGGTATCTGATCTAGATGTCGAATCTCACGATCGTACTTCTCCGAGAGCTGATCGAGCCACACGTAGACGTTCTTAGCGATCATCACCACTCGCGGCATCCAATCGCTGTCAGGGCTGAAAGCCTCGGGCTCGGCCTCTAACCCAGCATACTCATAGACCTCTATTGGGCCTGGTCCAAATCCGAAAAACGCTTTGGCCTCCTCCTCAAGAAAGTCCAGACTGCTAAGCAGACGATAGAGATAGCTTCCCAGATAATCACGCCATCGGGTACGTATATACTCCAGTTGACCTTGCCAGGAGCGGGGAGCGGCACGCGCAGGACTCCGCAGCATATCAATCAACGTCTGGTCCTCGGGACCAAAGCGTGGTTGATCCTCAAAGAAGACTTCAATCTGGTCGCAGAGCTCGAAGTAAGCCGTCGTCGTCTCCAGCTCCTCATCGTCGAAGAGCTCAAGATAGGGTTCTGCCGCGGGATTCTCATTGGTCAGCCAAAGCAGCATCAGCTCCTCCAGCACGACCGTCCGATGCGCGACACCCTCCGTCTCGGCGCGCAGATACTCCTCAGCAGCGATCTCGCCCTTGTAGACCGGGACCGGCGGAAACTGCTTCACGAAAGAGAGCAGGACGTCATCTACCTGAGACTCGCCAAGCTGATCCTCAAGATAGTCGATGGCCTCCTCCAACACACTCGCCTTACGCTGCTGACGATACTGAGCAATGATGTAATGAAGGATCTCATCGGCCAACCCCATCGCATTCAACTCCCCGGCGCGGACACTCCGCTCCGGGTGGTTGACCACATCCCGCTTTTCGTTGATCCGCTGCGCAAAGAGACGCGCGGCGCGAAAATCCGCAAAGATCACGTTACCGTTCAATGAGAACAGAGCTTCGTCGAGTTCATAACGATCCCGTGCCTCACGGGAGACGTGGAACTCCCGTCGAAGCATCCCGGACTGCCAGCGGAGAGAAGCAGGATTGTACATCGGATCGCCTCGCTATCTTAGTAGGTTGGAGGGAGCAACATGATGACGAAGCCCAGAATCATGCTTACCAGCAGCAAAACGCTGATAATGACAAACACAATGCGGGCACCGTTCTTCCGTTTCCCCATGTGGGACTCCTTTTGAGCAGGAACTCACGCGACAACCACCGTGTAGCATGCCTCTGTCTCGCCTTGCACGCACACGAAGCCTATGGGAATAGACTTGTATCCACTATTATAGCACAAAGCCCCCTTTGGAAATGGCGGCCTCTATCACAGACCATTCGGCCTCTTCGACATAAGCAAAACGGCCAGGGCTCTGTCGGAGCCCTGGCCGCGGTATGCAGGGAGAGAAGCTAGGCAAGTCTACGGGTAGACCCGGTTGATCATCCTGGGATAGGGGATGGTCTCCCGGATGTGATCGATGCCGCAGATCCACGCAACAGTGCGCTCCACACCCAAACCGAAACCACTGTGGGGCACGCTGCCATAGCGGCGCAGATCGACGTACCACCGAAACGCCTCCTCTGGGAGATCGTGTTCGTGAATACGCTTCAGAAGAAGCTCAGGGTCAGAGATGCGCTCGCTCCCACCCGTGATCTCTCCATAGCCCTCGGGCGCGAGGAGATCCACACTCTTCGACACCTCCGGTCGCCCCGGCCAGGGCTCCATGTAGAAAGCCTTAGCCGCGGTCGGATACCCATAAACAAAGACCGGGCGATCGAAAAGCTGGGTAAGCTCGGTCTCGTGAGGGGAGCCAAAGTCGCTGCCCCATTCAATCTCGAGCAATGCTCGGAGCTCAGGATCGTCGGTCCGTTCGCGAATCTCCGCCAGCCGCTCCAGCGCATCGTCGTAGGAAATCCGTGGGAAGGGCGGCACAACTTTCTCCAGCGCCGTGGTGTCACGCTCCAATGAGAGCAGCTCATTCCGGCAATCGCGCAGCGTTCGCTGAACGATGTGGGACATAAACTGCTCCTCGATCTCCATCAGCTGATCCATGTCGCAGAACGCCATCTCCGGCTCCACCATCCAAAACTCGGTGAGATGACGCCGCGTCTTGCTCTTCTCCGCGCGAAACGTCGGGCCGAAGCAGTAGACCTTGCCGAAGGCGAAGATGTCAGCCTCGTTGTAGAGCTGGCCACTCTGGGCCAAATACGCTGTGCCCTCATCGAAATACTCGGTCGCAAAGAGCGTTGTCGTTCCCTCGCAGGCAGCAGGCGTCAGGATCGGCGTGTCAACCAGGGTGAACCCGTTGGTATCAAGCCACTCACGGATCGCGCTGATCACCGTGGCGCGTACCTTCAAAATGGCCCACTGGCTGGGAACACGAATCCAGAGGTGCCGGTGATCTGAGAGGAAATCCACACCGTGCTCCTTGAGCGAGATGGGGTAGTCTTCCTCTACAGCCTGGACGACCTCGAAATCGGTGACCCCAATTTCGTAACCACCGGGAAGGCCAGGGGCGCGTGTATCGGCGCGCACCGTGCCTGTGACGATCACCGAGGACTCCTGCGGAATATGCACGATGGTGTCAAAGAGATGAGGGTCGAGGTCGCGTTCAAAGGCTACACATTGCACAAAGCCATACCCATCGCGAACGAGCAGGAAGACGAGCTTACCTTTGTGCGTGCGGTTGTAAACCCACCCCTTTAGGACGACTTCCTGACCCTCATGATCTGCAATCTCACTTGCCCGAATAACAGGTGGCATACTCTGCCTCCCTAAAGTCTAGAACCCGTCGCCAGCATCATTGCCGACCGGATTTGCTTGCTGTATCTTCTCGGAATCAGCCTGCCCGCGATGATGTCGCTGCCGCCAACGATTGACAAAGAAGTAGATAACCGCCAACAGAGTCACAACGATCACGAGATTCTGGTACCGGTCGATGAACTCCGCGACCAGGGCCCACTGTGCGCCCAACAACCGCCCAGCGAACGCCAAAACGAAGCTCCAGAGCGCCGTTCCCACGGCGGTATACAGAGCGAATCGTCCCACGTGCATCTCGGCAAGCCCGGCGGGGACCGAGATCAAGCTGCGCACGATGGGCACCATACGCGCAAAGAACACCACATACTCATCGTACCGTTCAAACCATGCGAGCGCCACATCAAGATCTTGCTCGGAGAGCATGAACCACTTCCCATAGCGCTGCAACAGGAATCGAACACGGCTTTCGTCAAACCATCGACCGAGCCCGTAGAAAAAGAAAGCCCCAGCGACAGATCCGATGGCACCGACAATGGTGACACCTATCATGCTAAACCCTGTCGCTTTGTCCAATGTCAGCCAGCCGGCCAAGGGCAGCACCACCTCCGATGGAATCGGTGGAAAGACATTCTCCAATAACATTACCAGCCCCAAGCCGGGATATCCTAAGGTCTGGATAATACCGAGGGCCCATTCATTGATCACGCTTAGGATATTCGTGAGCTGCACAATTGACTCCATTTGACTTGATTAGCCTGACCCAACCCTACCGACGCATACGCGCATACGGGAACGATCTGTGCAACCATATCGGTACACCGTATCTATGCGACGCGCTCCTCCAGCCGCAAGCTGGAGGTCACCGGCAGGATTATACCATGGATCGAACTCAGGGGCTTGGCTCAAGCCGATGTCGCCGGAAGCATGGAGAGGGACGATCTACAAAGGACCGCGTCACATTAGTCACCGTGGCTGGCACGGTGATAGGCTGCCTCTGCCTGGGTGGCCAAGCGGGACCAGGCGTAGCGATGCGCAACGTCAGCCCTGGCGGCTTCCGCCATTCGCTGGAGACGCCCAGGATCTGCCACCAAGGTCAATATCGCCTCAACAAAACCACGCACGTCGCCAGGGCGAACCAGTAGCCCTGTCTCGCCCTCGACAACCATCTCCGTGATCTCGCCCACAGCGTCGGCAACTATGGGGATGCCTGCAGCGAGCTGATCCATCAACTTCATCGGACACTTCGTGCGATTAAGGAGGTTGTCGTCGAATGGATAGATACCGAGATCCGCTGCAGCAAAGCAGACGGGCAAGTTCTTCTCTGTGCCCCAACCTGCGTAAACGAGATCAGCATCAGGTAGTTCCGTTGCGCATGTGACAACGCGCCAACCTGCATCTCGCGCTAGCTGCAGCAGCCATGTCTCCTCCCCGGCAAATCCCTTGCCGACGACGAGGAGACGAATCTCAGGACGACGGTCACGCACGCTCTTCACGATGCGCCAGAGCCGGCCGACATCGTACTCAAAGAAGCGCGTGTACAGCAGGAGCGTAGGGCGGCCCTGGTTGGAGGATAGCCCGTCCACCTCCGGCAGGATGGCGCCGTTGGGCAAATAGAAGACGCGATCGGGCGGCCCTCCCAGCGCCCAGGTCAGAGTCTGCAGCGCCCGACTCGCCACGGTCACTGCCTCCGCATGGGTAAGGCCCCAGCGCTCTTGCCGTGTGAAGAACCAACGCATCCATCGAGTATAGTCACCGAGGACGTTCCAGCCACCGGGCCCCTCCCAGTCGTCGGTGTCGACGACAACAGGATAGCGCCGCGTCAGTGCAACGTGAACCAGACCAGCGTAGGCTTTGGGCTTGAACGCATGGATCACATCAGGATCGATCTGCTTAATGCGCCGTACCAGGTAGGAGCTCAATCTCCACTGGAACCAGCCCGGTACGGCTTGGGGAAGGTCCACATTCTCAACTCGCACCCCCTCGTCCTCCCACGTCTTGCCGGCATCCTCTGGATTCTGCCAGGGAGGGAGCAGCAGGATGACCTCATGACCCAGAGCGACGAGGGCCTTCGCCAACGGCAAGGCCCTGACGCGCATCGTCATACGGGGTTGAAGCCCGAAGGGCCCCACCATGACAATGCGTCGAAGGGAGCTCATCAGAACCCCGGCAAAGGCTCGGGATCCGGTGGCCGATTGAGGCGCTTGGCGACGGGGCGGAAACTACGCCGGTGTAGCGGGCAGACGCCCAGACGATCCAATGCCTCCTGGTGCTGCTTCGTCCCGTAGCCTTTGTGCTGATCGAAGCCATATCCAGGGAAGCGCGTCGCAGCGGTCTCAATCATCCAGTGGTCACGCGAGACCTTAGCCACGATGCTGGCGGCGGCGACGCTGAGCGAGCTCGCGTCGGCACGCGGAAAAGCCTTTTGTGGTAGGTGGAGGTGCGGCAGGGTGAGGGCATCGATGATCAGGGCTTGGGGCGGCATCGCCAACGCATCGAGTGCGCGCCGCATCGCTAAGCAAGTCGCCGGCACGATGCCCATAGTATCGATCTCCTGCGAACTAGCAAACCCAACGCCCAACACTCGCGCGATGGCCCGAATTTCCTCCAACAGACGCTCGCGCTGTCGATGGCTCAACAGCTTTGAGTCACGCACCTCCCCAAGGTGCACCAATTGCTCAGGGTCCTGCGGCAACACGACTGCGGCGGCATAGACAGGGCCCGCCCAAGGCCCACGCCCAGCCTCATCGAGCCCGGCAACGACATCTATCCCCTGCTGCCAGAACTCTGCCTCGACATCCACGGTGGGAAGCGATTTGTCTCCCGGAGTAAGCCGCTCTTTGGCACACATAGCACTTTTCATTGTGCCACGAACCAGCCGAATGCCAAACGACTGTTTGCGTTTCCGCTGACAGGTTCTATACTGGTTTCATACTTAACTTTGAGCCTGATGATGGGAATCGTTGTGCCCATGCGGTCCGAATCGGCTTCGCGCAATCCCTCCGAGTCACCATCAATGGGAGGCTGGATGGACTTCCTTGACGATCTACTGAACCGACCGGAGTCTCAAGAGCATCCTGAGGACGAGGGATCGGACGTCCAGCGCCCCTCTCGTGACGCGCCCCAAGAGGCTTCTGAGCGGCAGAAGGAGCCACTTCCTCCCTCGGAGGATCTCTGGAAGGATCTGTTGAAGGGCGTCTCCTTCGAAGAGCCTGGGGAAACGGATACCGCCAACGGTCGTAGTCGGCGCTGGCAGGCGCGGACCACCGGAGGCAAGCGCACCCTGTCCGCAGGTCAGAAGATCATCCTCGGCGGACTGGGGGTAGCCGTGGTGGTGCTCTGGGGTATCGTCGTCCTTCTGGTCTCGCGCGCCCTTAGAACGGATGATGCTACGCCAGCACGTGACCAGCCGGCCACGATGGTCACCCACACCGAGATCCCAGCCGACAGCGTGTCGAGCCCCACCGCCGCACCAACTTCGAGCCCCGAGGCCGAGGCGCAGATCGATCCAACCAGCACCCCGGCACTCAAGCCGACGGTGACGCCGCCCATCTTCACGGCCTACGACCAACAGATTCAGTCAGATCCCGATAATGCCAACTTGTATCTACAGCGGGGCAATGAGTATCTTCGCCTGGGCGCTTACAGCGCGGCGTTGCTTGATTTCGAGACAGTCCAGGCGCTCGAGGAAGACCGTGCAGAAGCCTACGTTGGCGAGGGCCGGGCTTATTTCTATATGGGGGACTGGATCGCGGCTGAGAACGGCTTGAACACCGCGATCGCCCTAGATCATGACCTCGCTCAAGCTCATTTTGAGTTGGGCTTGGTTCTCTTCTACCAGGGACGATACGAAGAGGCAGCTCGCGAGTTTGACTGGGCCGCGGAGATCAATCCCACAAACGCCGAAGCCGAAGCCTGGCTGGCCATTGCGTCCGCAAAGCTCGGCGACCTGGAAGAGGCACTCGGGGCCGTCCATCGCGCACTGACACAGAACGACAAGCTCGCCATCGCCTATATCGCTCAGTCGTGGGCTCGACGCATTCAGACCCCACCTGACATCGACGGGGCCCAAGCTGACCTGCTCTACGCGATGGATCTCGCGCCCAACGACTTCCTGACGCTGGATGCTATTGCCCGCTTCTACGTTGACTTCCGGCCCGAACGGTTGGCAGAAGCCGAGCAGCTATCCTTCTATGCTCGTAACTGGGCTGCCAACAACGTAGAACGCGCCGTAGCGCTTCAGACACTGGGACAGATCTACCTGAAGCAGGGGCGGCAGGCTGACGCCCAGAGAGTGCTCGAAGAGGCCGCCAGCCTGGTCTCTACCGACGGCGATATCATGCTCGTCGGCCTGTCCGAGGACTTGGCGGCCGTGCGCGAATGATTGCAGGTGGCCTGAGCGCAGGAACACGGCGCCGCTTCCCGGCGGCCCCGCATTCTCTCTAGTTGACGCGTGAAAATACCCGATACGGGCTGGCAAGGTCTGAATGGCGGCGTCACACCGCGGTTCTGACACCCTCAAGCCAGCGTTTCAGATATTGGCCGGTATACGACTGCGCATTCGCGGCCACCTCTTCAGGCGGCCCCTCGGCGATCACCTCGCCCCCGGCGTCCCCTCCCTCTGGACCGAGGTCGATGACCCAGTCAGAGACCTTGATGACATCCGGATTGTGTTCAATGACCACCACCGTGTTGCCGGTATCGACAAGTCGCTGTAGCACCTGGATCAGCTTGTCCACGTCGGCGGCGTGCAGCCCTACCGTCGGTTCATCGAGCAGATAGAGGGTGCGACCGGTGGAGCGCTTGGAGAGCTCACGGGAGAGCTTGACCCGCTGCGCTTCACCCCCGGAGAGCGTGGGGGCCGGCTGGCCCAAGCGTATGTAACCGAGGCCCACGTCGTAAAGCGTCTGCAGATGCCGGGTGATCTTGGGGATCGAGGCAAAGAAGTCCAGCGCTTCGGTCACCGTGAGATCGAGAACCTCGGCGATATTCAGCCCTTTGTAGCGGATCTGTAGCGTCTCACGATTGTAACGCTGCCCATGGCAGACATCGCAGGGGACGTAGACCTCTGGGAGGAACTGCATCTCGATGCGAAGCTCACCCTGTCCGCCGCACGCCTCACACCGTCCCCCTTTCACATTGAAGGAGAACCGCCCCTTCTTGTAGCCGCGAATCCGGGATTCGGGCATCTTCGCAAAGAGATCACGAATCGGTCCAAAGACCCCCGTATAGGTCGCAGGGTTCGAGCGCGGCGTGCGTCCGATCGGTGACTGATCGATGTTGATGACCTTGTCAATATACTCGTGGCCCTCAATCTCATCACACTCCCCGGCCGGCTCCCGAGAACCGTTGAGCAATTGAGCAAGACGGGGATAGAGCGTCTCGACGATCAGCGTGCTCTTGCCGGAGCCCGATACACCGGTGACGCACACAAACAGCCCCAACGGCAGTCGCACATCGATATCCTTCAGATTGTGCTCGCGGGCTCCTCTGATGAGCAAGGCCTTGCCGTTGCCGGCTCGCCGCTCGGATGGCACAGGAATTGACTTGCGCCCCGAGAGGTAGGCGCCGGTATGCGACGTTGGATGATCGAGGATCACGTCGAGGGGGCCGTCAACGACGACCTCACCCCCGTGCTCCCCAGCGCCAGGCCCCAAATCCAGAATCCAGTCGGCAGATCGGATCGTCTCTTCATCGTGCTCAACAACCAAGACCGTATTCCCCAGGTCCCGCATGTCCTTCAGCGTGCTGACCAGGCGCGCCGTATCGCGCTGGTGTAGCCCAATGCTCGGCTCATCCAGGACGTACAACACCCCGGTCAGCCGCGATCCAACCTGCGTCGCCAACCGAATCCGCTGCGCCTCACCACCGGAGAGCGAACCGGCGGTCCGATCCATGCTGAGGTAGTCGAGGCCAACATTCACCAGGAAGGTGAGCCGGTTGCGGATCTCCTTCAGCGCACGTTCGGCAATCGCGTATTCCTTAGCGGACAACAGCGGGCTCTCCTCCGGCGTCGATGACTCTCGGGTCTCGATCAGGAGATTGATCCACGCCTGAAGGCGGGTGACCGGCCACCGCGTAAGCTCATCAATGGGCTTCTCAGCGACGGTGACGGCCCGCGCGATATCGTTGAGCCGGCTGCCCTGACACGCCCTGCACGGCGTGCGGCTCATGACTTCCTCGATCTTGTTCCGAATGTAGTCCGAGGACGTCTCATCATAACGTCGCTGGAGATTAGGGATCACGCCCTCATATTTGCGGACTCCGGACCAGAAGCCCCGGTTGGTCTCATAGGAGACGGGCACCTGTTCCCGCCCCGACCCGTAGAGCACGATCCGCTGCTGCGCCTCACTCAGCTCCTTCCAGGGCTTATCTAGCGCTATGCCGTAATGCTCTGCCACGCTCTCAAGGATCTGCCAGGTCGCGCTATCCTGATCCTCCGTCAAGCCATACGCGATCGCCCCTTCGTTCAACGACTTGTTCTTATTGGGGACGATCAGGTCCGGATCAAGCTCCAACTTATAGCCCAGCCCCTCACAGACGGGGCAAGCGCCGTGCGGCGTGTTGAAGGAAAAGGAACGTGGCTCGATCTCCGGTATGCTGATGTTGCAGACCGGACAGGAGAGCCTCTCAGAGAAGAGCACGTCCCCCTCTTCCTGAATGTCCGGATCCGGCGACCGCACGACATCGACGATGATCACGCCATCGCCCAAGCGGAGTGATGTCTCCACCGAATCGGTGACGCGACTCACGAAGTCAGTATACGCGTCAGGGTTTCCGCCGTTCCCGTGTGATTCGGACGCAGAGCGGCCCTCGGGGACGACCAAACGGTCGACGACAGCCTCAATGTTGTGAAGCTTATAGCGATCCAGCTCCGGCACCTCGGTCAGGTCATAGACCTCGCCATCGACGCGCACGCGCACGAATCCGAGCTTCTGCGCCTCGTCAAACATGGGACGGTGGTGCCCTTTGCGAGCTCGGACGAGAGGCGCGAGAACCTGCAACCGGGTCCCAACCGGCATATCGAGAATCGCGTCGACGATTTCCTGAGCGCTCTGCTGCGTCACAGGGCGTCCACACTGGGGGCAGTGAGGGGTGCCGATACGGGCATAGATCAGACGGAGGTAGTCATAGATCTCCGTCACCGTACCCACCGTTGAGCGCGGGTTGTGAGAGACGCCTTTTTGATCTATCGCGATCGCCGGGCTCAGGCCCTCGATTAGCTCTACATCAGGTTTGTTCATCTGGCCCAGGAACTGCCGTGCGTAGGCGCTCAGCGATTCGATGTAACGTCGCTGTCCCTCCGCGAAGATTGTGTCGAAGGCCAGTGAGGATTTCCCCGAACCGGACAGGCCGGTGATGACCACCAGCTTGTTCTTCGGGATATTCACATTGATGTTCTTCAGGTTGTGCTGCCGCGCACCACGGATGATCAGCTCATCACTTGCCATATGCCCCTCCATCGATCGCCTCTCTCACCAGGCTGCAAAAGCATATTATAGCACGGAATCAACGCCTCACTAGGTACAAATGTTCTATTTAGGGGCTGATTTTCGAGGAAGGGGGTTCAATTCGAGGAAGCGCAGATGTTGACACGCCCCTTCTTCATGGTATGATTTTCATGGACTGCCTTAGCACTCTTGAGTATCGAGTGCTAAGCTCTGTGAATTTCCGGGGATTTCGACCTGATTCAGTCATAGAGAGCCAATTGAACGCGTCGCTATCACATTTCGCTGGATGCGCCGCTTGACGTTGGGGAGCATGTCCTTAGCAATACTTGCCTATGCTCACAGTCAAATATCTCCCCCTGCGTCGTGGCAGAGTGTGACGAGTCAGACACGCAGGGGGTGTCTGTTATAGGGCGTCTTCTATGGCGCGCCAGCGCTGGCGCGATCTATTCCAATCACGCATAACGGACTTTGGCAGATGGGGACTGGATCTGCACAGCAGTTCAAGCAAACATATAGGACAATAAAGATATGGCGGAGACAAAGACCCTAACACCGCGACAGGAGCTCCTGTTACGCTTGATCGTTAAGGAACACGTCGAAACGGTGGATACGGTTGCATCTCGGACACTTGTGGATCGCTACAATCTCGATGTCAGCCCGGCGACGGTGCGGAGCGAGATGGCTCGGCTTGAGGATCTTGGCTATCTGCTGCAGCCGCACACGTCAGCAGGCCGCGTCCCCACGGAGCTGGGATTTCGCTACTTCGTCGAGCGATTGATGGAGGAGCATTCCCTACCGCAGAATGAACAGCGAACTATCGCGCACCAGTTCTACCAGGCCCGGGATCGCATTGAGGAGTGGCTGCCCCTTGCCTCTACCGTTCTTGCTAAAGCAGCGCAGACCGCGGCGATTCTGACGGCGCCTCGCACCACGCGGTCGACGTTCAAGCACCTGGAGCTTATCGCAACCCACAGACGCGCTGTGCTGCTGATTTTGGTGATGGAAGGCGGGACCGTTGAGCAGCAAATGCTCGTCCTCTCAGAACCTATGACCCAACCCGCACTCAGAGACGCTGCCGACCGGTTGAACCAAGTTTGTGCCGGACTCGACGCCGATCAGATCCAGAGTCACATGCGGGAGTTCCCGCCCCTGGAGACCGATATCGCACAAATCGTGCTCTCAACGATGCGGGATGTGGAGGGCGAGCCCTCTGATGAGATCTATTATCACGGCCTATCAGACCTCCTCCAAGCGCCGGAGTTCACAGCTGCCGAGGAAGCCTCGACAGCGTTGGTGCGTGTCCTGGAGGAACGCAGTCTGCTCCAGGCTGTTGTCGCGGAAACCCTGACACCCTCGGTGGGTGTGGGCAGCGTCCGCGTCCTCATCGGTGGAGAGGGACGATGGGATGAGCTGCGGACGTGCAGCATCGTCCTGGCCCGCTACGGGGTTTCGAACTACGTGACCGGAGCGCTGGGCGTCGTCGGGCCCATCCGTATGCAATATGGTCGCGCGGTCTCTGCAGTGCGGTTTGTCGCCAATATCCTGGGCGAGCTCGTTTACGATATCTACCAACCGGATTTTCAGAACGACTATAGCGTAGAAGCGCCAGAACGGACACTGAGCGAACTTGAGCCGCCTGCCTAGACGGATCGTCATCGATACCGCCGCGATTCACAGATCAAGAAATCATCACAAGCTTCGGAGGCAAAGATCAACATGACGGACGAGGAACTCAAGGAGACATCATCGCCGGCTGAGGTCGGCGAACCCCCCGCAGAAGGTGAAGAGGTCGATATGGTCGAAGGCGACATGGTCGCCGGTGACATGGTCGCC
>JBNGCP010000024.1:0-10802 GCA_049974845.1 Anaerolineae bacterium | reverse complement strand
GACATGGTCGCCGGTGACATGGTCGCCAGCGACGAGCCGGAAGTCGAAGAGACCGAAACGCTTCTCGAACAACTGGGGACGCTAGAAGATAAGCTCGTTGAGGCGGAAGCGAACCTTGCGGACGCAGAGAAGAAGGCCGCAGAGTATCTTGACGGCTGGCAGCGCGCTCAGGCCGCGTTCGCCAATTTCCGGAAGCGAACTGAGGCGGAGCAGACTCAGTGGCGGAGCAGGGCCAACGAAGGTTTGCTCTCACGGTTGATTCCCATCCTTGATGATTTCCAGCGCGCTTTCGAGGCGGTGCCGGAGGATTATGAAGACGATACCTGGCTCGACGGCATCCGACTGGTAGAGCGGAAACTGAAGGCCATCCTTGACAGCGAGAACGTAACGGCAATTGAGTTGGAATCCGGCGACATGTTCGATCCCCAGGTACATGAAGCAGTCCTCTACCAAGAGGTCGATGGATTCGAGGAGGGTCAGGTGGTCGCCGAGGTCGAGAGGGGCTATATGATCGGCGATCGCGTCCTCCGACCTGCATTGGTCGTTGTAGCAAAGGGCGCCGCGAAAGCATCTAAGCCTGAGGAGGAGGAGGAGGCAGAAGAAGGCGAGGTTGTCGAGGCAGCAGCTCAAGAGCAAGCGGGATCACAGTCAGAAAGCAAGGAACACGAATGAGCACCGATTACTACAGCGTGCTAGGAGTAGGCCGTGACGCAAGCCCGGAAGAGATCAAGAAGGCCTACCGCCAGCTGGCGCGCAAATATCACCCGGACGTAAGCACCGACCCCGACGCGGAAGATAAATTCAAGGAGGTCAACGCGGCCTACGAGGTTCTATCCGATGCGGACAAGCGAGCGATGTACGACCGCTACGGCACGGAAGGGCCGCCCGGTTTCGGCGGCTTCGACTTTGGCGGTATGCGCGATCCCTTCGACATCTTCGCGGAGGTCTTTGGGAATTTCGGGGGCTTTGGACGTGCCGGGCGCACCGGTCCCCGACGGGGTAACGACCTCAGGACCAGCCTGAATATCACTTTTGAGGAGGCGGTCTTCGGTGCGGAGAAAGAGGTCGAGATCCGCCGTCAGGAGGTCTGCCCGGTCTGCAAGGGCTCCGGGGCGGAGCCGGGAACTTCTCCGGAGACATGCCCTGAATGTAACGGGAGCGGACAGACGCGGCAGGTTCAGCACACGTTATTGGGCTCGTTCGTGAATATCAGCACCTGTCCTCGCTGCCAAGGGAAGGGCACCGTGGTTAAGACACCTTGTCACGAATGCCGGGGCACAGGACGCACGTACGCAACCCGCAAAATCCAGGTTGCGATCCCAGCAGGCGTCGATGACGGCGTCACGATACGGGTATCCGGGCAAGGTGAGCCCGGTGAGCTTAATGGGCCTCCGGGAAACCTGTATATCACCCTCAACGTGAAACCCCACGAGTACTTCAAGCGGCGCGGGAACGACATCATCCTAGAGCTCCAGATCAACGTCGCCCAAGCTGCGCTCGGGGACACGGTCACAGTGCCCACGCTCGACGGTGATCGCCAGATCACGATCCCCGCGGGTACGCAATCGGGGGCGATCTTCCGGCTGCGCGGGATAGGCATTCCCCAGTTGCGCGGGAGTGGTCGTGGCGATGAGCTGATCGTGACGCAGGTCGCGATCCCGAAACACCTGACCGAGGAGCAGAGAGAGCTCTTCCAGGAACTGGGCTCGACGTTGGGCACCGAGGTCATCGTCGAGGACAAGCAGAGCTTCGTCGACCGTGTCAAGGAGGCGCTGGGGCTCTGAGCACCCCGGCTGACGGATCCGGCACGACCGTTGTGGGCGCCCTAGAGCGCCCACTTTTGCCGATTTGCCCTCACGGATGGAATGGCTAGAGGTTAGCGTCGACGTAAACCGGGAGGCCGCCGAAGCCGTGGCGGAGGTACTGAGCCGCTATGCGCCCCAGGGGGTCGCTTTCGACCTTGGGGAAAACCCCGAGGTCAGCGCACACGTCACCGTCAAGGCCTATCTCGCCGTCGACGAGGCCATCGCGGCTAAGCGGCGCAAGATTGAGGAGAGCTTAGGCCACCTGCACCACATCTGGTCCGTCATCCCCGAACCCTCCTTCCGTATCCTCCCCGATCAGGACTGGACGACGACCTGGAAAGAGGAACTTCCGATCCTGCATTTGGGCCGGCGCGTCGTCATCAAGCCCTCTTGGCGCGATTACACGCCCCGACCGCAAGAGGTGGTGCTGGAGATGGATCCCGGCATGGCCTTCGGAACCGGCCTACATCCTACCACGCAACTTTGTGTGGATGCGCTTGAGGATCTCGCCGAACCAGGGATGCGCGTCCTGGACCTGGGAACGGGCACCGGCATTCTCGCAATGATCGCAGCCAAGCTTGGCTTGGGCCCGATTCTGGCGGTGGACAACGACGAGAACGCCATCGTAGCGGCTCGGCGTAACGTGCGGGCGAACCAGCTCGCAGGCCAGATCGAGCTGCGCCACGGCACGTTGGCAGAGGTCGAGGGCGCCTATGATTTGATCCTCGCCAACATCCTGGCCTCGGTGATCATCGATATGGCCCAGGCCGGCTTGGTCCAGCACCTGCGTCCAGGCGGGATATTAGTCGCATCGGGTATTCTCGAGGAACAGACAGAGGGCGTCGTCCAGGCGCTGACGGCACACGGACTGCCCGTCATCGAGAAACGTCAGCAGGGCGAGTGGGTCGCGCTGATCGCACGAAGCGCGTAGCAGGACGCCGAAGCAGGCGACGGTGACGTCATCCCGACCGCCGCACTGCGCCAACACGTGAATCGCCTCGTCATTAACCCGTACCGGCCCAGCCTACACCGCGAATCGCAACACGCAGCATAGGTGCCCTCTCCAGAGGCTGTCTTCTCTAAACCCCGTCTAGCGACCGGGCCACGGCGCCAGCCGCACCTGCGAATAGAGCGCCCTTACCTCATCCAAGGTCCCGAAGGTGACGCCCTCGCGGACCGCGGCGGCTGTGCCCGATGCGACGCTCCAGCGGGCTGTGTCGGGCGGTGGGAGCTGCTCCGACAGCGCCCACAACAGGCCGGCAACGGCAGCGTCCCCGGCCCCGACGGGGTTGCGTGCGCGGACCTCTGGCGGTCGCGCCCAGACGCGGAACTCGCGGGACGCGAGCATCAGACCGTCGGCGCCAAGCGAGAGCGCGACCAACGCTATCCCGCGCGCCAGGAAATCCTCCACAGCTTCTGCCATAGCGGAAGGGCTCTCAACGGCCCTCTCAAGACAGGCGGCGGCCTCAAGCGCGTTCGGCTTGATCATAAAGGGCTTCGCCTCGAGCCCTAAGCGGAAGGGCTCGCCGCTGGCATCGAGGAGCGCCTTGGCACCGCGCGATTGAATGCGATCGATCAGCTGCGCGTAGAGATCGAGCGGAGCCCCCGGTGGCAGGCTGCCACAGAGGGCCCAGTAGTCGCCGGGCTGCGCCCGCGTGCCGACGCGCTCCATCAGGGCGGACACTTCCTGCGCTTCCACCGTCGGGCCGGGTTCGTTCACCTTGATGTACTGCTCGCCGGCGGCATCGGTGATCACGACGTTCGTGCGCGTCTCCCCCGCGATGGGCGTCAGCTCGGTGCGGATGCCCAGGGCCTGAAGGCCGGAGGCAAGCTTGTCCCCGGTCGCGCCCCCGACGAATCCCATCGCCACGCTCGTCTTGCCCAAGGCATGCAGCGCGCGCGCCACGTTGAACCCCTTGCCGCCCCAATCCTCGCGCGTCTCGAGGGCGCGGGACATCTCGTTCAAAACGATGTTTGGGACGGTCAGGGTTCGATCCAGCACGGGGTTTGGGGTTACCGTAAGGATCATCGACGTCCTTTCCCTGTCTATGCAAGACGACGGCCTATCAGAACTCTGCAAAGGCTATTATAGCGCCGGGCCGGCTCGCTCCAATCCCTCCTGCCGCTGGGGATTCCGGGGCCAGACATCCAGCTTGCCGCGAAGTCTTTTCATGGACCCCCTGTCGTGGTACAATCAGGTATGGAATAAGGAGAGATCTAACTACCAAATATGAATACAGTAGCCGAGCAAATTGAAGCAGCTATGACAAGTGCGACGCAATCCATCGTTGACAACCTGGATTCGCTGATGCAAGTGCTACCGCCCGATGTGCGTGAGGCCGTCAACGCCATCGGGCGGCGCGATGACCTGCTTGAGGTCATCCTGGACCTGGGCCGGGTGCCCACGGCACGGTATACCGATGAGGAGATCGTGTTGCGCGAGCGTGAGGTCACCCGGGAGGACATCGACTGGGTCGTGGATCGCATCGGAGAGTTCGATGCGGACAATCGGGCGGGCATCGCCCGGACCCTGCACCGCATCGCGGCGATCCGCAACCGCAAGGGCCAGATCGTCGGCCTAACCTGTCGCGTAGGGCGCGCGGTCTTTGGCACCATCACCATCATCCAGGACCTGATCGAGTCCGGTGAGAGCATCCTGCTGCTGGGGCGTCCCGCCGTGGGTAAGACCACGATGCTGCGCGAAGCCGCCCGCGTTCTGGCCGAGACCAAACGCGTGGTGATCGTCGACACATCGAACGAGATTGCCGGCGACGGCGACATCCCGCACCCGGCCATCGGGCGAGCGCGGCGCATGCAGGTCGCGCTGCCCAATCTGCAGCACGAGGTGATGATCGAGGCAGTAGAGAACCACAACCCCGAGGTCATCGTGATCGACGAGATTGGGCGCGAGCTCGAGGCTATGGCAGCCCGGACGATCGCCGAGCGTGGCGTACAGCTGATCGCTACGGCGCACGGCAACACCCTCGACAACCTGCTACTGAACCCCACGCTCTCCGACCTGGTCGGCGGCATCGAGAGCGTGACGCTCTCGGACGAAGAGGCACGCCGCCGCGGCACCCAGAAGACCGTGTTGGAGCGACGGGCGCCACCGACGTTCGACATCCTGATCGAGATCCAGGACCGCCAGCGCCTGGTGGTGCACAGGGACGTCTCGGAGGCGGTCGATGCCCTGTTGCGAGGCCGGCCTCTCGCCGAGGAGCAACGCTATCGCGACGACTCGGGCGAGATCCACACCGAGGAATTGCGGTCGGATTATGAAGGCCGCGAGGAGCGCGAGTATGCCGGGCGCGGCGATGGGCGTGAAGGTCCGACGCCGGCTCAGACCCGTGCGGGTCGCGGACGCCGCAGGCTACAAGAGAAGCGTATCTACCCCTTCGGGGTCGCTCGCAATCGCCTGCTGCGCGCCGCCCAGAATCTGCGCGTGCCGATTCGGATTGTGGACAACCTCAAGGAATCTGACATCTTCGTGACGACCAAGCAGTACTATCGCAAGCGCCCTCGCGTCGTTTCCGACGCCGAGCGCCGCGGCGTGCCCATCTACGTCCTGCGGGCCAATACGTCGGCGCAGCTGGAGACGTTCTTGAGCGACACGTTCGAGCTCACGGAGCAGGAGACCGACGCGTTTACACTGGCGATGGATGAGGCACAGAACGCCATCGGCCGGATTCTGGAGGGCGAACAGGCCATCAACTTAGCCCCCCAGAACTCGTTTATCCGCCGATACCAGCACGAGATGGCCAAGCGGGCCAACCTGAACTCCCGCTCCTTTGGCGAGGAGCCCTATCGCAGCGTCCGCATCTATCGTGAAGGATGAGCCAGATGAGTAAGTCTGACGGCTCCGCGGGGCCAGCGACGTCGTGAGCGGCGTCGCGCGGGGTTGGTTTATCACCTTTGAGGGCCCCGAGGGCAGCGGCAAGAGCACCCAACTGCGGCTGCTTGCCCCATGGCTGGTCTCACAGGGGTTCGACGTGCTCACGACCCGCGAGCCGGGCGGGACCTCCATCGGCGAAGGGATCCGGGCGGTGCTGCACGACTGCACTCACACGGAGATGACGGCGGAGACGGAGATCCTGCTCTATTCGGCGTCCCGCGCCCAACACGTCGCCGAGGTCATCCGGCCAGCGTTGGCCGCGGGAAAGGTGATCCTCTGCGATCGCTTCTACGACAGCACGTATGCGTATCAGGGTTACGGTCGAGGGCTTCCGCTGGAAGCTCTTCGCCGTATCACCACCTTCGCGACGCAAGGATTGGTCCCCGACCTCACACTCTATCTCGACGTGCCGCCGGAGATCGGCCTGCGGCGCCGCGAGGCCAGCGGGGAGACACTGAATCGCCTGGACCGCGAGACACTCGCGTTCCACCGGCGGGTGCGCCGAGGCTATCTCACGCTGATCGAAGAGGATCCGACGCGCTGGCACACTTTCGACGCTACCGGCCCGATCGAGGCGGTGCAGGAGAGCCTGCGCAGCACGGTTGTGGCCGCGCTGCGCGGCCACAGCGCATAAGCCCGCGAGCTGCGATCCAGACCTGGAGCCCGTAGCTCCGCAAACGACCCGCATTCCAGGAGGTAGCATATGCCCATCACGGTTGCCGTCGCGCAGATGGACCCCAAGCTCGGCCACTACGAACAGAACCTCGCCCGCATCCGGGCGCTCTTCGAGGAAGCGGTTGCGAATGGCGCCCAACTGACCGTTTTCCCGGAGTGCGCGATGACAGGGTACGGCTTTGCCGACCTGGCGAGCGCGCAAACCGTTGCGGAGACCGTGCCAGGCCCCACGACCGAAACACTGACGCAGCTCTGCCGGAGCCACGAGATGCCAGAGGGCGGCCCCTATGTGGTCGTCGGCCTGCTGGAGCGGCTCAAGGACCCGGACATCGTCTACAACAGCGCGGTGCTCGTCGGCCCGGAGGGTCTCGTGGGTCACTACCGCAAAGCGCATCTGCCGCTGCTGGGCGTGGACCGCTTCACGACGCCCGGCGACACCGGCTTCGGCGTCTGGGAGACGGCTATCGGGCGCATCGGCATGGTCATCTGCTACGACCTGCGCTTTCCAGAGGCCATGCGCGTGCTCGCGCTTTCGGGCGCCGACATCGTGGCGCTGCCCACGAATTGGCCCGACGGCTCGCAGAACGCGCCCGGCTTCGTCACCCGCACCCGCGCGCTGGAGAACCGGGTCTTCCTGCTGGCGTGCAACCGCTGCGGCCACGAGAGCGGTTTCTGGTTTTTCGGCCACAGCCAGATCACCGATCCACGCGGCCTCGTGCTGACGGAAGCGGAGGCAGACGAGGCCGTCCAGTATGCGAAGATCGATCCGGCCCAGGCGCGGGAGAAGCGCATCGTCCTGCGCCCCGGCGAGTTTGAACTCGACACCGTGGGCGACCGGAGGCCGGACCTGTACGGCCTGCTCAGCGAACCGGACCTCGGCCCTTAGGCACCGGTCCGACGCCCGGGGCGCGATCCTCTCCGGCGCCGACAGAAGAGGAGGCAAGGTGACAACTCCGAAGAACTACATTATGGACATGGATGGCGTCCTGGTTCGAGGCAACAGCCTGATCCCTGGCGCCGCCGCCTTTGTGGAGAAGCTAAAGGATCGCGGCGCCGAGCACCTGATGCTGACCAATAACCCCCTCTACACACCGCGGGATCTGGCGCATCGGCTCCAGGCCATGGGCCTAGAGATCCCGGCGGAGCGCATCTTCACGTCGGCTATGGCCACGGCGCGGTTTCTCCAAAGCCAGCGGCCCAACGGCACCGCTTACGTGATCGGCGAGAGCGGCCTGACCGAGGCGATCCACAACGCGGGGTATGTGATCACCGACATCGACCCGGACTACGTCGTGCTGGGCGAGACGCACACGTACAACATCGCGCAGATCACCAAGGGCATCCGTCTGATCGTTGACGGCGCGCGCTTCATCGCCACGAACCCCGACACGTCCGGCCCCTCGGAGCGCGGTATCGTGCCGGCATGCGGCGCGATGGCGGCACTGATCGAGAAAGCCAGCGAGAAGGCCCCTTTCTTCGTGGGCAAGCCCAACCCCTTGATGATGCGCACGGCGCTCAACTACCTCGGCGTGCACTCTGAGGACACGGTGATGATCGGCGACCGGATGGACACCGACATCGTCGCGGGCGTCGAGACGGGGATGGAGACGATCCTGGTGCTCTCGGGCGTGACGACGCGGGAGATGGTGGAGCTCTACCCCTACCGTCCGACGCACATCGTGGGCTCGGTGGCGGATATCGAGGTGTAGGGCACGCCAAGGCGCAAAGACGCCAAGACGAGAAGTGGAAGGACCTGGGGCCCCGCGACGCGGGGCCCTTATTGTTCAGGCTCGATCAGTCCAGCGGTATGGGCAGCGGCGGGTCGGGACGGAATCGGGGGAACCGGGGCCACCACTGCCAGGCCTTGAAGCCGAGCTTGCGCCAGAGCTCACGGGCATCGGCCTCGCTGAGGCCGGTGTTCTCCTCGAAGCGCTGCCAGAAGGCCGCCCACCAGTCCTCGGGCTCGACCTTGGGCCCCTCGTACTCCGTGGGGCGGTCGGAGGGTCCATCGACGACGAGGCTGCCGACGTAGTCGGCGTCGTCGTAGACGCGCTCGATCTGTGCCGCGATCTCGGCGACGTCAGCCTCGGAGACCACACCGTTGCTGGTCGCTTTGTAGAACTGGACAGTGACGCGGATCGGGAAACGAGGATCACGCTCGATCTCCAGCCCATCGATCTCGGTGAAGGGACCTTCGACGGCGCCGTGCCCGATCACCGCGGCCTCGACGTCAGACCGCTTCATGCCCTCCGCAGCCATCGGCGCAAACCCCAAATCCGCTTCTTCCTCCATCATCCTGGGCACCGGCTGCTTCTGCTTGAGGGGGACCTGGATCAGGAGCACCATATTGAGCCCACTCTGTCCACTCGCCTCGACGGCGCCGCCAGGCCGCTCACCGGGGCGCTGGTCCCCCTCGTCGGCCAGGAAGTCGCTGAGCCGCCGACCGGTGAAGCTGGCACGCTCGCCGTCCTGGTTGAAGAAGAGGCGCTGGCCCCAGGAGAATCCGGCGGGGAAGGCGTCGCGGACGTTATCGATGATGGTCGCGCTGCTGCCCTCGCGGGTGGCGACGATGGCGAGCACCGCCGGGTCGCCCTGATAGGACTGGTAGTTGAAGAGGACGGGGTTGAACTCGGCCTCACCCTCCTCGGGCACGGGCAGGAAGGCCGCCTGGGCGCTGACCAGGACGTGGGTGTCGCGGCGGGCCATCAACGAGACCTCGTCGCCGGTCCAGGAGTCCGGGTCGTGCAGGTAGAAGGGGAGCTGGCTCAGGTACTCGGTAAGCGTGACGCGCTCCAGCGGTTCGCCGTCCTCGTTGCCGACGAGCAGGTAGAAGCGGTCCGGGGAGACGTCGGCGGAGAGGTCGGTGAAGTTGGGGTAGCGGATCACGGGCATCAGCGTCAGCTCGTAATCGCCGGTCCGGGGATTCCGGTGCTGGACCTGAATCGTCATATCGGAGATGTTGGGACCGACGGCGGAGTCGTAGTAACGCCCGGTATCCTCCCAGGTCACGTTGAGGATCTCCAGGCCGTGCTGGCTGACGAGGCGCTGGGCGTCGGGATCCCAGACCATCGCCGCGGTCCTTTCGATCGCCTCCACGTACTCGGGGTCGGGCTCGCGCCCCTGCGCTACCGGTGCGGCCAAGGCCGGGACCACACTGACAGACATCCACACAAGCATCGCCGTTATCAAAGCTCGCATCGTTCTTGTGAGCATCGCGCACTCCTCTCTTCCTTCGCGGGTGGCATCCGGAATTGGGACTGGGCGGGCCGAGGTGATCTCGGCGCCGGATGCCGATGAGTGACTCTCTTCTGTCTCCTAGACGATGGAAGCGCGTGCTTTGTTCCATCGGCGAAGGACGCTGCCTGTGGATAACTTCGCTCCAGCTGTGGATAACTTTGCTTAGATGTGGAAGAGGTGCGACAGGAGCTCAGCAGGCTGAGCTCTTGTCGCCTACTACAATTTGGGTCCAACTGTGGATAAGACCCCCAGGACTTGTGGATAGATGGGCGAAAATGGGGATAACCGGGCGCGTGTTCGCTTCTTTGGTGGCTCAACGGCCTTCCACGGAGCCTGCGAAAATGGGTTTGTTTGGTGAAAGACAGCGATCAGCTGACAGCTTTCAGCCATCAGCTCGCAGGATTGACGTTGGGCGTGTGCGGGCGCACGAAAGGCGCGTGCGGGCGCACGAAATGGGTTCGTTTCGTAATTTTGGCGGTGCCGCGTGGCCCTGCGGCTGGGTCTAATGCGCCTTTTGTTTTACTGTACAACAGGGGAGGCGGTCATTCAAGGCACCAGGTCGACTTTCTTCGTACGTTGGGTGGGGAATCTGTTCAGATACCAAGGTGGGAAGCCGTACCTTTCGCAGGGGTACGGGCTGACGAAGGAAAAGCCCAGCGAAGAGCTGGGGCTTGTGATCGAAGACATCTGCAATCAATCAACGAATCACTTTACATCAAGCTCAGTCAACTTCAAGTAATGCTCAGGATCGGTGCCACCCGTTGACCATGTCATCAAGCGCTGTTGGTCCTCCCAGCGATAGAGGCCAACGTGGATATCGTAACGACCTGCCGGCAAGGCCGAGAACTCGTGCATCCCCCGGACTAACGTACCGGAAGGGAAATCCGCGTCCGGATAGAAGTTAAGGTCAACCAGGAGTTGATGATCATCCTGTGCAACAAGGTTGCCGTCATGGTCCAGCACATGGACAAACACGTGGATGGTTTCCTCAAGAGGGGACAAGAGCTCCCAGAAAAGGAGGAACTCAAATGACTGGTCGACGCGTATTCGCTCGGGAGTTACAGTGTAGCCGCGCAACCGGAAGCTGTCTTCGTAGTCAACTTGAAGGGGCTCTTCTGGAACGAGAAAGCTATTATCAACGGTGAACATGCAGGTTGAGCAAGGAAAGGCAGCAGGCTCGTTCAACTTCCACC
>JBNGCP010000023.1:11726-47940 GCA_049974845.1 Anaerolineae bacterium | reverse complement strand
GGGATGGCAAAGCGAGACGGCAGCACCTGTGGGGATCGATCGCTCTGGTTGGGGCTCGGCCTCATCGGCGGTGCGCTGGTTGGGCTGAAGAGCTGGCAGCGCTGGCAGGCGCGTCGGACGTCGCCGCTCATTCGCGAGGGCGAAACCCTGACAGCCCTGGTGACCGGGGCATCCAGCGGTATTGGGCAGGCCTACGCGACCAAGCTGGCGAAGCTCGGATACGACGTGATTCTGGTGGCCCGGCGCACCGATCGTTTGGAGGCCCTGGCAGCTGAGCTGCGGGAAACCTACGGTGTGAAAGCCGTGCCCTTGACCGCCGACCTGGCGACGGAAGAAGGCATCAGCCGCGTGGAGCAGGCTATCGCGGCGATAGACAATCTGAACCTCCTGGTCAACAACGCCGGCTTTGGCCTGGTCGGGCGCTTTGCTGCGCTAGACATCGAAGCTAATCTGGAGATGGTCCGGCTCCACGTTCAGGCGGTCATCCGCCTGGTCCGTGCAGCGCTACCGGTGATGCTTTCCCAGGAGCGTGGCGCGATCGTCAACGTGTCATCGCTGATAGCCTATTACCCGATCGCCGGAGGCGCCACCTACGCGGGGACGAAATGCTACCTGCGCGCCTTCACCGAGGCCCTGCACCAGGAGTTGGCCGGCAGCGGCGTGCGGGTTCAGTCACTGTGTCCAGGGTTCGTGCAGACCGAGTTCCAGGACAAAGCAAGCATTCGGCAGCTCAACCTGCCCGACTTCCTCTGGATGCCGGCGGAAACGGTCGTGGAGCAATCGCTCGACGACCTGGGCGCCGATCGCGTGATCTCCGTGCCGGGGCTCGGCTATCGGTTGCTAGCCAGCCTCGCCGGCATCGTGCCGCGACCCCTCGTGTATGCGATTGGCCGTTGGTTCCACCGTTCGCGGGACCTGTAACGCTTGCAACAGCTCCCACGGCAAGAACCATCCAGCAGACACGCTCGCACCCACCCGCGAAGCGAGCCCTAGCCCAGACAAGGAGAAACGCCTATGGCACAGACACCGACATTCCGTGAGATCAGCCCTTACGAGATCACCGACAATCCCTTCCAGGCGATTGGCGAGGATTGGATGCTCATCACCGCAGGGGAACCGGAGAACTTTAACACAATGACCGCCAGTTGGGGCACCTTCGGTATCCTCTGGGGGCGTCCGGTTGCCTTCGTGTTCGTTCGTCCGCAGCGCTACACCCGAGAGTTCATCGATCACGCGTCCCATTACACGCTCAGCTTCTTCACTGAGGAATACCGGGACGTTCTTGACTACTGCGGAACCAAGTCCGGTCGTGACGTCGATAAGATCGCCGAGACAGGCTTAACACCGATGCCAGGCAAGACGGGCGCCGTCTATTTCGACGAGGCGCGGCTTGTCCTGGAGTGCCGTACCCTCTACAAGCAGGACATCGAGGAAGATCATTTCCTCGAAGCCAGCATCGTGGACCAAGTCTACGCCGCGCGCGATTTTCACCGGATGTACGTCGGCGAGATCGTACAGGTGCTGACGCGTTAGGGGGCCGGCGAGATCGCGGGGATATCCATCAGACGATGACGCAGGCCTCATCCTTTGATTACGAGACGTCCTACGCCAAGGGACGTACCGCGACCCCGGCGGCCTCGAGAGCCTCGCGCAGCGCGCGGGCGATTTGAGGAGCGTCGGATGTGTCGCCATGGACGCAGAGCGTATCAATCCGCAGAGGAATCGCCCGCCCCGTGATCGTCGTGATCATGCCCTCCGTCACCATCTTCACGGCGCGCGTCGCGACCTCATCGGGGTCGCGAATCACGGCTCCGGGCTGACCCCGCGGGACCAGGGAGCCATCGTCCTGATAGGCGCGGTCTGCAAAGCCCTCGTGAGCCACACGCAGCCCCTGCGCCTTCGCTGCGTGTGCGAGGGCCGAGCCGGGCACCGTCACGACCATCAAGGCCGCATCAAAGTCAGCTACGGCCCGCGCCACAGCAATCGCGAGGTCGTCGTCGCGCATCGCCGCATTGTAGAGCGCCCCGTGCAGCTTGACGTGGGCCATTGGCACGCCAGCCACTGCGGTGAACCCTGCCAACGCACCGAGTTGATAGACCAAGCTGGCTTCCAGCTCCTCGGCGCTCAGCTCCATCGACCGGCGTCCAAACCCTTGGAGATCAGGATAGCCGGGGTGCGCCCCGACGCGAACACCTTGTTCGGCTGCGAACTCCACGGTGCGGCGCATCACCACCGGATCCCCGGCGTGAAGACCGCACGCGATGTTGGCCGAGATCACTACCTCCAGCATCGCTGCGTCGTTGCCGAGGACATAGCGACCAAAGCTCTCGCCCATGTCGCAGTTCAGGTCAATGTGCATTGTCGGCTCCAGGAGGGAAGACAGCGGTCAGCTCTCAGCCGTCAGCTGTCAGCCGTCAGCTGTCAGCCGTCAGCTTTCAGGAGCAACGGAAGTAGGGAGTAGGAAGTATGGAGTAACGTGGCATCCTCTACTTCACGCGCTGGCCAAAAAGCTGACGGCTGATTGCTAGACCAATCGGATCGTCTTGAAGTCCTCGACCTGCTGGCGGATCGCGCGCTCCGTGGGCAGGCGCTCGATGCTGGAGGCGCCAAAAAAACCGGCGACGCCGGGCATCCGCGCCAGTGCTTTGGCGACGTTGGGCGGCTCGTCGAAGACGCCGCCATGACAGATGACCAGCACGTCATCCCGCGCGGCCTTGCCGGCCTCGTAGACCGCCATCACCTTCTCGACGGCTTCGTCCATCGTCATTGCGACACCCGCGCCGATGGAACCGGAGGTCGTCAGCCCCACGTGTGCGACCAGCACATCGGTGCCGCCGCGCTCGGCGAACTTGGCCGAGATCCCGGTACCCGCACGCAGTCGATGATCGGCACCTTCTCCGACACATTCCTGCGTAGCCGTGCCAACGCATCCTCACGTGTGATGAACGCCATGGATACACCTCCTTATGTGACACAGAACGTCAATCGCTACGCCCCAAAGAGCGACTGAGCCTGCGAAATCCAGGCCTAGGGACCTCACAGCCGTGGACCTCGCAGGCAACACCCGTGGCCTACTTCAGATAGCCCAGGTAATCGTGTTGCATCACCAGCATCGTATCCAGCGTCTGCTTAGCGGCCTCAACGCTGTGCACGACAGGATCGACTAGCAGCGCCTGCAACGCCAGATTCTTTGACTTCTGCAGGATCGCCTCGGCGGTCAGGTCGCACACCGCCGCCTGGTTGCGCAGCAAACCGGCGAACCCTTTGGGTAGCTCGCCTAGCTCGACGCCATGGACGCCGTCCTTGTCGACGATGGCAGGCACCTCCACAGACAGGAACTCCGGGATGTTGTCGATCAAGCCGTCGTTCAGCACGTTGACGGCCCACTCCTCCACGCCGGCGTCGGTGAGGATCTCCTCCATGATGGGGATCACGCGCTCCCACTGGGTCGGCGTCCCGAGCTTGGCCTCATCGACCTGACACCACTGCTTGTAGAAGTAGTAGAAGTCGAGGATGCCCCGGTGATCGACGACATCGTGAGCCCACTGGATGTACTCACCGAAGTGGCTATCGGTGGTAATAGGGAAGAGGTTGAACGTCTCCATGATCTCCCTGAACAGCCCCCGCTCGGCCCAGGCACCGGCCTCCTCGCGCAGCGCCGGCTCGGCACCAGGCGTGGAGCCCGTCCCCTCTTCCCGCATCTGGGCCACCAGCGTACGCAGGTCCGGTAACCGCTCGAAGTAAGCAGGCGCCTTCGCCATCAGATCGGGATAGGCATCCTTGCCCGTATCCTTGTAGTGGATCTCCAGTACGACGCTGAAGTGGTTGAGCCCCCCGGCGCGGAACTCGAGATTCTCCAGGGGTGTATCGAGGATGCGAGGCAGGTGTTGGGGCAACGACGCAATCTCGTGACAGAGGCCGACCAGCTTGAGGTCGGGATACTTCCGTTGGACCGTAGTGCAGATACGCGTCATCGGATTGCTGAAGTTGAAGACGGTCGCCTCCGGACAGATCTCCATCACATCCCCACAGATTTCGAGAATCGGGGGGATGATGCGTAAGGAGTGGAAGAGGCCACCGGGGCCGCCGTTCTCGCCATAGACCTGGCGGATGCCGTACTGCAGAGGGATCATCCAGTCCTGCTCCCACAGGACAAACCGATCACCGACCTCGATGGAGATGACGACGAAGTCGGCACCCTGCAGCGCCTCGGCCCTCTCTGTAGAGGCCGAAATGGTGAAGGGCAGCTCGTGCTCCGCGACGTAGCGCGTCGCTGCCCTCTCGACACGGGCCAACGCCTGGGGATTGATGTCGTGCAGCATCACCTCGCTGCCCTCCAGGACCTCACTGGCAAAGATGTCACTGAGGGTGCCAAAGCCGAACTGAGCGCTCCCAGCACCGACAAGTACGATTTTCTGATGCATAGGACCTCCTGATATATGGGTAATGTGATCGACCTCGGGTCAGCCCACATCGCGAATTAGCAGACCCGCAGGTTCCTACGGCCAAGTAAGTGAAACGGCAAAAGATGCGTCTTCTAGCCCTCTGCCACCATCTCCAACAGGAGCGCTGCGCACTTATCCCCAAACTCGGTGTCGTTGATGTTATTGTCCATCTCGACGACCGGGATGCCGGGCTTGAGGTTGGCTTTGATAGCGTCGAAGCAAACTCGATCGGCGTAGGGATCCCAGAACCGTCCAGGGGTGCCGTCGACATCGACGCTGTCCAGCATCGAGACACCGCGCAGCGGGAGCACGATCGCGACCGGCGCCGTCGCGGCGTTGGCTGCGGCGGCAATCATCTCACCGATCTCCCGGTTCTCGGCGACATCGGTCCGCAGATGGCGACGAGCTTGAGCGTCTCCCAGCCGGTGTCGTCTGACAAAGTATCCTGACCTCACCGGCAGATGAGGGTCGCACGCCCCGCGGTACGCAAGATCTCGTTCACGGCGCTCCCCAACATCAGCTCGACAACGGGACTGGACCCATACCCGCCCATCACGATGAGGCTGCTGTCATGCACTTCGGCGACCTCCCGAATCACAGCGGCAGCATCAGCCTCATCCCGACCAACCATCTCGGCCTCAAGGTCATGGGTTCCGAGATAGACGCGAGCTTCTTCCAGGTTCCGCTTCACAAAGTCCTGATCTGGATGGCTAGACACGACGACGAGCGACAGCTCCGGCCAACTGGCAGCCATATAGGTCGCCACGAAGAGCGCCTCACGTCCCTTGGGACTCCCATCGTAGGCCAACACAGCGCTGGAGAGAGGGAACAAAGGCGCGGGCACGGCAAGGACCGGGCACGGAGACCTCACGATCATCGTGCGGAACCCCGAGCGCAGCTTTTCGACGGGATCCGGACCAGGAGGACAGTGCAGCGGGGCCACCACGAGGTCGGCCCAGCGAGCGCGCATCGTGATCTGGCGCGCGATAGCCCCTGTCCCAATGGCCAACTCCCCGGGTACCTCAGAGGTCTCGCAGCGGTTCTCGAAAACGTGCCGCAGCTCCTGAACCGCCTCACTCTCCGCCTCTTCCTCGTCCGCGACTACGTGAAGCGCCAGAATGCGACCGTGTTCACGCCTCGCCAGCTCCAGCGCCGCATCCAACGCCTGCCAGCCCAATGGTTCACCGTCCAGTGTGACCAGGATGTTGTGGAAGAGATGGGCCGGATCACGCCCCTGACGCAGAACGCGCCGCGCACGCCATTCTCCGGTCTGGGGAGTGGCAAGTCCCAGCTTCTCAAGCGTCGCCGCCTGGAAGATCCTATCGGTGACACGGGCAAGGATACGCTCAGGCTTCGAGCTGAACTCAGCCATGAGATCCTCTGCTGCAGCATCAGGCTCCACATGCCATCCCAGCGCCTCCTGCAGAGCCGCGCGGTGCTCGGCGATCCAGAGATAGAGATCGGTCTCGGTACGGTCGGGAAAGTCCCGCAGAACACCCAACCGCTCAATCGTCTCGACGATCGGTCGGTAGACGGCCTCGTACCAGTCGACCACCGCCTCTCCCAACGGAATCGGTCGATCCTGTTCGATGCCCATGTAGTAACGATGAACACTGATATGCTCTTTGAGGTCTTCATACTTGCCAGGCGCGGTGAGGATCAGGTCGACATCAGGCAGCACCTCGTGGAGGTGGGACCAACTCAGGAAATCCGCATATTCCTCTTTGAGGATGAGGTCGTCAGGGCTGACATCAGGCTCAAGGGACACCCCGGTCTGGATCTCGGTCACGTACGCCTGGATGTGCGTTGCGCCCAACTCCTTCGCGACCGAGACCCGATGGTTGCCATCCTTGACGAAATAGGCGTCCCCAATCTTGTAGACCTCAATAGGAGGCAACCCTACGAGCCCCGTGGTCTGCATCTTAACGCGCGCCCAGCGCTGAGGATCCACCTCGGCCCGCGGCAAGAAGCCTCGGGTGAAGTCGGTGTAGCGATCGACGCTGCCGACAATGGCGTCGAGTGGAACATCTGCCAGGCCTTTCTCCCTCTGCGACCGCAGGTTTAGGCGCTGACGCACCTCCTCGTAGGAGAGCAAACCGACCGGCTCGCCCTTAAGGCAAGCGATCAACTCCTGTATGGCTGCCCTACGGCGGGCGCGATGGAAATCGGCGATCGCCTGAGGCATCGCCATCAGCTCATCAGACAAGCCGTAGCCTCCTCTTGCGTCTCGTACACCTCTGTTTCCTTACGGTATCATAGTAGCACAATGATCGAGTCAAAGCCAGTGCGGCGACGCTTGGGTGCCTTTCATCTCTGGGGCAAGAGCGGGCAGTTTTGGCCCAACGTGCTTGATACCCGCCATCCCAAAGCGGGCCAAAACTGCCAAGGCGTGTTTCGCGTTGGTCAAAGTCAAGCCTGCTCCGGCTTGTACTGGGCCTGATCGACAAGTTGCCCCCAACGCGAAACACGCCCCGACGCTTTGCCCACTTGCATTTTGGGCAGAACGCACCATAATCGCCACAAGGATGCACTTACCTATCGTTCCGAATAACTGCATAGCAACCTATATGGAGGGTCGAATGGCACACATCACAACGGTGTACAAAGGCAACATGCTCTTTCAGTCCAAGATCGGCAACCACTCGGTCAACATCGACGTCCCGGCAGGTATGGGCGGCAATGATCGTGGCCCTACACCCCCCGAGCTGTTTGTCGCCTCATTGGGCAGCTGTATTGGCGCCTTTGTGGCCCAATACTGCGAGCAGAACGGCATCGACGACGAGGACATGCGGGTCGAAATCACCTTCGACAAAGCAGATGATCCGACACGCCTTGTCAACCTCAAGGCCCGAGTCCTGTTGCCTAACGGCGACTGCGGGGCTCGGATCAAGGCCATTGAGCGGGTTGCGGAACGTTGCCCCGTTCACTCCACCATCCGGACGATGGAAGAGCTGGAGATCGAGGTGCTCGGCGAAGGCCAGTGTGACATCTCGCCTCACTCCGATTGACATCTCGCCTCTGCGCCCACGAGGGGAGCGCACGCTTCCAGCGCACGCTCCCCTCGTGAGTATTTCTGTCTGTTGACTGCCTCACGTCAAAGGTGAGCATGTGCGAGTGGCCCCGTGAGGCTCAGTTGTGTTGACCTGAACACCCCCGCAAGGAGAGGAACGTTTATGCCCCCTGGGGTTTCGCGGTTTGTGGGCAGACTGCTCGTCTTGCTGATCCTGATGACGGCCCCGTTCTCTACAGCAGCACGGGCGGTCTCAGCGTCAGATGCACAGCTTCCGGTGCGGGCACGATCGCACATGGTGCAGGCCGAGCCCGACTTCGAGCGACTTGCCGGGGCGATTGGGCGTGGGGAGGCGTGGTACCGGCTCTACGGTGGGGACGCGTCACCGGCCACGGTAGGGGCCGAAGTCCCCCTGACAAGGGTGACGCCGGAGGGTGAGAGGCGCTTGTCGACAACGGCGTCTACAGCTCCGCTGACCATCTCACCAACGCTCACCCACACCCTCCATCTCCCCCTGGTGACGAGGCCCGAGCCGCAGACGATGGTGGAGCGCCGCGCCATCTGGATCACGCGTTACGACTGGACGCGCTTGGAGGCAGCCCCAATCCCCGAAGCCATCGACGCGATGGTCGCGCAGGTGGCCGCCGCCGGGTTCAACACGATCCTCTTTCAGGTGCGGGGTGCGGGCGATGCCTACTACACGCCGGGGCTGGAGCCCTGGTCGGCGCGGCTGACCACCGGGCCAGTCTCCGAGACGCTGGGGCTGGATCCCGAATGGGATCCACTGGCCCGGATGATCGCGGCGGGCCACGCGGCGGGTCTGGAGGTCCACGCCTACGTCAACGTCTACACAGCGTGGCAGTCGTCGTCGGAGGATGCCGGTCAGGGCGACCTCTGGCCGCCCGCCACGACGCCACCGCAGATGTTTGACCGCTTCACCTACGGCCCAACCCATCTCGAGCATCCCGGCGTCTATGGGCTGGGCTACACGTGGCGGCAGTACCGGTATGCCGGGGAAGATACCGCGCAATGGATGCCGCTCTCCTGGGGAAGCTACCTCTGGGCCAGCCCTGGCCTGGACACGGTCAACGACTACATAGCCGCAGTGATCCGCGATATTGTGAACCGCTACGACATCGACGGCGTGCACCTCGACCGGGTGCGCTACGCGGGAGCTGCCTACTCCTACGATCCCGACAGCAACTTGGCAGCCGGAGAGCATCCATCAGAGGACCGGGCACAATGGCAGCGCGACCGCGTGACGGCGCTGGTCGCGCAGGTGACGGCAGAGACGAAGGCACGCCGGCCTGACGCCCTCGTCTCCGCCGCAGTCTGGCCCTACTACATCGACAAATGGGGATGGGGGCTGACTGAGGGGTACCACGCCTACTACCAGGACTCGAAGGGCTGGTTAGCCAGCGGGTCCGTGGATGCCATCATGCCCATGCTCTATGGCTCCGTCCCCGATGATATGGCAAGCTGGGAGATCCTGATGCAGGACTTCGTGGCCGACGCTGCGGGCAGGGCCGTCTATCCCGGGATCGGCGGGCACTACGAGGCGTTCAGCGCGATCTCCGAGCGCATCGAGGCGGCCCGAGCACAAGGCGCGCCAGGTCACGTCATCTTCTCGTACGGCTACCTCAACGGCAACGGCTACTGGGACGATCTGGCAGCCGGACCCTACCGGATCCCAGCGACGGTGCCCTAAGCTAGTGCTCTGTTGCCCTGATCGTTGGCGTTGGCAATCGCGGCTTCAGCCGCCAAACCGCTGAAGCGGTCACTACCAACCAAACCAGCTAAGCACTAGTCGGACCCCGCCTGGCGCGCCTTTACCTTCTTGGGCGTCCAGAGACCGACGAGCTCGCCCCCGACATACTCCTGAAGCTTGCGCCACGAGCCAATGGGCAGCTCTACGTGGGCCAAGGCCGCCGTGGGGAGCCACTCCGCCTCGCCGGTCAGCACCTCCAGAAAGACCTCCAGCCCCGGGTTGTGGCCGACGACCATGACCCGATGGTAGCGGTCGTCCACATTCCTGAGAACCCGGATGAGGCCCATGGGACCGGCAGCATAGAGATCGTGCTCCAACACAACCTCGCCCGCATAGCCACAGGCTTTGGCGACCATCTTGGCGGTACGTCGCGCTCGTTTCGCGGTGGAGGTGATGATGAGCTGGGGAACGAGATTCTCCTCGACCAGAAGTCGCCCCATCCGCGGCGCATCACGTTCGCCGCGCTTCTTAAGTGGGCGATCGTGATCTGGCATGCCGGCGTGTTTCCAGCTCGACTTCGCGTGACGCATGATCAACAGCGTCTTCATAAGGCCTCCTGGCCCTGGACGTGAAGGCGGGACATCAGAGCCGGTCCTGCCCAATCCGCCGATGGGAATGTCCGCGGCAAACGCGGCTGGTTTGATTCACCTGTATATATTATAATACGGCTGTCAAGTTTTCAGGATGAGGCCGGAAGGGCCTCGTCCTTCACAAGCCTAAGGAGGGAAGCACAATGCAGTACACGAATCTGGGACGTACCGGACTTAGTGTGAGTCGGCTCTGCCTGGGGACGATGAATTTCGGCCCCCAGACCAGCGAAGAGGACAGTCACGCGATCATGGATCGCGCGCTCGAGCTGGGGTTCAATTTCTTCGACACGGCCAACGTCTACGGTGGGCGTGGCGCGACCGAGTCGATCATCGGGCGGTGGCTGGCCCAGGGTGGCGGACGGCGGGAGCAGATCGTCCTGGCCACCAAGGTCTACAATCGGATGGGCGATGGTCCCAACGATTATGGGCTCTCCGCCTACCACATCAAGAAGGCCTGCGAGGACAGCCTACGCCGGCTGCAGACCGATCATATCGATCTTTATCAGATGCACCATATCGAACGCACCACGCCTTGGGAGGAAATCTGGCAGGCGATGGGGCAGTTGGTGCGCGAGGGCAAGGTGATCTACGTCGGCAGCAGCAACTTCGCGGGGTGGCACATCGCCAAGGCGCAGGCTGCGGCGAAGGAGCGCAACTTCATGGGCCTGGTCTCGGAGCAGAGCCTCTACAACCTGGCCGCGCGGACCGTCGAGCTCGAGGTGCTGCCCGCCTGTGAGGACTACGGTCTGGGCGTCATCCCCTGGAGCCCTCTCTCGGGCGGTTTCCTGGCCGGCGCGCTGGAGAAGGCGCAGAAGGGGCGACGCGCCTCCGAGCATATGCAGGAGCGACTGGAGAAGCAAGGGGACCAGCTGAAGGCATACGAGGACCTCTGCGCCGAGTTGGGAGAGGAACCCGCAAACGTCGCCCTGGCCTGGCTGCTTCACAACCCGATCGTGACGGCGCCCATCATCGGGCCGCGCACGATGGAGCAGCTGGTGGGCGCGACCCGAGCCCTGGAGATCGAGCTCTCCGACGAAGTTATGGAGCGGCTCGACGAGATCTTCCCCGGCCCCGGTGGCCCGGCGCCTGAGGCCTACGCCTGGTAGAGGCTTACGCTTGGTAGATTCGTCCGGTCAGAAAGACAGCTAGGTAGTGCAAGAATGGAGCGCGGGCGATGCCCGCGCTCCACGATTTCTCAGGCGCGCAGATCCCGCACCCGGATCCGAAAACTTCCCCTATCGGTAGATCACGTCCAGGATGTCATCGCCGCGGACGCGGACGGTCTGCGCATCGACGCGCTCGACGCCCGGCTCAGCCGCCGCACGATCGGCCGTATCAGTATGGAAGTAGCGTTTCTCGAGGACGTAGGGCGGATCCCAAACAAGAGGTGGGAGCGGGTCCCGTTCTTGGCGCTGGACCGCCAGTTGGATGCGCCTACGGATCAGATCGCGGGACGCTTCCTTGGAAAGTGTGATTGCAGACTCCCGCGACAGGCCCTGTTTCACGGTCGCCGTGGTGATGCCGGGTATCAGCTCTTCGACCTCCTGACAGGCAGCATGGTCGCCGCTTAAGAAGATCAGCGGCAACCCCAGGCCACCGCAGTAGAGCGCGAACTGCGCGATCTCGCCGATGGGTTTTCCGTTGAGGGTGTAGGAGTCGATGTGACGGCTGCTCTGGGTATGGGCTAGATTGCCGTCGCTGACGCCGGCCATCGCGTGCTGGCCGATCATCACGCCCACGTCGTAGGTCCGATAGACGGCGTCCAACACCGCCTGTGGCGCAAGCGGACGCCCGTGCATCAGCTTTGCGGCAGGATGCAGATCCTCGAAGGAGATCCCGCCGGGGCCGTGCATATCCAGGACCAGCACGTCCTCCACGCCGACCGCCAGCAGGCCCTCGATGGCCGCATTGACCTCCAAGGTCAGAAGCCGCTTGGCGGCCTCGTGATAGATGCCGTCGGCGTAGCCCTGCTTCTCGAAGCTCACCACGCCAGCCACACCCTCAAGATCGGTCATCATAAGCACTTTCATCGTCATGGCCTCCTGCGTCCCTTCAAAACCCGCCCTTATGCCGCACCCGATGCGCTATAACAACGCGCCACTTTGCGCAGAATCGCCGCCGCGTCGTCGATCTCCTGATCGCCCCACCCTTCGTGGATCTGTACGTTGAAGTGCGCCGCGATCGCGGCCCGGGCATTGGGACAGGGGAACTCGCGCTCGGGATCACCGCCGTAGTCTGGCGAGGCCCAGGGATATCCGCTGCGGCCAAAGACCCGGCGCTCGGTGAACCACGTCATCGTATGCGGCAGCGCGGCGGCGTAATCCGGGTTAACCGGCAATCCCTCGGCCTGGAGCGCCCGGCAGAAGGACAGTTTGTCCACGGTCACGGCGCGCTCATTGAAGCGCAGCCGCAGGAACCAATAGCTCGGCTCCGCGCCGGGCAGCAAGGGCGGAAACGCGATGGCATGCAGGTTCCCGGTCTGCTCCTGGAGCTGAGCAACAATCTTCCGGCGCCGCGCCACCATATCCGGCAGCTTCCGCAGCTGCACCCGACCGATCGCCGCCGCGAGGTCGTTGAGATTGAGGTTGAGCGAGGCGATCACGTTCGTCGCACCCTCGGGCAGAAAGAAGGGCTTACCCCGATCCGAGGCCCGGCGAATCGCGTGATAGAGCGATTCCCGCTGCGTGAAAACCAGCCCGCCCTGCCCGCCGGAGCTGTGATGCTTGCCGTGCATCGTGGAAAAGACGCCCATATCACCAAAGGTGCCAACCAGACGCCCATTCAGCCGCGCGGCGTGGGCTTGGGAGCAGTCCTCGATGACGGGGATCCCATGCCGCCGGGCTAGATCCACAATCCCGGCGATGTCGGCGGGCTCCCCACCGATGTGCGGCACAACGATGGCGCTGGTTCGCGGCGACAGGAGCGCTGCCACCTGCTCCGGTCCGGTGTTGAAGCTCCCAGGTGCAGTGTCCGCCACCATCGGGATGAGATTGAGCAACGGGATGGGCATCATCCCGCCGGGATCGGTCACGGCGCCGACGATCACCTCGGTGAACGGGGGGAGATCGAGGGCCCGCAGGGCGACGTAGAGACCCGCCGTGCCCGAACTCACGGCATCGGTGTATCCGCCCCCCATCGCCGCGGAAAAGGCTTCGCAGTAGGCCTGCTCCGCGCTGCCGTTGTAGCCCGGCGCGACACCCGTCGCCATCGCCGCGTCGAAGAGTGCGGCGGCGGCGGCCCGTTCCTCCGCACCGATATGTGCCCGGGGCGGGAAGGGCGTCGCACGGACCGGTTGGCCACCCTCGAGAGCTAGCCGCTCCACGTTGTCCCCATACGCGTCAATGCCTACTCCGTCTTCGTTACCTTGCTCAGCATGCGCGGGCTTTCGGTATCGAAGCCCTTCGCCCGAGTGAGATAGTAGCAGAAAAGCTGGGCCGGCACGATGGCGACGAGGGGGCTGAGCCATTCCGGGAGGTCATCGGGCAGCGCCACCGACCGATCCGCGAGGGTCAAGGCGTCCTCATGGTTGGACAGCACCAGAAGCTCCACCTGGTGCACGCGCTTAAGCTCCTCGAGCAACTCGACCACATGGTTGAAGACGGCACCACGGGGCACAACCGCGAAAACGGGAAA
The DNA here is from genome assembly GCA_049974845.1 of Anaerolineae bacterium. GTDB lineage: Bacteria > Chloroflexota > Anaerolineae > B4-G1 > SLSP01 > PWVB01. The sequence goes on along the minus strand of JBNGCP010000023.1, from coordinate 34,494 downwards.
GCCCTGGGCTACCATGGCCACGGGACCGTGCTGGAAATCGGCAGAGGAATAGGGCGCCGCGACGCTGTAGGTCAGCTCCTTGAGCTTGAGCGCCCATTCGTAGGCTGTCGCGTAGTTGTAGCCCCGACCGAGGACGACACACTGGTTCATATAGCGGTAGCGTTCGGCAAGTTGCCTGATTTCCTCGTCCGCTTCCAGGACCTGGGACATATAGGCGGGCACACGTTGGATCTCGGCGAAGCGACGCTCACCCTCGTCGTCCAGAGCGATAGAAAGCAAGGCGATCACGGCAAGCTGCGCCGTATAGGTTTTGGTCGCGGCGACCGCAAACTCGGGGCCGGCGGCAATATCGATCACCCAATCACTGACCTCCCCCAGCGGGGAACTGGGCGTGTTGGTGATCGCCAGCGTGGGCACGCCCTGACGACGCCCCTCGGCCATCACACTGAGGATGTCGGGCGACTCGCCCGATTGCGAGATCCCGACAACCAGGCTGTTGCGCAACTGCGGCGGACGCCCGTAGATGCTGAAGAGCGACGGCGCCGCCAGCGCGATAGGCAGGCCGTTGAAGGCCGCCCAGAGGTACTTGGCATAGAGGCCGGCGTGGTCGGAGGTGCCGCGCGCCGTCAGGAAGACGTAGTCAATGCAACTCGCTGAGTCAGTGCGGCTCGCAGAGGGCGCTTCGTTGGATGTCATCCGGGCACGGATGTCCGCAGCGACGTCACGGATTTTCGGCCATTGTTCGTCAATGAGGCGACTGATCACCTCGGGCTGCTCAAAGATCTCTTCCTTAAGTCCCATCCTCATCCCTCCTTAGGGTGTTGAGTATGTCATTCCATTTCTGCCACAGCAAGACCGACCTCCGCGGGCCCAGCCATTTGTGCCTGCGCCCGTGCGTGACCCTCTTCCTCCAGGTGATACAGGGACGGAACGAGGCGTACGGCTGCGGCCATCAACACACCGATAATCCCGCCGGCGAGGAACCACGTGTGGACGCCGACCACGTCAGCGACCGGGCCGGCGATGGCCAGGCCCAGCGGTGATGCCAGACCGGCGAGGCTGCCGATCACGGTGAAGACGCGCCCCTGAAGTTCCGGCGGCACAACGTCCTGGATGATGGCGAAGAAGGGACCGTTGATGATCGGATTCGTCACGCCCGCCAGAAACAGGCCTGCGAGCGCGAGCAAAAACGCGTTCGGAGGCGCGAGCCCGACCAACGAGAAAGCCAGGCCCGCCCCTAGCAGGCCAAGCATCGAGGTGAAAACCCGGCGTCGGAAGCCTCCCCAGGCGCTCAGAAGCAGACCACCGGCAATCAGGCCCAAGCCCCACGCGGACTCCATCCATCCGAGCTCTAGCACGCCGCCATTGTAGCGCTCAGTGACCAGAATCGGGAGCAAAGAGAAGGCGGGGTTGATCACCGCGTTGAGCAGAGCCGCGATCAGCAGCACCAAGAACACCCCGGTCCAACTCCAGATATAGGCAATACCCTCGCGCACGTCCCTTAAGAGGGCGGCTACCAATCCGATCTCCCCGGTCTCGGCCCTGCGGGCAGGATTTGGAATCGCCACGAAGAAAAGCGGCACGATGGCAAAGGCCGCCGTCGCCACGTCGATGCCCATAATGGCCTCCAGCGGCATCAGGCTCATCGCCAGCGCGCCTAAAGGCGGCGTGATGACCTGCATCGCGCCCTGCAGCGTCTGGTTCATGCCCGCGATCCGCGCCAGCTGGGCTTTCGGCACCATGAGGGAGGTCGAGGCCTGCATCGCCGACCAGTGGAAGGTACCGCCGAGCGCGCGCACGAACATAATGACGTAGATGTGCCAGATCTCGAGCAGCCCCATCCAAGCCAGAATACCCAGCAGGGCGGAAAAAACCGCGACCAGGCTATCGGCCACCACCATAACGCGACGGCGCGACCAGCGATCCACCAAAGCGCCAACGAAGGGACCGAGGAAGACGCCAGGGAGCGTGGCAACCAACGAGGCGGTCGCCAACACCGTCGCCGACCCCCCTGAGGCACCCGTCAACCACCAGACCAGCGCGAAGCCCCCCATCTGGCTGCCGACCAGCGACAGCGCCTGTCCGATCCAGATCGTGAAGAAAGATCGTGCCCAGTTCCGGTTGTCTTCGTCCACGGTCACCGCTTCATCTCATTCCTAGGATCTACCCCGTATATCGGCCACATTACTTGTATCGCCTGACTGCACTCAGGGCCTCGCTCAGTCTGGGTTCAGTCTGGGTTCTGTGTGAATATCGCTGCCACGCGCGCCATGTCGAACTTCTCGGTGCGGTCGTAGTTGTAGATCCCGTTTTGCTCCTGCTCGATGTCGGTCAGTTGCGTATAGCAGTATCCGCAGATGTGCTCGATGGACAAAACCACGTCGACCAGCGCCTCCAGCCGCGTGTAGAAGGCCTCCAACGTCTGGGGATCGTCGCCGTAGCCCCAGGAGTCCTCAGCGAAGATCTTGTCCTCACTCGGGATCCACTTGATGCCTCCGAACTCATCGACCATATAGGGCTGACCCTCATAGGGCGCCTCGTACTCCGAGAACCGCCGCATGATGTCTGGTGTGTCGGAGGCGCCCCGTGCAGGGGCGAGCTCCCGCGCCAGCAGGTCAGGGTCCTGCTGATAGGTGTGCACCGTCCAGAGATCCGTCTTGATGTGCACGTAGCCACTGGCGTCATTGACAGGCCGGGTCGGGTCAAGGGCGTGGGTCAGGTCGTAGGCATCGGCGTGAAGCCGCGCATGCTGCGGGTGTCCGGCCCCACCCCGTGTCTCATTGAAGGGCGTCCAGGCAATGATCGAGGGATGGTTACGATCGCGCATGACGATCTCGCGCCACTCGGCAAGGAAGTTGCGCGCGCTCACCGGATCGGTCAGGTCAAGTCCCCAGCTCGAGGACTCACCCCACGTCAGATAACCAAGCCTATCGGCCCAATAGTGGAAGCGTGGCTCGAAGACTTTCTGGTGCAGGCGTGCGCCGTTGAAGCCTGCCTGCATCGCCAGCTCGATGTCCCGCTTCAGCGCTTGATCGGAGGGCGCCGTCCAGATGCCGTCGGGATAGAAGCCCTGATCCAGAACCAAGCGCAGATAGATGGGCTCGTTGTTGAGGAAGATCTGGTTGCCCTCAATATGGACCTTGCGAAGGCCTGCATAGGTCTCCACCCTGTCCAGTACCTCGTCGTGATCGAGAACCTCAAGGATCAAATCATAGAGGAAGGGATCGTCGGGCGACCAGGGCCGCGGCGACTCGATGAGGAGCTCAAGCGGAACGCCGTCGACAGCCACGCGCTCCACCTGCGCCACCACCGTCCCGGCCTCTTTGAGCGTCAGACGGAGCTTGAGCCCCGGCCGCAGTCCGTTGAACTCTGGCACGATCACCAACCGCCTGCCGTCAAGGTCGGGCACGATGCTCACATCCTTGAGCCCGTGGTGAGAGACGGGCTCCATCCAGACGGTCTGCCAGATACCCGTCGTACGGGTGTAGTGGCAACCACGGGAGCGGAAATCGGGGCACTGCTTACCGCCCGGCTGATTGCCGGAGCGCGTCTCGTCGCGCACCCAGAGCACAAGGTCGTGGGTCACGCCAGGCGTCACGTGCGGCGTGATGTCAAAGCTGAACGCCACCGTCCCGCCCCAATGGTGACCCACCGAGACACCATCGATGAAGGCCTCACACTCGTAGTCAACGGCGCCGAAGTGGAGCAGGATACGCCGACCGGCCCAGCTCTCAGGCACGGTGATCTGGCGATGGTACCACATCATCTCGATGAAGTCCTTGTGCGCCACGCCCGAGAGCATCGACTCGGGGCAGAAGGGCACCAGGATTTCACCGCCGTTGGCTATGTCCGCAAAGCCGTCACTGTTCTGGAAGCCCCGCTGGCGCCCGGACTTGCCAAAGTCAAAGACATAGGTCCACCTACCGTTGAGATTCAGCCAGTCCTCGCGCCGAAACTGCGGGCGCGGGTATTCGGGTCGGGGAGCTTGCGTCATTGAGTCCTCCTGGTTGGAGCCTAGGGTTGTTTAGCACGTTTCTCTAGCTTATCCGGGTGACTCGTTTCGTCAAACGGCCCGTCGCACTCGAGCGTATCGTGGATGTTAGGGAAAGGCGCTCCTCCAGGGCCAACTCGTTTCGGCTCTGCCGCGTCCCAGCGGCTTGTGCTACAATAGGGGCCGTTCTCGGGCCGGGTAGCCTTATCGCAGCAGTCTACGGTGACCGCAACGCACCACTATGAAAACATTCCTTATCGTATGGGTAGGGCAGCTGATCTCCCACCCTTGGCTCGGCGCTGACCGGTTTCGCGCTGGGTGTCTGGATCTATGAGGAGAGGGGCTCGGCGACCCTTTATGCGATTACACTGGTCGTCTCGATCCTGCCCCGCGTCGCACTCTCACCGGTGGCAGGCGTGGTTGCCGACCGGTGGGATCGCCGCTGGGATATGATCCTGGCGGACACCGGCGCAGGGCCGAGCTCACTCTTCGTCTTGCTTATGCTTATCATGGGGCGTCTTGAGGTCTGGCATATCTACATATCGACCTTGCTTAACTCGGCCAGCAGCACCTTCCAGTGGCCCGCCTACGCAGCGGCGACCTCGCTCCTGGTCCCGAAGCGGCATCTGGGACGGGCCAGCGGTCTAACTCAGATCGGCGACGCGATCAGCCAGCTTGCCGCCCCCGCCATCGCCGGAACGCTCTACGTGGGAGCCGGCCTGCGGAGCGTGGTCTTGATCGATGTAACCACCTACCTCGTTGCGCTGGCGACCCTGGTCATCGCGCGGTTTCCACAGCCAAACGCCACAGGCGAAGGGGACGAGGCCAAAGGTTCCTTCATCAAGGAGGCAGTGTTTGGATGGACCTACATCCGGCGCCGGCCCGGTCTTTTCGGGCTGTTGGTCACGTTCGCCGTCCTCAATTTCCTGGTGAGCCTCACCTTCGCACTCTACACACCGCTGATCCTGGGGCTCACCACAGCGGAGGTGTTAGGCTATCTCAACTCGGTTGCGGGCCTCGGCATGCTGGTAAGCACGTTCCTGATGAGTCTGTGGGGTGGGCCAAGGCGTAGGGTCTATGGGATCTTCGCCGCAGAGATGGTGCTCGGCCTCACGACGTTTCTGTTTGGTCTGCGCCTGAACATACCGCTGCTGGCGATCAACAACTTCTTTTTCATGTTGGCCATGCCGATCTCCAACGGATGCAGTCAAGCGATATGGCAGAGCAAAGTGGAGCCCGACATTCAGGGGCGCGTCTTCGCCATCTGGCGCACGATCGCACTCTCCATCACGCCCCTCTCCTACGCGATCGCTGGCCCCCTCGCGGAGCAGGTCTTCGAGCCGTGGATGGCGCAAGGCGGGGCGCTTTCAGCGACGGTGGGCCGCGTCATCGGCGTGGGCCCCGGGCACGACATCGCGCTGATCTTCATCCTCGCAGGTGCGCTTTACATATTGGTGGTCCTGGCGATTCCGACCATCCCCCGCATCCGCCGGCTCGAGGTTGAGCTGCCGGACGCCGTCGGCTAGAGCAGGACCCAGAGAAGGAGTGGGGATGCTCAAGGAGCTAACGAAGCACATTCGCAACGAAGCAGCTCCTCTATCATACATAGTGAGTGTCACCGGCATCTCAGAATGCCTTGTGCTCCGTACGCGCGATGATCTCGTCCTGCAGGGCCTTCGTCAGGTCGCAGAAGTAGTCGCTGTAGCCGGCCACGCGCACGATCAGGTTGCGGTACTGCTCGGGGTTGGCCTGTGCCTGGCGTAGCGTCTCGGCATCGACCACGTTGAACTGGACGTGATGCCCATCGAGCCTGAAGTAGGTACGGATCAACCGGACTAGGCCGTCAAGGCCGTCGTCATCAGCCAATAGCCGCGGCGTGAACTTCTGATTGAGCAAGGTACCGCCGGTGCGCACGTGGTCCATCTTCGCCACCGACTTGATCACGGCGGTAGGGCCCTGCCGGTCGGCGCCCTGGACGGGGGAGATGCCCTCCGAGAGCGGGCGACCGGCGAAACGTCCGTCGGGCGTCGCCCCAGTGACGGAGCCGAAGTAGACGTGGCAGGTCGTCGGGAGCAAATCGATGTGGTAATGCCCCCCCTTGGTGTTGGGCCGCCCGTCGACCGCCCGGTAGTAGGCCTCGAAGGTTCGCACCATCAGCGCGTCGGCATAGTCATCGTCATTGCCGTACTTCGGCGTGCGGTTGAGGAGCAGCTGTCGCTCCCGCTCGTATCCCTCGTAGTCATGGGACAGGATCTGCAGCAGCTCGCCCATCGTCAGGTTCTGCCGATCAAAGATATGGTATCGGATCGCCGCAAGCGCATCCGCCATCGTACCAAGCCCCACGCCCTGGATGTAGGACGTGTTGTACCGCGCGCCTCCATCGTGGTAGTCGCGGCCCTTCGCGATGCAGTCGTCGATCAGGAGCGAGAGGAAGGGGACCGGCATGTAGCGGGCGTAGAGCCGCTCGATGACGTTGTTGCCCCGGACCTTGATATCGACAAAGTGCCGCACCTGCTTCTCGAAAGCCTCGAAGAAGTCGTCAAAGGTCGCGAAGCTCGTAGGATCGCCGGTCTCCAGCCCGATCCGCTTACCCGTGCGCGGATCGATCCCGTTGTGCAGCGTGATCTCCAGCACTTTGGGAAGGTTGAAGTAGCCGGTGAGATTGTAGTTCTCCTTGCCAAAGGCCCCCGTCTCGACGCAGCCACTGGTCCCCCCTTGACGGGCATCCTCGATGGTCTTGCCCTGGCGGATCAGCTCCTCGACGACGAGGTCAGCGTTGAAGACCGAGGGCTGACCGAAGCCGGTGCGGATGATCTCGCCGGCGCGCCTGATGAAGCGATCGGGGTTCTTCTTGCTCACCTGGATAGAGGAGCTCGGCTGCAGCAGCCGCATCTCCTGGATCACGTCCAGGATGAGATAGGTGACCTCATTGACGCCGTCGGTGCCGTCGGGCCTGACGCCGCCGGTGTTGATCTGGGCAAAGTCGGTATAGGTGCCGCTCTCCGCCGCGGTCACACCCACCTTAGGTGGCGCCGGCTGGTTATTAAACTTGATCCAAAGGCACTGCAGGAGCTCCGCCGCCCGCTCACGCGTAAGCGTGCCATCTTCCAGGCCCTGGCGGTAGAAGGGGAGCAAGTGCTGATCGAACCGACCGGGATTGAAGGCATCCCAGGGGTTGAGCTCGGTCGTGACGCCCAGATGCACGAACCAATAGCTCTGCAGGGCCTCCCAGAAGTCGCGCGGCGCATGGGCCGGCACCCACTCGCAGACGTCCGCGATGCGTAGCAGCTCGGCCTTGCGCGCCGGGTCACCTTCGGACTCAGCCAGCTCCCGCGCGCGATCGGCGTGACGTCGCGCGAAGAGCATGATCGCGTCGGCCGCAATCGCCATCGCTTTGAGCTGCTCCTGCTTGTGATAAGCGTCCGGATCATTGAGATAGTCGAGAGCGACAAGCGCCGCCTCGATATCGGCCTTGAAATCGAGCATGCCCTTGCGGTAGATCTTGTCATCCAGCGTCGTGTGGCCAGGGCCCCGCTGCTCCATAAACTCGGTGAAAATGCCGGCCTCGTAGGCGTCGATCCACGCCGGGGTCATCGCCTCAAAGATGCGTTCGCGCATCGTGCGACCGTTCCAGAAAGGCCTGATCGTCTCAGCGTAAGCCTCACTTGTCGCGGGATCCACGCGGAAGGGGATCTTCTCGCGCGAGTTCAGGATCTCCAGATCCTCCAGCGTGTGGCAGCAGAGCTCCGGAAAGGTCGGGGCAGCCTTGGGTACCGGCCCCTTCTCCCCGACGATCAGCTCGCCATCGTTGATGCAGATCGTCCGGTGCGCCATCAAGTACTGGAAGGCCAATGCCCGGCGAACGGGCTCCGAGACCGGCCCAACCTCCTGTTTGTAGAAGGCCGTCAGGAGCTCAGCGCGCTCCGATGAAAGTGAGGGCACCGCGTCAAGGCTCTGTTGACGCAGGCGCGCCACCCGTTCCGTCATCGCCATATCAACCTCTCTCACCGTGCGAAATCGATCACTCTTGTACTTTTGGGCCTCCGGGGTGCCATCCTAGTGCCGGGCGGCCCAACCCTGAGGCATGTCTCTAGCCGCACGACCACGATCGGCGTCGAGCATCGATCAAATTATACCCCAAATCGTGCCTCAGGCCGCGGCACGGATTGCGCTGCGCAGCCTCTCCCCGACAGCCCCCGTTGTCTATGGCCCCTCCGCGAGGATCTCGCCGTCGATCTGCGCCCACGCGTCAAAGGCCCGATCCACCGGGTCCCCGTTGACGGCGGTGATCACCCAGCGGTTGCGGGGCGCCTGCACATCATAGGTCAGCGTCGGGCCCCCAGGCCATTGAAAGGTCCGCACCAGCGCCTCGGCATCGGGGTTCGCCGTGGAAACAGCCATCAGCACGTGTTCCACATTGTCGCTCCGAAAAATCGCGACCACGCCAAGCTCCGGACGACTGTGCACGGCAACGGCAATCCCCTCAATGGGTGCGTAGACATCCCAGATCGCATCGGATGTCACGGGCCGCCACGATGCCGGCATTCGCACGGGACCGGCGGCGACTGCGAAATCGCGATGGACGCCGGTGTTGTTCCAGCGGGTGAAGTCCTCCCCAGGACCGGCCATGTGGAGGACCTCGGAGAGATCGTGAGCACCGTCATCAAGCATCAGCGTAATCGGGCGGGCCACAACCATCGAGCGCGGGCCGCGGTGCACGCCGCCGGCGCTGAGCAGATATCCCGGGCCTCCCGCATAGAGCTCGGGCGACGAACGCGGACCATGTCCAAAGCGTACGAAGTACCTGGAGGGTTTCGCCAGGATCCAGCGCGCCGTCTCATCCGGCAGGCGGTAGGGCAGCAGCGCAGCCCAGAGCGCGTGATGACGTCCCTCGGTGATCGCCGGGATGTCCACCGCGTCGGGGTGGTAACTCATCCACGCTCGGATCAACGCAGTATGAGGGTCTGCGTCCAGGCCCGTCAGGTCGGCGCGGCGCATCTGACGGCGGAAAGGAGCGAATCTTCGGAAATCGAGGCTGCCCAGGGCATAGGCCCAGTTGGCGCGATCCAAGACCTCGCCCGCCGCCGCCCGGACAGCATCCGAGCCAAAGGCCTCGAGGTTCATCAGCGCCGTCAGCGTATAGCCCATATAGGGAATGGAGTTGAACTCGTAGAGCCCGGCAGTCTGCAACTCACCGAGCAGATCCAGAAGCCGGGCCTCCATCCCGTTGCCGTCGTTGTCGTGCCGGGGAGCGGTGCTGCCGTGGAGCCACAACCAGCGGTTCTTCAGATAGCGGGAGCCCTCGGTCATCAGCAGATGGTTCTCGGTATCACGGACCAGACCCAGGCTGCGCGGAACGCTCACACGGAAGTTGTCGCCCTCTTCGACGAGCAGGGTCTCGAGCAAGTGCGTGCGCGTCGCAGGATAGAGGACTTCGGGGTCGTCGCCGAAGAGCCAGAGCATGACGGTCAGCCCAGCCAAGGTGAAGTCGTAGTCGCCTTCGGGATGCAGCTCCCAGGTGGAGCCGCTTCGACCCCAGGGAACTTGAGCTTGGAGGTAGGCGTTGGCGGCATCAAGGTCCCGGTTCAGGGCAAGCTTCGCCAACAGAACGCGGGGCGCGGTGACCTTTCCTTCTTCCTGCCAATCGGGGAGAGGCTGAGCGGCCCATCCCTCGAGAAGGTCGTCGGTCAAGGCGGAGCTGGCCCGCCACTCAAGGGTGCGCGCCTGCGGCACGGGGATGGAGCCGGCAGGAAGCGGCACGTGACGCCATCGCGCCGCCCCCGCCATGTATCCGCCGACGCGTAGCCCGCCCCAGAGCGCAGCGCCAGCCAGGGGAACGGCAAGGAGCAAAAGAACGCGGCGGGGATGAGAGGTCTCTTCCGCAGATCGCCGCGTCATCTCATCTCGGGGGTTTGTGGGTCTTCGTCAGCTCCTCGATCGGAAAGAGCTGAGTGCTGCGAGCTGACGACGGCAGGCTGCAGAGATTTTCCAGATGAACGCCGCACCACCAGATCGGTGGGCAGAAGGATCTCCTCAGGCCCCGACGGATCGTCCTCCGTCAGGCGCTTGAACAGGAGCCGCGTGGCTACCTGGCCCATCTCGTAGGCCCGCTGCGCTGCGACCGTGAGGAAAGGTTCCATCGTGAAGGTAAGAGGGATGTCGTCGAAGGCCACCAACGCCATATCCTCCGGCGTCTGCAGCCCCGCCTCGCGCAGCGCTCTGAAGGCACCGACCGCGATGAAGTTGTTTGCCGCAAAGAGCGCCGTGGGACGAGGTCGAAGCCGCAGCACCTCCTGGGTCATCTCATAACCGCCCGGCTGGGTAAAGGCGCCGTAGATGACGATTTGCTCGTCAAGAGGGATCCCCGCCTCCACCAGAGCGCGTTGATAGCCCGCCACCCGATCCGCCGCGGTGGAGACCTCTTGGGGGCCCGAGAGGATCGCAATGCGCCGATGTCCCAAAGACAGGAGATGACGGGTCAGGTCGTACGCCCCGCCCTCAGAATCGGATCGGACGGTGTCCACCGGCGCAGAGACAGCACGATCCAGAATGACCAGGGGCACCTGCTGTTTCTGAATAAGCGTAACGGAGCGGGACGCACTGTGGGCCGGCACCAGGAGAAAGCCGTCGACCTGCTCCTGCAGCAGGACCCGGACGTAGTCATACTCCTTGGCCTCCGACTCATCCGTATTGCCGAGAATGACGCTGAACCCATCGGCATTGGCTACATCCTCGACCCCGCGTGCCACCGTGGTCCAAAAGGGATTGGTGATATCCGTGATAACCAACGCGAGGGTATGGGTCTGCTTGGAGCGGAGGCTGCGGGCGACACGATTGGGCACGTAGCCGAGCTCCTCGACGGCGGCCTCGACGCGCTTTCGGGTTTCGTCGCTGACGTAGCCCGAATCGTTAATCACGCGAGAAGCCGTTATGGGTGCGACGCCGGCGCGTTTGGCGACATCTTTGAGCGTGGGCATGATAGCGTTTTCCGATCCGAACGATGGACACACCTATTATACTAAAAGCCATGCTTCTGCCAAACATCTCCAATGTTGGAGCCTTGATTGGGCCTTTTCGACCTCCTATCATGAGAACAAAGGTTCTATCACTTGAGCTGGAGGGCATCGCTTTTACAGACGATGAAGATCATCTATCTATTTGCACCCCACCTGCCTGTACAGGTCGAACTTCAAAGACGCCGCGCCACGAAGGAGGGGCTGATCATCGGAGGTCGCCCATGGGATCCGTCGGTGGTGCTGGACTGCTGCGCCAAAGCGGAGGCGGATGGCGTCGTACCGGGGATGTCCCTGGCGCGGGCAGCGCTTCGCTGTCCAGAGGCCGATTTCGTCACGGCAGATCACGCTGCATACCAAGAGGCTCAGGAATGCCTAGACGCGGCGCTGAGGCAGTTTACCGACCGTGTGGAAACGGCGGGGTTGGGGGCTTTCTTCCTGGAGGTCGGTCAGTTAGCACGACGCTTCCCCGAGGATAAGGGCAGAGCCGAGGCTCTCCTGGAACGCGCTCGTGAGGCCAGCCGGCTCGATCTACAGATCGGCCTGGCCGAGGAGCGGTTCACGGCAGAGCAGGCCGCCCTAGCCGCCCGGCCCAACCACGCAATGGTCGTGCCACCACGCTCGGGGCGCAGCTTTCTCGCCCCACTTCCACTGAACGTGCTGCCCGCCGAAGCCGAGACCCTCCGGCGCCTAGCTTTGTTGGGCGTCCACACCCTGGGTGAGCTCGCCGCCCTGCCACGCACCGCCCTGATCCGTCAGTTCGGCCCCCAAGCCGGATTTCTGCACGAGCTGGCCGCCGGCGCCGACCCTCGGCCCCTCCATCCCGACGCGCCGCCGCTTGAGCTGCGTCAGCGGACCCCCTTCGAGCCGCCAACGGCAGACCGCCACACCCTGCTCGCCACCGCCCAGCAGACGGCTACCGCGCTGGCAAAGGCTTTGGATCAGCACAGCTACCAGGCTCAAGGCCTGCGCATCGAAATTACCGATACGTCCAAAGGGATCCATACTACCGCGACGTCGCTCGAACCGCCGACAGCCGATGCACGGCGCCTCTCCCGTCGAATCCAAGCCCTGGTCGATGCCTGCGGACGCCAGCACATCACCCGCCCCGTCGAGACGTTGGAGATCGTCATCTATCCCCTACGCCCCGCCTACCTCGGCGCGACACAGCTCGCCCTCTTCTCCGCCTCAAGGGATCAACGGTGGCAGCGCCTTCAGGAGGCCCTGCGCCGCCTCCGAGCGCGCTTCGGCGAGTTCGTGGTGATGGTCGCCTCCCTGATCAAGGAGCCGGATCCCCACCCGATACAGGTCACCACCGATGAGGACAACGTCCCACTTACCTTCTCCTGGGAAGAGAGGGGAAAGGTGATCCATCGGATCTATCGCGTCCGGCAGGTCTACGAGCACTGGCGGGAGCGCCGCTTCTGGTGGTCGCGCCCGGTGGCCCGGGATTATTACCGGCTAGAGGACACGGGCGGTGGGGTCCGGCTCCTCTATCAAGATCTCAGCACCGGTGATTGGTGGCTGGAGCGACGCTGACGGTGATGCGATGGTCACTAAAGCTCACGACGCTGCAGCTTATGGCGCTCCAGCTTATGGCGCTTCGGCTTATGTCGAACTTCACGCCCACTCGAGCCACAGCCTGCTGGATGGCGTCGCTTTTCCCGAGGAGTTGGCGGCCAAAGCTGCCGAGCACGAGATGCCCGCTATGGCCCTGACCGATCACGACGGCCTCTACGGCGCCGTCCCCTTCATCCGAGCGGCGGAAGCGGTGGGGATCAAACCTATCCTGGGCGCCGAGCTGACCCTGACGACGGGCGCTCACTTGCTCCTGTTGGCCGAGACGGCCCAGGGCTATGCCAACCTCTGCCAGCTTATCACCCTGGCGCGTCGGGGCCAGCCAAAGGGCACCGCCCGCCTCGACCCACGTCTGCTGCCTGCTTATCGCGAGGGGCTAATTGCGCTCTCAGGATGCCGCGAGGGCGTCGTCGCCCGTCCTCTGCTGGCAGGAAGGCGCGGCCTGGCCCTGGAGGCCGCGCAACACTATACCACGCTCTTTGGCCCCAGCCATTTCTTTATCGAGCTGCAGCGCCACTTCCATCGCGGTGAGGTGCATCTCAACCGGGATCTCCACGCTATGGCCGATCATCTGGGGCTCGGCGTCGTGGCAACCGGCAACGTTCACTATCTCGATCCCGCCCAGCGAGAGGTCCACGACATCCTCACGTGCACGCGCCTGCGCACGACGCTGGATCAAGCCGGCGACCAACTGCGCCCCAACGATGAATACGCGTTTCGCTCCCCCAAGGTGATGGCGCGGCTCTTCAGCACGATGCCGGAGGCTCTGATCAACACGACGCGCATCGCCGAACGCTGTGCCCCAGCCACGACGTTCCTGAGCGGCGGGCATCAGATTCTGCCGACCTTTGGCACACCAGACAACAGCGCGCCTGATAGCTATCTACGGCATCTCTGCAAGCAGGCCTTGCGGGAGCGCTATCCCACCGATCCACCCCATGCACTCCTGGAGAAAGAGCTCGCCATCATCCAGCAGCTGGATCTGGCCAACTACTTTCTGATCGTGGCGGATATCGTCCATTTCGCGCGCGCACAGGGGATCCGCTGCCAAGGGCGGGGCAGCGCGGCGAACTCATTGGTCGCGTATCTGCTGAACATCTCTCCCATCGATCCCGTCGCAACCGACCTGGTCTTTGAACGCTTCCTCTCGCTTGAGCGCCCACGTCCGCCCGATATCGACATCGACTTCGCGGCCGACCGGCGGGAGGAGGTGATCCAATACGTCTATAAACGCTACGGGCGCGATCACGCGGCGATGGCATGCACCCTGGTCACTTTTCGGGCCAAATCCGCCGTGCGCGACGTCGCCCGCGCTCTTGGTTTTCCTCCGGCGCTGGTGGAGCGGCTCACCGGCGTCCTAGATGTCCGCGACCGGCAGAGCATCAAGGAGGCTAAGGGCATGGTCGACACCTTCGGCGCCGACCTGAGCGCTGCGCCCTTTCAACATCTTATGCGCCTGGCCCCGCAACTGGAGGACATCCCCCGCCATCTGGGCATTCATAACGGCGGCATGGTGCTCTCAGGACCGCCGCTCTCAACGCTCATCCCCCTGGAGCCGGCGACCATGCCCGATCGCACCGTCGTTCAATGGGACAAAGAGGCGCTGGAGGAGGCCGGCATGATCAAGGTCGACCTCTTGGGGTTACGGATGCTCTCCGCCATTGAGGATGCTGTGATCCTGATCGAGGGACTCACGGGTGAGCGACCGAACCTGGACGCGCTCGCCCCGGACGATCCCGAGGTTTACGCCATGCTCCAGCGTGGTGAGACCGTCGGGGTTTTCCAAGTCGAAAGCCGCGCCCAGGCCAGCCTGATCCCCAACTTCAAGCCGGCGTCGTTCAAGGACCTGACCATTCAGATCGCATTGATCCGTCCGGGGCCGCTTCAGGGACACATGGTGCGGCCTTATCTGCGCCGCCGTCAGGGTCAAGCGCCGGTGAGGTACATCCATCCCGACCTGCAGCCGGCCCTGGCAGAGACGTTAGGGGTGATCGTTTTTCAGGAGCAGGTGCTCAAAGTGGCCCGGGACCTGGCAGGATTCACGCCCGGAGAGGGCGAGCAGCTTCGGAGAGCGCTGGGAAACAAGCGGGCCGGTGAGGCCATCGCCGCCTTCAAGGAGCGATTCGTCCGGGGAGCTTTGACAAGGGGCGTGCGCCGCGAAGATGCAGAGGAGGTCTTTTCGCAGCTCGAGGCGTTCGGTGGTTTCTCCTTCGCCAAGAGCCACGCAGCGGCCTTTGCCGTTCTATCATACCAATCCGCCTGGCTACGCCGTTACTATCCCGCCGCCTTCTTCGCAGCGCTACTACGTCATCAGCCGATGGGCTTCTACCCGACCCACGTTATCGTCGCCGAGGCGCGACGCCACGGCATCGAGATTCGTGGTGTGGACATTCACACCTCAGAGGTGGGGGCAACGGTGGAGGGGGTGGACGAATGGGCAGATGGGCAAATCGACAAATCGACAAATCTCAAATCGCAAATCTCAAGTCGCAAGTCACAGATCTCGAATCAGGAAGCGGGGGGGGCGATACGCTTAGGGTTGGAAACGGTCAGGGGGCTTGGGGCGGAGGCTGGCGCCGTCGTCGTCGAAGCCCGCCGCCAAAGCCCCTTTGAATCCTTGATGGATCTCTGCCGCCGTACGGGATTGGGCCGTCGGGCTCTGGAGGCGCTCATTATGGCCGGGGCCTTCGACCGCTGGGGGCAACCGCGCCGACAGCTGCTGTGGGAGCTCCAGTCCGCCCTTCAGGCTGCCAAGGCCTCCCCTACGCTAAGCCTGCCCCCAAAGGATGAGCCGGTCTTCACCGCGCTGCCCCGCCACGAGCGCCTCTGGCTGGAGCAGACCTATACAGGCGCGACCGCCGGGGCCCATATCACCGCCCTGGTCGCCCGCCAACTGCGTCAAATGGGCACGACCCCCAGTGACCAATTGCCTCGATGGCCCGACGGCACCCGCATTCGCATTGGGGGCGTCGTCGTCGCCCGGCAGCAGCCTCCAACCGCCAACGGCGTCGCCTTCCTCGCCATCGAGGACGAACAGGGCATCACCAACGTCGTGCTCTATCCCTCCACCGTCGAGACCTACCGCCGCGCTATGACGGCGCGCTTCGTGGTCGTCGAAGGAGAGGTTCAGCGCGATGGCGCCGCGATGAATGTGGTGGGGCGACGGGTCATCCCTCTGGCGGCCTGAGCCCGCGCCCCGCCTGGCTCACGGGAAGATGCCGCGTTCTCTGTATACGGTCTCCAGCCGTGAGAGCGCCACGATGTACGCAGCAGTCCGCCAGTCGGTCTCATAGTGGCGCGCCGTATCCCGCACCCGCGCATACGCCAGGAGCATCTGCTTGTGCAGTTTGGCGTCCACCTCATTGAGATCCCAAAACTCGCTACGCTTGTTCTGCAGCCACTCAAAGTAGCTCACGATCACGCCACCGGCGTTAGCCAGGACGTCAGGAATCACCCGAATACCCTTCTCCTGCAGAATGCGGTCCCCTTCGATATCGGTCGGCCCGTTCGCGCCCTCGACCACCAGACTGACCTCCAGCAAGGGCGCCGTTTCGGCCGTGACTTGATTCTCCAACGCAGCCGGCACGAAGAAATCGGCCGACGTGCTGAAGAAGGTCTCGTGATCTACCGGCTCGCCAACGCCGTATCCCTGGATCCGTCCCTCCTCGGCGACGTACGCCGCCAAGTCATCAGGATCGATGCCATGGGGTTCGACCAGCGCTCCAGAGTGATCCTCCACACCGACCAGCACCGCGCCGAGGGGTTTGAGGAGACGCGCGGCCCACGAGCCGACGTTGCCAAAGCCCTGAATGATGTAGGTCGCTCCATCGAGCTCGAAGTCATGATCCTTGGCCCACGCCTCCAACACATAGACGAGGCCCTGTCCCGTCGCCTTGTCGCGACCCACGCTTCCCCCGGACTGGATCGGCTTGCCCGTCACGACGTGGACGGAGCGGTTGCGCTCCAGCGGCGGCATCATCTGCAGATACGTATCCATGATCCACGCCATGATCTGGGGATTGGTGTTGACGTCAGGCGCAGGGATGTCATACTCCGGCCCGATGTTGCTGCCCAGGGCAAAGGTAAAGCGGCGCGTGATGCGCTCCAACTCCTCCTCGCTGTACTCCCAGGGCTTCATCTGGATTCCGCCCTTCGCGCCCCCATAGGGGATGCCCGCGATGGCCGTCTTCCAAGTCATCCACGCCGCCAGGGCACGAACCTCATCGATGTTTACCTGGGGGTGGAAGCGCAGCCCGCCTTTGTAAGGACCAAGGACGTTGTTATGCTGCACGCGATAGCCCGTGAACATCTGGATGCAGCCATCGTCCATCACCACCGGAAAGTTCACCACAATCTCGTTGGTTGTCTTCGACAGGATCTTGCGAATCTCGGGATCCAAATCCATCAGATCGGCGGCCTTGTCGAACTGCGCCATCACCGTCTCATAGACGCTCAGCTTCATCATCTTGCCCTCCTGGCTAATGTGATTTTGTTATACACTTCATCGCCAGAAAAGCGAGTGCTGATATGCCCTGGTTTGAGTACATTCATCACAACCCGCGATAGAGGGACCCTTACCGCGTCCTGAATGCACGCCATCGGTAGCTTTACGCTTCGGACGACTGCAAGTATGATCGACATAGTCGACGGTCGACATGGTCGATATGAGCTCATCAACACCAGGAGGTGTCTATGGCCCAGGACACAGGGCGTCGCGCCGTCTTGATCTCTTCGCCCAAGCTCTGGGAGCACGGCTTTGGCGGCCGGCATCCGCTCAAGCCCGAGCGGCTCGAGCGCACCGTGGCTCTGCTGAACGCCTACGGCGCCTTCGATGCGCTCAATGCTTGGGTCGTTGAGCCGCGCCCTGCTACGGACGAGGAGCTGGCGCGCTTCCACACCCCTGAGTACATCGACGCCGTACATCGGCTGAGCGCCGGTGAGAGCTCAATCCCCGCCCACTACTACGGCTTCGGGCCGGGGGACAACCCCGTTTTCTCCGGTATGTATGAAAGCTCGCGGCTGAAGGCCGGGGGCGGCCTGCAAGGCGCCGAGATGCTGTTGTCAGGTGCGTGTGACGTGGCCTTCAATTTCAGCGGTGGCCTCCACCACGCCCGTCCGGCTCAGGCCTCGGGCTTCTGTATCTTCAACGACGTGGCGGTGACCATCGCGTGGTTACTCACTCAGGGCAAGCGCGTCGCCTATGTGGATATCGACGCCCATCACGGCGATGGGGTTCAGGACGGCTTCTACGACACCGATCAGGTCCTGACCATCTCGCTGCACCAGGATGGGCACACGCTTTTCCCGGGCACGGGCTTTGTGGACGAAGCCGGGAGGGGGCGCGGCGAGGGCTACGCCGTCAATATCCCGCTGCGTCCCCGCACCGATGACGAGACCTATCTCTGGGTCTTTCGCGAGCTTGTGCCGCCGCTGGTGAGGCGTTACGATCCAGACGTGTTGGTAACCCAACTGGGCGTCGACACCCACTATGAGGATCCGCTGACCTTCCTCACCGTCTCGACCCACGGGCACGAGGCGCTGGTACAGGAATTCGCCGCGCTGGCGACGATGCCGTGGCTAGCGTGCGGCGGAGGCGGCTACGACCTCGACGTCGTGCCGCGGTCGTGGACGCTGGCCTATGGTGTTATGTCGGAGCAGACCTTCGACGACGAGCTGCCAGCAGCCTACCGCGAGCGGTATGGGGGTCGCTGGCTGCACGACCGAGACGTCCCCACGCTCGGTGAGACGACGAAAGCCCGGGTGCGCAGCCACGCGGAGGAGATCGTGGCCGCAGTCAAGGCGCGGCACGGACTCGCTTAATATCGCAAGCGATCACTGTCGCAGAGAACAGGGTTTGTGTAGCTGCAGATCCATATGGCGATTGGCCACTTTAGGACAACAAAGCACAGCGTCGGAGAAGAGCTTGGCTCGACGCGGGAACCAGTGGGCGCGGCCCCACACTCACTTACGCGTCGCCCGGAGATAGAACCGGTTGGTATTGGGATCTGGCGTCTGCTTCAGGGCGATACGATGCCAAAGGGCCATTGATCTGAAGTTGGAGACTCTAGTGACCCATTCACACAGTGCCGGATGGCGGCCACACTGCGTCAGAATCCACTCTAATTCGCCACACTGCCAGCGATAATCACCAGCATGCCAGATCTGCACCGAGAAGCCCAGCTGCGTTAGCAGCCCCCGCCAGGCCTCCAGATCCGACTCCGTCGGCAGCCCCCTGACAACGTGCTCGTGCAACCACCGATGGTAGGTCCCGCGCAACTCGCGATGCAGCTCGTCGAGCTTAGCCTCGTAAGCGATATGTCCGGGACTACCATAAGGCGCTGCGATCAGCAGTGCGCGGCGGCTCACACGCACACATTCCTTGAGCATTGGCTCGCGCAGTGCCCGAGGTAGATGCTCGAATGTATCGAGGCTCGCCACAGCGTCAAAAGCTGCTGTCCGAAAGGGGATTCGGGCACCCGTGTACCTCACGTCGCCAGTCTCATCGACGTTGAGAGCCAACACCCTGGCATCCGGAACATAGTCCGCGAGGAAGCCAGAGAGCCCACCCAGATCCAGCACCGACCAACCTCGGGCCTTTTCGAGAAGTAACTCGACGGTCTTGTGTCGCTCATAGCGATCATAGTGCGTCAACAGACTGACCATGAAGCCTCACAACCCAGCCATTCTTGGACAAGCATCCACGCTTAGTCTATGGTACAGCCCACTGCAACTGAGCAGAAAGCCTGTTCCCGTCTGCCGAAAGGGCGCGCTGGCTATGCCAAGCGTAGCATAACGAATCGCAAAAGCAAGATAGCTTCAGCAGTTACCCTCTTCATATCCAAGCCGCACCCTACAGCAGCAACGCGAGACTCGTGCCAATCGCCCTGTTCACTCGGCTTGGGCTGGATGCGTGCATGCCTCCTCGAAGCACAGCGATCGAAGTCTGTCAACATCTGGACGTCCCAAGTTCCCGCGATTTTCGGCGGGTATTTCGAGAGAAAAACGCATTGCCCCGATCAGCCAGTGCTTGCCAGCGCGAGCGAATGGCTGTATGATGAACTTAGGTAACAACGCACCCTTCTACCCTGTTGTTGACCTCACACTCCCCTACCAGGTGCTCGCGCCAGCGTCGGGACCCGCCGCGTTGTTGAGATTGTGTTGAGTCGGTCTCGGAGAGGCCTCACATGAGGTCTCATACGAGATGATCTCAAAGGAGGTCACTATGCCCACGCCACAAGTAAAGGCCTATTTGGATGAGCACGACGTTGAATACGAAACGATCCCTTACGAGCACGCATACGATGCGCAGCACGTCGCCGCAGCCGCCCACGTCTCAGGCAAGCAGCTCGTCAAGACAGTGGTCGTCAAGGTCGATGACCGATTGGTGATGGCGGTGGTGCCCGCTGACGCGCGCGTTGACTTCGAACGATTGAAGGCAGAGGTGGGCGCCAACCGAGCGGCGCTGGCCAAGGAAAGCGACTTCAAGGGGCTGTTCGGGGATTGTGATGTCGGTGCGATGCCGCCATTCGGGCCGCTGTACGGAATAGACGTCTTCGTCGACGAAACCCTGACTTTGGCCGACAAGGTCGCGTGCCGTGGGGGGACCCACGGCGAGTTGATCCAGATGCCCTACGAGGATTTCGAGCTGCTGGCAGCGCCGCAGGTGCTCACCCTCGCCTATCGGCGGTAGCTACGGAGCCCGCTCTGACATAGCAAGCGGGGGCTTGCATTAGCAAGGCCCCCGTATCTTTTGAGGTGTGACCCGCACAGGACTCGAACCTGTAACCAAGGGTTTAAGAGACCCCTGCTCTCCCAATTGAGCTAGCGGGCCATGGGCGCGGACCTGTGTCCAGGCCTCCCGCACGCAGCCGTAATATTACCACGGTCCCCGAATTTGGCAAGCATTTGGCGCTATTGGGCGTGTTTCGCGTTGGGGGCGACTTGTCAATCAGGCCCAGTCCAAGCCAGAGCAGGCTTGACTTTGCCCAACGCGAAACACGCCTTAGCAGTTTTGGCCGTTGACGGAGCGGCACCCATACATGGGTTGCAGTAAGCCAAAACTGCATGTCGTGCCCCCAGGACGGTATGTGCCGCGCCATTCCGTTACTGAGCATTCCCGATGCCGGCGTGTCCGGCACCATCGAACCCATCTGCGCCTTGCTTGCTCAAGGGCGACGGTCGAAGAGACCGGACGCCCCCCCGCCAAGATGCACGCAGCGCTAACTGCGTTGGTCCAGATTCGTGCTACAATAGCGAGCGACGGGGACCGAGCGCGGCATCAGCAAGTCCTGGGACTCACTCACCTAGAGCACGCGACAACATGGATATAACAATGGACGAGGATACGAGGCTGGTTTTTGTCAGTCCCCAAGATGACGCAACCCTGGAGATCACACAAGCCCTGGAGGCGACGATGAGCTCGCTCACGACCTCTGACGGCACCGAGGCCATTCTGGACCCGGTGTTGGCGGCCCTCACGAGCTTGGTGGCGTGTGATAGCGCCGATATCAGGGTGGTCGAAGGCGACGAGGTGCGCATCGCCCGGGCCTGTGGCGATTCGACGTTGGCAGCGCCAGCGGCTGGGGAGGAAACGCGGTGTTCTCTGCGCACAACGAAGGTCCTGCGCGAGGCCGCTCGTAACCGCCGTCCCGCTTTGGTGCGGGATACATCCCGTGGCGAGGACGAGGGCCTTTTGCCCGGCGCAGCGGGGGTGCGTTCACAGATGATCGCGCCCCTCCTGATCGACGAAGATCTCGTGGGATTCGTCACTGTTAGCAGCGCGAGCGCCGATGCTTTCGTGGATCGGGATAGGGAAAGGCTAGAGCTCCTGGCTCCCTTGGCGGCGGCCGCTCTGCACAATGCTTGCCTCTGCCAATCCCTCGCCCAAGAGCGTGATCGGCTGATGGACCTGGCTCAGGTCGACGAGCAAATCTTGGCGATACAGGCGTCAGCGGAGGACGTCATGGGCACGATCCTCGGTCACGCTCTGCAGTTATTGGGCCTGACCAAGGGGATCAGCATACTGACCTCAGAAAACGATTGTCTGGAGTCCGTCTACACAATGGGCCTCAAGAGCCCCAACCGAACCGAGGAGCTGATCAGGGCCAACTGGGATCGCGTTCAGGCCTTCCTTCAAGAGCAAGGACCGGGCGGGGCTGTCATCTTGGATCACGCACCCACCACGTCGCCCCAACTAGGGGCATGGGCTGAGGCAGAGGAGATACAGGCGCTTCTGAGCATGCCGCTCTGGCGTCGTGAGAACTTGGTAGGATGCCTGATTGTGCTCGACACCGCTGCACGCCCGTGGTCGGAGCGGGATCTGCGGATTGCGAGAATGCTGGGCGCTCGAGCTACGGTTGCTGTCGATAAGGCCCTCTTGGAGCAGCGACACCAGCGTCGCCTGCACGATGCGGAGGCGGCCTTCTTAGAACTACAGCACCTTGATTCGATGAAAAACCAGTTCATCCAGAACACCTCTCACGAGCTTCGGACGCCGCTGGCCATCGTCAAGGGCTATGTCGACTTGATCATCGATGGGGTCATCGATATCAGCGACCCAGGGGACCTCGTGCCGGCGCTGCAGGCGGTCCAGACGTATACTGACCGCCTCGTGGCCCTCGTAGAATCGATCACGACCCTGGAGGACAGCGAGGTCGGCAACCTAGAGCTAACGCCGCAGCCCCTCCAGCCCATCTGCCGAGCCGCGATTCGCGCTAACTGGCAGCAGGCACACCGCAGGCACATCGCGATTGAGGCCGAGTTACCGGATGAGCTTCCTCCAGTTCCCGTCGATGCCGAGGGCATGCTGCGCGCGCTCAACCAAGTCTTGGACAATGCCCTCAAGTTCAGCCCGCCGCATAGCACCATCCGACTCAGAGCTTTCGTGGAGGGTGGACATCTCTGCGTGCAGGTCGAGGACGAGGGAATTGGCATTCCGCGAAGCGAGCTTAGCCGCATCTTCGACCGATTCTACCAGATCGACGGCGCGACCACGCGCCGCCATGGGGGGATGGGACTGGGTCTCTCGCTCGTCAAGGAGACGGTTGACCGCCATCAGGGCGAGGTTTGGGCCAACAGCCCAGGAGAGGGTCAGGGAACGACCATCTCGATCCAGCTGCCCATTCATCGACCGCAATCGGCCAGTGAGAATCCAAGGTCGTATCGGGACCCATTGCGCCACGAAGGA
>JBNGCP010000023.1:6960-11626 GCA_049974845.1 Anaerolineae bacterium | reverse complement strand
GCAATCGGCCAGTGAGAATCCAAGGTCGTATCGGGACCCATTGCGCCACGAAGGAGATGCCGTGAGGGATACAGAACCCTCCACAGCCCCCGAACCCACCGGCCCTCAAGGCTCGGACCCAACAGCAGCAGGTTCGTCTTGATGCCGATCAGGATCTGGTGGACGCGATGGCCCGTTTTGACCGCGGGACTGGTGTGCCTCGTGGCTATCGGGCTGTCGCTTCCAGCCTGTGCCGGGCCAACGCCAGCCAGCCCGCCCATGCCGTTACCCGACTCCTATATCGTAGCCGACGATTTCTCCCATCCCAACTCCGCCTGGGCGCGGTTCGACACAGAGGAAGGCGCCGTGTACGCTCTGGCCGGCGAGCTCTATCTGGAGGATCGGGGACAGGGGACAGCGGTGTACTCACCCCTGATCGGACACAGCTACGAGGATGTCACGGTCGACGTGGATGTGCGACACGTCCAAGGAACGGTGGACAACTGGATGGGCGTGCTCTGTCGCCAACAGGATGAGGAGAATTACTACTTCCTGGGTATCAGCGCCGATGGTTACTATCTGATCCTGCGCGTGGTCGACGGCGAGTCGACGCCGGTTGCGGGGCCCGAATACCATGAGGTCATACGGCTGGGAAAAGCCGAGAACCACCTAAGAGCAAGCTGTCGAGGTACGACGTTCTCGCTGTGGGTGAACGAGGAGCTGGTCGCGCGCGGGACCGATCGCACCCTCCAGGAAGCCGGCGAGACGGCGCTGTTCGCCGATGCCGTACAACGGGGAGAGATTCTCGTGGTGGCCTTCGACGACTTCATCCTGGCGTCACCCTAAGATGCCCCCCCGGTTCAGATGAGGCAGGGATGCGAGCCAGAATGGGAACAGAGGGCGCCGGACGCGAAACGAGCAGCGCAAAGACAGATCGCCGGCCTATCCGATCGCGGGAGAGGCCTACATGAGCCGCTCAGACGGGCGCTTGGCTGAGCTCTTCCTGTTAGCGCCCTGGTTGGCGGCCCTGGTCGGGTATTTCGCACCGTGGATCGCGCGAGAGCCGGTCAGTGCGGCCCTGGCCTGGAACGCCTACGATCTCTACGCACTGGCTCGTCTGCTGCCACAGATCGAGACGGGTGCCCTTACGGTCAACCTGCAGGGCCTGTTGATGCCCCTGTTGGGGCTAGCCGCTCTCTTACCGGTCCGGTTGTCCCGACAGCGGCTTGGGATCAGGATCGGCGCCGCAACGTTGGGCTGCGTGCTGGCGGCCATGACGTTGCCACCCTATCCGCAAATCCTGGACGCCTGGCGAACGCCGGGGTGGCGAGTGCCCTTCTGGTGGGCGATAGGGACGATGGCAGCCACCGCTGGCGCCGTCTGGGTGGCGCCGCGGATGGGACGCTACCGACATGGGTGGACCGTGGTCGTCGTTGTAGGCACCACCCTACCTGCCGCGATCACGTTGACCCGGCTGCTTCCGGCGCTCAGCGCGGTCCACGCGGCACCCGTCAGACCGGGCTGGGGCTTCTGGATCTGCATGGCCGGATTGATCGCCTTGGGGCTCATCGCCCTGTATCAAGCGCTCGAACCGCTGAGGGAGCCGCGAGGACGCCGAGGAGGAGAGATGACTGGAGAGGAGATGAAATCCCAAGCGGAAATGGACTACCGAGCAGACGCCCAGACTATGGCGGAGCGCCTCGACCACATCCGCAAGGTCAAGGCGAAGTATGAGGCGGATCTGCTTAATAAGGCTAATGTGGTGAGCGTGGGCATTGGGTACCCGATGTCGGAGGCGGCGGCGGCAAAGGAGCCCGGCATTGTCGTCAGCGTAACCCACAAGGTCAGCGCCAGCGAGCTCACGCCTGAGGATCTCGTCCCGCGGGAGCTGGACGACGTCAGAGTGTGGGTCGAGGAAGTCGACCGCCCTCGCGCTGTACAGTAGGAGGAAGCCATGGACTACCATGTCTTGGACAACGCACGGCTGATCTACGACCAGGTGGTCGCCGACCTTTTCGCGCGCAGGAATGTCGTCGCGTGCGGCCTAGGCTATAAAGTCAGTGGGGGCAAGCGCACGGATACGCTCAGCCTGGTGGTCTCCGTCGTCCAGAAAATGGCGCCATCGGAGCTCAGCTCCAAGGATTTGATCCCACAGCGTGTTTCGGGATTGGTCACCGACGTCGTAGAGACAGGGCGATTGCGCGTGCATGCTGAGGATCCCCGGATCCGGCGGCGTCCGGCGCAGCCGGGCATCTCCCTCGGACACCGGGACATCACCGCCGGCACCTTCGGGCTGCTGGTCCGACGGGCCGGGCAAGCCTACATCCTCAGCAACAACCACGTCCTTGCCGACACCAATGCAGCCCGCATCGGCGACCCAATCTATCAGCCGGGATCGGCCGACGGCGGCACGGCCAACGACCGCATCGCAACGCTCATCGAGTTTGAAGTCATCGACTTCGGAGAACAGCCTGCAGAGTGCTCCATCGCTGAGGGCTTAGCCTCGTTCTTGAACGCCTTGGCGCGGCTCACCGGTTCGAGCCACCGCCTGCAACCGATACGACAGACCCCGGCCATCAATCTCATGGACGCCGCTCTGGCACTGCCGGACGGGCCTGCGCTGGTGGCGCCTGCCATTCTGGGAATCGGGGTTCCGGCCGCGGCGGCCGAACCGCTTCTGGGACAGCAAGTCCAGAAGATGGGACGGACCACCGGATTGACCCAGGGAACCGTGACCCAGATCAACGTCACGGTGGACGTCGACTACGGCGGGCGCAAGGCACGCTTCGTCGAGCAGATCTTCACCAGCCCGATGAGCAGCCCTGGCGACTCAGGATCGAGCATCCTGGATATGAACCGTCAGGTGGTAGGACTGCTCTTTGCCGGGTCGGAGCGGGTGACGATCTTTACTCCCATCCGACGCATTCTCGACCGCTTCCAGGTCGAGGTCGTCACCGCGTAGGTGGCTGCAAACACCGGTTCAAGCAGGTGCGGCCCGTCCGGGAAGGATCACAATCACCGCGCCGGTCAGGCGGCGTCGGCTTGGAGGAAGAGGCTGAGGACCCGCACGGTGATCCAGGGGTTGGGATCGCCAATGGCGCCAGGATCAAACCACAGCGGCCTCAACAGTCGCTCCTGGGGCCAATCACCAGACGGAAGCCGCCGCGCAGCCAGCGCCTCCAGGCATGCGCCCGGGATGCGGTGAGCTTGGCCAACCTCCGCCCACGCCTGAAGATGTGCGAGGCCATCCGGCTGATACGCCAGCGGGAAGGTCAACGGCATCCTCGCCATCTCATCCCAATCGGTTCGCAGGTGCGTCGTCAACTCAGCGACCAGGTCAGGTCGCGGCCACGCCGCTGCCGCCCGCGCCAACCAAGTCACAGCATCGGGACGCACGTCGTCTACCCCAATGCTCCCCTCCACCCATCGCCAGGTCGATCTCCACCGGGCCTCATCCGCTAGGCCCAATCTGGCGACCGCCCAAAGCACCGCCCCAGTCAGAGCTGCCGATCGCCCCGTGACCCCCCGGCGCAATCGCAAGGCGCCGGTGGTATCGCAGTTACTTCGATGGACCGCCTCCACAGCGCGCTGCACGGGCCGCGATGGCGGAGCCCCTAATTGTGCGAGGAAGAGCACTTGCCATACGGTCGCCCGGTAGTGAGGGGAGATCCCGAGGCCCGGATGCATCCAGTATCCTGCCGGATATTGTGCCTCAAGGATCTTCTGCACAGGCCAGGCGGCAGCGGCTGCAGCACGTGCATCTTTCACCGCTGCGTCGTCGGGCGACAGGCCGGCGAGCTCAAGCATCGCCATCGCCCGCACCGAGGGGTTGGCGTGGACGATCAAGGCCTCTCGCATCTGCGCCCCGAACCCAGATCCGGACAACATACGGCACTCACCTTATGCGCACAGCGCCGCGGGATGTCCGCGGCGCTGTGTAAATAGGGGGAAGGAAACGAATCCTGTCAGGCTTCGTCGTCCAAATACTCCTCATCGTCGTCCTCATCGGAGGAACTGATCACCAAGGGGAGCCGATCCAGTTCAACCAGTCGCTCGTGGATGGCCTGCTCGATCTTGTCTGCAAACTCAGGGTTCTCCTCAAGGTAGGTCTTGGAGTTCTCACGACCCTGGGCGAAGTTCTCGTCCTCAAAGTAGTAGTAGGAGCCACGCTTGTCCAGCACCCCGAGATCCAGACCCACCTCCAGCAAGTCAGCCTCGTGGCTGATTCCCTTGCCGAACATGATATCAAACTCCGCCACGCGGAAGGGCGGCGCGACTTTGTTCTTGGTCACCCGAACCCGTGTCGTATGGCCGACGACCTCGCCCTGGTACTTGATCGACTTAATTCGTCGAACGTCCAGTCGAACCGAGGCATAGAACTTGAGGGCGCGACCACCGCTCGTGGTTTCGGGCGATCCAAAGAGCACACCGATCTTCATCCGCAACTGGTTGGTGAAGATCATCACCGTGTTACTCTGTTTGATGGCGCCGGAGAGCTTGCGTAGCGCCTGGCTCATCAGCCGCGCCTGAAGGCCCGGATGGGAATCCCCCATCTCCCCCTCAATCTCCGCCCGCGGGACCAGGGCAGCGACGGAGTCGATCACAATCACGTCCACAGCGCCGCTGCGAACCAGAGCTTCCGCGATCTCCAGCGCCTGCTCGCCCGTGTCGGGCTGCGAGATATAGA
>JBNGCP010000023.1:0-6860 GCA_049974845.1 Anaerolineae bacterium | reverse complement strand
AGAGCTTCCGCGATCTCCAGCGCCTGCTCGCCCGTGTCGGGCTGCGAGATATAGAGGCTTTCGATGTCCACACCACACTGCTCGGCGTAGCGCGGATCCATCGCATGCTCCATATCGATGAAGGCAGCGACGCCGCCCCGCTTCTGCGCCTCCGCGGCCATATGTTGCGCAATCGTCGTCTTGCCCGAACCCTCGGGGCCGTAGATCTCGGTGATGCGACCACGCGGCAGCCCACCGACGCCGAGGGCGATATCGAGGGCCAGGGATCCTGTGGGAATCACCTCTACATTGAGATGAGCCGCGTCTCCCAGCCGCATCAAAGCGCCATCGCCGAAGCGCCGCTTGATCTGCGCAACGGCCTGCTCCAGTGCCTTCTCCCGTCCATCTGCCATCGTAGGCCTCCCTATGTTGCTGCGTCAAATGAGTCGGCTGGAGAGTCTGCGCTCATCCCCCGACAAGGTTCCGATCTTCATCCCATTGTGGGAAGGACGTATCCGACAGACCCATTATAGCACATACGTTCTAAAAACACAATAGCCATGGCCAGCGCCAGCGAAGCGCGGCACTGATAGTTGAGCGGCCCGAAACTGCATGTTCCGTCTCGAGGACGAAATGCACCCATAGTCAGTGGGGCCGACGGCCCGTCCTGGAGGAAGATCGATTGACGGCGCCGGAGCCACCAAGATAGGGGGGCACCTTAATCTCAAAAACGGTACATCGGGAGACATCCATAAACCGAATGCCCAGCTTGGGGTCCAACTCCCCCATCGGGGAAGCGGTAGTGACAACGGTGGGGAGCCGGGCCACATAGCGGTGATTGATGAGCTGAAAGAGTTTCTCTTTCGCCCAGGGCGTTGCGCTCTCGGTGCCCAGGTCGTCGAGAACCAACAACGGCGCACGCTTGACCTCCTCAAAGCGTTTGTCGAGGGAGACGTTGCTGTGAGGATTGAAAGCCGCGCGCAAATGATCCAACAGATCGGGTACCACCACCAATAAGGCGGGATGCCCAAGCCGCACGCGTTCGTTGGCGATTGCAGCAGCGAGGTGCGTCTTCCCTACCCCGTAACTGCCCACGAAGATGACCCATCCCTCCGGATCCGCCGCATAGGTTCTGGCGAGCGACACCCCGGTCGCCAGATTCTCAACGCCCGCCTTGTCCAGCTCGCGCCTTCGAAGATCGAAGGTATCAAAGGTCATATCGCCGTAGTAGGGCAGCGTGTTGAGGTTTGATGCCAAGCGCTCCACGCCAGCAGCCCGATAGTCCGGCGCCAAAATCGTCACGATCTCCACCAAGTCTGGATCGGCAAAGCGGGATCGCAGGCGGGGCTCAATGCGCTCCAGGTCCTGATTTGTGGTGATGACGGTGGGCAAGCGGCTCATATACCGGTAGTTCAGCAACTGGAAAAGCTTCTCCAGTGCCCAAGGGGTCGCATTCTCGGTGCCCAGGTCGTCGAGGATCAGCAACGGGGCATTGCGAATCTGCTCAAAGCGCTCGCTGTATCCCTGCGTGGACCGAGGGGCGAAGGCCGCACGCAGATGATCCAGAAGATCAGGCACGGTCACAAAGAGGGCGATTACGCCCTGAGAGATCGCGTGGTTAGCGATTGCTGCAGCCAGATGGGTTTTGCCCGAGCCATAGCCTCCGGTGAGAATCAGCCACCCCTGCAGCTTCCGGGAATAGTCGAGAGTCGCCTCATAAGCCCCGTGCAGATTGCGCTGTCGCTCTGGGGAGAGCCCGTGGCCATCTGGATTGAAACTCTCGAACGTAAATCGCCTCAGCGCATCGAGGTTGCTGACGGAGCGCAGCATCTCGTTGCGCTGCGCCTGGAGGTCCTTCATCCGGCAGGTGCAGGGGAAAAGCTTACCGAAGTCCGGGTGACCGACGGGGACATCCAGTCGCACATAACCCATGCCATGGCAGAGCGGGCAATCGGGGTCGCCGATTGTCGAGGGCACCTCCTCCGAAGCGAACGCGTCCTCAGTGGCGGACGAGTCGGTCGTAGGCGTCTTCGATGTATCGGCGGGCGTCTGCGTCGCGATCGTGTTTGCCAGCTCTTTGGCTAGCTCCTCTAGTGATTTCATCCCGTCCTTCTGCTTGCCAGTTCTCAAGTATGGCAAGGATATACTTCCAATTGCGCTTGTTCAGCCGCACGGCCTCGCGAAAAGCCTCCTCGATCCACTCGGCAGGATACGTTTCCTCGGCTTCCATCAGCTCCTCGCTCAGGAGCGCCGTCAACGGACCGATATTCCGCTCGTACAGCGTGAAGATGTTAGGGCGCTCCTCAACAACCGCGCGGGAAGGGCTTGCACCACGACGCATCGCCGCGACCGAGGCCCTTCCACGGGGGCTGTTGGCGAAGTAGCGGATCTCTGTCGTGCCATCCGCCGTGTTCCAATCAGCTCTCAGGAAGATGCCGTGGTCCACCGCGCGGGTCAGGGCTGTCTCCAACCGGCCCTCGAAGTCTCCACCGGAGAGCGCGCTCCGCAGCACAGCATCGGTGCGCAGTTCCTCAGCGGTGATCCAGGGCGCCGCATCAGCGCGCATCTTCGCCAGCCGCCACAGCGCAATGAGCACAACCTTAAGCTCGTCGGGGTCTTCGAGATGCACCACCAGGGTGCTGAAGACGGCGTCAGGAAGCGCAACCATCCCGGCTGCCCCTTCAGGGAATCCGAGGAAATGGAACTCGGGCTTGGGGCTCACTGGACCCCCACGGGGGGCGCAACGGCCCCATAGTCCTGGGGTGCCACCTGCGTATAGACGTCGGCAAACTGGGTCAGGCGTTTGTTGAAATAGAGCTGGATGATGCCGGTCGGGCCACTGCGGTGCTTCGCGATCATAATGTCAGCAATGTTGGGATTCTCGGTGTGCTCGTTGTAGAGCTCGTCCCGATAGATGAACATCACGATGTCGGCGTCCTGCTCCAGAGAGCCCGACTCGCGCAGATCGGAAAGCACGGGGTGCTTGTCCGTTCGCTGTTCCACCGCGCGGGAGAGCTGCGAGGCCGTCATCAAGGGCACATCGATCTCGCGGGCGAGTCCTTTCAGCGAACGGGAGATATACGAGACCTCCTGGACCCGATTATCCGAGCGCATGTCCGAATCCATCAACTGCAGATAATCGACGAAGATCATATCGAGCCCGCGCTCGGAGGCCAACCGCCGCGTCTTGGTGCGCAGCTGTAATACCGAAATCGACGGGGTGTCATCGATGTAAATCGGCAGCTCAGAGAGGTGACCGATGGCCTCGGCAAAGGCGGGCCATTCCTCCTCCTTGAGCTGACCAAGTCGCAGCCGCTGAGCATCGATATTGCTGACCTGAGCGACGAGGCGCTGCACCAACTGCTCGGCAGACATCTCCAAGCTGAAAAGCGCGACGACCTTCCGTTTCTCGGCGGCACGGAGAGCGAAGGTCAACATCAAAGAGGTCTTCCCCACACCAGGCCGGGAAGCCAAGATGAGCAGATCGGATTTCTGAAAGCCCCCTAAGACGCGATCGAGGTCGCGAAACCCCGATGGCACCCCCATCAATTCCCCGCGGTGCGCGTAGAGATTCTCGATGTGATCGTAATAGCGGGGCACAATCTCCTGGATCGGCTGCAGATCCCGGGTCGAGCGCTTCTGCGAGACGCCAAAGAGCGCTTTCTCTGAGTGATCGACGACCTGATCTACCGGCACCGTTTCATCATAGGCATAGCGAGCGATGTCGCTGGCGGCGTCCAACAGACGACGGCGCACAGCCGTCTGCTCGACGAGACGTCCATAGGACTCCACATTGATCGCCGAGGGGACGGCGTTGATGAGCTGAAGGACGTACGCATCGCCGCCGATCTGCTCCAAGCGGCTCTGTTGCGAGAGCTCGGTCGTCAGCGTGAGGAAGTCGATGGGATCCCGTCGCTCGTGGACGCGGATCATCGCCTCATAGATCCAGCGGTGTTTCTGAAGATAGAAATCATCGGCCTGAAGAAACGGCAAGACCCGATAGATCGCTTCAGGATCGATGAGCAAGGCCCCAAGCACGGCCTCTTCCGCCTCTATATTGTGAGGAACGGTCCTTTCAGGTAATGCCATAGGCAAACTCCGCCTTAACTATCCCGCGACTCGTCGAAGTCCAAGGAACTCAAGAAATCACGGAAGACGTCCAGGTTTTCACCGTCGGGCGCGTTCTCCAGAATGTCCTTCTCAGGCATCACCCCGGCCTTGTCCATCACCGCCTCCGAAACATAGATCGGCACCCCGGTCCGCACGGCGATGGCGATGGCGTCACTGGGGCGCACATCGATCTCGATCTCACCGCCGGCAGCGGAAAGGACCAAGGTGGCATAGAACGTGTTATCGGCCAGATCGTTAACGTGGATGTAGAGGAGGTCAGCTTCAAATGCGTCCAAGATGTTGACGATGAGGTCGTGGGTCAGCGGCCTCAGAACCTCAATGCCCTTAGCCCCAACCGAGATCGCCTCGGCTTCGCAGGGCCCAATCCAAATCGGGAGGTAGCGGTCGGACTCAAGCTCCTTCAGGACGACAATGCGATGCGACGAGACCAGACTGATCTGTATCGTCTCCAATGTGACCTCAATCATGGTGTCCTCCCAGGCCGTCAGTCAAGCAGAGTAGTCGCTGAGCTGATTATACCCTGCAGCCCGTCTGCAACAAGCACACTTACAACGGGAACCGCGGGCGCGTAAAACCTGTCATAGGCAATCGGGCCGGGCAACAGGAGATGGTAAGCGACCACGCCCAACATCAGAAGACCGCAGATCGGCGACGAGCGCAGCCCCCCTATCCCCCGCATAGCCAGAAACCATACCGCGGTTCGCCCGATCACAAGCGACCACCAGATCATCGCAGCCGTGAACGGAATATGAGCCGCCCTCTCAGTCCAAAACGCGCGGAGGGCATCGCCCACCGCGCCACGCGTCAGCGACCAGGCCATACGATCCCAGATATCCGGCACCACTCCGGTTGCCGACCAGTCGCGTTGCGTGATCACATGATACCACAAGCGATGTCCCGGATCCAGGAGACTTTTGACCACACCGCGCAAGTGAACACGGAGGTAGAGACCCAAGTGCTGCAGTACGAAGCGCTTTGCAGCCTGGGCAACCTGACGACGTCGCTCGTCCAGCATCTCACAGGACAGAGAAGTCTTAGGAAGCCCGTGCGTGGCTGAAAAGCGACGGTAAAGGTACTCCCACGTCTCCGACCAAGGCTCGGCGTCCACGCCAGCCTGCTCGGCCAGGGTCGCCACAACGCTAACCCGTGCCACATTCTCCTCGAAGGCGGTTGAGAACATCCATCGTCCCAGAACGACCCGGTTGCGGACAATCCACGGCAACACGCAGATGGCGAGGGCACCCCAGAACACCATGCCCCTTTTGAGGGACGGACGTGCTCGGGTGTCCGCGCGCTCATCACGCCACCCCCACAGGAGCATGAGCCCGCCGATAGCGACGACCAAATACTGCACATTGGGCTTGGTCAAGAGTGTCAATCCCCATAGTACACCTGACCCCAGCGCGCGCCGTCGCAAGGGCCGCTTGAGGAACCGAACGGTTATGCAGAGCGCCGCGGTGATCAGGGGCAGCAGCAAGGCCTCGGAAAGAAGATACCCTGTATAGCGTTGCGTGGTCCCGTTGCAGGCGTAGAGGAGTCCTGCCGTTATCATCGAACGGAACGGATGCGGACCGGCTATCTGCCGCGCTAGGCCCATCACCCACGCCGCCGTGAGCACCTCCAGAAGCACCTGCACCAGGACCACCGCTTGAGGTAAACGGCCCAGGAGCGCGTAGATTCCCATCAGGAAGAGCGGGTAGAGGGGCGTGCGCACAGCGGTGGGACAGAACGGGGCCTCCCAACCAATTGCGAAGCCGCGACCCTTCAGCACATTGACGGCGAGGAGATGGAAACCTTCCGCGTCCACGGGTCCCAGCGGGTCGGTCGGGAAGAGGGCCAGCCATCCTGTGCGAACGAGCGCTGTCAGAAGCAACGACAACGAGAGCCACAAGAGACGCTTCGTGCGTGTCATCGCCATCTCGGCGCGCCCCGCAGGTTATTACCGCGAGGAAGACGCCTGGAGAGAGCGCTGGACCGGGCCGCATCCGGTCAGGGTCACTTCAGGAGATCCTTCCGTCTATCCTAGAAGAGGTTGCGAGCGCCGATGAGACGAATGCCGTCCAACGTCAGCCAGGGATCGACTGCGGTGAAGTAGTCGGTCAGGGGCGCGATGACACTCGAAAGCCCCCCGGTCGCCACAACCGGCACATCCGCTCCCATCTCGGAGCGGAACCGATCGATCATCCCCTCCAGCAGCCCGACATAGCCCAGCACGACGCCGGACTGTATCGAATGAATCGTGTTTGTTCCGATGGCTTTGGGTGGCGGTACGAGGCGGACTTGCGGGAGCTGCGCGGTCCCGCCGGAGAGGGCTGCGGCGGCCAAGTTCATGCCGGGCGCGATTGCTACGCCCAGGAGCGTGGCGGCAGCGGAGACGGCTGTGAATGTGGTTGCGGTACCAAAGTCGACAACGACACAAGCGCCCTCCAGACGGGCGTGAGCCGCGACGGCGTTAGCAATCAGGTCGGCCCCCACCTCTCCGGGGTTGTCCACGGCGAAAGTGAGACCCGTTGGGGTCGTATGATCGATGACTAGTGGAGCGACGGATGTCTGCTCGCCCAGCATCTCTTCCATTCGACCGGTCAGCGGCGGCACCACGCTGGCAACGACGATGTGATCGAAGGACGCCATCGTCAGATCAGCCTCGCGGAGCAACATCCGAAAGAGCGCGCCATACTCATCGGCCATCTTATCGCGAACCGTGCGGACGCGCCAATGATGACGCCATGACTTCCCGTCGTGCGCGCCAA
>JBNGCP010000022.1:0-50950 GCA_049974845.1 Anaerolineae bacterium | reverse complement strand
CGTCGATCACGACGCTCGCGTCGCTCATAGTCCTGCAGGTTGGTGTCTCACAAGAGTGCGCGGGGTTGGCGTTGCTTACTGACGATACCCGCAATCGTCGCCCGCGCAAGCTCCTGCCACAGCAGGGCCTCTCCACCTCAGCCAAGCGCCCTCGCGCGGCGCGAGCATTGACGACCTCATCAAAGACCCCTTCAGCCTCTCAGAGCCTCTGTCTTTTCGTCAGGGCAATCGCAATTGGCGTGGGACAAAGTGCAACGCACCTAGGCTCGACGGTGAGCGATACCTTTGGCATCGAGCCGTGGTTGATGAAGCCCAGGTGCGCTGGACTTGTTCTGGCTAACTGCGTTTACCCTAGTTTTTTCGTCGCCGGCTATTGACAGTGCTTGGTCTTTTTGGTATAATAAAATTGCTCAAAGGAGAAGCGCTGAGCAGTTGAGTGAATCTCCGATGAGTAAGGGAGTCCCGAGTAATTCGATGACGACCTTATCAAGACCAATACTGGCGGATGGACTGATGTGTCTCTTACAGACTACAAGTCTTGAGAACATCAGAAAATCCAAAGGTAAAGGGAATCTCGAAGCGGAGAAGCTTCAAGGATGAAGTGACGATGTTACTGATGACAAGGTAGCATCAGAACGAAGTTTGAGAAGCAGAGCAGAGAGAAGACGAGTAGGCAAGAGCAACACTCTAGACGTTGTGGGAGCAATACCTAGAGAAAGGCAAGTGCCGAAAGGAAGATAAGGAAGACAAAAGGTTACTTGGGACCCCTTCTTTTTTGCGGGGACAATGGGCGCGCTCCCGGGATGGATGGCCGGCGCGCCCATTGTCATGTCGCCCCAGATACTGTGCAGCTCCTCGTTTATTCCGTGACGTCGGATTGGAAGACCTCCGCCCCCAGCAACCCAACAAAGGGCAGGTTGCGGTAGCGCTCGCGGAAATCCAGGCCACATCCGACGACCAGGCGATCCGGCAGGTCGAATCCCTTATACTTGATCGGGATCTCGATCAGCCGGCGCTGCGGCTTGTTCAGCAAGACACAGACCTCGAGGCTTGCGGGCTCGCGCGTTCTCAGTGTTCGAAGGAGGTAGTTGAGCGTCAGACCGGTATCGACGACGTCCTCAACGAAGAGGACGTCGCGCCCGGTGATCGGCATGCTGAGATCCTTCTCAAGCCGCACCATCCCCCGGTCACGCCCCTCCGCAGAGTAGCTCGAGATAGCCATAAAGTCCACCTCAACCGGAATGGTGATTGCCCGCAGCAGGTCGGCCATAAAGGGGACGACGCCCTTCAGTACCCCGACCAGCAGGGGGTTCCGCCCACGGTAGTCCTTGGAGACGGCCTCCCCCAATTCCAGGACGCGCCCTCTGATCTGCTCTGCGGAGATGAGGATCTCGCGGACGTCCTCTGCGAGCTCCCCGTATGCTTCTGGAGGATACCAGCCGCCGTGCATCATCGTCTGTTTCATTGTGCCTCTCTGCCGAGGATACCTCGAGCCTGCTCGTCGATGCCGTACTTGATCATCAGATCTCGAATGTTACGTCGTTTGAAGAGTTTGATGTTGATGTCGGGGTAGAGCTCTCTGAGACGCCGGATTTTGTGATTCTTGATCCTGATAAGCTTGGGGCGCAGCGTCGTCAGCTCAATGTAGAGGTCCTGTTGCGGAAGATAGAAGTCGGGGGAGAAGGCCTCCAGCGTGTTACCGTCCTCGTCTTTCTCCAACACGAACGTTCTGGGCTCGTACTCCCATTCGATGCCGTAGAAGTCCAAAATCTGGGCGAACGTCTCCTCTGATGCATGGGCGAAGGGTGGGCTGACGTCTTCGGGATCACTCAAGATGGGTCATCCTTTCCTAGGGAGCTCCTTCGGCGCCGGCCAGCCGCTGGAACTGGGTCCAGGCTGCGATAACCAGATCCGCAGCCGTGGCAATGCTAAGCCGCTGGGTGTTCAGGGTCAGATCGTAGAGCTCGGGGTCGTTCCAATCGACGTGGTAGTAGCGACGCAGATAGTGCCGGCGGCTGCGATCGCTCTCCTCCACCCGGGCCTTCGCCGCAGGTGTGGGGATGTCTTGCTCCTCAGCCATGCGCTCAATGCGCAGGGACAGGGGCGCGATGATTCGAACATGCATGATGTCGTCTCGTTCGCCTAGGATGACTTGGCCGGCCCGCCCGACGATGACGATCTCCCCTTCCTCGGCCCATTCTGCCATAACCTGTGCGACGGCGTTCTGATAAGCGCGGCGCGCTCTGAAGGACGGTCTGGCGCCAAGAAGTCCCAGATCATCGATCACGGCTAAAGCAACCTCCGGCGCACACGCGCGGCACGCCGCTTCGTTGATGACCTCGCGCCAGACCATCTTGTAGCCCAGACGATCCGCAATCTGCCGCGCAATTTGTGTTCCGAGACTGCCCATTTGGCGTGAGATGGTGATCGCTGGCATTGGCACCCTCCACAGGGGGTAACCCCTCGTTGACGGCCTACTCTGATTATAGCATGTCTTTCCTGCTTACGCTCGCCGCCCTGCGCCTTGTAGACGCCTGCCTGATCTCGGGTAGAATGATGGCATTGGTGAGATAGGAGCCTCACGGTAGAAAGGGGTTCGGTGGCCGAGGAAACAACAGGAGAAGCGGGATCCGTCGAGCAGAAGGAAAGCTCGGTCGGCCCTCGACGTCCCAGTCGAACCCAGCAACGAACGCTGCGCATCCTGGGATTGGTGCTCGCGCTTGCTATCACCGTCGCGGTCTACTTCTTGCGGGATCGGCTCCGTGACGTCACCAGCTACGGATACGTCGGCTTGTTCCTGATCAGTGTCTTGGGCAACGCGACCATCGTGTTGCCGGTCCCAACACTGGTCACCGCATTTCTTGGGGGCGGTGTCTATAATCCGGTGCTGGTCGGCGTCATCTCTGCAGCCGGGGCTACGATCGGCGAGCTGACAGGATATCTCGCGGGGCTCGGCGGGCGAGCCGTCGTCGACAGACCCGAGATGTTCGCTCGCTTCAACCGCTGGATGGCGCGCTATGGTCTCTTTGCGCTCTTCGTTTTGGCCGCATTTCCCAACCCTCTCTTCGATCTTGCCGGCATTATCGCGGGCATGTCTCGGATACCCCTTACGACCTATTTGCTTGTCACGTGGGCTGGCAAGATCGTGAA
Source organism: Anaerolineae bacterium (assembly GCA_049974845.1). Classification (GTDB taxonomy): domain Bacteria; phylum Chloroflexota; class Anaerolineae; order B4-G1; family SLSP01; genus PWVB01. Next base: position 47,800 of record JBNGCP010000022.1, on the reverse strand, counting down.
GTTTGTGATCATCGCTTACCTGGGGGCGGAATCGATTGGCCTGTTAAAGACGCTGGACACACCCTAGAGCCAGCACGGACGGTAACATTCTGCAACGGAAAGCCCACGCCTCTGAACTCGGAGGCGTGGGCTTCCCATATTCGGGAGGGCCCGGCTCGACCCTGGTTGAGCGCCTACGTAATGGGAGTCAACCAGCCGTACTCGTCCGGTGACTTTCCCGAGACGATGTCGAAAAAGGCGCTCTGCAGACGTTCGGTGATGGGTCCGCGCGTGCCCTGCCCGATGGGGATGCGGTCGATGGAGCGGATCGGGGTGATCTCAGCGGCGGTGCCGGTGAAAAAGACCTCGTCCGCCATATAGAGGAGCTCACGGGGGATGAATTCTTCCTTCACGGTGTACCCGAGGTCGCGCGCCAGTCTGATGGTGCATTGTCGCGTGATGCCCCGTAGGATGCTGGAGGCCAGCGGCGGTGTCAGGATCTCGCCGTCGCGGATGACGAAGAGATTCTCGCCGCTCCCCTCGCTGACGAAGCCATTAGCGTCTATCGCGATACCCTCAGCGTAGCCGTTCTCCACGGCCTCCATCTTGATCAACTGGGAGTTGATGTATTGGCCCCCGATCTTGGCGTTGGCCGGGAAGGTGTTGTGGGCCATACGCCCCCAGGAACTGACGCAGACGTCGACCCCTTGTTCGATCGCCTCGGGCCCAAGATAGCGTCCGAGGTAGATCGTCATGATCGCCACGTGAACCGGACAGGGCCGCGGGTCCACACCGATGGTCCCGGTGCCGCGGAAGACGAGGGGGCGTAGGTAGGCTGATTTCAGTTTGTTCGCCTTAACGGTCTCGATGCAGGCTTGGCGTAGCTGGTCCGGCGTGTAGCCGATCTCCATGCGGTAGACTCTGCAGGAATCGAAGAGGCGGCGGACGTGATCGTCCAAACTGAAGATGGAGGCCGTGCCATTGATGTCGTAGGCGCGGATACCTTCGAAGACGCTCGATCCGTAGTGAAGCGCGTGGACCGACAGGTGTACATTCGCCTGGTCCCAGGGTATCAACTCGCCATCCATCCAGATGTAGTCGGTAGGTTCAATCGCCATAGAGCTGCTCCTCCTTAGTTAGTGAGATCGGTCAAGCTTACTTCAGAACGGCGCCTTCGCTAGCGGACGAGACGTGAGCCGAATAGCGCGACAGATACCCCCGCTGGATCTTCGGCGGCGGTGGGGACCAGGACGTGCGCCGTCGCGCCAGTTCGGCATCGTCGACATGCAGCGTCAAAAGGCGCTTCGGAATGTCGATCTCGATCTCGTCCCCTTCCTCGACCAGGGCGATGGGGCCGCCGGCTGCGGCTTCGGGCGAAACGTGCCCCAGGGCCGAGCCGCGTGTCGCGCCGGAAAAGCGACCGTCGGTCATCAGGGCGACACTGCTATCGAGGCCCATACCCGAGAGCGCAGAGGTGGGCATCAGCATCTCGCGCATGCCCGGGCCGCCGCGCGGCCCCTCATACCGTATCACGACGACGTCGCCGGCTTCGATCTCTCCATCTAAGATCGCGGCCATGGCTGCTTCCTCGCCGTCGAAGACGCGGGCCGGTCCTCGGTGGTGCATCATGTCTGGGGTCACGGCGCCGGCTTTGACGACGGCACCGTCGGGGGCCAGGTTACCCCTGAGAATGGCGATACCTCCGGTGGTGCTATAGGGGTCGTCGATGGGTCGGATGACGCTGTTGGTGCCCGCCCCCGAGCTCCGCCGCCGGGCGTTTTCGGCGACGGTGTGTCCCGTGACCGTGGGCAGATCGCCGTTGATGAGGCCTTTGTCCAGCAGTGTGCCCAGAATAGCGTGAATCCCGCCGGCTTCATCGAGGTCCTGGATGTGATGCGGCCCGGCAGGGCTCAGCTTGACCAGGTAGGGTGTCCGGCTGCTGACCTCGTCGAAAAGGTCGAGCGGTAGATCGACGCCCGCATCGTAGGCGATGGCCGGTAGGTGCAGGACCGTGTTCGTCGAGCCACCAATCGCCATATCGGTGGCGATTGCGTTCTCGAAGGCGGCGCGGGTCATGATGTCGCGGGGCACCGTACCGGTCTCGACCAGCGACATAATCTGCATCCCAGCCTCCTTCGCCAGCCGGAATCGCGCGCCTGTCACGGCTGGGATCGTCCCGTTGCCCGGTAACCCCATACCGAGGGCCTCGGTGAGGCAGTTCATCGTGTTGGCCGTGAAGAGGCCCGCGCAGGAGCCGCATCCGGGACACGCAGCGAACTCTAAGGAGCGGAGCTCTGCTTCCGTCATCTTGCCGGCCTTATACTGTCCTACCGCTTCGAACATCGTCTTGAGATCGATATCCTTCCCTCCGTAGCGCCCGGCCATCATCGGCCCTCCACTGACGAAGATGGCGGGGATGTTGAGGCGACCGGCTGCCATCAACATGCCGGGCACGATCTTGTCGCAGTTCGGGACGAAGACGAGGCCGTCGAACGCATGCCCCAGCGCCATCGACTCCACGGAGTCGGCGATGAGCTCTCTGCTTGGCAGGGAGTAGTGCATCCCTACGTGGCCCATTGCAATACCGTCGCAGACCCCGATAACGTTGAACTCCAGCGGAGTGCCACCGGCGAGCCGCACGCCCGCTTTCACCGCCTCCGCGATCTTATCCAGGTGGATGTGGCCCGGGACGATCTCGTTGTAAGCGTTGGCGATGCCGATGATGGGACGGTTCAGCTCTTCAGGCGTCAGCCCGTCGGCGTAGAAGAGGCTGCGGTGGGGTGCACGCTCGAACCCGCGTTTAACTTGATCACTGCGCATAGCTCCTCCTTGTTGGATGATTCCTAGGATGTGTGCCAACTTGGACCGGTTTACGGCCCGTCGCTGCCGAGCCGTGCAACAACCTGATCCCCCATCTCGGCGGTGCCCACGACATGGGTGCCCTCGCTGGCGATGTCGGGCGTTCGGTAGCCGGCTTCCAGGGTCGCTGCGACGGCTGCCTCAACGGCCTGCGCCTCTGCCTCCAGACTGAGGGAGTAGCGCAGCAGAAGCGCTACGCTGAGGATCGTCGCCAAGGGATTGGCGATGCCCTGCCCAGCGATGTCGGGTGCGCTGCCGTGGATGGGCTCATAGACGCCATTGTTGTCGGCACCGAGGGAAGCGGAAGCGAGCATGCCCATCGAGCCAGCCAGCATCGACGCTTCGTCGGTGAGGATATCGCCAAACATGTTGCCGGTGACCAGCACGTCAAAGTCCGCCGGGCGACGCAAGAGATGCATCGCGGCTGCATCGACCAGCATGTGCTCCACGGTGATGTCGGGATAGTCGCCGCTGATCTCCGTGACGACCTGGCGCCAAAGACGTGACGTGGCCAACACGTTTGCCTTGTCCACGGAGGTCACCTTGCGACGACGAAGCCTCGCCAGCCCGAAGGCCTTTCTCGCGATACGTTCGACCTCACCGGCAGTGTAGATCATCGTATCATAGGCTGTGCGATTGGCCCTGGTGGCCTCCTGCCGCGCCCCGAAGTAGATGCCGCCGGTCAGCTCACGAACCACGAGAAGATCGACGTCCTCCAGCCGCTCAGGGCGCAGGGGCGAGGCCGCACGCAGCATCGGGAAGATCTGGATGGGACGCAGGTTGGCATAGAGTGCCAACCCCTTACGGAGGCCTAGCAGTCCCTGCTCAGGGCGGACCTCGGCGGTGGGATCCGACCACTTAGGCCCGCCGACGGCGCCCAGCAGCACGGCATCCGCAGCTCGACACGCATCCAACGTTTCGGGTGGAAGCGCGTCCCCAGTCATGTCTATCGCCGCGCCGCCGATCAGTCGCTCGTCAAACTCGATGGTGTGCGCATAGCGAGCGGCGACGGCCTTCAGCACCTTGACGCCTTCAGCAACAACCTCAACCCCGATGCCATCACCGGGAAGGGTCACGATTCTGGCTCTAGCCATAGTCTCTCCTTGTGTCTATGGGCGCCTAAGGGAGCGCCCTTACGAGCATCTAGTCGTTCGGACCAGCCATGGTCAGCCCATACTCTATGGCATCTGCCAGGGCGATCCAGCTGGCTTCGATGATGTTCGCGGAAGCTCCCACGGTGCTCCAGCGATGGGTACCGTTCTGCATATCGAGCATGACGCGGGTGGTCGCTGCCGTCCCGGCCTCGCTGTCGAGGATATAGACCTTGTAATCAGTCAGTTCAAACGCCTCCAGGTGAGGATAGACGGGCACCAGCGCTTTGCGGAGGGCTTGATCCATCGCGTTGACCGGGCCGTTACCTTCGGCGGCAGTGTGGAAAACCTCGTCTCCTACCCGCACTTTCACGGTCGCCTCTGCCAGCAGCCCGCGTCCCTCACGGTGCTCGACAACGGCCATAAAGTCGATGAGTTCAAAAGGTGGTTCGTAGTCAGCGCGCGAGCGGTGGAGCATCATCTCGACCGACGCTTCGGCGCCCTCAAAAGTGAAGCCGCGATATTCAAGCTCTTTGATCTTTTGCAGTACGCCGGGCAGATCCCGAAGCTCATCGTGATCGAGGCCCATCTCGTCAGCCTTGCTGAGAAGGTTGCCGCGGCCCGAAAGCTCAGAGATCACGACCCGGGACTCATTACCGACGAGCTCGGGATCGATGTGTTGGTAGCTGAGGCCGTTGCGCCGCATCGCCGCCACGTGAATGCCGCCTTTATGGGCGAACGCGCTCAGGCCGATGTAGGGCGCGTGGCGGTCGGGCGCTTGGTTGGCGATGGAGGCGACGGTGCGCGCCGTGCGCGTGATCTGCTTGAGCTGGCCCGAGGGGAGCGCCGCCAACCCCATCTTGAGCTCCAGGGACGGGATGAGCGTGCACAGATTGGCATTGCCGCAGCGCTCACCATAGCCATTGACCGTGCCCTGGACGTGGACGGCGCCGGCGCGCACCGCCGCCAGCGTGTTGGCCTCGGCCATGCCGCCGTCGTTGTGCGCGTGGATGCCCAAAGCAACGTCGGGAAAGCTAGTGCGCACTTCTCCGACGATCTGCTCGATCTCCCACGGCATCGTTCCGCCGTTGGTGTCACAGAGGCAGAGCAGGTCGGCGCCGCTCTCAATAGCCGTCCGCAGCGTCCGAACGGCGTACTCGGGATCCGCCTTGTACCCATCGAAGAAGTGCTCGGCGTCGTAGATGACCTCTCGGTCCAGCGCCTTTAGATAGGCCGTGCTCTCGCGGATGATGCGCAGATTCTCCTCGAGGTGGGTCCGCAGCACATCGCGCACGTGAAGCGGCCAGCTCTTCCCGACCAGGGCGATGGTGGGCGTATCGGCGGCGACCATTGCCTGGATGTTGGCATCCTCGGCCGGCGTTGATCCAACCCGGCAGGTGCTGCCAAAGGCTGTGATGCGCACGTGATCCAGATCCAGATCGCGCACGCGCTCAAAGTAAGCTGCATCCTTGGGATTGGAGCCGGGCCAGCCGCCTTCAACGTAGTCAATGCCCAGGTCATCCAGCAGCTGGGTGATCTTGAGCTTGTCCTCGACGGAGAGGGAGATGCCCTCCGCTTGCGTTCCATCGCGAAGCGTCGTGTCGTATAGCCTGATTCGTTGCTGTGTCATGAACCTCTCTCCTCCTCATTCCCTTGGCTCTTGCAGCAGTGAGCGACGGTGTGGCGCGCACAGGCAAAGCGAGGTGCGTGTTCGCAGGCGCTCCGTCTCCCCCTCGATTCGGGGCGCCCTTGTGCCGCCGTCACATCCTCATCCTCCCGATCTGGTGCGCGTACCTCGCTGAGTGATCGATGGTCCCATCACGAGGAGCGGGCAGCGAGTTTGTCGCGCGTGTATGGGATCAGTCCTCCGGCCTCGATGATGCCCATGATGGCGGGGGGAAACGGGGGGGTCGTATACGTTTCACCTGACTCTAGGTGCGTGATGCACCCGGTCTCTAGGTTGACGGTCAGGTGATCGCCGGTCCGAGCGGCTCGGGCTGCCTCAGGACAGACGAGGATCGGCAGTCCGATGTTGATGGCGTTGCGGTAGAAGATCCGGGCGAAGCTCTCTGCGATGATACATGAGACTCCCGCGCCCTTGAGCGCCAGGGGCGCATGCTCCCGCGAGGAGCCGCAGCCGAAGTTCTCCCCACCGACGATGATGTCACCCTTCCGGACTTGACCGGCGAACTCGGGATCGATGTCCTCCATACAGTGGCGTGCCAGCTCTTCCGGCGTCGACATATTCAGGTAGCGCGCCGGAATGATGACGTCGGTGTCGATGTTGTCGCCGTATTTCCACACGCTGCCCTGCAAGATCCTGGTCTGGACCGCGTCCATCTGCGCTGTCATGCGACCACCTCCTCGGGACTAGCGATACGCCCCAGGACCGCCGAGGCAGCGGCCACTGCTGGTCCACTCAGGTACACTTCACTGTCAGGGTGGCCCATACGCCCGCGGAAGTTGCGGTTGGTGGTGCTCACGGCGACCTCACCGGCCGCCAGGACGCCCATATGCCCGCCGAGACAGGGGCCGCACGTGGGCGTGCTCACGACGGCACCCGCCTCGATGAAGGCCTCGATCAATCCCTCGCGTAGGGCATCAAGGTAGACCTGTTGTGTCCCCGGGATGACGATACAGCGGACATCGCGATGGACCTGCCGCCCCTCCAGGATCCGTGCTGCGACGCGCAGATCCTCGAGCCTCCCGTTGGTACAGGAGCCGATCACGGCCTGGTCGATGGCAATGGACTTTGCCTCAGAGACCGGTCGGGTGTTCTCGGGTAGGTGTGGAAAGGCGACCTGAGGCGAGATGTCGCTGACGTCGATCTCGACCACGCGCACATAGGTCGCGTCGCCGTCCGCGGCGTAGGCTGTGTAGTCACCCGTTGATCGCCCTTCGACGTAGGCTCGGGTGGTCCCATCGACGGGGAATAGGCCGGCCTTCGCGCCTGCCTCGATGGCCATATTCGCCATGGTGAAACGTCCTGCCATGGAGAGCCCGTCGATGACCGGCCCGCTGAACTCCATCGCCCGATAGAGCGCCCCACTCACACCGATCTTGCCGATGGTGTGGAGGATGAGATCCTTGCCACCCACCCAGGGCTGGAGTTCGCCGGTGTAGACGAGCCTCATCGTCTCCGGCACACGCATCCAGATCTGCCCGGCCGCCATCGCGACGGCGATGTCTGTGGAGCCCATGCCCGTTGCGAAAGCGCCCAACGCCCCATAGGTGCACGTGTGGGAGTCCGCGCCCACCACCACATCGCCCGGACGGACGAGACCTTTCTCAGGCAGCAGCACGTGCTCGATCCCCATCTGTCCCACGTCGTAGTGGTGGGGCAACCCCTGCTCCCGGGCGAACCGTCGCATCATCGCGCACTGCTCCGCGGACTTGATGTCCTTATTCGGCGCGAAATGATCTGCGACCAGCACCACCTTCTCAGGGTCGAAGACGCGGTCGACGCCCAGCTTCTCAAACTCGTGCAGCGCGATGGGCGCGGTGATGTCGTTCGCGAGGACGACGTCGACGCCAACCTCGATCAGGTCGCCAGGGTGGAGATCCGGCCGGTACGGAGCAGCCGTGCCCTCCTCGGGGACCGTATGGTCTGCAAGGATCTTTTCGGCTAGTGTATGTCCCACGAGACCTCCTCTCCTGTCTACTTCTTGCCCGTGGTCGAACCCAGCACCAGTGCGCCGCGTCCGTCGTCGTGGGCCAACCCCTCGAAGTCCCACTTGGCCGACCATCCGCAGGGCTGCGGAAAGCCCTCCCACTTTGGCCTGACCCGTTCTCTCAACTCCACGGGTTCCCCGCCGACGCCTTCCTCCGGCACGATGTTTCCTTCACTCCCTACTCGCTTGGTCTTCATCTTTCTCCTCCTATTGATTTGTGTCTGCACTTATCTCATCAACAGAGATTGGCTTAATGACCCCGATTACTGATTCGTAATTTGAGATCCGCCGATTTGTTGCGTTGCTCCCAGACTCACGCCGCTGCCACAGCCCGTTCCGCCTCGCGCCGCGCCGCGATCAGGCGGTTAAGCGCGAACAAGTACGCCTTGGCGCTGGCGACGACGATGTCGGTGTCGGCGCCGTGACCGCTAAAAACGGCGCGCGTCCCACCATTCACCGGCTCATCCGCCCGAATGCGGATGGTGACGCGTCCGACTGCGTCAATGCCCTCGGTGATCGCCTCAATGGAGAATTCGATCAGCTCGTTCGGCTCTCCGATCACACGGTTGATTGCACGATAGACCGCGTCGACGGGACCCGTGCCGTGGTCGGCGTCGCAGAAGACCTGACCATCGGGCCCCTTGATGCGCACTGTGGCCGTGGGAATGGCGTGGTCACCGCACGAGATCTGGACGTGCTCCAAGTGATAGCTCTCTTCGAAGAACATCTCCGCCTCGTCGGCCACGATCGCCTCTAGGTCGCGGGTCTCGACCGTCTTCTTCTTGTCCGCGACCTCCAGGAATCGGCGGTAGACCCTGTCGAATTTCTCGTCATCAAGCCGATATCCGAGCTCCGAGAGGCGATGGCGCAGACCGTGGCGACCGGACCTGGCTGATAGGATGATCTCCGAGTCGGGCACGCCCACGTCGCGCGGGTTGATGATCTCGTAAGTCGTCCGTTCCTTCAGAATGCCATCTTGGTGAATACCCGATGAGTGCGCGAAGGCGTTGGATCCGACGATGGCCTTGTTGGGCTGGACCGGGATGCCCGTCAGGTGGCTCACCAGGCGACTGACGGGATAGAGCTGGGCGGTGTCGATGCCGGTACACACCACCGGGCCGACGTCAAGGCCTTGGCCGTTCGCAGGCGCGAAGTAGTTGTGGCGGGTCTTGAGCACCATCACGACCTCCTCCAGAGAGGCGTTTCCGGCGCGCTCGCCGATGCCGTTGACGGTTACCTCCACCTGCCGTGCGCCGTTGAGCACGCCAGCCAGGGTGTTGGCGGTGGCCATGCCGAGGTCGTTGTGGCAGTGAACCGAGACCACCGCGCGATGCACGTTGGGCACATTCTCCATAATGCCTCTGATCAACGCGCCGAACTCCTCAGGCAACGTATAGCCCGTGGTGTCCGGGATGTTGATCACCGTTGCCCCGGCATCGATGACCGCCTCCAGGACACGATAGAGGTAGGCCGGCTCCGCGCGTCCGGCATCCTCGGTGTAGTACTGCACGTCCTCGACATACTGCTTGGCCAACTTCACGGCGTTGACCCCCATCTCCAACGCCCCTTCCCGAGTCGTGCGCAGCTTATGCCGGATATGGATGTCGGAAACCCCCAACCCGGTCTGGATACGCGGGCGCGCGGCGCCCTTCAGGGCCTCAGCAGCGACCTCGATGTCCTCTCTGCGCGCGCGCGTAAGGCCACAGATGGTGCATCCGCGGATCTCTGCCGCGATGCGCTGGACGGCCTGGAAATCGCCAGGTGAAGAGATGGGGAAGCCGGCCTCGATAACGTCGACCCCCATCGACTCAAGGACCCTAGCGATCTCCAACTTCTCGTCGACGTTGAGCGCTGCGCCAGGGGACTGCTCGCCATCGCGCAACGTCGTATCGAACACGATGATCCGGTTGTTCCCGTTCCTGCGAACCCCACTATCGTCCATTCTCTCCTCCTTTGCGGGGCGTCAGAACGCGCCCCGCGCCCTGGCGCCTACCTCTGCCCCCAGTTCTCAGGCCGCAGCGAGCGCACGGCAGCGCCCGCCCGCCACATCTCCGACTCGCGCATCTCGCGCAGCTCCTCTTCGAGGCGTTCGCGATAATCAGGAGCGCTGTTGGCGGCTAACACAATCCGTGTTTCCTCTCCTGAGACAACGCTCGCGTAGAGCTCGTCGAAGACGGGCTCGACGGCCTCGCGGAACCGGTGGCGCCAGTCGAGCGCACCACGTTGTGCGGTGGTGCTGCAGTTGGCGTACATCCAGTCCATCCCATGCTGGTCGACAAGACGGATCAGGCTCTGCGTGAGCTCCTCGACGGTCTCGTTAAAGGCCTCGCTCGGCGTGTGACCGTGCTTTCGCAGTAGGTTGTACTGAGCTTCCATGATGCCCGCCAGTGCCCCCATCAGGACGCCACGCTCCCCGGTCAGATCGCTGTGGACCTCTCCCTCGAACGTGGTGGGAAAGAGATAGCCGGAGCCGATGGCGATGCCGATAGCCAGCGTGCGCTCGGTGGCCCGCCCGGTGTAATCCTGCTCGACGGCGTAGCTGCTGTTGATGCCGGAACCGGCCAGGAAGTTGGCGCGGACGCTGGTGCCGGAGCCCTTCGGAGCGACCATGATCACGTCGACATCCTCGGGTGGGACCACTCCGGTTTGGTCTCCATAGACGATCGCGAATCCATGGGAGAAGTACAAGGCATCCCCCTCGTGCAGGTGGGGCTCGATTTTGGGCCAGGTCATCATCTGTCCGGCATCCGAGACTAGGTACTGCACGATGGTACCGCGGTCGGTGGCTTCCTCTAGGTCGAAAAGGGTCTCGCCGGGCACCCAGCCATCGGCGACGGCCTTGTCCCATGAGCCCTGACTGCCCTTCCGCTGTCCGACGATGACGTTGATGCCGTTGTCACGCATGTTCAGTGCCTGCGCGGGGCCCTGGACGCCATACCCCAGCACCGCCACGACCTCGTCCTTCAATGTCTCACGGGCCCTCTCCAGGGAGAACTCATCCCGCGTCACGACGTCCTCCACGACGCCGCCGAAATCGATCTTTGCCATCTATCCTCCTCATTTGGCTGTGAATAACTCAGCTATAGCACCTGCGTCTGGGAGGCTGTCCCAGGCCGCGTAATGCCAGGACATGCCGAGGGCTACTCCGTGCCGTTGCTGCCCCGCGCCATCGCCACACGTCCGGTCCGGACCAGCTCCTTGATGCCGTAGGGGCGCAGCACTTCGACCAGCCCGGCGATCTTCTCCTCCGTACCGGTGACCTCGATCATTAACGTCTTCAGACTAACGTCGACCACGCGGGCGCGAAAGGTCTCCACGATCTGCATGATCTCTGCGCGGCTCGCGCCACCGTTGGCGTGTACCTTAATCAGGGCCAGGTCACGCATCACTGCGGGCATCTCGGTCACGTCCTCGACCTGGATGACATTCACGAGCTTACACAGGTTCTGGGCCACCTTCTCGGCGTCGGTGCGCGAGCTGTCCACCACGATGGTCATCCGGCTAACGCCGGACCGCTCGGTATGTCCAACGGTCAGGCTCTCGATGTTGAAGGCTCGGCGCCGAAAGAGGCTGGCGACTCGGTTGAGCACGCCGGGCCTGTCCTCGACCAGGGCGACTAGTGTGCTTTGCATCTCATCCTCCTTGCTTTACTCAGCTTCGTCCGGTGAGTTGGCGCCGCCCACGACCTTCACGGGCGATGCCTGGGGGGCGCGCCGGATCATCTCGTGCAGGGCCGCGCCGGAGGGGACCATCGGGTAGACGTTGCCCTCTTCCCCCTCCTCGGCGATTTGGAACTCGATGAAGGTGGGCCCGTCGTGCTCGCGCGCTGCCTCGATGGCCTGGCGAGCCTCGGATCTGGTTGTGGCACGCCAAGCCGGGATGCCGTACGCATCGGCCAACTTGACGAAATCGGGGTTCAGCAGCCGGGTGGACTCGTAGCGCTTCTCGTAGAAGAGCTCCTGCCACTGTCGCACCATGCCAAGGTAGTTGTTGTTGGACAGCGCGATATGGATCGGCAGATTCTCCTGCACGACGGTCGCCAGATCCTGCAAGGTCATTTGGAACCCTCCATCCCCGACGATGGCCCAGACCTCGCGATCGGGTTGGCCGAATTGGGCGCCGATGGCGGCGGGGAGCCCGAAGCCCATCGTGCCCAGTCCACCGGAGGTGACGACGGAAAAGGGGACATCGTTGAGGTAGTATTGCGCCGCCCACATCTGGTGCTGACCTACGTCCGTAACCACGATGGCCTGGCCCTCCGTTGCTTCCCAGATATCGTTGATGAAGTGAGCTGCAACGAGATGGCCGTTCTCCGGGCGATGCAGGATGTCACGGCGGTGGCTTTCGCCGCGCCACTCCTCGATCCTCTCGATCCACGCTTCGTGGGTCGTCGTTTCGACCTTGGGCAGGAGCTGCTCCAGGACCTGTCGAAGGTCGCCCAGGATGGGCACGTCGACGGTGACGATCTTGTTTAGCTCCGCGGCGTCGGCGTCGACGTGGATGCGTTTGGCATCCGGTGTATAGAGGTCCAGCTGTCCCGTCACCCGATCATCGAAGCGCATACCGAAGGCGAGGAGCAGGTCGGCCTCCTGGATGGCCTGGTTGACGTAGGCCTCGCCATGCATTCCCATCATGCCCAGAGCCAACGGGTGTGACTCGGGGAAACCGCCCTTACCCAGGAGGGTCAGTCCCACCGGGGTCTGGGTCTTCTCAGCGAAAGCCCGGAGCTCTCGCATCGCACCCGACATCAAAACGCCCTGTCCGGCGAGGATCACCGGGCGCTTCGCCTGATTGATCAGGGCGGCTGCCCTCTCGACAAGCTGGGGATCACCCTTGCCCACGGGCCGGTACCCGGGCAGATTAATCTCCTCGTCGGGGACGACGAATTCGGTCTCGGCCATCTGCACGTCTTTAGGGAGATCGATGAGCACAGGGCCGGGACGGCCGCTGCGGGCGATGTAGAAAGCTTCGCGGATGGTATAGGCCAGGTCGGCGACGTCGGTGACAAGATAGTTATGCTTGGTGATGGGCAGCGTGATGCCAGTAATGTCGGTCTCCTGGAAGGCATCGGTGCCGATCAGGTGGGTCGGTACCTGACCGGTGATGCAGACTATGGGCGACGAGTCCATCGCCGCCGTGGCGATGCCGGTCACGAGGTTCGTCGCACCGGGTCCGGATGTTGCCATCGCGACCCCGACCTTGCCCGAGACGCGGGCGTAGCCGTCGGCTGCGTGGGCCGCGCACTGCTCGTGGCGCATGAGCACGTGATGGATCCCATAATCCTGGCGAGGATGGTAGGTGTGCATAATGGCACCACCAGGGATGCCAAAGACGACCTCGACGCCTTCCCGTTTGAACATCTCCCATACAATCTGTGCGCCTGTCTTCTTCATGAGATCTCCTCCTCTTCCTTGATGAGCACCGCATCTATCCTGGGCCGTCGTCCTTCACGCGCTTCCCTTGCTGACTCTCTGTTCCCCTCACGCGATCTGGACTTGGAACAAAAAAAGCCGCCCTCTGGGCGGCTTCTCTTGGCTACTGTGACCTCGTTGTTTTGGTCCTAGGCTCTCCTGGCCAATCTAACCGCCCCCGCTCCTGCCGGTAAGCAGGAGCACAACAATAATAAGGACGACAAGGATGGAGAGACCAAGGGATGCTTGGCCGGCGTGGAGCTCGCCCTGTGGGGCAGCGCTCACCTGCAGACTAGGTGAAGCAATCGATTGGGGGCGACGGACGTTCACGGTTTTCCTTTCCGATTCTGCTTCTTCTGCTTCAAATCCTGCTTCCAGTTTCGCTGACGGACGAAGCTTGAGAGCAATCGACGATATCCCTCGAGCGTTAGCGGCGAACTCCCCAGAAATGAAAAGAGCCGCCCCTGTGGGCGGCTCTTGGTTTTGCGCTAACTTGGCGATGCTGGCCTCGCGCTGCCCACAGCGTTAGAATTCCCGCCCAATAAGGACGAGAATATTGCCGAGCAGAACGATAACCAGCGTCTTTGATCTCATTTGATGATATTCCCTTGGCTTGAAAGCATTATATACCACGGTCGACGCGCTGTCAAGGGCTTTTTGATGTCGATACTGTGTCTTTATCTCAGGAAACTCGCCTGGGGATAGCATGAACCGCGCCAACCGGCCGATTCCAGGCGTGAAGAGCCATGCCACGAAGGCACTCAATGGTAGCCGACGGAATTTCCTGAGATAAGGATACACTGCCTTGATGTCCTTGGTGCTGCACGTCTGATCAGCACCGCCCTGCGCCTACCGATCAGTCATCGCTCTGGAGCCATAGGTGCGGCTCTCCTACGGGATCTGAACGTGGAAGCTCTGCAACCGCCTGTGCCCTGCTGCGTAGTAGTAGATGTATGCTATTAGGGCGTCTCGCTTCTGTATTTGAGGTTTTTTGCTTATCCTAAGGGGGGAATCAAGATGAACGTAGTGAAGACGGAACGGCGCACCGAGGGCCCGGGTTGTCTGATTCAGCTGTTATGGGCGCTGTTCATCGGCTTATGGCTGGGCCAGATCTGGGCGGCGGTGGGTTGGGTCCTGGTGGTGAGCATCGTCGGGATGCCGCTGGGGATTGCGATGCTCAACAAGCTCCCCCAGATTGTCTCTCTGCGTAAGCGCGAGGAGTATATCGTCACCTATGAGGAGGGGCAGCGGACCGAGCGTAAGGCGCCGCAGGTCAATATCGTATTGCGCGCCCTCTACTTTGTCTTTGTGGGTTGGTGGTTGAGCGCGCTGTGGATCGAAGCGACTTTTGCGCTGATGGCGAGCTTCATCGGGATGCCCTTAGGTATCTGGATGCTGGATCGGATCCCGCGCATCGTCTCGCTGAAGCGCTGAGCTGGCAAGGCACATAGACGACGCCCACGGGATGCTCTCCGTGGGCGTCGGGATTGTCTAGGCTGAGTTATTCGTTGACCTGCAGCTCCTGAACCTGAAAGACCCAGCGGTTTGCCGGCGTCTCCGGCGTCACAAGGCGTATCGGACCCTTATCGGGCTCGGCCTCTGTGATCCACTCGCCATCCCGTTTCAGGGCGATGATGGCGTTCTGCATCTCGTCCCTGGAGACGTCGACGGCGTAGCCATCGGCAGCGAGCGCAGTGATGCTGCTGTATTCCGTGGCATTGGCCTGAGCGAGAATGGCGCTTACCGCCGGTCCACTCCAAGAGTGGATCTCATCTTCACCAGTGGACTTCTCCATCAGGATATCCTCAAGGTCGATCTGCTCCATCCCCGCTAGATCCTGGTAGCTTAGGGTGAGTGGAGTTTCGACGGCACCCGTGATCGAGAGCTCCCAATCGACGTTTGGTGCGCTACCACAGCTCGAGAGCGTGGGTATGACCAGTAGGCCTATCAGGCCGGTCAAGATCATGTACAGGCGATTCCTCTTCAGTTTCACTGTTGCCTCCTCATCTAATGAATAGTTTCCCTGTAGCGACGACCTGTGAGGTCGATACGCGTCGAACATGCCTGGCGAACCCTTACGGTTCGGAGGTAAGTTCAACCACACCCCCAATCCACTCGCTGCGTCCCCGCTCCGGGAGCACCAGCGTGGCCTCACCTCGCACGTAGGCGAGCATGGCACCCTCGGCTGCGTCGCGGTCTATCTCGTGCGTGTCCCCAGCGGCGGTGGTGACGCGAAGGGATCGGAAGTCAGGCTGGGTCACGATGGCCTCAACCGGCGCCCCCTCGATACGCGAGGCTGTTGATGCGCGTCGGACTTCACCGTCCACCTCGCTCGCCAACATCACGTCGGTCTGCTCGACGGTCACGGAGCGCGTGGGCCCGATCAGCAGGCGCCCCATTGACGTCGCGCTGCCGTCGATGGTCAAGGGCCGCTCGCTGCCCACCACCACGATGCGCGTGATGCCCTTGAGCCACGTTGAGACGTGCAGGTTTTCCGCTGCGAAGCGGATACCGTCTATGTAGGGCAGGAGCCACGCCTCGTCGGTGAGCTGGTCCTGTGCGATCGTGATGAATCCGCCGTCATTTGACATCAGAGTGACGGTCTCGAAGTCCTCGACGCCCTGTTCTGCCAGAAAGCTGAGCAGGGGGATATGCGTGTGGGGATGCTCGGTGTAGGGTAGCACCTCGTCCACGAGCACGAATCCCGGCTCCGGCACGTCGCCGGTAAAGGCGATATAGGCGAAGAAGGGGACATCGGCCAGCTCGATCGCGCCGTGGTCATCGTGACACGTCTCGCAGGTGTGAAAAGTCTCTGCCTCATGGCACTCGGCACACTCGTTCATCGTGTTCGCTTCCGTCACGAGCACGTCCCACGGGTAATGCGCAAGCAGTCGCACGGCTGGTGCGCCCCGAAAGGCCAGGCCGACACCCACCGCGAGAAAGACCAAGACAATCAGGCCGGATCCAAGGATCATGTTGCGCTTCGACACAGCGCCTCCTTAAGTCTAGAAATCGTCGACTCCACTTGCCTCGCATGCGCCACGGAGCCCGTAGAGGTCACAACCGGATAGCCAACAAGCCCGCACTTGCGATGACGAAAAGCAGGCCGGCCAGGGCCAAAGCATCGCGCCTCTCAAACGCCACATCGCGCAAGAAGGTGCGCTGTGGATATCGTCCGAAGCTGCGACCCTCCATCGAGACCGCCAGGGCATCGATCTTGCTCAGGGCAGAGACGAGTATCGGCAACATCAGCCGGCGGATCCAGGTGAGCACAGCGCGCGGTCCGCGCAGATCGTGGCCGATGCCGCGTGCCAACTGGGCCTCATAGACGGTTCGCGCCTCGACCTCGAAGATCGGAACCAACCGCAAGGCTGTCACCGCGGCAAAGCCGAACCGGTAGGGCAAGCCCGCCCGCATCAGTGCATAGGCGAGGGTGTTTGGGTCGGTGGTGAGCACAAACAGGTAGCTTAACAAGACCACAGCCAGGAACCGCCCCGCCACGTAGACGCCGGCCCGCAAGCCGCCATCGGTGATCGTGATAGGGCCTACGGCGGCAAGAAAGACGCCTTGATCACGAAAGACGACTTGGAAGGCTCCGAAGGTCAGGGCGGTGACGACCACCAGGGCCAGCGCGTGCCGATTCTGTTTCAGGGATACGCGCGCCACAAGCAGCATCGCTACGGCAAAGCCGACGATGCTGAGCACGACGGAGAGAAGCGAAATGGCAAAGACCAGCACCGTCAGCGCGAGCAACCATGCGCCCTTCACCAAGGGGTGGAGCTGATGCACGAAGGAGTCCCCAACCTGATAGGTCATCCGCGACTTCACGCGCCCTCCCGTTGGCAGATCCTCACCGGCGTGGCGTCGACGTTGCGCCAGCTATGCGGCACGTAGGCAGTGTATCCTGCATCCGCCAGTTGCCGTGCTGCGAGATCCACCGGCGCGTTGATCCGTATGTGGCCATCCTCCATGAAGATCAGGCGACTGGCCCAGCGATAGGTGACCTCGGGATCGTGGCTCACCATCACCACGGTCGCACCGTCGTCCACAGCGCGTTTGAGCAGTGCCAGCAGGTAGCCTGCGTTCGCTGGGTCCTGCCCGATGAGAATCTCGTCGAGCAGCAGCAGGCTGGGGCGATGGCCGAGGACTGAGATCACGTTCAGGCGTCGTTTCTCCCCATAACTCAAGCGGTAGGGGTGATCATCGAGTCTGGTGCCAAGTCCTGCCTCATCGAGCAGGCCCTTGGTTCGAGCCCGGGTCGCTCTGTCGAGAAGCCCGAACTGGTGAGCGGCGATCGTCGCTTCCTCCCAGACTGTGCTTCCAAAGAGTTGGTGGTCTGGATTCTGGAAGACAAAGCCGATGTCACGCGCCAACGCGGAGACGGGCGTCGCTCCGATGGGCGCGCCGAGGATCCAGGCTTCGCCCACGGTTGGTCTCTGCAGCCCGAGTAGCGTGCGGAGCAGTGTTGTCTTCCCTGACCCGTTATCGCCCATGATGACGACGAACTCGCCTGCGTGGATGCGAAGCGAGAGGCCCTTGAGCACCTCGCTGTCGCCAAGGCGCACGTGCAGATCCTCTACCTCTACCACAGGGTCTTGACTGACCTGCTTGGCGCCGACGGCTGCCTTGCGAGTCGAGCGGTCCCCACCGAGACGTGCGGGAGGTTCTGGGAAGGCGTAGTCTTCGTCTCTCGACGTCACACAGCGGATCCTGCCCTTCTCCAGCGTGATCAACCGGGGCTTGAAGGGGCGCAGGAAGTCGAGCTTGTGTTCGATCACGATGGCGGTGATGCCGACAGACGCCCGGATATCCGCGATGACCTCGAAGATGGCGGCGGTCGCCGTCGGGTCGAGGTTGGACGTGGGCTCGTCGAGAATGAGCACCTGAGGCTGGAGCGCAAGGACCGAGGCGATGGCGATCTTCTGCTTTTCGCCGCCCGACAGGGTATGGAGCTCGCGATCAATCAGGTCCGAGGCCCCGACGGTGTCCAATGCCCAATCTACCCGCTGGCGGATCTCGGCAACGGGCTGGCAGCGGTTCTCCAGACCAAAAGCGACCTCATCTCTCACCGTCGTGGTGCAGAATTGCGCTTCGGGGTTCTGTTGGACGAGGCCCACGATATCGGCGACTTCGTGGATCGGAGCGTGTCGCGCGTCCAGGCCGGCGACGCGTACGCTGCCTTCCGCTTTTCCCTCGTACTGCTGAAACAAATAGCCCCCTATGGCAAGGGCGAGCGTCGACTTTCCGCAGCCGGACGGCCCTGTCACCACGACAAACTCACCGGACTCGATCTCAAGATCCACAGACTGCAACGCTGGCCTATCGCGCCCTGCGAAGGTATACGTCAGGCCCTCGATGCGGATCACAGGATCGAAGATCCCAGGAGAGAGGAGTCTCAAGCCCTTGCCCCCGGTGTCCTGGTCTGTACGCCGATCACCGCGCCGGTATTCGCTCTCCACGCAGCTATCGCACCTCAAGGCGTCTGACCGGCGCTGCGAGAACCTTCCCTTCCATCGTGCCGATCAGGAAAGTCACGCCTGACTCGTCCAGGATGGTAAAGATCCTGATGCTCTCTTGTGACAGCACATCGGACAATGGCAGCTCAACCGGCGCGGTGTCGGTGTGAGCGATGACGGTCTCAGCGGCGGGAAGTGGCTCCATTGATTCCAAGACCGCACCAAGTGGCGCCCCCTGCAACTTGCGGGTCTCGTTCCCGAGGTCGATGCCGGTGCTGTCCATGACATCCTGCCATTCAGCCGGTCGGTAAGCGTCCGGGGCCGCCAATGCCCCCTCTACTTCGAGGGCTTGTGCAGCCACCACCGTGATACGGTTCACGTTGCGTACCCAGGCCTTGGGGCTTTCAGCGCCGACGAGGTTGTAGGATCGGTCCTCTCCTCTGCCCTGTGGGCTGAGGAGAAGGTTCGGATTCTGGCGCAGTTCCTCCGTCGTGACGAAGAACGCATAGCCATCGCTGGCTTGCACGATGAGCATCTCTGCGTCCTCTGCGGGTGCCGCCCGTGCGATCACCTCTGTCAGCGGCACTCCCTCGTAAGTTGCGGTCACCCCGCGCAAGGATGCTTCCCTCGAGACCATCTCGATATCGCCGTGCTCGTCGGGGTAGGTGTAGGGTGCGTCGACGGCCCCTGCGATCGCGATCGTCGCTGAACCCTGTACGGCGCTGTTGACGTAGAGCGCCACGGCACCGACCAGAACGATCGAGGCGGCGAAGGCGATGGCCTTGACTCTCGGCGGTGTTGGTTCGGCTATCTCAACTTTGACGACGCCTGCCCGTCTCAGCGTGTTCAGGAGTCCCCAGCCCAAGACGCCGGCAAAGATAGCACCTGAGACGAAGGCCAGGCCGCCGACCGCCAACATGGCGGCAAAAGCCAGGGTATCAGCCGGGAGCGAGGCGAAGAGTTGAAAGACGAAGACGTTAGATGCCGAGGCCAGCCCACCTGCCAGGATGTACGCCGGTAGCGTGCCACCACCCTTTCCCCTCGATGTCGCAGAGAAGGGCAGGAATCCGACATCCACAAGGAGCCCGGCGATCACGTCGACCAACAGCACCAGGACGCCGTGCGTGTTGCCGCTGAGCAACTCGACGAAGCCCTTGAGCACGCCGGTCACGGTGCCGGCTCCCGTCTTCCCCACCAATCCCATAGCCAAGGTGATCCACAGAACATGAAGCCCCGCAGCCCACTGCGTCGTTCCTGCGAAGCCCAAGATCGACTGGAAGAGATCGCCGATCGCATTGACGTAGGTGCCGGTGACGCCGCCCAAAGCGGCCAATGCCGCCATCATCAGCAGGTCGCGTGTGTCGAAGTAGTACCTCTTGCGATCCAATGGTGCCTCCGTCTCTTGAAGCCTCGATGTGAAGCCCTTGATGCATAGAAAAAGCGCGGTGTCTTGGAAAAGGCACACCGCGCTGGGCCGTTCAGGCCAAAGAAACCTCGTCAGCGCATCTCCTTTCCAAGACTGGGAGGCACAGCCGTTTCCCGCTGTACCCTGCCGGTCTCACACCGTGGGCCCTCCGAAGACGATGCCATTAGGCGGTGAGACTCGAAGATGCAACTCGATTCACTCAGAGTCAGCTCCGATTATACAGGATCGAGAGAGCCCGGCAAGCGACCCTGTCCATCCGGCGGTAGGGATCAGGGCGCCAACTTGCGACGATTGGGATTTGGACCTATGATGTTTTTCCACGGGTGCCTCCCCTGCACCCGTAGGGAATTGCCAAGGAGAGGAATGAAGGAGAGGAGATCATGGCTGAGGAACTGAATCCTTTTGAGATTGCGCAGAGGCAGTTGGATGAGGCTGCGGAGATCATGCAGCTGGAACCTGCCCTCCACGAGCTGTTGCGATGGCCGCTTCGCGAGCTTCACGTCACCTTGCCGGTGAAAATGGACGACGGCGCGACCGAGATCTTCCACGGCTTCCGCGTTCAGTACAATGACGCGCGCGGCCCGACGAAGGGAGGCCTGCGCTTCCATCCGCACGAGACCATCGACACCGTACGGGCGCTCGCTGCTTGGATGACGTGGAAGACGGCTGTGATGGACTTGCCGCTGGGGGGTGGCAAGGGAGGGGTCATCTGCAACCCAAAGGTGATGTCACCGGGTGAGTTGGAGCGTCTCAGTCGCGCCTATATTCGCCAGGTTGGTCGCATCTTGGGCGAGAATGCCGATGTGCCGGCACCGGACGTCTATACGACGCCGCAGATCATGGCGTGGATGATGGACGAGTACTCTTTCCTGCGTGGGTATAATGTCCCGGGGATGATCACCGGCAAACCCCTGCCGATCGGAGGATCGGAGGGTCGCGGTGACGCGACGGCGCGCGGTGGGATGTACTGCATCCGTGAGGCAGCCAAGCTGATGGGCGTACAGACCGAGGGCGCGCCGATGGCGGTGCAGGGCTTTGGCAACGCGGGTCAATATGCCGCGACCTTGGGGGTGGAGATTCTCGGCACGAAGATTGTCGCCGTCTCCGACTCCCAAGGCGGTGTGTACAACGCTGCGGGCCTCGATCCCCAAGCAGTGATCAATCATAAGGCGCAGACGGGATCGGTGGCTGGTTTCGCCGAGGCTGATGAGATCACGAATGATGAGTTGCTAGAGCTCGACGTGGATATCCTCGCACCGGCTGCGCTCGAGAACCAGATCACGGTTGACAACGCGGCCGATATTAAGGCGAAGATCATCGCGGAGCTGGCGAACGGTCCGACCACGCCGGATGCCGACGAGATCCTGCACGACAATCACGTCTACGTCATTCCCGACTTCCTGTGCAACGCGGGCGGGGTGACCGTCTCCTATTTCGAGCAGGTCCAGAACGCCTACAGATTCTACTGGAAAGCGCCGCGCGTCCACGCACTGCTGGATGAGATGATGACGGCGGCATTTCACGCTGTGGCGAACGCTGCAGAGGAGTTCGGTATACACAACCGCGTGGCCGCTTATACGGTAGCCGTGGGACGTGTAGCGGAGGCCTGTAAGCTGCGTGGGTGGGTCTAGCCTGGGTTGAGCTCGTCCAGAGGTAGTGCGATCGTGTGGGACGGCGGGCGTTGTGGCGTCTACCGTCCCCTTCTGCTTGAGATCGGCTTCAGGTAGGCGACGGCTCTCTCGATCTCGTCGTTCATCACAACTTCTAACGTGCGTCCCGCCGACACGGCGGGGAGGTCGACGACCTTGATGAACGCGCTGTAGTCGGCGTCCCTCGGTGACAGCTCGGCGAGCTTGTTCGGCGCGTCGTCGAGAAATGCCGTGTTGAGCACGGAGTGCTTCTGCCCTAACGTGATGGGCAGTGGGTAGATACCTGCCTCGACCAGATCTTGGAAGAAGTGTGTGCCGTAGGATGGCTCCGCGCCACCCCCGCTATGGGTCATTGTCACCTCTACCAGTACCTTGGCATTGTAGATGTCAGCATAGGTCACCTTGACGCCCAGATCGACGTCGGAGCTCCCCCAACGCCCGGGGCCGATCAGAATGAAGGATTCGTCCGCCAGTTGTTCGTTCAGACGACCGATCACGCGGGCGATCTCCAGCTTGGCAGTGTAGCTGGGAGCACGCCGGTAGCGCTCTGGGTCGACGTAGATGATGTATTCAACGTCTGAGACGCTGCCATGCGGGACCAACTCTGTGGTCTGCAGGATCAGGTCCGAGGGTGGGATGTCATCCGGAATCTCGACGGCCTGCCGCTCTTTGCGGCTGACTTGTGGCCTGCACTGCAGCAAGCGGACGGTGTAGTCCGCGTGAGGATACCCGGGCTCGATGTCCACGGTGAACTCGATGTCGACGGGCCAATGGTGATGCCGTTCGAGCTTCTTGAGGATCTGCTTCATCAATGTGATAAAGCGGTTGTCCTTCACGAGCTGGTCAAACGTGAAGATGAGACGACCTCCCTCACTGGACGTCACACGGGAGAAGATGGGGACGATATAGCCGCCCTTGTCTAGGGACGCCAGATACCGCAGAGCCGGGTAGTCGTATCCGATGACTTCGTCGATCGGAAGCGTCTTCATCTGATGATCCTTGAGGTCTAGCACGTCGATGTAATGTTGAGCGTGCTTGCGCGTCTGGCTCGTGCCGATGAAGGGACGAAGCTCCGGGTGGCTGAGGGCGACGATGCGGGGATAGTCGTTAGCGACCCGCTCAACCGCTCGCGTTCCAAAGCCGGTGACGAGCCGCAGGAAGCCATCTTCCCGCCGAATCTTGGGGTTCCAGCGGATGGGGTTGCGGCTGTAGCCCACGCCCGCCACCGCCGGGAAAAGGTAGTGCCGATAACGCGTGCCCTCCACCTTCTGGATGAGCACGGCCATCCTTTCGTCGTAGTCTACCAGCCCCATCTGTTGGCGATAGAGCAGGGCGTCAGGGCTCAAGGTGCTCGCGTAGACTGTGCCGATCGCTTTGAGCAGCGCCTCCAGATTCTCGTCTGGGGATCCCTGGTTGGCACAGAAGACGGTCTCGTATTTCCCGGCTAGGGCGGCGCCGAAGTGCACCTCCAGGAGACTCGAGGAGCGGACGATCAGCGGGCTGTCTCCGACCTCCTCCAGTACGGCCCGCAGGCTGTGGATGATCTCATCGGGGAAACGACCCTTGGTGTACAGCTCCCGGATCTCCGGATAATCAGCAATGATCTCCTCACTGCGTCGATACTTCTGGTTCATATAGTGCGTGAACCCGTTCAGTGTCTGGAAGTCATAGAAGACGTCCGCGCCGATGAAGTATGAATCGGGGATCTGTACGCTATTCTCCACATTCACCACGGCCTCTTGCTCGGTCCCGTCTGCAGTTGCCGCCTCTTCGTGGATCTGCAGGATCTTGCGCGCCAGCAACAGGCCTGCTGCCTTACCGCCAATCTTGCCGCGTCCGATGAGGCGCCGTCGAATCTCCTTGAGATCCTCCATGGTGAAGACCTCTTTGGCGATGCCGACGTACTCCAGTTGGTCGCTCAGCATGCTCTTGATGAGCACTACAATGATTTCGCGAAGATGGTGCCTGACCTGCCGTTGCTGGTCGCGTGGCAGCGACTCATACATCTCACCTTGGCTGAAAAGCAGATCGGTTGGGGCCAGTTCAGGGTTGAAGCCGAGTGTCAAGGGTTCCTGCTGTGGCGCCGCGGTCTCCGTCAGGGTCCGTTGTATGATGTCGTTGAGCCGTTCTGGGGGGAAGTTGTAGGCGAAGTAGAAGTCGGTGAGTTGGTCGCGGATCACGCTGAGGCGCTCGTTCCAAATCGGTTCCGATTCCTGCCCGAAGGGATCGGCCAGCCCTTCGCGGTGTTGCGAGACAATGGCCTTCTGTTTGACTTCGAGCTCCAGGGCCTGAGGGGTGATGATCCCTTTGTCGAAGAGCTCGCGGCGCATCGCCTCGCGGATTCTGGGAGCGAGGATCGGATACTGGGCCAGCCGGATATGGATGCCGTAGGCCTCGTGCAGCTCATCGTGCTGGGTGCCGATTGTGAGCGGAAATCTTTCGGCCATCGTCTGCTCCGGTCTAGGTGTCCACAGACTTACAAGAATATTGTATCAGATCCTTGCGGTGAGAACACCTGCTGGCAGGAGGGGACGATCAGACGACGACGATCAGCGTCGCGAGGCCGAGACAGACGACGAGCGCCATCACATCCCTGAGCCCAAACCGAAGGGTGATCAGCGATGTGCGCCTGCGCTGGCTCTGGTACCCCCGGGCCTCCATCGCCACGGCGAGATTTTCTCCTCGCTGAAGGCCGACGAGGAAGAGCGGCACGAGGATCGGTAGGGCCTGCCGCGCGCGGCGGAACACCCCGCCGCGCCCGGTTCCCCAGTCGGCGCCTCGTGAGGCCTGAGACTTCGCGATGTGTTCGGCCTCCCGGGCCAATAAGGGCAGAAACCGCAGAGCGACCTGTACCATCAGCACGACGTCCTGGGTCGGTACTCCCAGGCTTGAGAGAGGACGAAGCAGGTCCTCGAGACCGCGGACGGTCTCGGAGGTCGAGGTGCACGCCGACAGCGTCGTGATCAGCAGAATTAGAACCGGGAAACGCACCAGGATCTCCGCGCCACTCAGGAGGCTGTCCACGGAGATGCGGAAGGGCCCCCAATGCCAGAGCGGGGGCGTTCCGCCCGCGTTGGGGCCGAGAAGTACCTGCAGCACGACGAGCACCAGAATGAACGGCAAGGGCGGCAACAACCCCTTCAGGGCGTAGCCCAGCGGCACGCGGGCCAGTAGGATGATGGCGAGTGCACTCATAAGTGCAATCCCTAAACCGGGCAGGGTGGGAGCAACGGTGACCGCGATGATCAGGAGCGATCCTCCCACGAGGCGCGTGCGGGGGTCGAGCCGGTGAACCGTGGAGTCGGTTGGCATATACTGCCCAATCGTTATGAAGCGCTGAAACTCGAACTCGCTCATTCTTTGTGGACTCCAGTAGGCGCATCGGCGCTATGGCGGATGTCCTTCAGACACGCGTGGATCAGGTCGATCAACTGCGCTTCCTTGACCACACCGTTGGGGAGAGGCCACCCTCGGCTCCGCAGCCCGTCTGCAATCTGGGTCGCCGTGGGCTGTGCTAGGTCCCAGGACCTGAGTCGCTGGTCTTGGGCGAAGACTTCCGCGGCGGCGCCATGGAATACCGTCGTGCCACCGGCCATCACCGTAACGTTCTCGCAGAGCTCCGCAATATCCTCCATCTGGTGTGAGGAGAGCAGTAGGGTCATGCCGGTGTCGCGGAATGATTTGAGGTGCGTGAGCAGTTCGCGCCGCGAGCCCGGGTCCAGGCCCGCCGTCGGCTCGTCGAGAAGCAGCACCTGTGGGTGAAGCGCCAGGACCGATGCCAGTGCAACCTTGCGCTGTTCGCCGCCACTCAGCGTGAAGGTGAACCGGTCCTTGAATGCCTCGAAATCCAGGCCGACCAGCGACATCGCCCACCGAACCCGCTCCCGCAGCGCCCGATCTTTCAGGCCTGCTAGTCGAGGACCGTAGGCGATCTCGTCGCCGACGTACTGCTCGAATATCTGGGTCTCGGGTGTTTGGAAGACGAGCCCTACCATCCTGCGCACCGCCCGGAGATCCGTCTGGGGATTCCCAAGTTCGTGGTCTGCCACGCGCACCGTGCCTTCCTGCGGCCTGAGAAGACCATTTAGGTGCTGAAGCAGCGTGGTCTTGCCCGACCCGGTTGCACCCATCAGGCCCTGGCTGCCACCTCGCTCCAGGTTTAAGCTGATGTCATGAAGAGCGCGTCGCGCAAAAGGGGTATCTCTCATGTAGGTGTGGCCGAGGCCCTCAGTCTGGATGATGGCGCTCCCTCGTGGTCTGGTGGGTGGTCGCTCGGCCTCCGTTCTGAGGGACGTACAATGAGCAAGGCGGTCCAGCGCCTCTATCAGCTCCGATGGCCATAGCAATCCGCTCGGGAGGTCTGGAGCGATGGTGCTGAGCCGGCTGGCAAGCCGTGTGACGGGGGGCGCGTCGAGCCCGAGCTCCCGCAGCTCGGCTTCGTGGCTGAAGACCTCCCGTGGCGTTCCCTCCAGGACGAGCCGCCCTTCGTGAAGAGCGATGACCCGATCGGCGTCCAGCGCTTCAGCCATGAGGTGGGTGATCGCGACGACGGTGAGGCCCTCGTCGTGCAACCGACGCATCAAGGAAAGGGCGGTGTGGCGGCCGGCGGGGTCCAGCATCGTGGTGACCTCATCGAAGACGATGCACTGAGGCCGCATCGCGAGCACGCCTGCCAGGGCGAGGCGTTGTAGTTGGCCGGCGGAGAGCATGTGGGGTGGGCGTTGGCGCTCATCCCATAACCCGACGGCCTTCAGCGCTTCCTGGACGCGCGAGCGGATCTCCTCCTGGGGCAGGCCAAGATTCTCGGGGCCGAAGGCGACATCGTGGAGCACCAGGGTGGCTACGATCTGGTCCTCAGGGCGCTGAAAGACCATCCCAACGGTGCGGCGGATCTCGGGATGGTGGGCCGGATCGCGGGTGTCCCGTCCTGCGACCTGCACGTCTCCTTGAGTCGGCACGAGCAAAGCGTTGAGGTGGCGGGCGAGCGTCGACTTGCCCGATCCGTTCGCCCCCACAATGGCGACGTACTCGCCCTCTCGGATTCTCAGAGAGACGTCTTTCAGAGCGGGGGGCTGGCCTTCCTCGGCTGTAGGATATGTGTAACTGACGTTGTTGACGCTGATGAATGCGTTCACATCCTCAAGTATAGAGGGGGGTGCTCTTGGGTCAACGTGCTTGCTATCCCACGTTACTCGGCGTGTGATCCTTCTCGACAGATTCACCCTCGGCGGCTGTGCGAAGCGATGGCTTTGGGCGGCCGTGTAGAGTGCGCCGATGTTTGGTATAATTGAGGTTGCTGATGGGATTTCGCACAGCTAAATAGAGGAGTTATTGTCTATGTCAAGCGGAAGAACACGGAAGATCGTCATTGCAGGAGTCCTGAGTGCCATATCGGCCCTGCTCGGGTGGACCCGACTTGGTTTCATACCGTGGTTCACGGGAGCCTCGCTCACCATCATGCACGTGCCGGTGATCATCGGTGCGGTTCTGGAGGGACCGTGGGTAGGTGCCGCGATTGGCCTCGTCTTCGGTGGGTTCAGCATGCTCCAGGCCGCAATCGCACCGACCGGACCTACTGATGTGTGGTTCACGAATCCACTGCTGGCCATCCTGCCCCGACTCTTCATCGGACCTCTGGCCTGGCTGGTCTATAGAGCGCTCAAGCGATGGACGGCCCCGGCGCTGGTTGTCGCTGGCGTCGTCGGCAGCCTCACCAACACCTTTTTGGTCCTCGGCATGATTGGGATTCTGGGGTATCTACCCTGGCAGGCGTTGCCACCCATCGTCTTGGCCAATGGCGTGCCCGAAGCCATCGTGTCGGCCATCATCACGCTGGCGGTCGTCGCCGCGTGGCGTCGCATCGAAATCGGCTCGAAGCGGGGATCAGAGCTCTAGGATCCTTATGTCCCGCCGCGCGAGCATCCTCGCAATGCTACGGGCGTTACAGGTGTTAGCCGTGATCGTCGTTGTCAGTCCGCACCCGCGTGCCTTGCCTGTGTACGCCACAGACTCGGCGGCGATCACGGTCGCGCCGGCGCTCTCCGATCCTAGTCCTGCCTGCAACGGGCCGCCTGTTCACCTCGTGGATGCCTCGGAGGAGTCCGCAGAGCGCGATGCCTACTTCTTAACGCCGATTGATGGTGCTCTGCCGGCGACGGATTCGGCTTCCGCTGGCACAGCGATGGCCACGGGGAGGAAGACGGATGCTGGCAATATCGCGTGGGCGTCCGGCGATCCGATTGATGGCGCCTGGGAGACGATTGCGGAGACGCTGCGGCGGGAGCGCGGCTTTGCCATCGGCATCGGGAGCACCGTCCCCTTCGACCATGCGACGCCCGCGTCCTTTGTGAGCCACAATACCAGTCGCAACAACTACACCGAGCTGGGCCGCGAGATCGTCTATGATATCGCGCCCGATGTCGTGGTCGGGGGAGGCGCGCCCGACTTCTACAGTGGCGGCTACAGATACCTCGCTGAAATCGACTATTATAGCCTGACGCGCGGGCTTACCGCGTACACACATGTGGTGACGCGGGCGAGCGGGATCGATGGCGGCGCCGCTCTGTGGGATGCAGCAGCGAAGGTAGATCTAGCGCGAGGCGAGAAGCTCTTTGGATATTTCGGAGGTGCGGGAGGAAACTTCGCTTATCATGATGTGAGTGACTCGCCGGGCGCTCCGTCTGTTGCCCGAGGCGCCATTGAGGATCCGACGCTTGCACAGGTTGTGACGGCGACTTTGGGCGTGTTGAACCAAGACCCTGAGGGCTTCTTCGCGATGTTCGAACAGGGCGACATTGACTGGTCCAATCATGCCAATGACTTCGCCGGGATGATCGGCGGCGTCTGGGACCTCGATGCCGCGGTGGAGACCGCCGAACGCTACGTCGCACAGGCTCCAGGTATGGATTGGTCCAACACGCTGATGATTGTGACCTCCGACCATTCCAATAGCTACATGCGTCTGCATACGCGGTTGGCTGCGGGAGACCTTCCACGACAACTATGGCAGGACGACGCCTGGACCTACCCTGATGGCGAGGTCAGCTACCGGACCCGCAGTCACACCAACGAACTTGTCTCGCTGTCAGCACGTGGCCGGGGAGCACGGCTCTTCGAGCTCTATGCTGGCAGTTGGTATTCCGGCACCGTCATTGTCGACAACACACATGTCTACGAGGTGATGTATCGTGCAGTGTCCGAGCTTGGTGTTGATCACATCGTGCTTCTTATTGGGGACGGTATGAATATCAACCACGAGATCGCGGGCAGTCACTATCTCTACGGTCGTGATTTCGGGCTTGCGTGGCACGATTGGGCGTGCCTCGACGATGGCTGGTTCGGATTCGTCGCGACGTGGGACGTCGACACGTACGAGAGGTATGCTGGCGCCCAGGGAATCGACTATGATGACGTAGATTTTGATCCCGCGCTTGGGTACGATCCGAGGTTGGGAGGCGCTACGCCCTTCCCCGTAATTTGGGCAGATGCCGCAATCTTGGGTCCAAAGATGTATCTCCCTCTCGTGTCGCGAGAGGGTTCATCACCATTGTAGCATAACGGTTGCCTTCCTTCCCTCCTTCGAAGCGCCCTGGCATTCAGGGCGTTTTTTGATGGCAGTTGTCTCTCCACTAGGTTTTTCCCTTGATCTGTTGCAGGGCACTGAGCGCCGCGTGGGCGGCGCTCACATCTGTGTTGGGATCGTGACGGTTGAGCTCCACTGACAAGAGAATTTCGAGAGCGCGACCGTAACTATTTCGAAGGGAGCGTGTATTAACTGGTTGGAGCTCGGTCAGATCGGTTCGGAGGATCGGGTTCTGCGCCAAGGTAGTTGTGTGCATTCTAGCTATAGGGGGGACTGCGACACACTATGGACCCAAGGCCAATACACCAGCCTGTAGGCACCACAGAGCCCGACGACGTGACGGAGGCACGAGCTGACATCACGAGGGAGCTGCAGGAGAGGCGAGCTGAGGCTCGTCAGGGTGGCGGTCAGGCCCGGATCGACAAGCAGCATGCCAAGGGGAAGCGGACCGCTCGCGAACGCATAGAGGACTTGCTGGACCAGGACACATTCGTTGAGACAGGCATGTTCGTCACCCACCGAGCCAGCGGATTTGGCATGGAGCGTGCCCATCCGTCCGGCGACGGTGTGGTCACGGGCACCGGAGAGATCGATGGTCGCACCGTCTGTGTCTTCGCTCAGGACTTCACGGTGCTTGGCGGCTCCGTGGGGCAGGCCCACGGGCGCAAGATTGCCCAGATCATGGCGATGGCTCGGCAGAATGGTGTGCCGCTGATCGGTCTCAATGACTCAGGGGGCGCACGCATTCAGGAGGGCGTGGACGCCCTAGCGGCCTACGGCGACATCTTCTACCAGAACGTACGGTCATCCGGCGTCATCCCTCAGCTCTCGGTCATCCTTGGCCCGTGTGCCGGGGGCGCCGTCTATTCCCCCGCCATCACCGATTTCGTCTTTATGACAGCGGAGACGGCGCATATGTTTATCACAGGCCCGGAGGTCATCCGGGCGGTGACCCACGAGGAGGTGGATTTCGAATCCCTCGGGGGAGCCGGCGTTCACAGTGAGGTGAGTGGGGTGGCGCACTTCGTCGGCAAGGACGAGGAGGCTGTGTTGGCCCAGGTACGGTGGCTGCTTTCCTACCTTCCTGACAACAACCTGGCGCCGCCACCCTATTTGCCCTCAGGTGATGAGCCCCGTCGACCGACCCCGGAGCTGGCCGATCTGGTGCCCGAGGGTCCCCAACACCCTTACGACGTGCGCAGCGTCATTGAAGCGCTTGTCGATGATGGGGAGTTTCTCGAAGTTCAGCCTGGCTATGCGCGAAACCTCGTGGTGGGCTATGCGCGGATGGACGGTCACCCGGTAGGCCTCATCGCCAATCAGCCGGACGTGTTGGCGGGGGTGCTGGACATCGACGCCAGCGACAAAGGCGCCCGGTTCATTCGCTTCTGTGATGCTTTTCACATCCCACTCGTGACGCTGATCGATACGCCGGGGTTCTTACCGGGCGTGGATCAGGAGCATGGGGGCGTGATTCGACACGGCGCCAAGCTGCTCTATGCGTACGCCGAGGCGACCGTGCCGAAGGTCTCCCTGATCCTGCGAAAGGCCTATGGCGGCGCATACATCGTTATGGGATCCAAGCATCTCGGTGGCGACGCCAACTTTGCTTGGCCTGACGCTGAGATCGCGGTGATGGGGCCGGAGGGGGCCGTCAACATCGTCTTCCGACGTGAGTTAGCCTCCGCTCAGGATCCTCATGCCAGACGCGCCGAGCTGACCCGGGCATATCGTAAGGATCTGGCCAATCCGTTCGTGGCCGCCTCGCAGGGATATCTCGACGATGTCATCCAGCCCTCAGAGAGCCGTTCTCGCCTCATCGCCGCTCTGAAGGTGCTCCGTGACAAGCGGACAGATACGCCGAAGCGGAAGCATGGCAACATCCCGCTCTAGGTGCGGCGATACCGGATGTCAACGATGAAGAAGGTGCTGATTGCGAATCGCGGCGAGATCGCCGTCCGGATCATGCGCACCTGTCGTGACCTGGGAATATCGACGGTAGCGGTCTATTCCGAAGGCGATCGCGAGGCCTTACATGCGCGCTATGCCGACGAAGCGCTTGCTATTGGGCCGACGCCCGCCCGCCTGAGCTACCTGAATATACGGGCCCTGGTTGACGCGGCACGAAAGAGTGGGGCGGATGCCATTCATCCGGGGTATGGCTTTCTATCCGAGAACGCAGGCTTCGCCGAGGCTGTGGAGGACGCGGGGCTGGTTTTCATCGGTCCGCGACCCGAGACTCTCGCTCTGACCGGCGACAAACTGGCAGCACGCCGGGCGGCGCGTGAGGCCGGCCTGCCGGTGCTCCCGGGGCCCGACCACCCGGTTGATCGCGCAGCCTTGGCTGGCTGGCCCTTGCGACAAGGCCCGCTTGCGGACCTGCGCTTCCCTATGCTGGTGAAGGCGGTGGCCGGTGGGGGTGGTCGCGGCATCCGGCTGGTCGAGGATCCCGAGACGTTGCCGTCGGTGGTGGCCGCAGCGCGCCGCGAGGCTGCCGCAGCTTTTGGCGACGGAGAGGTCTACCTCGAGCCGCTCGTCGAGAGGGCGCGACATATCGAGGTACAGATCGTGGGAGATGGCGCGGGTCGGGTCCTCTGTCTCGGCGAGCGCGAGTGTTCTGTCCAACGCCGGCGTCAGAAGCTCATTGAGGAGTCCCCGGCCCCCGGTTTGTCCTCTGCACAGCGCACCTATCTTTTCGAGGCTGCAGTCCAGTTGGCCGCTGCACTGCGCTATCGCAGTCTGGGTACCGTCGAGTTTCTGCTGGACCGTGCGGGTGCTTTTCACTTCATCGAGGTCAACCCCCGCATCCAGGTGGAGCATCCGGTCACCGAGATGGTCACCGGCATGGATCTGGTGGCGGAGCAGCTTCGCCTGGCAGCCGGACAGCCGCTCCGCTATGCGCAGGACGAGGTCTCCTTCAACGGTGCTGCGATCGAAGCGCGGGTGTTGGCCGAGGACCCCACGCCTCTCTGCGGGGCTGGAGGCGTGAGGGGGCAGTTGAGCGGAGCGTTCTTGCCGACGACGGGAGAGATCACGTATCTCAAGGAACCGGGTGGGCCAGGCATTCGCGTCGATAGCGCGCTCTTCCAGGGGATGCAGGTCACGACCGATTACGACTCGCTGTTGGCCAAGGTGATTGCCTGGGGTGACTCCAGGGCGGAGGCGTTGGTGCGCCTGCGCCGCGCGCTGCGCGAGTTCCAGATTGGCGGGGTAGTGACCGATAGTGGTTTCCTGCTGCAGATACTGGAGAGCGCGCCCTTCGTCGGCGGTGATGTGCATACCACCTTTCTCGATGAGTTTCATCCTTCACGTCCGCTCCGCGTTGCGGCGTTGGAGTCCGACGTAGCTGCAGCCGCCGCCTTGCTCGCTCACCGGCAGCGATCCCGGGTGCAGCCTGCCGGTGAGGGTGCATCCGGTGGGAACTGGCGTATGACGGCGTGGCGCGAGCAGATGTAGATCTGTCACCGTGTCGGCGCGCCATTTGAGGGTGTAAAGGTTCATACAGGAGATGAAAGGATTGAGGACAAGATGGCTAAGTATGCGGTCTCTGTGGGCGATCGAGAGTATCAAGTAGAGGTCGGGCACGCCGGTCTATGGGTGGACGGCAAGCCGGTCTCGCTCGAGCTTCTATCCCTCAATGGGAATGGCCTACATCTCCTGCGGCGGGAGGCGGAGAGCACGGAGTTGTACTTCAAGGCGCTTCCTGGGCGGAGCACGGCTGGTAACAACGGGTATGAGATCTGTGTGCACGGGCACCACCTCCTCGCCCACGTGGATCCGACCGGTCGCCGGCAGCGGCGTGCTGCGGACGATGTAGGGGCGGGCGATGTGGTGGCCCCGATGCCCGGTTTGGTCGTCGATCTATTGGTTGCGGAGGGCCAGGGGGTGGAGCAAGGTGAGGTCCTGGTGATTCAGGAGTCGATGAAGATGCAGATGCAACTTCGAGCGCCCTTCGCCGGTCGGATCGAAGCGTTGCCTGTGGAGCCGGGCCAACGGGTGGAGAAGGGCGCCCTGATAGCGCGCGTGGTGGCGCCTGCCCGCGGCGCCTTGGATCTGGAGATCAGCGACGAAGGAGGTGGGAGATGATCGAGGGATCGCTGTCGGCTGTCAGGCCTGCGGGGGCGCATCCAGTCACGAAACGGCTCGGCGAGCTTGCCCTGGCGGCTGCTGGAGCCTTTCTTGTGGCGATCAGCGCACAGGTGCGCATCCCGGCGCCCACACCGTGGGGCACGCTCAGCCCGGTCCCTATCACAGCGCAGACCCTCGCGGTTTTGCTGGTCGGGATGCTTCTGGGGTCGCGGACCGGCCTCCTGAGCCTTGGCCTATACCTCGTCGGCGGCTCGACGGGGTTGCCTTTCTTTGCCGCTGGCGCGCTCTTGGGGCCCACCGGTGGATACCTCGTAGGCTTTGCCGGTGCGGCCTATGTGGTTGGGCGACTTTTCGAGTCGGGGTGGGCCCGGGACCCACATAGGGCCTTTCTGGCCCTGCTGGCGGGCAACGGAGTGGTCTACCTGGTCGGCTTGCCGTGGCTGGCCCACTCTGTTGGGTGGTCTGCTGCGTTGCCGTTGGGGCTCTATCCGTTTGTGATTGGTGATTTGTTGAAGCTGGTGTGCGCGGTAGCGGTCGCGTGTACCCGCTATCAACTCAAGTAGAGGGGGAGGTATTTGCTCACGATGGAGACGCATGCGCTACAGTCCACACCGATAGCCATTGTTGGGCAGGCCGGGATCTTCGCGCGCGCCCACGACGCTCGGGAATACTGGAACAACATCCTGGAGAGGGTTGACTGCATCACTGAGGTGCCGCCTTCGCGGTGGCGGGTTGAGGATTACTACGATCCGGATCCAGAGGCCGCGGACAAGGTCTACTGCAAGCGCGGCGGCTTCATCCCCGACATTGACTTCAACCCGATGGAGTTCGGTATACCTCCGAATATCCTGGAGGTTACCGATGTCTCTCAGCTTCTGAGCCTGGTGGTCGCCCGAGACTTGCTCGTAGACGCCAGGTACGGTGAGGAGTATGGGGGGCGAGCGTTTGATCGCGAGCGCGTCGGTGTGGTCTTGGGCATTGCCGGGGGGCAGAAGCTGATCACGCCGCTGACGGCGCGGCTTCAATATCCTGTGTGGGAGCGGGTGTTGCGTAGCTACGGGCTTCCTGACGAGACGGTTACCGATATCGTCGAGCGTATGAAGCTCGCATACGTCGAGTGGGATGAAAACGCGTTCCCGGGTCTCCTGGGCAATGTCGTCGCCGGTCGCGTGGCCAACCGCTTTGACCTTGGAGGGCTAAACTGCGTCGTAGATGCCGCGTGCGCCAGCAGTCTGAGCGCGCTGAAGGTGGCAGTGAGCCAGTTGCTCGAGGGCCGCGCCGATATGATGATCGCCGGTGGCGTGGACATGGACAACTCACCTTTCATGTATATGTGCTTCAGCAAGACGCCGGCCTTCACACGAGGGGAGGCGCCCCGTCCCTTTGACGCCGACGCTGATGGTATGATGGTGGGCGAGGGGATTGGGATGGTGCTGCTCAAGCGCTTGGCGGATGCGGAACGCGACGGTGACAGGATTTACGCCGTCATCCGGGGCATCGGGGCGTCGAGCGATGGACGCTACAAGAGCATCTACGCGCCGCGGCCCGAGGGACAGGCCCTGGCTCTGCGGCGGGCCTACGCGGATGCCGGCATCTCGCCTCTCACGGTGGGCCTACTTGAGGCGCACGGCACCGGCACGCGAGCCGGGGATCCGGCCGAGATTGAGGGACTGCTGCAGGTCTTTGGGACTGGAAACGACAAGGGTCACCACATCGCGATCGGCAGCGTGAAATCGCAGATTGGCCATACGAAGGCGGCTGCCGGTGTCGCGGGCCTTCTCAAGGCCGCGTTGGCCCTCGATCAGAAAGTGCTTCCCCCGACCATCAACGTTTCCAGACCTGCGCCGGCCCTCGATGCGTCGCCCTTCTACGTGAATACCGAAAGCCGTCCATGGTTTCAGCCTGAGGGTGCGTCGCCGCGCCGGGCGGGGGTGAGCGCTTTTGGCTTCGGCGGCACGAACTATCATGTCGTGCTGGAGGAGTATCGTAACGGGAGCGCGTTCGGATCTCACGCGGTCCACGAGGAGCATCGGCGGCTTTCCTACCGCTTACGGCGGGTCGCGCAGCCGATCATACTCCACGCGCCCTCGCCGGAGGCGTTATTGGCCCGGTGTCAGGAGATGCAGATGGCGCTGGACGACAATGGTCTTCGCGAGCTCGCCCAAGCAAGCCGAGCGCCTGACATCCCCCGGGAGGAGGCCCGGCTGGGCTTCGTCGTTGACTCGGCCGAGGAGGCCCGGGAGTTACTCGGCGGCGCTATCGCAATGTTGAAGGCCGGTGCCTCTGGGAGCGACAAGGCGGAGGCCGAGAGCTGGGAGCATCCCAGGGGCATCTGGTATCGTCGCGAAGGGCTGAAGCCAGAGGGGTGTCTGGTGGCACTCTTTCCCGGTCAAGGCGCCCAATACGTGAACA
Organism: Anaerolineae bacterium; assembly: GCA_049974845.1. Taxonomy (GTDB): domain Bacteria; phylum Chloroflexota; class Anaerolineae; order B4-G1; family SLSP01; genus PWVB01. The sequence continues at coordinate 12,175 of JBNGCP010000022.1, read as the reverse complement.
TGGGCCGTGAGCTGGTGATGAACTTCCCACCGCTTCGGGAGATGTACGAGCGCATGGATGCGCTGTTTGTGGCAGAGAAACAAGCGGCGTCGCCGGCGCCTGTGCGGCTCTCAGATGTGGTCTTCCCGCCACCGGCCTTCGATCAAGGGCGTGAGGCCGAACAGCAAGCGGCTCTGCAAGCGACGGATTACGCCCAGGCTGCCATCGGTGTCTTCAGCGCCGGTCTGTTCCAATTGCTGCAACGGGCCGGGTTTGCGCCGGATTTCACCGCCGGGCACAGCTTTGGTGAGCTGTCTGCACTATGGGCGGGCGGCGTGCTGAGCGACGAGGACTTCCTCAGGTTGGTCAAGGCTCGCGGCGCTGCGATGCGTCCCCCCGAGAAGAGAGGGGACTTCGACGCGGGCGCGATGGCGGCCGTGCAGGGACCGCTCCGGGAAATCGAGGAGGTGATCGCGAGGCTGCGTGTAAACGCCACGGAGGAAAGGGTCATCATCGCGAACCAGAACTCCAACTCGCAGGTCGTCATTGCGGGACCGACGGATGATGTGAGGAGCGCTGCTGAGACCCTCAGTGCTAAGGGGTACCGCGTCACACTGCTGCCGGTCTCGGCGGCCTTTCATACCGCCGCCGTGGAGCATGCCTCGGCACCTTTCGCCGAGGCCGTGGCCTCTACGGACTTCCGTGCGCCCACGGCCAAGGTCTACTCCAACACCACCGCAGAGCCCTATCCTGACGATGCGGAGGAAGCGAAGCGGATCCTTTCGAATCACATCCTGAACCCCGTCCTCTTCAAGCGTCAGATCGAGAACATCTATGCCGCCGGGGGACGAATCTTCGTGGAGTTCGGGCCCCGGCGCATCACGACAAATCTGGTGGAGGACATCCTGGCAAGCCAACCCCACGTCGCAGTTGCGCTGAACTCCAGCCGCACCAAGTCGAGCGATCGCCAGTTTCGGGAGGCCGTCGTGCAACTGCGAGTCGCCGGACTCAACCTAGACGACGTGGATCCTTACGATGAATGGGCTTCTCGATGACGAGAGACCTGCTGAATTCATAGATGGAGGACGATGATGGCATACAAAGTGACACTAAACGGCGCCAACTACGTGAGCGAGGAGCGACAACGTGCCTTTGAGCAGGCCCTGGAGGAACCCAACGGGAACGAGCTCGGAGATGAGCCCGCTTCTAACTCCCGGCCTGTGCAGGCACAGACAGGGACCCCAGAGGCGCGAGCATCCGGACCGACAGCAGCACCGAAGAAGGTATCCCAGAGGCCCAGGACTGCCGACACGACGGATCGACCCACGGGACCGACTCGCCAGTCTCCGGCCGTGGATCCCACGCGCGTTCTAGCCGGCCTGGAACGGGGACTCGAGCAATCCTACGATCACCAGAGCGAAACGCTGAGGGTCCATCAGCACTATCTCAACAATGAAGCCGCCTACGCGAGCATCTTTGCCCAACTGATGCAGGAGCAGGGAAGCCTCTTCGCCAATGGGCTTGCGTCTGGGGACGCGTCGCGGGAGCGGGCAGAGGTGGTGCTTCAGGTGCTCGATAGCCTCTCCAAGAGCATTGAGAGGTTCTACGAGCACCAGGCGGAGACGCGGGACGTTCACAGCCGGTTCCTGAGTCAGCAAGCCGAGTTCACGCAGGCTTACATGGGCCTGCTCCGGTCGCACTACGGGGTGGCGTTGAGCTCCGGAACGCGTGCGAACGGTCACGGCAACGATCACGATTCTGAGAACAACGCCGAAAGCGCAGGGGGTAATGGCAACGGTTGGTACGCACAGGACGCCTATACGACGAGCCGTGTGGCCGATGTGGACGTCCAAAGCGAAGGCGAGGACACTGCGCCTTCGCGGGATGCTGCCTATCCCGCGTCTGTATCCGGGTCTGTGCCAGAGACCGAGCCCTCGACCGAGCTGCAGCGAAGCGCGCCGGGCTCGCGTGAAGGGGGTGATCTCCCTGTCATGGAGGAGCTGTCGACGGTGCTCCTGGACATTGTGAGTGACAAGACGGGCTACCCCGCGGAGATGCTCGAGCTCGACATGGACATGGAGGCAGATCTGGGCATTGATTCCATCAAGCGGGTGGAGATCCTCGGTGCCCTGCAGGACGCTTACCCAGACCTGCCGGAAGTCGAGACGGATGCGCTTGCCGAGCTTCGCACCCTGGAGCAGGTACTAGCCTACGTTCAGAATCACGATCCAGAGGGCGACAATGAACCCGCCCGGCCAGAGGCGATGTCTGATATTGAGCCATCGTCCAAAGCGTCGGAAGCCCCGCGAGCCGTGAATCCCGCGAGCCCAGCCGCGACGGTCGAGCGCGATCCCGCGTTGCTGAGCCAGGAGCTCTTGGAGATCGTCAGTGACAAGACGGGCTATCCTGCAGAGATGCTCGAGCTGGATATGGACATGGAGGCGGATCTGGGGATCGACTCCATCAAGCGTGTCGAGATCTTAGGCGCGCTTCAGGAGCGACATCCGGATCTGCCAGAGATCGAGACCGATGCGCTGGCGGAGCTCCGATCGCTCGCTCAGGTGATCGATTATGTAGCGGGCGTGGAGGTCACGTCAAAAAAAGCGTAGAGCGGGCGCGCAGCAATACGGCTGCGGTCGTGCCCACCGAAGGGCCCGCTCGCGCCGTGTTGCCGAAGGCTGTCTCCCTTCGCGCGCTGCCCGCACCTGACGCGATCGCGATCGATTTCCCTGCAGACCACGTCTGCCTCGTGGTGAGTGCTGGCGCCGGCAACGGACGTGACGCTGAGCTCGCCGCGGAGCTTGCGCGCCGGCTGCGGGATCGGGGATGGACGGTCGTGGTGGCGGTTCCCGCATCCGGCCTGGTTCGTGCGCAAGAAACGCTCTCAGGTGATTCGATCGCCGTCGAAGCCGTCGACCTCGCCGGTGATCGCTGCGAGAGCGAGGTGCCCATTCGGCGAATGGTGGAACGCATCACCCAGACGCATGGATCGGTAGCGATGCTGGTTTATCTGAGTCCGTGGGCGCCCGCCAACACCGATGACCTGGACCCGTTCGATCCTCGAGAGCTGGCCCTGTTGCGCCTTCCGTTTCTCTTGGCGAAGCATCTTCAGCCGTCTCTGACGGCGGCAGCGACGGCGGGATACGCCGCGTTTGTCACCGTGACGCACCTCGATGGGATGCTGGGGCTGGGTGGCGCGCTTAGGACGCCCCCTGTGAGAGGTGGCATCGCTGGCTTGACAAAGACACTGCGATTGGAGTGGCCTGAGGTCTACTGCCGTGCCGTGGATCTCGACCCCAACATGGGGCCGGAGCGCGCCGCCGATCTGATTGTGGGAGAGATCGAGGATCCCAACCGTCTGATCGCTGAGGTGGGATGGTCCGAGCGCGGGCGCGTGACACCTGAGGCGGCTGAGCCGCTTCCAGGGATCCCTGCGGCAGCGTCTGTGCGTGTGGATGACACGAACGCGGTCTTTCTTGTGAGCGGCGGCGCCAAGGGGATCACCGCAGACTGCGTCATTGCGTTGGCGCGCCGCTCCAAGAGCCGGTTCATCCTAGTCGGGCGGTCCTCCTACGATGCGGGCGCGGAGCCAGCGTGGGCTCGTAACGCCCTTGATGGACCGTCCCTCAAACGCGCAGCGATGGCGCATCTGCAGGCGTCGGGCGAGCGACCGACACCCCAACAGGTGCAGAGCCTGGTTGTTCGTGTCCTGTCGCGGCGAGAGATTCGACGCACCCTCAGATCGGTGGACGAGGCCGGTGGCTTGGCGGTCTACGCTCAGGCCGACGTGACCGATGCCGACGCGCTCCGGCAGGCAGTTTCGACGGCCGTCGAGCAGCTTGGTCCGGTGACGGGGATCATCCACGGAGCCGGCGTGCTGGCGGACAGCCTTGTCCAGCACAAGACGGTGGCGGACTTCGAGCGGGTGCTTTCGGTCAAGGTCGACGGGCTGCGGAACCTGCTGGCCTGTGTGCCCAGCGATCAACTGAAGCTTGTGGTGCTCTTCTCGTCGGTGGCGGGATTCTACGGCAACGCCGGTCAGGCGGGCTATGCCGTCGCGAATGAGGTGCTGAACAAGGTGGCACACTGGCTCGCGGCATGGAGGCCTGCTTGCCGGGTTCTCGCCGTGGATTGGGGGCCTTGGGACGGTGGCATGGTCACGCCGGCGCTGCGCAGGCAGCTTGAGCTGCATGACGTTCCGCTCATCCCCGTGGATGAAGGCGCCGCACTGCTGGTGGACCTGGTGACTGCCTACACAGATGACGCTGTCGATATCCCCTCTCAGGTGGTTGTGGGTAGCGCGATGCCATCGCCAGAGCGCGAGTTGCCCGATGAGGGGCGTACGTTTCATATCCATCGCCATCTCAGCCTGGAGGCGAATCCTTTCCTCCGCGATCACGTGATCGGTGGTCGCGCCGTTCTCCCTACGGTGTGTGCCGCTGCATGGATGGTCAGTGCCTGCGAGCAGCTCTATCCTGGCTACCGATGCGGTCGTGTTGACGACTACCGGGCCCTTAAAGGCATTGTCTTTGACGAGGGGTTGGCCGATGGCTACACGCTGGAGATCACGGCCCAACCTGCCCGTGCGCATGGCGAGCCTGTGTTCGATGCGGTGATTCGGAGTGAGACGGCTGACGGGCGACCGCGCTATCATTACACCGCTACTGTGGCCCTTTGCCGGGAGATGCCCTCACCTGCTGAGCTTGAGGATGCGCGTCGGCCAATGCCCCATCAGAATCTGGAGGGGGAGGGCATTGAAGGGGCTCAGCTGTACCGCGAGGACACGCTTTTCCACGGGCCGTGCTTTCAGGGTATTGAGCGCGTGCTGGACATCAGGGACGCGAAGGGTGCAGGTGTGGCGGGTCTCACGACGCGCTGCCAGATGCCGCCGATCCCCTGGGAGGTGCAGGGCCAGTTTCCGGTTCAGACGCTCAATCCATATCTGGTGGACGCGCAACTCCAGAGCTTGTTGGTGTGGTCGAAGCGCTTCATAGGCTATGGGGGGCTCCCGCTGAGGATTCGGGAGTCTGTTCTGTACCGACCTCTGCACTTCGGCGAGACAACCTACGTGTCCATGCAGGTGAAGGACGCGACCAACCACCGGCTTGTCGCAGACGTGACCGTGTGGGGTGCAGATGGTCAGCGTTACATGGTGGTCCGCGGCGCCGAGATCACGCTCAGCGAGCGGCTGAATGCGCTCTTTCGCCAGAACGTGCTCAAGGCGGGTGCGATGCCCGGTGGAGAGACCTCGCAATGAGCGACATCGCATCGAGCGGCATCGGTATTGTGGGCCTCGACTGCGCGTACGGCTCCTGCGACGACCTGGAAGCCTTCGCAAGAGCCATCTACGCTGGGTCTTCCCTTGCGCTGCTAGGCACTTCGCCGCGTGTAAGTGTGGCCGAGGTCGTTGCGCGCAGCGTTCGGCGATACGGCCTCGAGCAGGCTCTCTCCGGACCCATGGAGGTCAGGCCTCGGCTGGGCGTCGTGACTTACGGCGGAGTGCAGGTTGCGCAGGTTGTTTCCGGCCTGCCCTCCCGCGCTTCTGAGGGTCCTGGTGTCGTGGACGAGCGTACTCTCCCCACCGGACGCGATGTGCTGCTTCTCAGGACCCTCTCCTCCGACGCTTTCGGCCGTGGGGCCGAATTGGCCCAAGCTCTGGTACTTGCAAGGGATTGGCTTGAGACCAAGGCCGTCGATCTGGTGTGGATCGTCGGACGAGACCTGCTTGGGGTGGGGATCTTGCTGCTGGCCCGCGTGACCTCTGTGTCAGCAGGGCGAGTCTATGCGACGATTGCGGACGTGGCGTCGGGTCCGAGGGAGAAGCTCGCCCAGGTCTGTGCGGAGAGTCTGAATCGTGCGGGCATCGCGTCTGCGGATGTCGGTTATCTGGAATCGACCGGCTGGCCACTTTCCCCGGGGATCCTCAGCGGGTACACGGCATCCAGCACCGGCGGCGATCTCACCTGTGCCGTTGGGAACCTTGGCCTTCCCGAGGAAGCTCCTTCTTCGATGGCTGCTCTGATCAAGGGGGTTCTCTGCCTTGATCGTCGAATGCTGCCACCGACGCCATCCTGCTTGGACGCACTCGGTGACTGCAGCCTTGGCACCGACCGGGCCCGGCGGCATACGCCGTTCTATGTGATACCCGAAGCGCGTCCCTGGTTCGCGCCCGTGGCCCCTGCCAGTGCGGGGGGTAGCCGACCCCGCGTGGCCGTCGTGGTTTCCGGCAACGTTGATCGGGTGGCCCACCTGATTCTTTCGGAGCCCGGGCCGCATCGTGAGGCCCCGATGGTGCGCCCTCACCTCACTGGGCTCTCTCCCTATCTGATTCCAATTGCGGCTTCATCGAAGTCCGAGCTTCTGGCGCGCTTGGCCACGCTTCGCGATCGTGTGGCGCCTGATCCTGGCGCTTCAGATGAGCCACGCGATCGGTGCGAGCGCGATCTGTCCGATCTGGCGAGAAGGGCCTTTGCAGCATATCAGGCCGACGCTGGTGCGCCCTATGCCCTCGCCATTGTTGGGCGGAATTTGGACGAGATCCTCAGGGACATCGACTTCGCCCTCGATGGTGGGGTCGAGCGCGCCTTTGCCGTGGGCAAGGACTGGCAGACGCCGAGGGGCAGCGCCTTCACGGCCTCGCCGTTGGGGCCTGGAGGCATCGCTTTCGTCTATCCGGGAGCTTTCAACTCCTATATCGGTTTGGGGCGCGATCTGTTTCAGCACTTCCCCCGCCTTCACGAGCGTCTGGCGGACCTCGTCTCCGATCTGGGGCGGGCCACGGCGAGTGGTCACCTCTATCCGCGGAGCAGATATCGGCTCGGCGACGTAGATCTTCGGCGGCGCATGGAAGCGCTGATTCAGGATCCCCCTGCCTTGATCGAGTCGGGGACCATCTTCGCCGTAGCGTACACGATGATCCTGCGGGAATTCTTTGGTGTGGAGCCAGACGCTGCGTTGGGATACAGCCTCGGGGAAATGAGCATGCTTTGGGCTGCCGGTGTCTGGCGCGATGGCGATCGCGGCGGTGCCGCGCTGCATGAGTCCTCGCTCTTCAGGACGCGGATAGCCGGGCCCAAGGAGGCGATCCGCGAGCATTGGGGGCTGGACGCCGGCGAGGAGGTGTCATGGGCCACGTTCCTGCTCAAGGCGCCGGCGACGGAGGCGCAGCAGGCCGTCGCGCACGAGCCCCAAGTCTACCTGACGCTGATCAACCAGGCGGATGAGGTCGTGATCGCGGGGGACGAGGCAGGATGCCGCCGTGTGATCAAGGCGCTGGACTGCCACAGCCTGCCGATTCCCTACGAGGTTGCGCTCCACAATGTAGCGATGCACTCGGCCTACGAGGCCCTCGTCGACCTCTATTCCTATCCCGTCATCGATCGTCCCGAGATCACTTTCTATTCCGCCGCCCACTACGGGCCGCTTGAGCTGGAGCGCGAGGCGTTGGCGCACGCTATGGCGAAGATGACGTGCCGGCCCGTGGACTTCCCGCGTCTCGTCAAGCAGGTCTATGCCGACGGAGCGCGCATCTTCGTGGAGTCGGGGCCGCTGGCGACGTGCACCCGGAGGATCGGGCGCATCCTCCAGGACGAGCCCCACGTGGCTGTCGCAGTGAATCCCAGTCCCGACCAGGGCTTGCAGGGCGTCCTGGGGACCCTGGCTCAGCTTCTGACCCATCGGGTGCCGATGGACATCTCACCGCTCTATCGACAGGACGTTCCCGGTAACCTTGTCATCCGTCCGCGAGCCCCCTGGGCGGAATCGGACGAGCCGCTCCGGCTTCATCTCAGGACGGGCGCTGCCCACCTACACCAGCACCTCCTCGAGAACAGGGCCGCAGCCCAGCGTGGGGCGCGCTCGCTGATTGAGCTGCAGATGAGGGTCGGTCGGCGTCTGCTGAACGAGGGTGAGCCTGGTGCTGCCCGAGCTACGGTCGGTGCACCCGCAACGCCCCTGTTCGACAAGGAGGACCTCCGTGAGTTTGCAGAGGGCAACATCGTGAAATGCTTTGGTCCCGACTTTGCCGTCTATCAGGGCCGCCGACTACCGCGCATCCCGAACGGTGATCTGTTGTTGATGGACCGGATCGTTGAGATCGATGGGCAACCGGGCGACTTTGCGGAACCGGCTATGCTGCGAAGTGAGGTGGACGTCTCCCACGCGTCGTGGTTTTACCAGGGCTCTTGGTATCGGGGACTGCCGCCCTACGCGGTCTTGATGGAGATGGCGCTTCAGCCCTGCGGTTTTCTCTCCGCCTATCTACGGTCGTCGCTCCTTGACCCCGAGCGCGACCTTTACTTCCGGAATCTGGATGGGCACGGTCGTGTCCTTGCTGACATCGACCTCCGGGGCAGGACGATTACCGATGAGGTGCATCTCGTCTCGTCGACGCGCGGGCAGGGTACGATCCTGCAAAGCTACACGTTTGCGCTTTCCTGCGAGGGGCAGAGGTTCTACGAGGGGTGGGCCTCGTTCGGCTACTTCCCGAAGTCGGCGCTGGCAAGGCAGACGGGCGTCGATGGAGGAACGCGTCTAAGCCCTGAATGGGCTGCGTCACCTGCGATCAAGGCGATCAGCCCGGCGCTCGAGCCCGCGCCACATCGCTTGCGGCTGTTGGATGACGTGTCTGCTCTGCCACAGGTGGATGAGTACCCGGAAGGGTATCTGCGTGCGTCGGGGTGCCTTAGCCCTCACGACTGGTTCTTCCGCGCTCACTTTCACGAGGATCCGGTCATGCCGGGCTCATTGGGCATCGAGGCGGCGATGCAGGCGATGCGGGCCTATGCCCGCTGGAGGCATCCGGAGTTGATCGGGGCGCGGGTAACGCACCCGGTAGATCACCAGATGACGTGGAAGTATCGCGGGCAGATCACGCCGGACGACCGGCGATGGGAGCTGAGTGTGCACGTGTCGAGGGTCGAGGAGAATGCTGAGAGCCTGACGCTCATAGGGGATGCCGACGTCTGGAAACGTGGCCTGCGCATCTATGAGGTCAAGGACATCGCCGTTCGACTGAATCGACCACGCAATAGCTGACAGAGGAAGGCGATCTATGACGGTGGGACTTCAAGACCAGGGCCTTTGGGCGGGATGCGACGACAACGGACACGGTCCTCACAGTGACCAGGACGACAATGGATTTCGCTGGCAGGGTCCTGAGGATTCCGTAGCCTATGACGGGCCGGGCATTGCAGAGCGACTGCGCCGCCTTGAGCGCCCGTGTTACGTCATCGAGTCTCGCCGTGGGGTGGGGGTGACGAACGAAGGCGCGGTCAACAGCTCGGTAGATCGTGACGGTGCCAGGGTGCTGGCGGTTGAATCACCCATCTCTCGCCGATCCCTGGGTGATCCGGCCTTTCTGCAGACCTATGGCCTGGAGTGTGCCTATATGGCGGGGTCGATGGCCAATGGGATCTCTGGCGAGGAGATGGTCATCGCGCTCAGTCGAGCTCGCATGCTGGGATCCTTCGGCGCCGGTGGCCTGCCGCCCCGGCGCCTTGAGGAGGCCATCCGTCGGATCCAGGCAGCACTGCCCGAGGGCCCGTATGCGTTCAACCTGATCCATAGCCCTAACGAGCCGGCGCTGGAGCGTCGGGCTGTCGAGCTCTACTTGAAGCACCGCGTGCGTGTCGTTGAGGCTTCAGCCTATCTCTCTTTGACGCCGTACGTCGTCAGGTATCGGGCTGCGGGCTTGGAGGCTGATCCATCCGGGGGGATCCGGATCCGAAATCGCGTCATCGCCAAGCTGTCTCGTCGGGAGGTCGCGGCTCATTTCCTGCAGCCCGCGCCCGAGCAAATCCTGCGTGCGCTGGCTGCGGAAGGGCAGATCACGCCACGACAGGCCGCATTGGCGGCGCAGGTGCCGATGGCCGACGACATCACGCTTGAGGCAGACTCCGGCGGGCACACCGATAACCGTCCCTTGGTCTGCTTGTTGCCGTCGGTCATCGCGCAACGCGACACGATTCAGGCACGCTATGGCTATGCCGCGCCTGTGCGCATCGGGGCCGCAGGAGGCATCTCCACCCCGGTGTCGGCACTGGGTGCGTTCATGATGGGGGCAGCCTATGTAGTGACGGGCTCTGTCAACCATAGCTGTGTGGAGGCGCGAACCTCGGCGCACGTCAAGGAGATGCTGGCTCAGGCGGACATGGCAGACGTCATGATGGCGCCGGCCGCGGATATGTTCGAGATGGGCGCGAACGTGCAGGTGCTGAAGCGCGGTACCATGTTCCCACTGCGCGCCAGGAAGTTGTATGATCTTTATCAAGCGTACGACAGCCTGGACGAGATTCCGCAATCCGAGCTTGCCAAGCTGGAGAGGCAGATCCTGCGGCGGCGTGTCGACGAGGTATGGGAGGCCTGCGTCTCTTTCTTCAGCGAACGGGATCCCGAGCAGATCGAAAAGGCTCGGCGCAATCCAAAACGCAAGATGGCTCTGGTCTTCCGTTGGTATCTGGGGCTGGCCACGCGTTGGGCGATCAACGGTGAGCCGGGCCGCCAGCTCGACTACCAGATCTGGTGTGGTCCGTCGATGGGGGCGTTCAATGATTGGGTGAGGGGGAGTTTTCTCGAAACGCCCGCTAACCGGCGCGTTGCGGACGTAGGCCGCGAGATCATGGACGGCGCTGCCTACCTCTACCGGCTGCGTGCCCTGAGGATGCGCGGTCTCCGGCTTCCGCCGGGCGCCGTGGACGGCGCACACATCGAGGGTTGGACGCCGGGCCGACGGATCTCGCCGGGTGCTGTCGTGAATGGCTAGGAAAGGAGCCCTCGCATGATGAAGAAAGTGTGCCCGAACTGTGGCTCGACGCGCATCATTCCCAACGCCGATGCGGTCGAGACGGATAACCTGGCCATTCGCATCTATGAACGGCCGGATGTCACGCTCAGACAAGAGCGCCACTATCCCCTCAAAGCGTGGGGGTGTGCGGATTGTGGCTTCACCCAGCTGTACGTGAACCAACCGAAGGAGCTCGCCGCGAGCTATCAACGCTATCTCGGACACCGATGAGCGCCGCTGCCCTCTGCGAGAGGGAACGTCCGCCTGATGCTATCGTCCTGCCGGATAGAGCGTGCCATCTGTGGTCCGCACGGGTCAAGGATGTACTGGACCACCCGCGCGAGCTCGGAGAGGTCCTGTCACCTGATGAAGAGTGCCGTGCTGCCCGCTATCGCTTCTCACGGCCCCGTGCACGTTTTGTCGCGGCGCGCAGCATGCTGCGATGCGTCCTCAGCGAATACCTTGGCGTAGACGCGTCGCAGCTTCGCTTTGACCGTGACGAAGGCGGCAAGCCGTCTTTGGCCATGCAGCAGGGTCGCGGACTCTGCTTCAATCTCGCGCACTCCGGGGAGCTCGTCCTGCTGGGCCTGGCATGGCGCCGGGCCGTGGGGGTCGACGTGGAGCAGGTCCGCTCTCTGTCGATGACCGCCAGCGTCCCGCGGCAGTTCTTCTCAGAAGGTGAACGGAGCGTGTTGGCTACGTGCGACCCAAGCGTTCGCCCTACTGCGTTTCTCTCGCTCTGGACGTGCAAAGAGGCCTATGGCAAGGCCCGGGGCGTGGGGCTGCGGCCTCCGATTCTCACGCTCGACGACGTCCTTACCACAGAGGGGGGCGCCGTCACGATGCCCGACCGCTGGTCGTACCGCGATTCGGATGGAATCTGGCACATCCAGCGACCCTTCGTCGCGCAGGGATATCTCGCCGCCGTTGTCGTTGCGGGAGGCCCGTCGGATGCGCGCGTAGCGCCGGAGATTGAGCACTTCACCTTCGCGCCCTGACCTTCCTAGACCGGTGCCTACCAGCTCACAGGCACCTTCTTGATCCGAAACTGGCGGTCATAGTATTGGATGTAGCGGTTCTGTTTGCCGAACTCATAGATCTGGCGCGTCACCTCGACATCCTGTCGGCAGTACGCGATGATCTCGTCGACGCGGCCCTCTCGCCACCATCTCACGGCCTGCAGGCCATCCGCGCTCTTTTGCATATTGAGCGTAGCCGTGGCGATGGAATCAAGCTTGAGACGGAAGCCGAGCCGTCTCTGTATTTCCACCATCATGTCCACGGTCGGGAGCTCGGCCAAGACGATCTCGTCCGTGTAGTGCTGCAGCACCGGATAATCGAAGCCGTATAAGTTATACCCGACGACGAGATCGGCCTCGCTGAGATCGTGCGCCAACTGGGCGGCCTCGGCCT
>JBNGCP010000021.1:0-51864 GCA_049974845.1 Anaerolineae bacterium | reverse complement strand
CAGCCTCCTGAGTCAGAAATGCGTCCAAACGACTCTGAGATGCGTACGCCCTGGCTAGTCGGTCCAATAGCAACCAGAGTATAAGCGCGAGCTTGAGTCCCGCAACCGAACGGATTGACTGCCGCCTGCTTTCGGCTAGAATGCTTGCACGGTGGGATGTGCCCGGCAAGCTCCCATTCGATCAGAGGCATCCATCTGCGATAGCGTGCTTGATGAGCGAGGAGAATCTATGACTAACCATTGGACCAGCGACACGATCCGTCAGACGTTCCTGGACTATTTTAGAGATCGCGGACACACCATCGTGCCAAGCGCTAGTCTCGTGCCTGAGGACGATCCCACGCTGCTGTTCACCAACGCAGGGATGAACCAATTCAAGGACGTCTTCCTCGGCACCGGCAGCCGCCCCTACTCCAGAGCTGCCGACACCCAGAAGATTATGCGGGTGGCCGGCAAGCACAACGATCTTGAGGACGTTGGGCGAGACACAACACACCACACCTTTTTCGAGATGCTGGGCAACTGGTCATTTGGGGACTACTACAAGCAGGAGGCCATTCGGTGGGCCTGGGATCTGCTGACACGCGTCTACGGCCTGGACAAGGCGCGCCTATGGGCAACGGTCTTCGAGGATGACGAGGGGGACTTAGGCCTCGATGAGGAAGCCGCTCGCTTCTGGAACTCCGAGACGGATCTGAATCCGGACCACGTGATCCCGTTCGGGCGCAAGGACAATTTCTGGGAGATGGGCGACACCGGCCCGTGCGGCCCGTGCAGCGAGATACACTACGATCGCGGTCCTCAGGCATGCGATATGCAGGACGTGCCCGGGCACACTTGCAAGGTGAATGGCGATTGCGCGCGTTTCACCGAGATCTGGAACCTCGTCTTCATCCAATATAACCGAAAGGGCAGCGGGCAGCTGGAGCCCCTGCCCGCCAAGCACATCGACACGGGCCTGGGATTCGAGCGGCTGGTCGCGCTCCTAGAAGGCAAGTTCTCCAACTACCGCACTGACCTCTTCTGGCCCATCATCACCCGCGTTCAGGAGATGGCCGGGCAGACTGATGAGCAGCGCGAAGCCAACATCGTGGCCTACCGGGTCATTGCCGATCACCTTCGTGCCGTCACATTCCTCATCGGCGACGGTGTGCTGCCCGCCAATGACGGTCGCGGCTACGTGCTGCGGATGATCCTCCGCCGCGCGGTGCGTTTTGGGCGCACCTTGGGCTTCTCGCAGCCCTTCATGTCGACGCTGGCAGACGTGGTCATCGACCAGATGGGGCACGTGTTTCCCGAGCTGCCCGCCCGTGCTGATTTCATCAAAGCGACCATCCTGAGCGAGGAGAAGCGCTTCCTGCGGACCCTCGACCAGGGGCTCGAACGTCTGGAGGACATCATCGGCGAGGTGAAAGCCCAAGGAGAGAACGAAATCCCCGGTGAGCAGGCGTTCTTCCTGCACGATACCTTAGGGTTGCCGCTGGAGGTCACGCGGGACATCGCCGAGGAGCAAGGCTTGACCGTCGATGAGCAAGGCTACCGCGAGGCACGTGAGGAACAACGCGCCCGCGGGCGCGCTGCGGGCACCTTCGAGCTGGAGACCGATGAGCATGCCCAACTCTATCCCGCACTTCAGCAGTGGATCGAGAGCCAGACTCCCGAGTGGGAGCTGACCTACGATCCCTACACCGCGATGGAGGTCGAGACCCGCCTTGCTGGCATGCTGGTGGGCGATGAGATCGCCACGACGGCCGAAGAAGGGGACACCGTTGAGCTGGTTCTCCTGCACACGTGCTTCTACGTCGAATCCGGCGGACAGGTCTCGGACACAGGTCGCATCGTTGGACCGAATTGGGAGGTCACCGTCACCGACATGCGGCGCCCGACCGGCAACCTGGTTGTCCACGTCGGGCACGTCGTCAATGGCAGGCTTCAAGTCGGCGATGCCGTCACCGCACAGGTCGACCGCGATCGCCGCTGGGACATCATGCGCAATCACACCGCCACGCATCTTCTCCATCGCGCGCTTCGCGAGACCTTGGGCACACACGTGCAACAGGCCGGATCCGTGGTGGCCCCGGACCGCTTGCGCTTTGACTTCAACCACGACGCCCCGATGACGGCGGAACAGCGAAACCGCATCGAACGCTTGGTAACGGAGGCCGTGCTCGCGAACTATAAGGTCGAAGCACGTCGCGAGGCCTATCGCGATGCCCTTGAGCAGGGTGTCATCGCGCTCTTCAAGGAAAAATACGGGGATGTGGTCCGCGTCCTGCGCGTCGGCTCGCCCGACCATCCTTACAGCCAGGAGCTGTGCGGCGGCACACACGTGACCCGCACCGGCGACATCGGTCCGTTCCTCATCGTCTCCGAAAGCGGCATCGGCGCCGGCATACGCCGCATCGAAGCCGTGACTGGACGAGGCGCGCTGCGCACGATACAGGACTGGCGCGGTCGTCAGGAACAGATGGCAGCGATGCTCAACAGCCCGATGCAGGCCCTTCCTGATCGTATCACCCGGCTCCAGGAGGCACTCAAGGCGGCGGAGCAGGAGATCGACCAGCTCGCGCGCAAGCTCGCACGGACGGACTTTCGAGCCCTTCTCGACGACGTCCGGGAGGTCGAGGGCCTCCAGCTCTTGGCAGCCCGCGTTGATGCCCCCGACGCAGCAACCCTCCGCGAGATGGCGGATTGGTTCCGCGATAGGGTGAAGAACGGCGTCATCGTCCTTGGAACGGTCGTCGATGATAAGCCACTGCTGATCGCTGCGACGACGAAGCAAGTCGTCAAGGCGCGCGGCGTGCACGCCGGCAACCTCGTCCGTGAGCTCGCCAAGCGGGTTGGCGGTGGGGGCGGCGGTCGTCCGGATATGGCACAGGCGGGCGGGCGTGACGCCGATCAACTCAACGAGGCGCTCGCCAGCGTGCCGCAGTTGCTAAGGAAGCAGCTCAGCGAGTAGTTTCGACGGTGCGCTCCACGATCTCGGCCGCCAGATCATAGCGGTTGAAGGCGGGCATCAAGTAGATGCCCTGCGCCCACTCGCGGAACTGCGCGATCAGCTCTTGCGCAATGCGGATGCCTTCCTGCGGTGCATCCTCTCCGGCTGCCTCGAGCCGCTCGAAGAGAGCAGGGGCGATGTCGATGCCTGGCACCTCATTATGCAGGAACCGCGCGTGCCTCACATTGTAGAGGGGCAACACACCTACTAGGATCGGAACATCCAGCGAGCCGTACGCTTTGGCATAGGCGTCGAGCACGCGAACCGCGGCGTCGGCATCGTACACGGGCTGGGTCAGAAAGAAATCCACCCCACCCTCGATCTTCCGGCGCATCACCTTGATCTCACGGCGCACACTTCTAGGTGTGAGATTCAGTGCCCCACCTACGAAGAAGACCGTCGGCTCGCCGATATCCGCGCCGGCCTGATCCACCCCCGCGTTGAAACCCTGCTTGATCAGCTTAATGAGACCCGAGGGTACGACATCGTAATCATCCATCGCATCAGGGTAATCCCCAATAGCCGTCGGATCCCCCATCACGACGAAAACGTTGCGTACCCCCAAGGCGTGTGCGGCAAGCAGGTCTCCCTGCACCCGCAGCAGATTCCGCCCACGCGTAGGGAAGTGCAACGTCGTCTCAACACCCACCTTGTCCTGGATCAAAGCACACACGGCCCAGGGGCTCATCCGCATCCGCGCCATCGGGCTGTCGGCAACGTTGATGACATCGGCCCCCGCCTCCTTGAGGAGGGTGGCGCCCGCCAGCAATCTGTGAGTTGAGAGCCCCCGCGGCGGATCGACCTCCACGGCGACGACGAAATCGCCATCAGCCAGCTTGCGTGAGAGCAGCGACGCCTGATCTGGCGCGATGTCGATGCCGACGGTCTGCGTCAGCAAGGGATGCTCCACCGTTTCCTGCCGAGAGGATGGCGCCGCGGCCAAGGTCGCGCGCACCTGTGCGATATGCTCCGGCGTCGTGCCGCAGCACCCCCCGATGACATCCGCGCCGGCGTTGCGAAAGGGCCACGCATACTCGCCGAAGTATTCCGGAGTCGCCGGATAGCGAATGCGCCCACCAACTTGTTCGGGCCACCCCGCATTGGGCTTGACCCAGAAGCGCCCGTCTGGGACCGCCGCCTTCATCTGGGTCAGGATCCGTAGCAACTGGGCTGGCCCACCGGAGCAGTTCACGCCGATGACGTCGACATCGGCCTCGGAGAGCCGCCGAGCGACGACATCCGGGGCGTCGCCAAGGAGCGTGCGATCGTCTCGCGTGAAGGTCATTGAGGCCACCACCGGCAGATCGCAGACGTCACACGCAGCGCGCACGGCCTGGAGCATCTCCTGAAGGTCGGTGAGCGTCTCGATCACAATCAAATCTGCACCGGCGTCCGCCAGCGCCCGGATCTGCTCCCGGAAAGCCTCGCGTGCCTGGGACTTCTGCACGCGTCCGTAAGGGACGAGCCGCACACCAAGAGGGCCGACGTCGCCCGCCACAAAGACCGATCGGAATGACGCCAGCACGACGCGTCGGGCCAGCTCGACACCGGCCCGGTTGATCTCCGCAACTCGATCCGCCAGCCCGTGTTCGGCCAGTTTGTAGCGGTTAGCCCCAAACGTGTTGGTGAGGATGACCTCCGCGCCAGCTTCGATATAAGCGCGGTGCACCTCGGCGACCAGCCCTGGTTGTGTAACGTTGAGCTCGTCGAAACAACGGCTGAAGGACACCCCGCGGGCGTGCAGCATCGTGCCCATCGCGCCATCGGCGACGATCGGAGCGCTCGATGTAGTCAGCCTCTCGAGAAACGCGCTTTCAGCCATTGACTCAAGCCGTATCGCCATCCAACTCTTCACGCACGGCCCTGACCGCGCGGACCATCCGCCGCAGCGCAGGGATGACCTCGTCCCAGGCACGGGTCTTCAACCCGCAGTCAGGATTGACCCAAACCTTCTCAGGAGAGAGGTGACGGATGAAGGAACGAACCTTCTCGCGGATAAACGCCTCCTCAGGCACCACGGGGCTGTGGATATCATAGACACCGGGGCCCACCTCGCGGGGGTACCCGTACTCGGCGAGTTGGCGCAGCGTCGCATCGTCACTGCGCGCATTCTCGATAGAGATGACGTCCGCGTCCAGACGGTCGATCGCCTCCAGGATGTCCCCAAACTCCGAATAGCACATGTGCGTGTGGATCTGGGTCTCGGGCTTGGCGGCGCCGGTCGTCAATCGGAACGCATCGATGGCCCAGCCAAGATAGTCGGACCAGCGGTCGCGTTTGAGCGGCAATCCCTCCCGCAGCGCGGGCTCATCGACCTGAACGACCCGAGCACCAGCCGCCTCGAGATCCGCAATCTCATCTCGTAAAGCCAGCGCCAACTGATAGGCGATGTCGCGGCGGGCGATGTCCGTCCGTGGGTAGGACCAGTTGATGATCGTCACCGGTCCCGTCAGCATACCTTTGACCGGCTTGTCCGTAAGCCTCTGCGCAACCGCGAACTCACGGACCGTCATCGACGCCGGACGGGCGACATCCCCGTAGATGATGGGCGGGCGAACGTAACGACTGCCGAAACTCTGCACCCACCCGTGCTGGGTGAAGGCAAAGCCCGTCAGCTTCTGAGCGAAGTACTCCACCATGTCGGTTCGCTCGAACTCACCGTGCACGAGCATATCGAGACCGAGCCCATCCTGGACCCCCACGGCATAGGCGATGAAGGCGTCGATGCCGGCTTGGTACTCCGCCTCCGTGATCTCACCGCGCCGGTATCGCGCTCTGTGACTGCGTACCTCGCGGGTCTGAGGGAAGGAGCCGATGGTGGTCGTTGGCAAGCGCGGCAGAGAAACCTGGAGAGGACGACGCTGCGCATAGGGAAGCGTCCGCTCGAAGTCATCGCCGGTAAGCTCCGCCACCCGAGCCCGCACCGCTTTGTCAGCAGGGGCAAACGCATAGAAGTCGGACCAAATCCGGTCCAGCCCCTCCAGATCCCCATCCGCCAGCGCGCGGACCTCCGAGAGCTTCTCATCAGCGAAGGCGAGAACGGAGCGCAGCGGCTTGGGCAGGGCCGTCTCACGGCTGGCAGCGTAGGGCACGAACTGCAGGGATGCCGACGGGCCCAGGCGCAACCCTTCCAGGTCAGGCGCACCGGCCCGCTCCTGCAACGACGCGCTTCTCTTTAGCGAAGCCACCAGCTCTGCGACCTGGTCGGGCCGAATCCGCCAGACGCTCCGAGCATCGACCACACCCGCTGCCAGCGTCTTATCGCTCGGCCAACCGTGCGTCTCAATCAGCGCGAGGTTGTTCCCCCGCGTGAAGTCAAGCGAGATAATGTCGACAGGAAGTGCCGTCGACCATGGGTACGTGGCACCCAGGTCGTCAAAATAGGTCACCAGATTCAAGATGAGACCAGCATCAGCCAATGCCGCATAGGCCGCCTCAAAGTGCGCACGCAGGGAATCGGCCTCGCTCAGCACCAGGGCTGGCTCATGAAGCTGGACCTCGGTGACGCCAAGGCCGGCAAGATCTGCCAGCAGCTCTTGGTACAAGGGGAGCAAGGCGTTCAGTGCCTCGCCGAACTCCATCGCACACCGGGAGAGACGCAGCAGCGTGACGGGGCCCACGATGATCGGCACGGCGCGCTCCCCGATGACGGCCCGCGCCCGCGTCACCAGCTCGATGAAGTCCTCGTAGGCAGCCTCCGGCGCCACGTCCTCGTCAATCTCGGGCACGAGGTAATGGTAGTTCGTGTCAAACCATTTGGTCATCTCGAGCGCCGGCACGCCGGGCGCACCACGCGCCATGGCGAAGTAGCGGGACAGACCCTCAAGCGAGCGGAAACGCGCCGGTATGAGCCCAAAACGGACGGCCCAGTCCAGCATCTGATCGTAAAGCGTGGCGCTACCAACCCCAATTCGATCAATGCCCTGGGCCATCTGCAGTTTCCAGCTCGCTTCGGCGACCGTCCAGAAGGTCTGCATCAGCCCCTCACGGTCGACGCTGCCGCGCCAGTATCCCTCTAACGCCCGCTTGACCTCACGATCTCGACCAATACGTGGGTAGCCAAGGGTCTGAGTCAAGACCCTCCCTGTTGCCGTCTCGCTCATGCTTGCGCTCCTTATCTCTTGACAGGACTTCATCCGGCTCACACGATCCATAATCGCGACTCTGTGCACGAGCACCTCAGAAGGCGCGATCGTGATAATGACCGGTCTTGAAGAAGAAGTCTACTTTATGGCCCTTCTTTGTCAATCCATTGTTGTCAGGAAGCAATTCCTACCGTATACTGACTTTAGACACGATGGAAAAGAAGCCAGGCGTCCTCATCGTAGACGATCGACCCGCGAATCGCCACATGCTCGCACGGGCGCTGAGCACGCTCGACGTTCAGATCCACGAGGCCGAATCAGGCGAACAGGCGCTCGCTATCGCCTCTAAGGAGCCCGAGCTCTTTGTGGCGCTTGTCGACGTGCGCATGCCCGGCATGGACGGCTTCCAGCTCGCCGAGCGGTTGCGACAGGTACCCGAAGCATCGTCGCTACCGATCATCTTCATCACCGCGTTAGGATCCGACAGCTACTATCATCAGCGGGCTTACGAGACGGGCGCGGTCGATTTCCTCAGCAAGCCGGTATCACCACGAGTTCTATTGAGCAAGGTTAGCGTCTTCCTGGATCTGTTCCGCAACCAGAGCCAGCTCAAGGGCCTGATCCGCCGCTTGGATACCGTCAACGCGGCGCTATCCAAACAGACGTTGCGGCTCGAGACAGCTGCAGAGGTCATGCACCAAATCGCCTCCATCCTCGATCTGGACGAGCTCCTGATGCGCGTCCTCAGTCTGACGCGCGAGCGGTTTGGCTACGACTTCGCAGGGATATGGCTGCGCGACGACGAGTCGGACGGGATTGTCCTGCGCGCCGGGCAGTACGGCACACCCACGCCGGTGCGCGAGCCTGGCGCCGCGATAGCGCTGAATGCCCCCAAGAGCATCATTGCCCACGTCTGTCGAACCGGCGTCACCTACCTGACCAACGATACCTCAGCGGACGAACACTACCTGGCGACCGATGAGCTTCCCCCAATGGGATCCGAGCTTACGCTGCCGCTCAAGTTCAGAGACACGCTCTTTGGTGCGGTGGATCTACAAAGCGAGGCACCTAACGCCTTCTCGCCGGAGGACGTTGTGGCGCTCAAGACACTGGCAGATCAGATCTCCGTGGCCATTCGCAACGCGCGGCTCTATGCCGAGGTGCGTCGCCTCAACGAGGATCTCGAGGCAAAGGTAGAGGCAAGGACAAATGAACTGGCAACGGCCTACCACCATCTCGAGCTGCTGGATCGCAACAAGTCCGACTTCATCACCGTGGTCTCCCACGAGCTGAGAACGCCCTTGACGCTGATCAGCGGCTTCAGCCGTGTGCTTCTGGAAGACCCTGCGATCGAAAGCGACACGGAGCGCTGGCAGGAAGTGCAGGGCATCGTGACTGGCGCAGATCGCATGCGAGCCATCATCGACAGCATGCTCGACATGTTGAAGATCGATAGCCGCAGCCTACGCCTGAAACCTCTCAGGATATCGCTGATCGACATGCTGGCGGAGATCAAGCATCGGCTTTCTCCAACGCTGGAGGAACGTGACCTAGGTCTTGCCCTCGAGGGACTTGAAGCACTTCCCGAGATCGAGGCGGACCCGAGCGCATTGGACAAGGTCTTCTATGAATTGCTGAGCAACGCCATCAAATACACGCCGGACGGAGGGCAGATCACCATCTCCGGTGAACCGGTGCCGTCCCGCGACGAAGGCTCGGACGGATACGTCAGTGTGGTCGTCGGCGACACAGGGATCGGTGTCGATCCAGAGGTTCAAGAACTCATCTTCACGAAATTCTATCGCACGGGAGAGGTGACCTTTCACTCCTCCAGCAAGACCAGATTCAAGGGCGGCGGTCCCGGGCTCGGGTTGTCCATTGCCCGCGGGCTCGTCGAAGCGCACGGAGGTCGTATCTGGGTGGAGAGCCCCGGCTGCGATGAGGAAAAGCTCCCTGGCAGCGACTTCCACGTCTTGCTGCCGGTCAGCCAGCCGCACTCCGGCAAGCCGGCGCTGCCGGCCTAGGTTCTTGGCAAATCACGGAGTTGTGGCATACTGCGCGCCGTGAAGACGATAACCATTAAGCCCACGGACGACAGGTACACCGTCCGGGAGACGCTGCGACGCGCGCCGGCGATCAGCGAAAGCAACGGCGATCCGATTCTCGTCATCCTGCCCTGGGAGGTCGAGCGCGGCTGGTCGGATCCCCTCGACTTCCAAGTGCAGCGACGCGTCGCCGAGAACCAGCGCCTCAATATGGCGTGGGTCGTCGAAGACCCGGCCCGTCGGCCGCTCGCCCGTCAGGCGGGCATTCCCGTCTTCAGCTCAGAGCAGGCAGCGCGTGCGCATCTCGCACGGGAGGCGGCTTTTCCTGCAGTGAAGGCTGAGACAAGCCCTGAGCGCCCCCGACAACCCTGGTGGGCGCCCGCGCCGAGACCGTCGAAGTCGGCGGTGCGCGAGCGTCCCGCGGCGTGGCTGCTCGCGGTGGAGGGTATCGTCCTCCTGATCGTGCTGACGGTCGTGGCCGTGGCGCTTTTCCTCACGGTACCCTCTGCGCAGATCCGCCTCGTGCCCGCTACGATCAGCTACCAGCGCATTGTTCCCGTCTCCGTCGATCCCAACCTTGAGGCTGTCGATCTTCAGCAAGGGCTGATCCCTGCCACGCGCGTGGGGGACGAGTTCGAAGCCCGTGCCGAAGTCGTGACCAGTGGACGCGGTTACGCCTTCTCTGGACGCGCGACGGGCCGGGTGTTGTTCACCAATATGTTGGGGCAGGACTACCAGGTACCCGCCGGCACGGTGGTTCGCACCTCGTCCGGCTCCTATCCGGTACGATACGAGACCACCGAGAGCGTCACGGTGCCCGCGTTTGGCCAAGGGGAGGCGCCCGTGGAGGCGCTGGTGGAGGGCCCGCGAGGAAACGTCGACGCCTATCAGATCAATATGGTAGAGGGCGTGGCAGGCTTTGCCGTGCGCGTCACTAACCCCAATCCGATCACCGGCGCAGAGAGCCAGACCGTTCGCACCGTCTCCGAGGTGGACCGCGAACGCGCCTGGGATCTTGCAGCTCAACGCGTGATGGCCCAGGCCTATAACGGCCTCCAGGAGATCGCCGCGCAGGAGCCCGGGCGGTTTCTGCCCCGGCAGTCCCTGGTCATACAGGCGGCTCCCAGAGCGGCCTACTCGCATCTCGTAGGCGAGCAAACCGATATCCTCGGTCTCACCCTTCGTCTGCTGATCACCGGGCAGGCGGTTGATTCCCGTGATGTTCAGGCCGTCGCCTATCATGCGTTGGTGTCACAGCTCCCGGAGGGCTACACATTGAGGGACGCGCGCTTCGCCTACGGGGAGGCTGCGGAGGAGGACATCGGGCCGGGGCAGTTCACCTTCTTCGTCAATGCGTACGGAACCGCCGCGGCAAAGATTGATCAGGCCGAGGTTCTGGAGCTCGTACGGGGAACCCGAGTAGAGGAGGCGGAGGCCGCCCTGCAGGAGATGCTGCCACTGGCGACCCCGGCTGAGGTGGCCGTGACCCCGGAGTGGTTTCCTTACGTGCCCTTCCTTCCAATCCGCATCCAGGTCGAGATTGTATCCGACCCCACCTCTTCCTAGGACCGCCACGATGCGCAATCGATGTTCTGTGGGCATGATGACACGTCACACGACAGCCGTTGGGACCAACGGTTCGGTCGCTTCGCAGCCCCTTTCCCAAAGATCCCATGCGCTATCTCTCACTTGACCTCGGCGATCGCCGCATCGGTGTAGCCGTCAGCGACAGCCTCGGCATGATCGCGCGCCCGCTGGAGGTCTTCCAGCGCACCTCCCGGCAAAGCGACTTCCAGCATATCAGGGCTTTGGTCGACGAGCTTGGCGTGGAGACCATCGTCGTGGGCCTGCCGATCAACATGGATGGCACCGAGGGCGGCCAGGCCGACTGGGTGCGCGACTACACCAGCGCTCTCAGAAAAGCCATCGCCGTCCCGGTTGTGCTCTGGGATGAGCGCCTTTCAACTGAGGAAGCCAAGGAGATCATGCGCGCCCAAGGAAGAGAGCCCCGTCGGGAGGAGATCGATGCCGTCGCGGCTGCGGTCATTCTGCAGGGCTACCTGGACGCACACAGGTCCGGATGATCCGGTGCCCATGGCTTGCGGGGATCACCCCCGCACAAGATGATGAAAGGATGTCGGTTCCGATGAAACGTGGGATAAGGCTGATGCTTTGCTGTGTGGCCGCGCTCGTCTTCCTGGGATGCGGACTCGAGGAATTGTACATTGACGCCTATATCGACGGAAAGCAGACCGAGCTCCAGACTCCGGCTGGCGACGACCCCACGCCGGTGGTCTTCACCATCGAACCGGGGGAAAGCGTGCCGGAGATTGCAGGAGATCTCAAAGCCAAGGGCCTGATCTCAGACACCGAGCTGTTCCGACGCTACCTGCAGCACAAAGGGCTCGACGATAAGATCCAGGCCGGTGCGTATACGCTCCAGGCGACAATGACCATACCGGAGATCGTCCAGGTATTCCTGCAAGCAAGCGGGGCTGAACAGCAGGTCACCATTCCGGAGGGCAAGCGCATGGAGGAGGTCGCCGCCATTGTGGCCGAGCAGACCACGATGGATCGCGACGACTTCCTGACCGTGGCTCAGACGGGGTGGCGCTCCCTACCCATCGCCCAGGACTACGACTTCCTCGCCCAGATTCCGGTCACGGCGACGCTGGAGGGCTTTCTCTTTCCGGACACCTATCGTTTGGCCCTCAACGCAACGCCTCAGGATCTCATCCGTCGTATGCTCGACAACTTCGAGCGCCGGGTCACACCCGACATCGTGGAGGGGTTCGCTCAACACAACCTCACCCTTTACGAGGGCATCATCCTCTCGTCGATCGTGGAGCGGGAGGCCGTCCTTGACAACGAGCGCCCGATCATTGCTGGGGTCTACCACAATCGGCTCCGAGATGGCTGGCCCTTGTCAGCCTGTCCCACCGTGCAGTATGCGCTGGGCTACCAGACCGAGCAGGGGACGTGGTGGAAGCCCACGTTGACCTACGCCGACCTGGAACTCGGCTCTCCCTACAACACTTACCGCCACCAGGGGCTGCCGCCCGGCCCGATCGCCAATCCGGGCTTGGAGGCCATCCGAGCAGCCGCACAACCGGCCGAGACAGAATACTACTTCTTTATGGTCGATTGCGAACGAAATGATGGCAGCCACCTCTTCGCCCGGACCGAGGCCGAACATCTCGCGAACTTCGACCGCTGCGGCGGCGTGATCACAGCGCCGTAGGCAGCAGGGCCGCAGCCGGGGACGCGGGAGACAGCAAGCTCGTAAGCGCAGCCGGGGACGCGGGAGACAGCAAGCTCGTAAGCGCCGCCAGGCCCGACCAAGGGCGCGCTTGACAAATCACCCGCCGTTTCATACAGTTAGGTCAGGCTTGTAGGGATCGCGAAGCGTCATCCCTGTAGGCTGACGCTTCGCGACCGCTGATTCTTCACGGAACGGAGTTGCATCGGTCTGGGTCTTCCTTTCTTGCGTTTGAGACCGTCAACGAATCTGGTGAGCTGGCTCTTCTTCCAGAAGCAGAGGATCCCCGACGTCGCTGCCAGCGCCATCAAGAACCAACCTTGGGAGGTGAGGCTACACATGTCAAACCTACAGAAAGTCGCCGTCGGCGTCGTCCAGATGGATAGCATACTCAAGGATAAAGAGGCCAATCTGCAAAAGGCCACCGTCTCCGTGGCGCAACTCGCCGGTCGAGCCGACATCGTCTGCTTCCCCGAGTTTTTCACGACCGGCTACAGCCTGGATCTCATCGGCGACACCTATTACGATCTCGCCGAGACGATCCCCGGGCCAACCACGGAGCAGATGGGGCAAACGGCCAGGGAGCATGGACTGGCGATTCTCGGCAACATCGTGGAACGGGACAGCGTGACAGAGGGGGTGCTCTATGATACGACCTTCCTCCTGGACGCTGAGGGCCAGCTAGTGGGCACATACCGGAAATCCCACCTTTACCCGACGGAGCACCGCTACTTTCGGGCCGGGAATCAACTGCCGGTCTTCAACTGGCACGGGCTCACCCTAGGGATGGCCACCTGCTATGATCACGCTTTCCCCCAGATCTTCAATATTCTAGCCCTTCAGGGAGCACAAGTGGTCTTCATCCCTTCGGCCGTACCGGTGGATTATGAGTACCTGCTCAACCTGCGCACGCGCGCCCGAGCCCAGGACAACCAGTACTTCACCGTGGCCATCAACCGCGTGGGCCGCGAGGGAGATGTCACCTACTGCGGCCTGAGCAAGGTGGTGAATCCGCGCGGGGAGGTGCTCGCTGAGGCTTCGCACGCCGAGGAAGAGCTGCTGGTCGCAGAGCTGGACCTGAGCCTGATTCTGCGGGAGCGAAAGCAGGAACCGGTGCTGAGGAGCCGGCGCCCGGAGCTCTATCACCCCTTGGTAGCGCCCTTTCGATGAACCGAGACACGACGAAAACGGTGGTTCACGTCATCAACCACACCCATTGGGACCGTGAATGGTTCCTCACCTCTACATATACCAGCCAGTGGATTCCTCAGTTGATTGACACGCTGGACCATCTGGCTGCCGACAACCCCGATTATCAATACCTGCTCGACGGGCAGACTCTGGTCATCGAGGATCTGTTGAAGCTGGCGCCGGACTATCGTGACAAAGTGGATAGGCTGATCCGCGCTGGCCATTTGATCATCGGCCCTTACTACTGTCAGCCCGACTGGCGGATCAGCGGTGGCGAATCGTTGGTCAGGAATCTGCTTTATGGCCGGAAGGATATGCGGCAATACGGCGGTCGAAACCACACCGGGTGGCTCGTGGATACATTCGGGCATATCTCGCAGGCGCCGCAGCTACACGACTTGTTTGACCTGGACGCGGTGTTCGTTTGGCGCGGCATCCCCGAGATGGAACCCTATTTCTTATGGCAAGGTTCTAACGGTCAACGCTTGTTGACCGTGAACCTGTTTGGCGGCTATCGCAACCTCTACGGAATCACCCACGTGCCAGAGGTCGCCATCCGGCGGCTCGAGAAGGAAGTCGGCAAATTGCAGCCTCATTATCCGACCAGTGACATTCCCCTGTTTGACGGGTATGATCTGGAGCAGAACCCGGAAGACCCCGTTCGCTTCTACCGCCAGCGCTCGGCGGAGATCCCCGAGAACATCGAGATCAGGGAATCGTCGCCGAGCGATTTCGTCCACGAAGTTCGCACCAAAGTATCAGGCCTGCCCACGATCACCGGCGAGCTGAACTCCGGGAAATACGGTGCCGTGTTCCCGGGCACACTCTCCACCAGAACCTATCTGAAGGTGATGAATCGCGATTGCGAACAGTTGCTTTTCAGGTTGGCTGAGCCTTTGGCGACGCTGGCTCGTCTCAAGGGGCGTCCCTATCCCTCAGACGCGTATGAAGCCTGGGCGCGGGCTCTGCTCCAGAACACCGTCCACGACTGCATCTGCGGTGTGAGCATTGACCAAGTCCACGAAAAAATGGAGGACAGCTACCGCAGGCTATATCGGGACATCCAGCAAGACGTGAAAGTATCGCTGCCGTACGTTTTGCGCGATTTCGCACCGGGAACCTATGCGGTCAGCACCAATCCCTTCCCCTACGAAGGCTGGCACGTAACAGGGGATTGGATAGTCCACTTGCTCACCAAGGGCATCGGCGTATGGGAAATTACCGAGTGCTCACCGGTCCAACGACCACAACGACCCGTCTCCGAGTTTGAGTGGCGAAACGACCACTATACGGCGACGGTAGACGCCGAGGGTGTGGTGCACCTGGGTACCGCCACGCTGGGCCACTTGCTGGTCACCGAGGAACGCGGCGATACCTACTCCGGCGAAATCGGGTCCCGTTCTGCCACCGGGCACACCTGTGGTCCGCTCATCCTCGAAGAAAGCAGTGATCGGCATTGCGTTGTGCGATACGGTTGGGCCTGTGACTGGGATGACGCCCAGATAACCGCCACCGTTCGCCTGACGTTCGACCAAACGCCGTTAGTGCGCTGGCACATCGAGCTGGATTCCAGGGGAGCCGATTTCAGGGTGGAGATGGCATTCAAGACAGCGCAGCGGGGCGAGGTCTATGCCGGAATGCCCTTCGATATGGTCAAGCGCCCCACGGTCGACAGAGACTTGCTGCCCCGGCAACTGGACAAGACGCTGGCACAAGTGCTGCTGGGACAGCGTGAACTCTGCCAGGTCAGCACCTTCCCCTTCCACGAGTTTATAGCGATCTCTGATCAGGATTCATCCGCCGTGGTGATGTCAAAAGGCATACGTTCGTACCGTGCAGACGATGCCGGGGCCCTCTCGCTCACACTGCGGCGGTCGATTGAATGGCTGGCTGTGTCGGATCTGCAGTATCGCTCCGGGGATGCTGGCCCCTCCATGTACGTGCCGGATGCTCGCTGCGAGAGAACGGTAAAACACGAAATCGCGGTGCTGTTCAGCAAGGCGTCCGTCGATGAGATGACCCTCCATCGCTGGAATGCGGGATTCCAGAGCCCTCCGCTGATCGTGACCACCGAGGGGATAGGGAGCCAAACGGAGTGGCAGTTCCTGCAGGAAGACCTCCCAATGAGCAGCCTGAGCATCTACGAGGACAAGCTCCTCGCCAGATTCTACAATCCTACCGCCAAGGATCAGCCCTTGCGCCGAGCGTACTCAGAGACGACCGCTTGGGGCAGTCCCCGAGCCTCTATGGATACGGTAGCAGCAAAGGGCATCGTGACCCTCCAGATTGCGCAGGAATTGCCTGAGCTTAGCCCAGCGCCGGATCGGCAAGTCACTCCCATGGCTTTTCCGGAGTGGCGAGTGGGCGATAATCGAGGATTGCCCGATCCCGGCATCATCGAGCAACTTGAGGCGAGGATCGCCGATTTGGAGCTGCAGCTGGCTGAGGTCGAGGAGCGATGGCGCAGCGCAAGTGAGTCAGAGCGTTTTCAGTTCCAGCACCGGTACTATGTGCTCAAACGTGAGATGTACGAACTACATCTGTCAGCGCTGCTGAATAGGCGTAAGCTAGCGCTGCAGGGCCAAGTAAACCATGACTACTTGTATGCCCTGGACCCTGAGATCGCCGAGTTGGGCCGGCAACTCAACGAGCTGCGCATCAAGCGGCGGATTTTCGACTATGTGGTCGAGACGGTATGACAGAGCCGCTCTTGGTCGCAGTGAGGCGTGCTTTCGCAGGCGCGAAGTACGCCTTCTAGTCACGTCTGTCGGAGCTTCGCCTCATAACGGACACCCGCCGTCCCCTATGGGGCTCCCTAAGGGCCTGGCGGTTCCGCATCGGGCGTCGCCGTCGGGGTCGGCGTGGGACGCCAGTAGGCGGTCTGCGTCGCGACGCACGGGTCGTAGTTGCCTCCCAGGATGACCTGGAAGTCGACCGGGCTTCCCTCTGTGGGCTGGCTGAGGATATCGCCCTCTTGCAGGCGATACAGACGGGTCAGCTTCCACAACGGCGATCCCTTCGATGTGGTTGTGAAATCCACCACCCGCGTTCGAGGCTCCCAGGGCACGTCCTCGATAACGTCGACAGCGAACCCCTCCAACCTCAGACGGTACGCCGCAACGGTGCCCAGCGCTTGCGACCACGACCCATTCGAGACCGTCACGTGGTAGGTGCGCTGAGCCGCGCGGCTCGATGCCAAAGGCTGCATCGCCGTCTGAACGAAGTCGTGGACATTCTCAAGGTTGGGGACCAGCACGTAGCCCCCGTTTGGAGCAGTCCACGACTGCAACAGGTGATCACCCCGAATGAAGTAGTTGTGGATGTCCTGCCCATCAAGGCGCGCCGCCACCGATGCTAGATAGGCCAGATCCGTGAGACGCAAATCGGTCTCGACGCTCTCCTGATAGGCGCTCCACAGCTCTGGAATCCGCCCCAGCATCTGCTGGCTGCGCGCCTGGTCGAAGATGGCCATCAGCACCTGCTGCTGGCGCCGGTGCCGGTCAAAATCTGAGGTATTCCAACGAGAGCGCACGTACCACAGCGCAAACTTACCATCCAGGTGATGCACACCCGGCTCCAGATCGATGTCGGTCTGCCCCGCGGGAGATTCTGGATCCGGGTAGGTGTCGTGGAACGGGCACTCCACGACGATGTCTACGCCACCGACCGCGTCCACGATGGTGCGGTAGCTGCCGAAGTCGACCATCGCGTAGTAGTGGATCGGCACACCGAAGTTGTACTCCACCGTCGCCTTCGTCAGCGCTGGCCCACCACCGGGATACCCGATTTTCCCGCCCCTGACATAGGCTGTGTTGATCTTGTCCAACCCCCACGCCGGAATCCAGGCATAATAATCCCGTGGTATGGAGAGCAAGCTGACCGCAGGACCGTCGCCGAAGATCGAGGCGATCACCATCACGTCGGTGCGCGCAGCGCTCTCCCCTCCCAAGCGATCCATACCGAGAAGCAGAATGTTAACCGTGCCCTCAGGCTGTGCCACGAATGGCATTGGGGACGGCTGAGGTATCGACGAGGTAACCACCGGCGTGTTAGCAAAGGCAGGCAGCGTCGATCGCCCAGGCAAGCTGATTGATTCTACGGTGGGCGTCTCCGTTGGCGTGAGCGTAGGAGCGGGCGTCGCCGACGGGGTGGACGTTGGCACGGACGTGGAAGTCGGCGTCCACGTCGGCGGCACAGGGGTCGGTGATGAGGTTGGACGTGCCACCGTCGCCGTCGCGGACGGGAGGACAAGGGACGGGATGGGCTCGGAGGTGGGTGTGACGATCTCCGTGGTCGATACGGGATCAAGCTGCCACGCGACCACCGCCACGATCAAGAGCAGCACGACCCCTGCGATCACGAGCCACCTAAACACCTTGAGCCAACGTTCCATGTCGGTAGACCCTGTCCCTCAGCGATACGGTTCGAGCACAATCACCTATCCTACCACAGCAAGGCGATAACACAACAGCATGTTTGACTCTCCGACCATCCTCCATAGGATAGGAGTTGAGATGACAACGGCAAAAGTGGGGCTCGGGCGACGGGGAGAGCATCTGGCCGCGCAGGCACTGACTGCGGCGGGCTATACCCTCATCGACCGCAACTGGCGTTGTCCTGTGGGCGAGGTTGACCTCGTCGTGCGACGTGGCGCCGACCTCTACTTCGTTGAGGTGCGTACGCGGCGATCGACGGCAACGCCGGCGCCGGAGGAGTCCCTCATCCGCCGGAAGGTAGCGCGCATGGAGACCGTGGCACGTATGTACCTGGGCACGCATACCACCGCGACATCGACCTGGCACCTCAGCTTCGTGGCTGTCACGATGGATCGAGGTGGTAGGCTGCGCCGGATTACATTCTATCCAGACCTCGAAGGCGAACCGGAGGACCTGCTCATCAACCGCTGACGCGGCCCCGGCAGCTACGCGCTGCACACCGACAGAACGCAGAACCCGCTCAAGCCCCGTAGGGCTGGTAGGGATCGATGCTTTCCTGCACGAGGGCGCGCGCGCCAAGGGCTTCGATTAAGGGGACGGCCTCTTCTTCGGTGACTTTGTAGACCACCATACGGTAGATGGCGCGAGACGGATCCTCCCACGAGGGCAGCGCATAGCGCGTCATCAGATAGGTCTCCTGACTTGGGCCCTGTATCCACGGATCCATGACCTTCACATCCTCCCCGTGCCACGAGACTGCGCGCACCCAGTGCTGCTGTGCCGAACCGCCCGGCCGAAAGTCGACGTGAAGCACGACGAATTGGTCCTCTTCCGCCAACGCCTCCTCAAGCTGATCGATGGGCGCCGGGCTAGTGCGCGCATCGACGTACTCAGCCATCTTGACGCCAAGGGGACGCATGGCGTCGAAGACGAAGAGGTTGCGCTCGCGTGTCTGTCCTCGGGGAGCGGCAAAGCCGCGATTTCGTGCGAGCCAGCGATTGAGTCGGGGCGGATCGGGAGGGAGCCCCTGGATGGTCACGCCCTTGTCCGTCAGGCCCGAGGCGACCGCACAAAGCAGGCAACCATTGGCCCCAATCGTCGTGCTACTCTCTCCGAGCATCACACGCTGCCAGCGATCATCCCGCTGCGAGTACATCGTGTACGACCCGGCGGCTATCTCTGTTTGATCCCCCATTATCGAAATCCTCGTTGGTTGTGGATGCTAACCCTACTGCGCCAAGGTAAGAACGTCGGCGTGTCCAGCCCGATGATAGCCGATCGAGCTGAATGCGCAAGTACTCGCCGCGACCGCCTTGTGTTCGTGAAGCCAATCCAGTACAATGCCTTTCGTGTCCCGAACAGACGCGGAGCTCGCCGAATCTCGTATTCCCCTGATCGCCATTGTTGGCCCCACAGCGATCGGCAAGACAGCCTTGGGGGTCGACATTGCGGAGCGCTTTGGGGGCGAGATTGTCTCGGCGGACTCGCGGCAGTTCTACCGAATGATGGACATCGGCACCGCAAAGCCAACCCCTGAGGAGCTTCGCCACGCGCCGCATCACCTGATCGATATCGCGGATCCCGACGAAACCGTCGGTTTAGCGCGGTTCCTCCGCCTGGCGCGCACGGCGATTGCCGATATCCACGCCAGAGGCAAGCTTCCCTTGCTCGTCGGGGGAACCGGGCAGTACGTTCGTGCCCTGCTGCGTGGCTGGCGCGTGCCCGAGGTGCCGCCTGACGAAGCCCTCCGCGCAGAGCTCGAGGAGCAAGGTGAGCGCGATCCTGAGGGATTGTGGGACAGACTGATGCGGATCGACCCCGCTGCGGCCGAGTTCATCCACCCTAACAACATCCGCCGGGTGGTCCGCGCCCTTGAGGTCTCGCTGAAGTCAGGTGTGCCCTTCTCCGATCTGCGCCGCCGCATACCCCCACCCTACCGGGTGCTTAAGCTCGGGCTGACCATGGATCGCGCAGCCCTCTACGCCAGGGCCGACGCCCGGGTCGACGCGATGATGGCGGCGGGACTCCTGCAAGAGGTGGCGCGCCTGTTACAGCGTGGCTACGACTGGGACCTCCCGGCGATGTCCGGCCTCGGATATGGCCAGTTCCGTCCCTTCTTCGAGAGGAAAGCCACCCTCGAAGAAGTCGTGGAGCGAATCAAGCTCGATACCCACGACTTCATCCGCCGCCAGTACACGTGGTTTCGCCCCTCCTCTCCTGATATCCACTGGTACGCTGCGACGGACCCGCATACTCCTGAATGCGCACGACGCGAAGTAAAAGCGTTCTTGGAGGCGGAGGGTTCTTGACACCGCCCACCCCATGTAGTATGATGCGTCTGTTAGATTTGGGTATCAGCCAAGGAAACAGCCACAATCTGTAGGGGATGTCACACATACCGCCCCCGCATGTGCCAACGGGAGGATCATTGAGTAGGACCTATCGCGTTGAGGTCTTCTGGCGTGGGGGCGTGGATGGACGCGCCGTTGAGGTCTTGGATCAGATCTCCCATCTCGGCATCTCCAGCGTCGCGAGCGTCCGGATCAGCAACCTCTATTTCCTACGGGGGCGCCTATTGCCGAGCGACATCGAGCAGATCGCGACGGGGCTCCTGGTCGATCCTGTCGTCGAGGGCTATCGATGGGAGCCGATCGAGAGTGGCTTGCCAAGCAGCGGTCAAGCCTCTTCGCGTCCAGCCGCGATCGAGGTGAGCTTTCATCCGGGCGTGACCGATCCGGTCGCGACACACCTCCTCCGCCGCGCTCCACAGCTCGGCATCCACGGTCTAGAGGCTGTCACGACGGGGACCCGCTACGAGCTCGATGGTGAGCTCGCCTCTGAGGACCTCGAGCGAATCGCGAGCGGGGTTCTCTGCAACGAGGTGATCCAATCCTATGAGCAGGGCAGAATCACGCCACAGTTTGTGCCTGAGGCTGCCCCCAGTGACGAGGTCGAGGTTGTGCCGATCCGCCAGCTCGCCGACGATGAACTGGTTCAGCTCAGTCTCGAGCGCGTGCTTTTCCTGTCGTTGACAGAGATGCAGACGATCCAAGCCCAGTTTCGGGCCTTGGGCCGTGATCCAACCGATGTAGAGCTCGAGACCCTGGCGCAGACCTGGTCGGAGCACTGCCTCCACAAGAGCTTCAAAGCCGATATCGACTACCGCAACGAGGGTGGAACGCCGCGGGTCTCCGCCGCAGGTGTGGAGACCGACCGGGAGCACGAGGTGATCCCGGGCCTGATCTCAACGTACCTCCGCGCGGCGACGGACCGGCTGGCGAAGCCGTGGGTCCGGTCGGCCTTCGTCGATAATGCCGGCATCATCGACTTCGATAAGACCTATGCCCTTTCCTTCAAGGTCGAGACGCACAACCATCCATCGGCGCTCGAGCCCTTTGGGGGCGCCAACACCGGGGTTGGCGGCGTCATCCGCGACGTGATCGGTGTCTCCGCGCGCCCCATCGCCAACACCGATGTGCTCTGCTTCGCACCCTTCGACATGCCCGAAGAGGAGATACCCGAAGGCACTCTGGCTCCCCGTCGCATCGCCCGTGGTGTGGTCGCCGGCATTGAGGACTACGGCAACAAAATGGGTATACCGACAGTGAACGGGGCAATTCTCTACGATACGGACTACGTCGCCAATCCCTTGGTCTACTGCGGATGCGTGGGCATCGCGCCCAAAGGCGCCCATCGCCGAAATCCAAGGCCCGGCGACCTCTGTGTGGCACTTGGGGGCCGCACGGGGCGCGACGGTCTACACGGTGCTACCTTCTCATCTGCCGAGTTGACCCACGAGACGGGCACGACGGTGGGCAGCGTCGTTCAGATCGGGGATCCCATCACCGAGAAGGCCGTCCTCGACGCTGTGCTTGCCACGCGGGACGAGGGGCTCTACACAGCCATCACCGACTGCGGCGCCGGCGGTTTCTCGTCGGCGGTGGGCGAGATGGGCGAGAGCGTCGGCGTGGATATCGACCTGCAGGACGTACCGCTCAAGTACCCCGGGCTGCGACCGTGGGAGATCTGGCTCTCGGAGGCCCAGGAGCGCATGGTCCTCGCGGTGCCTGCCCCGAATCTGGAGCGCCTGGGCGAGATTTGTGCGACGCACGACGTGGAATGGACCGTGATCGGTCGGTTCACCGGCGATCGCCATCTGCGGGTGCATTATGGCAAGAAGGTTGTCGCGGATCTACCCATGGAGTTCTTGCACCACGGATGGCCCCGGCTGACGCTCGAGGCCGTCTGGGAGCCGCCTGACCCGCCACAGCCAAGCATCCCCGATCGCCCCGACCTGACCGCAGTCCTGCTCCGGGCTCTGGCGCATCCAGATGTAGCGAGCAAGGAGCGCGTCATCCGGCGATACGATCACGAGGTACAGGGCGCAGCGGTCCTGCGCCCGCTCGTTGGTGTGATGGATGATGGGCCTTCTGACGCAGCCGTGCTCAAGCCCCTGATGACAGAGGGAACCCAGGGCCTTGCCATCGGCTGCGGTATCAACCCACACTACGGGCGGCTCGATCCCTACGCGATGGCGTGGGCAGCCGTTGATGAAGCGCTCCGCAACGTCGTCGCCGTTGGCGCCGATCCCGACCGCGTGGCGCTGCTGGACAACTTCTGCTGGGGCAATCCGGCCTTGCCCGACCGCTTGGGCGGCTTGGTGAGAGCAGCCCAGGGCTGCCACGACGCGGCCCTGGCCTACGGAACACCCTTCATATCAGGTAAGGACAGCCTCAACAACGAGTTTACCGACGCTCACGGTGACAAGCGGACCATCCCTCCGACCCTCCTGATCTCCTCGCTGGGCATCGTCCCCGACATTGGGCGCGTGGTCACAATGGATCTCAAGCGACCCGGTAACCGGCTCTACCTGCTGGGCGAGACGCGCCCCGAGCTCGGAGGCTCACTCTACCATCGACTGCACGGCGGGCTTGCCGGCCTGCTCCCCGCGCCCGTGCTCGAAGCGCAGGAGAGGTTACGCGCGCTCCATAGCGCGATCGTGGCAGGGTGCGTTCGGGCCGTGCACGATCTCTCGGAGGGTGGTCTCGCCGTGGCCGCAGCCGAGATGTGCATCGGCGGCCAACTCGGGGCCGACTTGTCGCTGGCCTCCATTCCAGAGGTCGGAGATAGGCGAGATGAGGTCGTGGATGACCGCGGTGAGGCCTCATCTCTAAACGATCAGGTCACGCTCTTCTCCGAGAGCAGCGCTCGATTCCTGATTGAGGTCAGCCCGGAAGAGGCACAGACCTTCGAGCGCCTTATGACAGGGCAGCCCTGCGCATGGATCGGGAGCGTCAGCCGGAGACCGGTCCTGCGAATTCGCGGTGCCGGCAACCAGCCCGTGATCGAGGCCAGGGTAGACACGCTCCGGCAGCGCTGGCAGTCCGCGGAAGTGGTCTAGATCGTCAACAAAGCTCGCCTTGAGGAGCGATATCGAGCCATGACACAGCCACGGGTGTTGATCTTGCAGGCGACGGGCACCAACCGCGATGGCGACGCAGCCTACGCGGTCGAGCTGGCTGGCGGGCTGCCGGACGTCCTCCACGTCAACCAGCTTCGAGATGCGCCGAGCAAACTGCACAGCTACCAAATGCTCGTTCTACCCGGCGGCTTCTCCTATGGCGACGCCTTGGGAGCGGGGCGCTTGCTGGCGGTGGACATGCGCTGGCTCTTTCAGGATGCGTTAGCGGGCTTCGTGGAGGCAGGAAAGCCGGTGATTGGGATCTGCAACGGCTTCCAGGCCCTGGTGAAGAGCGGCTGGCTGCCCGGACCTGCCGAGGCCGCCCAGCAGGGTCGCGGGCTGCTACAGGACGCTATGCCGCCAGGGCGTAGTCCTTCACCGCGCGCCACCCTGACCCGCAACGTCTCAAATCGGTTCGAGTGCCGCTGGGTCTGGCTGAGGGCGGATGCAGACAGCCCATGCGTTTTCACCAAGAACGTGACCGAACTTATAACCTGTCCGGTCGCCCACGGCGAGGGGCGATTTGTGCCCGCTGGCGGTACCGTCTCCGAGGCCTCCGACGAAGGGCGGCAGGATGGTGCGACGCTGGCCAGCCTGCGGGCCCACAACCAGATCGCGTTGACCTACGTCTCGGCCGATGGTGGTCCGGCGATCTATCCCGATAACCCGAACGGCTCAACAGCCGACATCGCGGGTATCTGCAACCGCGCAGGTAATGTCTTTGGCCTTATGCCCCATCCCGAGGACCACGTTCTGCCCTGGCAACATCCGCGAGCAGCACGCGGGGAGGCCGGGGGCTCGGGGCTGGTCCTGTTCGAGCGCGGTATCCACTATGCCAGCCAGGTATCGTAACCCTGGTCCGTCACTCCGGTATGCGCCGTGACCTTGAGGACTTTGAGGAGGAGAAATGGTTGATCTGGAAACGCTAGAGCGGATGATCCCTGAGGCATTCCGAGGCCTGGATCTTGATTGGCCTTACGAACGGAGGCCGGGCAAGGTACGCGAGTCCCTTTCGCTGCCCGACCGACGGCGCCTTCTGGTGACCACCGATCGGCTGTCGGCCTTCGACGTGGTGCTGGCTGCCCTTCCCTACAAGGGGCAGATCCTCAACCAGTTGAGCGCGTTCTGGTTCGAGAGAACCACCGACGTGGTTCCCAACCACCTGCTGGACGTTCCCGATCCCAATACAAGCCTAGTCGTGGAATGCGAGCCACTCCCCGTCGAAGTGATCGTCAGAGGTTACATCACTGGCTCCACAAAAACCTCGCTCTGGACGCTCTACGCGGCCGGGGAGCGGGAAATCTACGGCTACACGTTTCCCGATGGCCTGAAGAAGAACGCCCCGCTCCCCCAGCCGATCATCACCCCTACGACTAAGGCGGGTCCCGGAGAGCACGATGAGCGGTTGACCTGTGCCGAGGTCGTGGAGCGTGGCCTGCTCGATGCCCGGACTTGGGACATCGTCCAGGATGCTGCCCTCGCCATCTTCAAGCGAGGACAGGCCATAGCAGAAGCCGCCGGCTTCCGCCTCGTTGACACCAAATACGAGTTCGGGCGCGCATCCGATGGCACCCTGATGCTCATCGACGAAGTCCATACGCCCGACTCAAGCCGGTTCTGGAGGACAGATCCCGTGCCAGGCGCGCAGCCTGACCAATGGGATAAGGAGTTCGTGCGGCTCTGGTACGCGGAGCAGGGCTATCGCGGCGACGGACCACCGCCCGAGCTCCCGCCGGCGGTGATCGCCGAAGCTGCCCAGCGGTACATCGCCCTCTACGAGGGTCTCACCGGCCAGGACTTTGAGCCCGGAGCCTATCCCGTCGGGCCGCGCGTCACCGCCGTAGCATGGTCTTTTCTCGACTAAGCCAATGGGCAAATCGGGAAGTCAGCGCAGTATCAGCCGGACCGACCAGCGACTGACCAACGACGAAAACTCGAAATCGAGGTATCACTTATGCTAGCTGTGATCGTTATGGGATCGCCCAGTGACGCGGCGTTCGCGCAGGAGATCGGTGCTGCGCTCGAGACATACGGGATTCCTTGGGAGGCCCGCATAGCCTCGGCGCACAAATCACCCCACTATCTGCTGGATATGCTCGCGGAGTACGAAGCGGATGCAGCTCCGAAAGTCTACGTGACGGTCGCCGGGCGCAGCAATGCGCTCAGCGGCATGGTCGACGCCGCCGTCAAGGCCCCGGTCATCGCCTGCCCACCCTACTCCGATAAGTTTGCAGGCGCCGACATTTACTCGTCGCTACGCACGCCCTCGGGCGTTGCACCGGCTGTGGTGCTGGAGCCCAAGAACGCGGCTTTGTTGGTGGCTAAGATTCTGGGCCTTGTCGAGGCCGACGTACAGGAGGCTATCGATAAGGCGCAGGCAGCACAGCGCGAACGTCTCCGTGACGCGGACAGGCGAGGTCTAGAGCTATGAAGCGCAAGACACCGTGGGCTTTTGCGGAGGCCAAGGCCCACGAGGCATGTGGCGTCTGCGGGGTCTACGCTCCCGGCATGGACGTGGCCCGTATGACGTTCTTCGCGCTCTACGCGCTCCAGCACCGCGGTCAGGAGAGCGCCGGAATCTGCACAGCAGAGCGTGGCATCGCGCACATCCATAAAGGGATCGGCTTGGTCTCGCAGGTCTTCAACGAGGACAATCTGCAGGTCCTGAAGGGCGATCTGAGCATCGGTCACACCCGTTACTCGACGACCGGCAGCAGCGTTCACCTGACCAATGCGCAGCCCTATCTCATTGAGACCGCGCTGGGTCCGCTGGGGATCGCCCACAACGGTAATCTCACGAACACTCCTGAGCTGCGGCGCGACCTCCTTCAACACGGTGTGGGACTCGTCTCATCATCAGATAGTGAGGTGATCACGCAGATGCTGGCGGGCGCTGCCGGATCGACCTGGGAAGCGCGCCTCCAGGACTTCATGAAGACAGCCAGAGGCGCGTATTCGCTGACGATACTGACCCGTGACGCCATTTACGCTGCCCGCGATCCTTGGGGATTCCGCCCCTTGTGTCTCGGGCAGCTCAATGGCAGCGGCTGGGTCGTCGCCTCGGAGTCCTGCGCCCTGGGCACGCTCGACGCGACCTTTGAACGGGAGATACGTCCCGGCGAGATCGTCCGTCTAGACGATCGGGGCGTCACGTCGTGGCAAACCCCACCCGCGAGCTCGTCCGCGATGTGCATCTTCGAGTACGTCTACTTCGCCCGGCCCGACTCGACGCTCGAGGGATCCTCCGTCCACAAGGTGCGCCGCGAAATGGGCGCGCGACTGGCCCAGGAGCATCCCCCGGTGAACGCCACCGGACAGCGCGCCGACATGGTCATCGGTGTGCCGGACTCGGCAACCGCTCACGCGATAGGCTACGCAAAGGAGGCCGGCATCCCCTACGGAGAGGGCCTGATCAAGAACCGCTACATCGGTCGTACGTTCATCCAGCCCGACGAGCGGCTCAGGCAGCGCAAGGTCGCCCTCAAGTACAATCCCCTGCCAGAGCTCGCAGGGAAGCGGATTATCCTGGTCGACGACTCGATCGTGCGGGGTACCACGAGCGCACCGATCGTAGCCCTATTGCGCCAGGCCGGCGCGGCGGAGATTCACATGCGCGTGGCATCCCCACCGATCCGTTATCCGTGCTTCATGGGCGTCGATATGGCTTCGCGTGAAGAGCTCATCGCTGCACAGCTCTCTGTGGACGAGATTGCCGAGCGAATCGCTGTCGACAGCCTGGCTTATCTGTCGCTGGACGGCCTACAGAGCGTCGTCCCACACAGGGGCGCAGGTCATTGCCAAGCGTGCTTCACAGGCGACTATCCCGTCGCCGTGGAAACGTGTCGCGTCAAAGAGATTGTAGAGCGGATCTAGGGAGGAGACTGCCCCATGCGTATCCTTGTGGTTGGTTCTGGCGGGAGAGAGCACGCCCTGACGTGGAAGCTGATGCTCTCCCGTCGGGTTGACGAGGTCTTCGTAGCGCCCGGCAACGGCGGCACCGGCATGATTGCGACGAACGTCGCCATCGATGCCGATGACGTCCCGGGTCTGGCCGCTTTCGCCAGGGACAACGCTATCGATCTGACCGTCGTGGGGCCTGAAGTGCCCCTAGTTGCGGGTCTCGTCGACGCGTTCGAAGAAGCAGGTCTGAGAGCGTTCGGCCCCACAGCCGCGGCGGCCCGGCTCGAGGGCTCAAAGGCTTTCGCTAAGGAGTTCATGCGCCAAGAGGGGATCCCCACCGCCCCCGCCGGCATCTACGATGACTACGAGGCCGCCCGAGAGGCGTTGGCAGGCCACGACGGACCCATCGTCGTGAAGGCCAGTGGCCTTGCTGCAGGTAAAGGCGTGTTGATCTGCGACACACAGGAGGACGCCTTAGCCGCGCTCCATCGGGTTATGGTTGAGCGCGCCTTCGGCGCCGCCGGCGATCGCGTGTTGCTCGAAGAGCGCCTGGAGGGTGAGGAGATGTCGCTCCTGGCCTTCACCGACGGCAAGACCGTGGTGCCCATGCTGCCGGCGCGCGACTACAAACGCGCCCTGGACGGTGATCGCGGTCTCAACACCGGCGGTATGGGAGGATACGCGCCCTCTCCCTTCGTGACGCCCGAGCTCGTCGAGACCATCACCCGTCGCGTGCTGCAGCCAGCCGTCGATGGGATGCGTCGCCGGGGCACACCCTACGTGGGCGTGCTCTATGCTGGCCTGATGCTGACGGACGATGGCCCCCACGTATTGGAGTTCAACGCGCGTTTCGGCGACCCCGAAACCCAGCTCCTGCTGCCCTTGCTGCAAACGGACCTGGTCGACATCATGGAGGCCTGCCTTGGCTGCGGGGCTCACAAGCAAGGACAGCTCGCATCACTGCCGATTCGGTGGCGTGACGGCTACAATGTCGGCGTTGTCCTGGCCTCTGGCGGATATCCCGCACGCTACGAAAAAGGGAAACCGATCACGGGTCTTGACGAGGCTGCTAAGCTAGCGCGTACCGTCGTC
Organism: Anaerolineae bacterium; assembly: GCA_049974845.1. GTDB lineage: Bacteria > Chloroflexota > Anaerolineae > B4-G1 > SLSP01 > PWVB01. The sequence goes on along the minus strand of JBNGCP010000021.1, from coordinate 23,397 downwards.
TTTCACGCCGGCACGCGGCAGGAAAAGGATCGCGTGCTCACGGACGGCGGGCGCGTGCTGACGGTCACAGCGCTCGGCTCCACCCTTGAGGAGGCCCGCAGCCGCGCTTACAGCGCGGTCGGCCAGATCCGTTTTGACAAGATGCAGTACCGCACCGACATTGCCATCCTCCCAGAGGAGCCGCCGGCCGAGCTAGCCCTGAGGGCCGCCCGTCCTTCGGCCGCCGAAGCCCTCTCCTCGGGCATTGAAGGGGCGGAGCGCCGCAGTTTTAGGGCGCCGCAGCGCCGCAGTGTGGGGGCGCCGCAGCGCCGCAGTTTTAGGGCGCCAAGCGCTTACGCGCAGGCCGGTGTCGACATCGATGCCGGGGAGCGGACGGTTGCGCTGATGAGGGAGGCGGTGCGTCGAACCTACACGCCCGATGTCCTGGGTGGAATCGGCGCCTTCGGTGGCTCGCTGAGCGTCGCGGGCCTCGCACAAGACCACGACCTGGTGCTCGTCGCCTCCACCGACGGGGTCGGGACGAAGACGATGATCGCCGAGGCGATGGGCATCTACGACACCATCGGACACGACATTGTCAACCACTGCGTCAACGACGTCCTGGTCCAGGGCGCCCGCCCCCTCTTCTTTCTCGACTACATCGCTGCGGCTAAGCTGGAGCCCGAGAAGGTCGCCACCGTGGTGAGCGGGTGTGCCGCTGCCTGCAGCGCCGTCAACTGCGTCCTGATCGGGGGGGAGACGGCCGAAATGCCGGGCGTCTATCACCACGATGCCTTTGACCTCGTGGGCACGATTGTGGGGTGGGTCGATCGCGCAGCGCTCATCGACGGCAGCAGCGTCGAACCCGGCGACGTATGCCTCGGCATCCCCTCCTCTGGCCTGCACACCAACGGGTTCTCCCTGGCGCGCAAGGCGTTCGCGGACGTCGGGTGGGACAGCCAGCCACCGGAGCTCGACATACCCCTCGGTGAGGCGCTGCTGCGGCCCCATCGCGCCTACCTTCAGGAGGTTGAGACGCTGTGGGAGGCCGGCATCAAGATCAAGGCGATGTCGCACATCACCGGCGGTGCGTATGTCGAGAATCTGCCCCGGGTGCTTCCTGACGAGGTCGGCGCTCGGATCGACCGCGATGCGTGGGAGGTGCCCCCGATCTTCCGATTGATCCAGAAGCGGGCCGGGGTCGATGAGCTAGAAATGTATCGCGTCTACAACATGGGCATTGGACTCGTGCTTGTGGTGCCTGAAGCGGATGTGGACCGCGCTCGCGCGGCGCTCCCTGAACTTGTCGTGATGGGTGAGACGACCGCCTATGAGGGCATCGGCCCTCGAATTCAGCTGTAGACGGCCGAAGAGAGGCACTATGAAACGCATCGCCGTCTTTGTCTCCGGAAATGGAACCAATCTCCAAGCCATCATCGACGCCATGGCCGCTGACGATCTCCCAGGCGCCGAGCTGGCGCTGGTGGTCTCGAACCGGCGCGACGCCTACGGGGCCAAACGCGCCATCCACCACGGCATCCCATTGGTCTACTTTCCCCTGCTCCCATACCGCAACGCCAAGCGACCGCGCGAAGACTATGACGCCGATCTCGCCAGGATCATGCAGGCATTCGGCATTGAGTGGGTCGTGCTTGCCGGATGGATGCACATCTTCACCAATGCCTTCATTCGCCATTTCCCGTCGCGGATCCTCAACCTCCATCCCGCGCTCCCGGGGATGTTCCCCGGCACCGATGCTATCGAGCGCGCCTACGAGGCCTACCAGCGCGGCGAGATCGAACACACCGGTGTCATGGTCCATCTCGTGCCTGACGAGGCGGTGGACGCCGGCCCCGTCATCGCCCGCGCAGAGGTACCCATCCAACCCGGAGACACTTTGGAGGCGCTAGAAGCGCGCGTGCACGCTGTCGAGCACCACCTGCTGGTGCGGGCGATCCGCGAGACGGTATTGCGCGGGGGCTGATAAGCCATCTCTCCACCCATACACAAGGGGAGCCTACACGATCCCCTTCCGGCTGCAGCAGTGTTGCCCATAAGAGATCCATTAGAATTAGCACTCTCAGGGTGAGAGTGCTTGACAGCCCCCCGCAACCGTGCTATTATTGTCGACAGTATTAGCAGTCGCGCCACGCGAGTGCTAAAAGGCGGCAAACCCAAATCTCTAGGAGGTAAGGTATGAGCGTTAAGATTCGACCCCTTGGTGATCGTGTGATCGTCGAACCCGTGGAAGAAGAGGACCAGACCTTCGCTGGTGGCCAGCTCGTTCTCCCCGACACAGCCAAAGAGAAACCACAACAGGGCAAAGTATTGGCGGTGGGACCTGAGGTCGAGGTTGAAAACGAAGACGGCGAGGTGATAGGCCCACAAGTTGACGACTTGGTCATCTATGCCAAGTACGCTGGCACCACATTTAAGACCCGCGAGGGTAAGGAGATGCTCATCCTGCGGGCAGACGATATCCTCGGCGTGATTGAGGAGTAGACACAAGCATCAAGGATAAGGAAATTGAGCCGGAGAAAACGCGTTTCTAGACAGCATGACTTCTAGACGACATCTCTGAACAGCATCTTTCGAATCTCTGAGGAGGAATAGGGAAACATGGCTAAGCAGCTTCAATTTGGAACTCAGGCACGCGCAGGACTGAAGCGCGGCATGGACGTCCTGGCAAATGCCGTAGTCACCACACTGGGACCCAAGGGCCGCAACGTCGCACTCGATAAGAAGTGGGGGTCACCCACCATCACCCATGATGGCGTGACCGTCGCGAAGGAAATCGAGCTTGAGGATCCTTTTGAGAATATGGGTGCGCAGCTTCTGAAAGAGGCCGCGACCAAGACCAACGACATTGCAGGCGACGGCACCACAACCGCCACGCTACTGGCCCACGTTCTGATCGAAGAGGGTATGAAGAACGTTGCCGCGGGCGCGAACTCGATGTTGCTGAAGCGCGGCATCCTTGAGGCCGCGGAGAAGGTCGCCGAGGCAATTGGCGACGCCGCCATTGAGGTCAACACGAAGTCCAACATCGCCAACGTCGCCGCCATCTCGGCGCAGGATCGCCAGATCGGCGAGCTGATTGCGGACGTCATGGATAAGGTCGGCAAGGACGGCGTGATCACGGTCGAGGAGTCCAAGGGGCTCGAGTTCGAGACCGAGTACGTGGAGGGTATGCAGTTCGACCGCGGCTATATCAGCCCTTACTTTGTGACCAACCCCGAGACGATGGAAGCCGTAATCGAGGACGCGTACATCCTGATTCACGACAAGAAGATCTCCGCCGCACAGGATCTCGTGCCGATTCTGGAGAAGCTGGTCCAGAAGGGCGCCCGAAACCTCGTCGTTATCGCTGAGGACATCGACGGCGAAGCCCTGGCCACGTTGGTGGTCAACAAGCTGCGCGGTCTGCTCACCGCCCTGGCCGTGAAGGCCCCCGGGTTTGGTGATCGGCGCAAGGCAATGCTCCAAGATATCGCGATCCTGACCGGCGGCAACGTCATCACCGAAGAGCAGGGCCGCAAGCTCGACAGCACCACGCTGGAGGACCTGGGCCGTGCGGATCGCGTCATCACGACCAAGGATGACACCACTATCGTCGGCGGGCACGGTGATGACAAGATGATCCAGGGCCGCATCGAGCAGATCAAGATCGAGATGGACCACTCCACCTCCGACTACGATCGCGAGAAGCTGCAGGAGCGTCTGGCCAAGCTGGCCGGTGGCGTTGCGATCATCCGCGTTGGCGCTGCGACCGAGACCGAGCTGAAGGAGAAGAAGCACCGGGTCGAGGACGCCTTGAGCGCGACCCGCGCCGCTGTTGAGGAGGGCATTGTGCCCGGTGGTGGCGTGGCGCTCATCAATGCGGTGTCCGCTCTTGACGATGTCGAGATGACGTACCCCGATGAGCAGACCGGTGTGGCCATCCTGCGAAAAGCGCTGCTGGCGCCTATTCGCAAGATCTCGGAGAATGCTGGTGAGGATGGTGCGGTCATTCTGGCTGAGGTTCGCCGCAAGCACGAGGAGACCGGCAACGATCAGATTGGCTATGACGTGATGACCGGCGAGCATCTCGATATGATCGAGGCCGGGATCATCGATCCTGCCAAGGTGACCAAGGGCGCGCTGCTCAACGCTGCGTCCGTCGCCGCAATGGTGCTGAGCACCGAGGCGCTGATCACGGACATCCCCGAGCCCGAGCCCGCCGCGCCCGCAGGTGGCGGCCCCGGCGCCGGCATGTACTAGACTGGTACCAAGCAGAACCGCCTAGGTCTGTGACAAGGCCCTCAGGGGAGCTCCCCTGAGGGCCTTATGGTTTGGGTTCCACACAGCTTCACAGCCGTCACATTGCCCGCGAATGCGGATATCAGGCCTCATGTTGATGGTTGAGAGCCCGCCGTCCTTTCTCCGTCAGACGCCAGACGCGCAGATGACGATCGCTGCCGCATGCCGGTTTGAGGGGACAGCCTTCGCACCCCGCGTTGCACAGAGCGGCCTCTGCCAGATACCCGCCAGACGCGAGCTGCTCGATCATCTGCGCCAAGAGAGGTTCGCCCACCGCGAGGGCGCGTGCCAGATCTTTCTGTGATGCAGCCTCCCCCTCCGCCATCAGTTCAAGGACACGCTGCAACATATCAACCTCCCCAGATCAGGGACCCGACCTGGTAGATGAGGATACCGGCCCCCAACGACATCGCTAGCGAGATTCCCACACCTACGAGCGTCCACTTCCACGAGTGCAATTCCTGCTTCATGACAGCGACCGTCGCCACACAGGGAATAAAGAGCATCTGCACAACGAGGAAAGCAAGCGCGGCGTGGGGGGCGAGGATTGAGGGGAGGACCGCGGCGTAGTCTCCGTAGAGCACACCCAGCGTCGCGATGGTGTTTTCCTTGGCGACGAAGCTCGTCAACAATGCCACCAAGATCGGCCAAGGAAGCCCCATCAGACGTCCCAAAGGCTCAAGCGCTCGACCGATCGTCGCCAAATAACTCTGGCCCACATCGCCACCAACCGGCAGATAGGAAAGCAGCCATACGATCAGCGACGCCACCAGGATCACGCTACCGGCCTTTTCGAGAAAAGCGATAACGTTGCGCCACACATAGAGTCCAATCGTCCGAAGATTGGGCAGATGATAGAGCGGTAGCTCCATGATGAAGACAGCACGCTCACCCCTGAACACAAATCGATTGAAGAGTATCCCAAGCGCCGCAAGAGCCAGTAGGTTGACACCGACCAAGGCCCACACGACAATCGTGGCCGCCTGCCCAAAGAACACAGCACCCAGGATCGTCACAACGGCCAACTGCGCGGCGCACGGCACGAAGGGCGCCAGCAAAACGGTCAGCATCCGGGCGCGCGGGGATTCGATGATCCGCGCGCCAAGCACAGCCGGCACATTGCAGCCAAATCCGAGCAGGAGCGGCATAAAGCTCTTGCCATGCAGTCCCATGAGGTGCATGAAGCGATCGGTCACGTACGCTGCACGCGCCATATAGCCCGTGTCCTCCAACACCGCAAGCGTCGCGAAGAAGATCAGCAGGATGGGCAGGAAGGTGACCACCATCCCCGCTCCACCGATCAAGCCATCCGCAACCAGGTCCGATAGCCAGTGGGGAGCCCCCACCCCCTGCAGCCAGCCCTGGACTACGCCGGCAGCTGCCCCCACGAGCCCATCGAGCCACGCTTGAATCGGATTCCCGACCGCGTAGGTGAGCGCAAATACCCCGCCCAGAATGGCAAAGAGGGCCAGTGCTCCCCACAGAGGGTGAGTCAGGATCGAGTCCAATCGTGCCGTCAACCCCACCACACCCACCCTCGGCCGGACCACGGCGGCCCGCACCATGCGCGCAATCCAGGCATAGCGCGCGCCGGCGATATCCAACACAGCATCCTCGTGCTGACCCAGGATGTCGTGTACCTCTCCACGAACCTCGGGAGGCAGCGCCTCCTCCATCATAGAGAGGATCTCCTCGTCACCTTCCAGCAGCTTGATCGCTACCCAATCAATTGGATAGGGAGATGGGACATGTGAGGCGATGAGTGCAATGAGATGCGTCAGCGTCTCCTGATGGTCGGCCATAATGGTCGGCCTTCGGGGCTCATACGGAAAAGTCTGCGTCACAACGGCCAATGCTGCATCCAGCATCCTCGTCATGCCCTCGCTGCGCGTGGCTACCATCGGCACCACGGGGATTCCCAACGCGGCTTGCAAGACCTGCGGCTCTATCTGGATCCCTTCTTGCTCCGCGACATCCATCATATTGAGCACCAATACGACCGGAGCGGGCAGCAAGAGCAGTTCGGCGAGAAGATAGAGGCTGCGTTCAGGTATCGCCGCATCTACAACAGCGACGACAACATCTGGCTGCTCCCGAATGATGTAGTCGCGCGCGATCCGCTCCTCGATGGAATTCGCCGACAGGCTGTAGGTACCCGGCAAATCAACGATGGCAAACTCACTGTCTCCGTAATGGCAGTGACCTACTTTGCGCTCGACGGTCTTGCCCGGCCAGTTTCCAACATGCTGGCTTAGGCCGGTCAGCATATTGAAGATCGTCGACTTCCCGACATTCGGCTGTCCAGCAAGGGCAATGACGATTTCCCTCTCCTCAACTGCGTGTATATCGTCGCCGCGATGGGCCGGCAGCAGCCCACCTTCACAATGCGAACTCATTAGGATCTCTCCACTTTGATGCGCCCAGCTTCTCCACGTCCCAGGGCAATCTGCGCTCCTCGGACGGAGACGATAATGGGCCCAGCCCCATAGTTACGCACGACCGTAACGGAGACTCCCGGCGTGAAACCCAGAGCCGCCAGCCGGGAGACAAATCGATGCCCTCCCTCCAATGCACACACAAACCCCACTTCCCCCGGACTAAGACTTTCTAGTGGGACCATCCGCGATATCGTCCTCCCCGTATGAAGATCACCAAACTCCCCGCACAACCGCTGCCTCTTCGGCAGCTCAGACCAGATCCACCCAAACTGCAACTGCGTCCTCCGGCGTGACGCGCACCGTCGTATCGTCTTCGAAACGCACCCTCGACGCCCCGTCGTGCTGGCCCACCACGCGGATTGAACGGCCTGGCATGAGCCCCTCGCGGGCCATCCTGTGCAGCCGCTCCGCCGTCTCCGGGGCGATGCGCACGACACGAGCTTGAGCGCCAACCGGCACGCTCGCCAGACACTGCTCCATCGATGAACGTGCTGCCGGAGGAATAGGCCCCCCGTGGGGACAAGCATCGGGTTCGCCAAGGAAACTCGCCAGCCGCTCCGTCACGAGATCTGTGGCTACGTGCTCCAGACGACCAGCGATAGTATGAGCCTCATCCCACGGGATATCAAGCTTATCGGTCAGGAAACGCTCCCAAAGCCGATGCCGGCGCAGAAGCGACTGCGCCGCTTCCTCTCCAGGCGCCGTTAGTGTCACGCCACGATAGGGATGATAGACTACCCATCCACCCTTGTCCAGCTTCTGGATCATCTCATGGACCGACACAGGAGAGAAACCGAAGTACTCTGTAAGCTGTGACAGCGGAAGCGGCGTCTCCGCATCGGTACGCAACCGGTAGATGGCTCCTAGGTATTCCTCTACTCTGTCTTGGAGCATCAGCCCACCCCAGTTGGTCCGCAAACATCACTCAACGAACGCGGATGATAAGGTGTACCTTATCATCTCGCAGCATTATAGCACAGAACACCCAGCCAGGTCAAGGGCAAGAGGCCGATGGGCGTGTTTCGCGTTGGGGGCGGCTTGTCGATCAGGCCCAGTACAAGCCGGGACAGGTTGGACTTCGCCCAACGCGAAACACGCCTTGGCAGTTTTGGCCCGCTTTGGAGTGGCGGGTATCAGGCACGTTGGGCCAAAACTGCCCACTCTTGCCCCAGAGATTATATGCACCCAGGCCGATGGCGATTGCCTCGTGCGAAGGCGTGCCCCGTCATCTTGATCTTCACCACGTCAGTGTTATAGTACGTCGAGCTTCATGGCACAGCTTGCACCGGGCAGCATCCATGCCTGGGCACAGTCGATGCCCTAGAAACGTCCTATGACAGAAGAACAAACACCAAGAGCGTTGCCGGATCGACCTCAACGTCACTGTCCCGAGTGTGGAGCCCGTGTGGCGGATGGGGCTAAGACGTGCCTTATGTGTGGAGCCATCCTGACCGATGAGTCCGCCGTGGTGGATTCAGGCGATGCCACCGCGGAGGAGCACCTGGTCGCGGATGCGGTTCCTGAGACTGCGGACGAGGGTGACGAGCGTCCCAGCCCTCTACGGATCGCCATCCTGGCGGCCATCGCTGTCATTGTCTTGAGCGGATCTGTGGTCTTAGGGCTCAAACTCGGGCGTGGTCAAGGACCTGTTGAGCTACCCACATTCACACCCACGGTCACTCTGACGCCAACGAGCACGCGGACACCCACACAGACACCGACGCCGACCCACACGCCGCTCCCGACAGAGACCCCTACCCCCCTGCCCCCGATCGAGTACGTCGTCCAGCCAGGCGACACGCTCTTGGAGATCGCCATGGAGTATGAGCTCACGATTGAGGAGATCAGAGCGTACAATGAGCTCGAGTCCGACACCATCGTTGAGGGTCAGACCCTTCAACTCCCGCCGCCCACACCTACACCGGGCCCGACACCAACGCCCCGACCCGGCGAGCCCACACCGACTTCGGCGGCCTACCTCCTCCATACAGTGCAGGACGGCGACACGCTCTCGACCATCGCGGAGGAATACGGCGTCAGCATGAGCGCCATCCGTGAAGCTAATGAGATCCCGACGGACTCCGAGACCATCCAGGTGAATCGCGTACTGATGATCCCTCGGAATACGCCAACGCCGGAACCGGAAGTCATTGTAGCTGCAACGCCCACACCGACGCCGGGCTTGATGCGCTATCCGTCTCCGTCTATGCTCTATCCTCCCGACGGGGCCGAGTTCGAAGGCACCGACGCCACAATCGCGCTTCAGTGGGCCTCGGTAGGCATTCTGGATGAGAGGGAATACTATCAGGTCGAACTGATCGTGCCCTACGAGCTGGAGACACCGCTGGATCCGATCTATCTGAAGTCGACGGTATGGCGGGTACCGACCAGCCTCTTCCCACCCGAAACGGCAGAGGATCGCACCTTCTCTTGGCGAGTCCTCGTCGTTCGGCAAGTGACTGAAAGCGCGGATAGTGCTTACCGCATCATCAGCCCGGCGCCACGGCGTCGGACCTTTACCTGGCTGGCGGAGTGATCAAGAGATAAGCGAGGCGTGCGATGCATTCCCCTACATCAGGCCAGACGGTCGTAGCAGATTTCTTCGCCCAGGGTTACCGGGTATCAGGCGTCTATGTCGAGGGGAAGTTGTCGCTCCCGGACGCAGTCTATGACCAGAGCACCGACTATCTGCTCATCCAGGAAGCGTATCTGTCACCAATCACTGACCCTGCAAAGATCAGCGTTCACTATACCTCGACCACGCTTGCCAAGCAGAACCTGGACTTCATCCTAACGTTGGAACAGCAGGACGGGCTGCGCAGAGATCAGCGGTATTCTCTGGGCCGATCCACGTTTGACCTCTGCTTGACGGTCCCTTTCTTCGAGATACGGGGACGGCTCCATACCGCGAACCGGTCATTTGATCCACGCGTCTTTCTTAGCGCAGAGGCTGGTCCCTTCATCACCCTCCTGGATGTCACTGCAAGCTGTACGTTCAACCCAAGCATCAGCTACAGTGGGGGAGCGGCGCTGATCAACCGGCAGAGCATTGGCTTCCTTGGCGAGCGGGAGGGCGACGAAGCATAGCGGCGTGGCTGACTAGCGCGATCGGACACCGGAATCTGAAAACCTCAACGCAGAGGAGAAGGTGACACAATGGCACGGGTCCTCATCATCGACGACAACCCGGACATACTGGCGTTGCTCCGGCTATTCTTCGAACGAAAGACCACCCACGAAGCTCTGCTGTGCACGAACGGGGAAGAGGGGCTCGCTCAAGCCTTTGAGCAACGCCCGGACCTAGCCATCGTCGATGTGATGATGCCCGTGATGGACGGCTATGAGGTCGTTCGCCGGTTACGAGAGAATCCCCGAACCGAGGATATGGGCATCATCATCTTGACCGCACGAGGCCAACCAGTGGATCGTCAAGCTGCGCTCGAGGCGGGCGCGGATCTGCATCTCCCAAAGCCGGTCGATATGCCGACCCTATCCCAGGTGGTAGAGGACCTACTACGCACGACCGAGGCTTCCCCGCAGACCGAACGCTTGGTGCTGCCGGTCTTCAGCCTTAGGGGCGGTGTTGGCGTAACCACCATCGCCGTGAATCTATCGATGCTGCTCCAGCAGATCGCTCCTACGATCCTGTGGGATCTATCACCCATATCCGGTCACGCCGCCCTGTTCTGCGGAATGCAGCCGAAGGTCCATTGGGGGTCTTATCTAGCGGGTGCGGAGAAGGATGCCACCTCATTGCTTCGCCGTCACAAGTCTGGCCTCCACCTGCTCTGCGCGCCGCCAGTGCCGCACGAAATCGGATGGTTCTCGGAGCAACAGATCGCGGACGTGCTGTCCCAACTCAGGCGCTCGGCGCCCTTCATCGTCGTCGACGTGCCATCACGCCTCGACTCGGCAGTCGATGCGCTGTTCGCCAGAGCGACCAGGATCCTGATGGTCGTGGGAGATGACCCACCCGCCGTTCAGACTGCCCTGGCAACCCTCAAGGCGCTACAACGCTGGGAGGAGAAGATGGCACTCATCCATAACGCGTGTTCTCCCGGTGATCACGCCAGCGCCTCGGCCCTTGAGCGGATCCTGAGAGTGCCGCTCCGGGGTGATCTCCCGTATGATCCCGATCAGATGCTAGCGCTTAGAAAAGGCGTGCCCCTTGCCGCCGGGCAGCCGAACGGCTCCTTCGCCACCGGCCTTAAGGAGGTTACCCGGTCCCTTGTGCCAGCGCGATGATCGCCTTCCCGGCGCAGGCCTTTCAGCAAAGCAGCACCGCAGCACACGGATAGGGCCCAGATCGCCCGCCTGTTTGTCTGGCGAGGCCGTCGCCTATGGAATAGAGACCCGGCCCAACATCACCAGGAGCATCATACCGATGACCACGACATCCAGAAGAACGAGGACCGCAAGCACCAGCTGCTGCCACGGCTGCAGACCGCGAATCGTCAGATTCAGCAAAGGATCGACGGCCTCTGCGGGTTCCAGGGTTTCGGCCTCATCGACCTCCACTTGGCTACGGAGAGCCTCCATCACGTCCTCGTCCTGCTGGCTCTCCTCAAAGCTGCCGAACTCCTCGTCGAACTCCTCTTCCTCCTCAACAGCCGTGGGCGCCGCTGCTTCCGTGGATTCGGCGACAGGACGGGTAGCCCCCATTGTGGCCTGCTCGTCTTCACCTTCGGGTTCGGACCGGAGAAAGTCCCATTCCGGTTCCTCATCCTCCTCATCGTCCTCGTCACGCTGTGCGGCGAGCTCAATCAGCCAATCGGGGATATCGCTCATCATTCCACCTCCGGTTGCGGTCATCTCTGGCCTCGGCACGGCCCCAGCTAACCCGAAGATACCCCACCCCAGAGCATAAGTCAAACTTGGTTGAGGAACGCTTGCCTCGCAGCTTCTACGCACGCGAGCCGGTCCAGGTCGCTCGTGACCTCATCGGCGCCTATCTCGTGCGATATGTCGAGGGCGCGGAGCTGGTGGGACGTATTGTGGAAACTGAAGCCTACCGCGGTCACCACGATCCGGCATCCCACGCGTATCGGGGCCTAACCGCGCGCAACCGTCCCATGTTCGACGAGCCGGGTCATACGTACGTCTACTTCATCTACGGAATGCACTGGATGTTCAACATCGCCGCGCACCCGGTAGGTACACCCGGCGCGGTCCTTATTCGAGCGTTGGAGCCGCTGAAGGGACTGGACAGGATGCGGCGGAATCGAAGCGTGGAGGATACCGGCGAGCTCACCAACGGACCGGCCAAGCTCACCCAAGCGTTCGCGATCGATGGGGCGCTCAACGATGTCGATCTCTGCACAAGCGAGACGCTGACCCTTCGGCGCGGATCGTTAGACCCTGAGGAGATGGTAATCTCCGGCCCGCGCATACGCGTGCCAGGAGGCGAAACCGCGCAGGAGAAACGGTGGCGCTTTTGGATCAGAGACAATCCCTTCGTCTCTGAGTGACGATCTTTCTCCCTACGAGGCGCGCCAGCCCTTGGGCTGGCGCTTGATCCTCGGCCGCCACAGCCACGCTTCGTGCTCTTTGGCGCAAACTGGGGCGGGGAAAGCTCCCCGCCCCAGGCCCTGACGACTCAGCGCGCGATAGGACGCCGACTGCTACTGCTCGCCCTCAAACCGTTCCAGAAGCACTTCTTCCAACGTTGGCCGGCCGATCACCTGCAACTCATATCGTACGCGCTCCATCGGGTGCCCGATGTGGAGAAGTCGCGTAAGGTCGATGGGCGTGCCCACGATCACCAGGTCACAGGGTGTGTTGTTGATCGTCTGCTCCAGATCGGCGATCTGGCTCTCGCCATAGCCCATCGCCGGCAGTATTTTGCCCGTCGTCGGATAGGCCTCATAGGTCCGCGCGATCGAGTTCACCGCATAGGGTCGCGGGTCGATCACTTCCGCAGCGCCAAAGCGTTGGGCTGCCACATAGGCGGCCCCATAAGCCATCCCTCCGTGCGTCAGCGTCGGACCGTCCTCAATTGCCAGTACCCGCTTCCCCCGGATCTCCTCAGGGTGATCCACAAACAGCGGGGACGCAGCCTCGACAACCACAGCATCGGGGTTCAGCTCACCGATGTTCTGGTAGATCTCCCGGACGCCCGCATAGTCAGCGGTATCCATCTTGTTGATGACCAAGACATCAGCAGCACGGAAATTTGCCTCACCCGGGTAGTAAGCCACCTCGTGACCAGCGCGGTGGGGGTCCGTCACCGTGATCCACAGATCAGGCTTGTAGAAGGGCAGGTCGTTGTTCCCACCGTCCCACACGACGATGTCGGCCTCATCCTCCGCCTGTCGCAGGATGGCCTCGTAATCCACACCGGCATAGACCACCACACCCCGATCGATGTGCGGCTCGTATTCCTCCCGCTCCTCGATCGTGCAGTTGTGCCGATCCAGATCCGCATAGGTAGCAAAGCGCTGTACCGCCTGCTTGGCAAGATCGCCGTAAGGCATCGGATGGCGGACGACGACCACTTTCCGCCCCATAGCCTGCAGAGCATCACAGACATGTCGGGTTGTCTGTGACTTGCCACAGCCGGTGCGCACCGCACAGACGGCAACGACCGGCTTCGAACTGCGCAGCATCGTCGCCCGTCCCCCCATCAGCCGGAAGTCGGCGCCGTTCGCAGCAACGATCGAGGCCTTGTGCATCACGTAGACGTGGGGAACATCCGAGTACGAGAAGACCACCTGAGCAACATTGTGGCGGTTGATGAGCGACACCAGATCCTCTTCAGGATGAATGGGGATGCCTTCCGGGTAGAGGTCACCGGCTAGCGCGGGCGGATATCTACGGCCCTCGATGTTGGGGATCTGTGTAGCCGTGAAGGCCACAACCTCATAGCGCTCGTTGTCGCGGAAGTAGCAGTTGAAGTTATGGAAATCTCGCCCGGCGGCGCCCATAATGATGACTTTGATCTTCTCCATCCCGAGTAACTCCTTTCACACGTATTGTAGCGCTGGACGTCGGCATCCTGCGCGAACACCTTCAGCCCAGTCAGCATACTCGAGGCTTGCTCGTTGCTCAAGTGAGTTTCGAAAAAAAAGCGGCGCGATTCCTCCTACGTCATCAGGAATCGCACCACGTGCTGACAGGCAACGGAGCAGTCTCTGCTAGTCGATGTTCTCCTGGAGAATACGCGTCACTTCGTCCTGATGAGGAACCAGCGCGCCGAGTACACCATTGACAAATCGGGGCGAGCTTTCAGCCCCGTACGCCTTAGCAAGCTCCACAGCCTCGTTGATGGCGACCTTGACGGGCACCTTGCCCCCGGTGAACTCATAGAGCGCCATCCTCAGGAGGTTGCGATCGATGACGGCGACTTGATCCAGGGGCCAATCTGGCGCGTGGTCTTGAATATAGCGATCCAATTGCTCGACAGCGGCGAGGATGCCGCCGACCAGGCTGCGTACATAGGACTCCACCCGCGGGCTCAGATCGGCGCAGGACTCAAACCGCTCATTTAGCACGACCGCCGGCGCGTGTCCGACAAGATCAATCTCGTATAGAGCCTGCAGCGCCAGCTCACGCGCCAGGCGACGCTCCCCCTTCATAGTTCGTTACTCCCTCTGAGTCGGCACTGCGGCCAGAATCCGAAGCAGCGGACCTACCGGGAACCTAGGGCGGAGCGCATGACTCAAGCGGATTCGGCCTCGGACCATTCCTCGACTTCAGGATAGACCACGTCCTCGATGTGAACGTTCACAGCCTCAACGGGCATGCCCAGCATCTGCTGAACGGCCCGGGTTACCTCTCGTTGAACCTTGCGCCCCAGCTGCAGCAAGCTCTGCTCGGGGCCCGCCACAACATGTAGTTCGACGAGCACCCTTCCCTCACGAACCTGGACCTCCACCGACTTCCCGGGCACGCCCAGAATGCGATCCACATCTCGTTGAGCAATACCGACCACGCCAGGCACCTCCAACGTGGTCAACCGGGCAATTGTCTCCAGGACACTAGGCTCAACAGTCACTGAACCGGGAATCACATCACGCTCCATATTGCCCCTCTCTCTGTCCCCCAAAAGCCACCAAACCGACACAGCCCGCGTGCACTAGGCCCCCCAAGCGTCACGGATAAGCATATCCCAATGCCGCTCTCTGTCAATGGGCTTCGCAACGACCGGCATGCGTCGCGTCATGCAAAACAAAAGGGCCTCCGAAGAGGCCCGTGTAGTGACAATTCTGTGTTCTCCGGGTTCCCTTGACGAAGCCGCTTCCCCTGACGTTAGGTGGCAATAGCACATGCCAACCGGGACTACCCGTCAGCACACCCCAAGCACACCTGCCTAGTCCTCAACGTCCAGAACTTGCCGTCCTCGATAGTGACCGCAGTTCGGGCATACGTGATAAGGCTTGACCAACTCGCCGCACTGCTCACACTCCAATAGCGTAGGCAGCACAGCCGCAGGATAGCTATTTGCTCGCCGCCGGTCGCGCCGGCTGCGCGGTGTTCGTCTCTTTGGTACAGCAGCCATGGTTATTCACTCCCTTTTCCCTGATGATGACACGTCGTACGTCTAGCGTCACATCGCCATCCGTTCACGACGCACGCCCCATTATACAGAAAAGGGGCCGACTGTCAAACTTTCTTCTCACTGAGAACGGCCTCGCGCTCGGCTTCCAACCGGTGCAGCCCGTTCTCAACGACCCGAAGCTGACGTGTTAGCTCGGTCTGCAACTGGCTGAGGACGTTGTATACGTACTCATCGGCATCTTCCCTCAAGCTGTCTGACTTCTGACGAGCCTCCTGCACGATGGCTTTTGCCTGCCGCTGGGCATCGACCACAAACTGATGGCTCGAAGCCATACGCTCACCCTCGCTCTGAGCCTTAGCGATGATGCGCTCGGCCTCCTGGCGGGCGGCTTCGATCACCGCATCACTCTCGCGCACCACGCGCCGGGCCTGCGCGATCTCCTCAGGGACCGCTTGACGCAGCTGGGCCAGGTAACCTCTGAACTCATCCTCATTGACCATGCGATTTCCGAGAAATCTCGGGCACTCCTCGATGACATAACGTTCCAGGCGGTCGATCAGGAAGTCAACGTCCATGGCCCCTCCTCCAACAGCTCCATCCCAGCAATCTTCGCACGCTAGCCTCCCTTCAACCTGTCGGCAGCGCGTTTGTCCGGCGCTTTTCCTGGAGAGCCTTCAGGACGACAGGGGGCACCATGCCGGAAACATCACCACCGGCCATAAAGACTTCCTTAACGAGACTTGCGCTTACGAAAGCATACTCATAGCGCGTCATCAGACAGACGGTCTCGACCCCAGAGCTCAGCTGCTGATTCATCAAGGCCATCTGATACTCCCGCTCGAAATCGGAGATCACCCTGAGCCCCCGAACCAACACCTGTGCACCAAGCTGGTGCGCCATGTCCACCGTGAGACCATCGTAGGGCCGGACCTCCACATTGCCCTCCGAACGGAAGACCTCCTTCGCCAAAGCTACCCTCTCCGCCACCGAGAACAGGAGCGATTTGTCGGGACGAGCATAGATGGCCACGACTAGTCTGTCAAAGAGCAACGCGGCGCGCTGCGCGATGTCGACGTGGCCATTGTGAACCGGGTCGAAGGAGCCAGGGTAGATAGCAATGCGCATGATGCTAACTCAGATCTCCCGCCTTATCCCAGAAATCCGCTACCTCTCTTCGCAGCCCGCTGTGCACTGGCAACTCCAAATCGGGGTCACGCTCCAGCAGATGGGCAGCTACCTCGCGCACTTCGTGAAGCAGCCGGATGTCCGCATAGGAGGCCATAGGCAGCTCAGGCAGGCCGCTCTGGCGTGTACCGAGGAACTCGCCGGGTCCGCGCATCTCCAGATCTCTCTCTGCGAGCACGAAGCCGTCCGTGGTCGCCTCAACAGCACGTAACCGCTCCCAGGCCTCCTCCGAGGCGCTTCCAGCCAGCAAAAGACAGTGGGACTGGTGACTGCCACGCCCAACCCGCCCCCGGAACTGATGGAGCTGGGCCAGGCCGAAGCGATCCGCACCATCGATCAGCATAACCGTCGCATTGGGCACATCAATCCCCACCTCCACCACCGAGGTCGCCACCAGAATGTCGAGATCGCCCGCCACAAACTGACCCATCACCGCGTCCTTCTCGTTGCTCGATAGTCTGCCATGGAGCAGACCCAGCCGCAGGTTAGGGAAAACCTCCTTCTGTAAGCGCGTATACTCATCGACCGCAGCCCGGGCTTCGATCTTGTCAGAGGCTTCGACGAGCGGATAGATAATGAATGCCTGATGCCCCTTCTCGACCTGGCCATGGATAAACGTGTAAGCACGCCCACGTTCGCGCGGGTGGAGAACACGTGTCGTGACCGGCTCCCGACCCGGTGGCATCTCGTCCAAGACCGAAACATCCACATGCCCCCACAGAGTCAGCTCAAGGGATCTAGGAATAGGCGTAGCCGTCATCACCAGGAGGTGTGGGTTATAGCCCTTCTCGCGCAATGTGCCCCGTTGTTCGACGCCGAATCGGTGCTGCTCATCGATGACGACGAACGCCAAATCCTTGAACGTCACCGCCTCCTGAATCAATGCGTGAGTTCCGACCACGACCTGCAGGGAACCCTGTGCCAATCCCTCATAGATAGCTTCGCGCTCTGTGCCGGTGATACTGCCGGTGAGAAGCCCGAGCGTCGGCCGAGGCTCGGGAAAACGCTCGAAGAGCGTCGAAAGGCTGCGATAGTGCTGCTCCGCCAGGATCTCCGTCGGCGCCATCATCGCGGCCTGCGCCCCTTGGTCGGCAACCAAGGTCATCAACAGCGCCGCGATTACGGTCTTCCCAGAACCCACATCGCCCTGAAGCAGTCGGTTCATCGGATCCCCTGAAGCCAGATCCTCGAGCATCTCCTGCAGCGAACGACGCTGGGCCTCGGTCAACTCGTAAGGCAACGCTTCCTTGAGCGCCTGCAGTCGGTCGACAGATGGTCTGAGCTCACGGCCGGCCTGCGATTTCCACATCAGCTTCTGGCGGAGGAGACCCAGCTGAAGATAGAGCGCCTCCTCGAACGCTAGACGGCGGCGGGCCGCCGCGAGGTGCTCCTGGCTGTCCGGTAAGTGTATGCCCCAGAGAGCACGGGACAGCGTCAGCAGCCCGTGTTGCAGACGCAACTCATCAGGCAGCGGATCCGGGATTCGATCTGCCCAAGCGCCCAGCGCTCTGCGCATCGCAGTACGCATCCATCGTTGGGTCAAACCCTCTGTCAGGGGATAGACCGGCTGTATGCGCGCATTGGTCAGCTCGGTCCGGCCCACGATCTCCCACTCGGGCGACTGCATAGTCAATCGACCAAGATACTCATCAACTTTGCCGCTCACCAGCAACTGCATACCCGGTCGGATACGACCTTCCAGATACCGTTGGTTGAACCAGGTCACTTCCATAGTGCCAGTGGCATCCGACAGGATGGCACGGAAGACGTACGTACCACTGTGCGTTCTACGACCCCCAGCTTCCCACACTGTGGCGAGGAGACTGACCTGATCGCCGTACGCCAACTGGTCGATCGTCTTAAGCTGGGAATAGTCCTCGTAACGTCGAGGGTAATGATGGATGAAATCGCCGATCGTGTGCACACCAAGATTGCTCAGAAGCTCGCTTCGCTTCTTGCCAATGCCTGAGATGACCTCTATCGGCGCCTCCAATCCCCGACCGACACGCCGATCCGGCGCCTCGGCAGATACAGGGGCGGCTTGAGGTGAGTCAGCCGGAGCGGCGAGGTGTCCCTCAGATGGGGCAGGCTTCTCCGCCGGCGGCTTCTTGGGCTGCGCCCCGACGTGCTCCTCGGTCCGCAGCTCCACTTTCTGCTCGGCGTGCGCGCTCAAGGGGCCGGACGCCAACATCTCTCTTAGGGTGACAATCATGTCGCGCCGTGTAGAAGGATCGAGCGTGCTATACGCCTCCAAGCGCTCCGCAATTCCCTCAATCCACGGCTCAGCCTCGTCACCGAACTCCTGGACCGCTTGTTTGCGCCACGTATCTACATAACGGGAAAGACCACCCGCCACTGCGCGATCTTGATAGTTGTAGTCGCGCATCTCAAGCTCCAGCATCTTTCCCAAGATCTCTATTGGTCTAGCCATACCATCTCCTGCATTCGTATGTGCAGAGCACAGCAGCTCAGCACGACAATCGCCAGACGTCCAACCACATATCGTTCTATGCCGCCCACATCCTCACGCTGCGCGACGCCTTCACGCGGCACTCACCACGGCGACACCCAGACAACCAGGCCCTACGTGTGTGGCGAACGCCGCACCGATCTCGACCACCGGCATAGACAGATCCCCGTCTAGAGCTCTCAACTCGTCACGTAGCCACGAAATGGCAGCCGCGTCTGCACCTGAATGCAGGATCGCGATGCGGCGAAATGGCCGCAGTCTGGAGATGCGCTGAAGAAGCACTGCGCGACCTCGGGCGTGTGTTCGAACCCGGGCAAATAGTCGTGCCGCCCCCTGCTCGAAAGCGAACAAGGGTTTGATGCGAAGAAGGCTGGCAAAGCCGCCAGCCACCCACCCCACGCGTCCGCTCCGCCGGAGATAGCTGATCGAGTCCAGGAGACCCAACACCTGCGTCCGAGCGCGCAGTCCGGTGACACGCTCAAGGATATCAGCAACCGGAACCTGCTGTTCCACCCACTCAGCGACCTCCTTGACCATCCAGCCAACTCCCATCGAGACCTGCATCGTGTCAACGACATGGATGCACATCCTGCCACTGAACCAATTCGCCGCAACCAGCGCATGATCGTAGATGCTGCTCACCGACGAGGCCGCCGCGAGCACAATGGCGTCCTCTGCGCCCTCATCAGCCAATGTCCTGTAGGTGGATAGAAACTCCTCCGGCGCTGGTGCCGCAGTCGTGGGCGCCACCGCCGCGTCAGCAAGCTGCCGATAGAACCAATCACGATCCAGGGTGCCATCATCCTTATAGGTGGCACCGTTCAAGACGAGATAGGCAGGCTGGACCTTGACTTGGTGTCGGGCGACATCCGACGGGGTGAGATCAGCGACGCTGTCGGTTACGATACGCACGCGCTGTCCCATAGCTCAGCGCCATACCCCCTCGTAGACCACCAAACCCAGACCCTCGGGACCGATATGGGAAGCGATGATCGGGTCGTAAGCGATGATTGGGATCTCAATCCCGGGCGCCACCTGCGAAAGCCGATCCCGGAGGTCCAACGCCTCTTCGTCCGGCTCCGCATAGCTCTGGAAGATCACCAGCTTCTTGATGCGAGCGAACTCCGACGCGAACTCGATGAGCTTGTCAAGGGCGCGCTCGGGCCTTCGGCTCTTCTCCAGCGGAATCACATCGCCGTCCTCGATCTCGATGAAGGGGTGGATCTTCAGCATCGCTCCAAGGATGGCCTGCATTGACGTCAGCTTCCCGCTGCGATAGATGTAGTCCAAAGTGTGAGAGATCATCACGACATAGATCCGGGGAATCATGCCCCGGATCCGGCGCACCACTTCGGCCAGCGGTAGATCGTTGCGCTGCAGAAGCTCGCCGGCCCGCTCAACCAACAGCCCCAGCCCCACTGATACGGTCTGAGAATCGAGAATCGTGATATCGCAGCGCCCCATAAAATCCCGCGCCGCGATCCGGGCATTCCGAAGCACCGGACTCAGCCGTCCCGACGAGAGAATGACGAGCATCCGGTTCGTGCGATAAAGTGACCGCTCAAAGACAGCACGGAAGTCGTCCGGCGATGGCCCAACGATGTCTATCGGATGGCGATGCTCCCGAACCGTCCGCAATAGATCGATGTGGCCCGGCGTCTGTTGATCGTACATAAACGTGCTCTCGCCCGACCGTGCTACGATGGGCAGGGCGATGACACCCAGTTCGCGCAACCGTTCTACAGGCAAAAAAGCCGTACCGTCGGTGATGAGTTGGATTTGTGAGTTTCCAGCCACGCACAGCTCCTGGTATCTTCTAGGGAACTCTTGCTGGTAATCGTATGCTGATAAGGCCTAAGCTCTCGAAGACAATGGTTGGGATAGGGAGATCCCGACGGAGGTTCCTTTCTAGTCTGGCCGAACCGCTGCCGCCCCGGGATCGGATCATTCAATGGACAGGAGATAAGGATAGTGAGGTTGCCCGCCCGCCACGACCTCAAACTCCAGATCTGGGTACGCCTCGCGAAGCCTCTCTGCAAGGTCTGCAGCCTCAGCCGCGGTCACCTGATCACCGTAGTAAAGCGTCACCAGTTCTCGATGGTCGAGGTCGGCCTCAGCGAGCAACCAGTGTACCGCCTCGTCGAATGAGTGTGTCGCGACCACAAGCTCGTCGTCCAGGAGACCGATCGCATCGCCCTCCTTGACATGCACACCATTGAGCTTCACATCACGGGTTGCCGAAGTCACCTCTCCTGTGATCACCTCCTGCGAATAGGCTTCCATTGCCGCCGCGTTCTCCGCCAGGGAAGCGCCTTGATCGAGTGCGAGCAAGGCGGAGACACCCTGTGGGATCGACCGGGTCGGGACAATCGCGACCTCTTTCTCACTCACCTCCGCTGCCTGTTTGGCCGCCATCAAGACGTTCTTGTTGTTAGGCAGGATGATCACTTGATCTGCCGCGGCCGCCTCTATGGCCTCGAGGATCTGTGCCGTGCTTGGGTTCATCGTCTGCCCACCCTCGATCACCGCCGTCGCGCCCAGACTGCGGAAGACATTGGCCAGGCCTTCACCCGCCGCGACCACGATGACACTGATGGGTGCGACCTCGTCATCGCCGAGAAGGCTCACCGGTGGCGTTACGGTCGGGCCGACTCCCAACCGTGCTGCGCGATTGGCGGTGAAAGCCTCGTACTGGACGCGCATATCCTCCACGACGACGTCGCGCACCGATCCTAACTGCGCTGCAAAACTGATGGGCTTGCCTGGGTCAGCGACGTGAACATGCACCTTCACCGCAGCAGGATCGCCCACCGTCAAAGGGCAATCGCCCATCGCCTCAATCGTTGACCGAATCAACGGAACATCGAGGTTATCGCCAAAAATGATGAACTGAACATCGTAGGGATAGGCCTCGTCGAACTCGACCTCTCCTCCAGCCAGTACGTGTGCGTCAATCTGTAGATGAGACAGATCAGTCTCCGGTGCAACGATTTCGGTCACAGGAAGCCCCTTCAAGTCACGCAGCATACCCTCGAGAATCACGTACAGCCCCTGCCCGCCTGAATCCACGACACCCGCTTGTCGTAGCACCGGCAAGAGCGAAGGCGTCCGATCGACGGAGCGCTTTGCTCGATCGACAAGTCGCTCAAACACTTCAATCATATCCTCTGTATCCTCAGAAGCAGCCTGTGCCTCGTCGGATACTTCCCGGATGACGGTGAGTATCGTGCCCTCTACGGGCTTCACCACACCCTTGTAAGCCGTATCTGCCGCCACCTGCAGCGCCTCAGCCATCACCTCGGGCGTGATAGCCTGGTGGCCATCCAGTCCGTGCGCGAAGCCGCGCCAGATCTGCGAAAGAATCACGCCGGAGTTGCCGCGAGCTCCCATCAGCGCACCGTGCGCGACCTTCGAGACCAGGCGTCCGACGTGCGACTCCTGCACATCGGCGATTTCATCCCACGCAGAGGTCATGGTGAGGCTCATGTTGGTGCCGGTATCGCCATCCGGAACAGGGAAGACATTGAGCGCGTTCACTGACTCCTGGTGCTGGCGTAACCAAAATAGAGCCGCAGAGATCATGGGCTTGAAACGATATCCGTCCAGAGCCCGGATGACCCCACCCCCCAGCATTCCCACAGTAGACCCCTCCTTAACTGAAACCACTCACGCGCAGCGCCTGAACGTGGACGTTCACTTCCGCTACAGGCAACTCCAGAGCTCGCTCGACCTGGTACTTTACCACGTCCTTGATGCTCTCCGCTACGGCCGATATGCGGGTCCCATATTCTACCACGACATAGAGATCAATCGTGATTTCCCCGTTGCGCACAACGACCTCCACACCGCGCTTGCGGTCGGTGGACAGGATGTCTGCCAGGCCCGTAGCAAAGTTGCGGGGCACCGTGCCCACTACCCCGTAGCAAGTCTGAACCGCCTCGCTGACAATGGAGGCGATCGCCGCCTGCGAGACATCGATCTTGCCTCTGGGCACTATCTTGTCGCTCATCGATCTAGGCTCCTCCGGTTGCTTCCTACGACCTTTGTGGTATCATAACCCAGTCATCGAAAAAAAGAGGTGGATTATGGCCAAGTGCGAAATCTGTGGAAAAGGCCCAATGTTTGGGCACACTGTCAGTCACTCGAAACGTGCAACGAAGCGCATGTTTCGACCCAATATCCAGCATAAGCGTGTTATGATCGATGGTGAATACCGTCGCATTCATATCTGCACACGCTGTCTGCGCACGCTCTCTCGAGGAGGGCGCTAGACAACGCAGCCGATCCTTTGCACGTCACGGCTCCATCCTCCCGCCAGGGTATGATGGAGCCGTTGCATTTCCCGGCTGCGCGGCGTCCAACGACCCCACACCTAGTCTACTGTCCATCCAATACCCAACCTTGCCGCAAACCATGGCTAGAAAGCCGCGAACCTTGACCATAACCCATTTATGATACATCGGATGAGCAGAAACGCAACCCCTTACGTTTGTTGGGCTCGTCCATCGTCGCCTCGAGTGAGGCGCGTC
>JBNGCP010000020.1:0-51942 GCA_049974845.1 Anaerolineae bacterium | reverse complement strand
ACCCAGAAGCACGTATCGGTGATCACCCTCCTGGGTGGGCAGCGAGTCCTTGACGTGGGTGCTGACCGTGTACGGCGCCAGGTTGCTATAGGTGAATTCGGGTGACTCCCCGTTGGTGCGGTAGGGATGATGTAGGTCCCAGAGGACCCGTACGCGCGGGTGATCCACCTCGCGCATCAGGCGCGCAAAGACCGCCGAGTTCGTCCAATCGTCGTGCGTCTCCAGCGCCAGCGTGACGCCATAGCCCTCGGCTTCTTCACCAATCGTCTGCAGATTCTCAACGAGGGTCGGCATAATGCCCTCTACGGTGTAGCCTGCCGGGACGCGACCGCCGTACACCCGGATGACCGGGGCCCCAAGCTCGGCGGCTAGCGCCATATTGCGCCGTGCCTCGTCGAAGTTGCGCTGCAACTCGTCCTCATCGGTCACGGCGAAGCGCGCCGAGGTCGCGATTCCCGAGATCGCGATGCCGTGGTCGGCGAAGAGGCGTTTCGTCACGCCTAGCTCCACGGTGAACTCCCGACAGGCCGTGATGTCCAGCACTTCCTGCAGTCCGCGGAAGTCGACACCATCGTATCCCATCTCTGCGGCATTCTCGACGATCTCCTGCAGCGTCCAGCTGGGACAGCCCAGCGTCGTGAACGACAATGGTAGCATCTTCCGTCCTTTCTTGTTAGCCGCCAATCTCGTGGGCGAGCGTGGAAGGCTGGTTAGGTGTACACCTCGATGGCCTCGTCCGGTGCCCCGATCTCCTCAAGCCATCGGATGAGCTTGTCGTGCATCTCCTCGACAATGTCAGGATGCTCCTGCGCCACGTTCCTCTCGCCGTAGGGATCGTCATCCAGATCGAAGAGCTCGCTGGTGTGATACGCAGGCGAGACTTCATCCGATCCATAAGGCGCATCGCCCGATCCATAGGGCGCATCGCCTGGTCCGAAAGGCGCATAGGCCCACCGATGTGTATAGACCATCGGCGTCACCGCAGTGGGCGGAAGCTTACCGTCTCTGAGGCGAAGGTAGGATCCGCAAATCACGAAATCGCGGGATGGCGTCCGCGCCCCCACGCTCAAGGCCGACGCGAAGGAAGATCCCTGGAAGGGATCGGGGGGCGCAACGTCCAGCCCATTGAGCTCGATCAAAGTGGGCAGGATATCGGCCGGTTGGGCCAGGATGTCCACCGCCGCGCCCCGTGGCAGACCTGGAGCGGCGATGAGGAGGGGGATGTGCGCGATCTCCGGATAGAGCGGCCAGAGTCGATCATCGTGCTTATTGATGTTGCTCTTGCCTGTGCGGTTATGCTCCCCCAGGCTCATCCCGTGGTCAGTGGTGAAGATGACCACCGTGGTATCCCAGAGATCGAGATCATCGATCTTTTGGAGGATACGCCCGACCCACCGATCGACGAGCTCAGCCTCAGCACAATAGTGCGCGCGCAGGTTGCGCAGCTCCCCGGCTGTGTAATCGCTGGCCTTGCCGTAGTTGGGGTGCATCATCGGCGTCCCCTCGTAGCTGGGGTCGTACTTCTTCACCATATACTCGGGCGGATCCCAGGGTTCGTGAGGATCGAAGAAATCGACCCAAAGGAGGAAGGGGCGGTGCTGGCGGTTCTCCTCAAGCCATCTCACCGCGCGTCCCGCCGTCCGCGGTGGGAAGGTATCCTCCTCGCAGCGCCAATAGCGGTTAGTCCAACGGTGGAGATCCACCAGATTCCGGTCCTGGAAGTGGTGTCCGGTGCGGGTCTTCTCCGGCGGCATCACCGTCTCAATCGGGTCATTCATATGAAGAAAGGGCATATCGCCCTCTTGTCCCCGGACGTGGTACGCGGCGTTAAAGGCCTGGTTGAAGCCGGCGTTGAAGAGGTGCGGGCAGTCACAGATGAGCTGCGTGACATACCCATGCTGGTTGAGCAACTGCGGCATCCGGTTCTTCTCCGCCAGCGGCTGCCACGGATACCAAGGCCAAGCATAGCGGCCCGAGATCAGGTCTGTGCGTTCGGGAATCGTGGGGAAGCTGCCGGCGTAGAAATGGCTCAGGCTGACCGCGCGCTCCGCAAAGGCGTCGAGGTTCGGCGTCGTCACAGGCACCGCCGCACGGTCGAAGAGATTGTCATATCGATAGGTATCGGCGTTAATGAGGATCACATTGTACGGCTGACTGGGAACGTCCGGTTCACCGATGTCTCTGCTGCGCGCGTCCTGATACTCCGGTCCGGTCAGCTTCTGTGTATGTCTCTCGGTCATGGTGTCGATAGACCTCCTGTTAGATCGGTCTTGTGCGGTCGCAGGTCCGGGTCGCCAGATTGCGGGCGGCGCGCCCTCCTGTCCCGCGTCAATGGGTAGCACACTTCGCTCAAGCGTGGAACGGCTCCCGGTCGTCGCGCGGCATGTCACGACTGGCTACGACATCGATCCCGGTGCCGAGCGCGTCCTCGAGAATCACCTGGTTTGCTTGCACAGGCGCCTCGACCTCAACCTCACGGATTCTCGCGAGCAGATCGAAGATCTGGGGTTTGGGGAAGGGCTCTCGGGTATACACTGGAACCAGTGGATGGAGGCCGCCCTTGACCCTTACGGTCGTCGCGACCATGCGGCGCGGGTCGGTCAACTCGGCCTGTACATAGGCGAGTCCCCGAGCACACGCGTTGCCTTCCACATTGAGCACCGTATCGCCGTCGTGGGTGACCTGCAGGCTGCATCCCATCGGGCAGGTGATGCAGATCATCTCCTCGGTGATCGCATTCATCGTTAAGTCCTTTCCATTCCATTTCAGACAAGCCGGTCAGTGCGCTCAGCGTGGCGTAACGCTCACGCGTAGCTCTTGGGCTTGTCTGACCTTCTCGTAATCACGCTGCCGCAACGTCAGATTGACCATCTCGCCGGGCCTGGCGTAGCGGGCACCTCGGCGAGCGATCGAACGCTCGCCGTCGTGGACCTCAATCCAGACCGGCTGCTCCAGGGGCTCGGTCACCCGCATCTGCAGCCGGACCTCGTCTTCCGTCAACCTCTCCGGATTGATCCTGTGTGGCACGACGTAACGCACGTGCTCACCCGCTGCAGTCTGCACCGTCGGCAGCTGGGGGCCGGGTGCGGGCGCCGCGGCGTAGGCGGCCGCGCGCGCGCCGGCGACCTGGCCGGCCTCTGTCACCCAATCGACCAGATCGTAGACGTGGACGACATTGCCGGCGGCGAAGATCCCCGGCACGTTCGTCTGGTAACTCTCATCGACGTAGGGCCCACCGGTGATCGGGTCGAGGCGCACACCGGCCTTCTGCGAGAGCTCGTTTTCTGGAATCAGACCCACTGAGAGCAGGAGCGTGTCGCAGGGAATGATCTCCTCGGTTCCCGCGAGAGGCTGCCAGTGCTCGTCAACGGCGACGGCCTCCACAGCTTCAACACGATCCTTGCCCAGAATGCGCTTGACCGTGTGCTTCAGCTGCAAGGGAATGTCAAAGTCTAGGAGGCATTGAACGTAGTTGCGGCTCAAGCCGGTGAGGTAGGGCATCACCTCCAACACGCGCTCGACCTGGGCGCCCTCGAAGGTGAGGCGACGGGCCATAATCATGCCGATGTCGCCCGATCCCAGGATCACGACCTGCTCGCCCGGCATATAGCCTTCGACGTTGACCCACCGCTGAGCCGTACCGGCGGTGTAGACGCCGGACGGACGCAGCCCCGGGACGCGGATCTGAGCCCGCGTGCGCTCGCGACACCCCATGGCCAGCACCAGCGCCTTGGCCTGGAGTTTCGAGAACCCGTCTCGGGTGCTTGTGGCGTAGACGGTGCGGTCGGGCGTGATGTCCAAGACCATCGTGTCGAGGCGTGCCTCGATGTTGAGGTCCTTGACCTCGTCAATGAACCGTTGCGCGTAGGTGGGGCCGGGAAGATCCTCTCCAAAGATCTCAACGCCAAAGCCGTTGTGGATGCACTGCAGCAGGATGCCCCCAAGCTCTATGTCGCGCTCCAGGATAAGCACGTCGTCGGCGCCGTTACGTTTCGCTGCTATCGCGGCGGCCAAGCCGCCGGGACCGCTGCCGATCACGATGACATCGTAGTTTTCTTTCATGCTGGCTCTTGCCCCACTTGTTTCGTTCGTCGTGCCAGGAATGCCGACTCGGCACCCTTTTTGGTGACCTCCAGCGGATCCATATCCAGCTCGCGGGCCAGGATCTCGACTACCCGCGGCATATCGAAAGCGCCCTGGCACCGACCGGTGCCCAACCACGTGCGTCGCTTGATCGCGTCGTAGGTATCGGCCGGGATGGGCGCGTGGATCTCCGCGACGATCTCGCCTTCGGTGACATACTCGCAACGACAGATGATCCGACCATAGCGAGGATCCCGCTCGACCAACTCGGCCTGCTCGGCGTGTGTAAGATGCCGGAAGACGGGCCGCGCAGGCCGAATCGGGTTCCAATCGGCCTTTTCCCGCAGATCTTCGCCCGCTGCTTCCAGCAGCTCGACGGCGCGCACGGCGATTGCCGGCGCCGCCGTCAGTCCGGGAGACTCAATGCCGGCGAGGTTGAGCAGGCCTTTTGTCTCCTCGGGGATCTCAATAACAAAGTCTCTGTGATAATCCACATCTGGGTTAGGGCTGGGCGCGTTGCCACCGGGACGCAGCCCCGCAAAGACCGCGATGATGTCGCGCTGGCTGAGGCTGGGAATTAGTTTTATGGCGCCGTCCCAGATCTCCTGCATACCTGCAGGCGTCACCGCAGTGTCCTCCTTGTCCTCGATCTCTTCGGCGTTCGGGCCGATGATCGTGTTGCCATGGACAGTGTTGGTCACCAGGATACCTTTGCTGATCTTCGTGGGCACAGGAAAGAGGACATTATTCAGCGCGAACTGATTGCGGTCCATCACGTAGTACTCACCGCGGCGTGGCGTGATCTTGAATTCGGGCCGGACACCGGCTTTGTGCATGATGACGTCCGCATACAACCCTGCGGCGTTGATCACCCAGCGACACCGGAACTCACCGCGATTCGTCTTGACCCCGATGATGTGACGAGGTCTCTCTGGATCCCAGATGAAGTCCTCGAAGGCCGTCTGCCGCATCAGCGTGACACCGTTCATAACAGCGTTTTCCGCTGCGCCAATGGTGGCGCCCCAGGTGTCGCAGATGCCTCCGACCGGGCAATAGAGGGCCCCGGAGGTCTCCGGGCTGATCCTTGGTTCGCGCCTCCGCATTTCCTCGGCCGAGATGATCTCCACGGGCACGCCGTTGGCCTTGCCGCGGGCTTCCTGTTCGAGCAGCTCGCGCCGTTCCATCTCGCCGATCGCGACGACATAGGTGCCGCAGCGATCGAAACTGAACTGCAGCTCCTCGGCCAAGCGGTCCCACATAGGATTACCCTTGACGTTCATCTCTGCTTTGAGTGTGCCCGGCGTTGCCGCATATCCCCCGTGGATGATCGCCGAGTTCGCCGATGTTGCGCCGGTGCAGATATCAGCCTCCTTTTCGATCCAGAGGATGTCGAGCTGGTAACGCGAAAGTCTGCGCGCCACCATCGCGCCGACAATTCCGGCGCCGACGATGACGACGTCGTAGACTTTGTTCGTTCGGGTTGAGTCTAGGTCCATAGCTACCTCATCTATTCTTCAGTATCTTGTTCAAGTCGATATCGGCGGTTCTGTCGTAGACAAAGTGCGCGCGTCCCACCCGTTCGATCGGTCCCACGCCTATCGCGATCATCCCGGCGGCCAATGCGGCCTCGATACCCGAGGCAGCGTCCTCGATCACCGCGCAGTCAGCTGGGGCCACCGCCATTTGGTCTGCCGCAAACAGAAAGAGATCCGGCGCCGGTTTTCCATGTTCCACGCTGTAACCGTCGGCAATCACGTCAAAGGCATCAAGAATCCCCAGATGCGCCAGCACCGTCTTGGTGTTCTTGCTGGCGGAGCCGATCGCCATGCTCAGGCCATGGCCCCGGATCTCCGTCATCAACTCACGGGCGCCTGGCAGGAAGTCCTTTTCGCTGATCTGCTGGAGAAGCTCTTGATAGTAGTGGTTCTTGCGGGTCATCAAGCGCTGCAAGGCAGCTTCATCGTAGCTTGTGAGGTGATCGCCGAGCAGAAGCTCCAGAGAACGTCGGCGCGACACGCCGCGCAACTGCTCGTTATCCTCACGGGTGAACGTGATCCCTTCCTCATCGGCCAAACGCTTCCACGCCTGGAAATGGTACTCGGCCGTGTCCGTAATCACGCCATCGAGGTCGAGGATGAAGGCACGAATGGTATAGCGCATGCGCTCTCTAGTCAGAGACCCAGTCAAAGGTGCGCTCGACGGCCTTGTGCCATCCGGCGACCAGCACGTCCCGCTCTGACGCATCCATGTCGGGCTCGAAGACGCGATCGACGCCCCAGTTTCGGCGCAGGGCCTCTTCGTCTTCCCAGAACCCAACGGCCAGCCCAGCGGCGTAGGCGGCGCCCAGGGCCGTCGTCTCGGTGACCTTAGGCCGGATCACGGGGACGTCCAGGATGTCGGCCTGGAACTGCATTAGAAGCTCGTTCGCGACCATGCCGCCGTCCACTTTCAGCTTCGCCAGCGCGACCCCGGAGTCCTCTTCCATCGCCTCGATGACGTCGCGTGTCTGGTAAGCGGTGGCCTCCAGCGCGGCGCGACAGATGTGATGCTTGTTGATATAGCGGGTGAGGCCCACCATCACGCCGCGGGCATCGCTGCGCCAGTAGGGCGCGAAGAGCCCGGAGAACGCCGGGACGATGTACATGCCGCCGGCATCGTCGACCTGACGGGCAAGATCCTCGATCTGCGGCGCGCGGGTGAAGAACCCCAAGTTGTCTCGTAGCCACTGGACGAGGGCGCCCGTGATGGCGATCGAGCCCTCCAGTGCATAGACCGCCGGCGCGTCGCCGAATTGATAGGCCAGCGTCGTGAGCAGCCCACGCTCCGAAGGCACGATCTCTGTCCCGGTGTTGAGAAGCATGAAGCACCCAGTGCCATACGTGTTCTTGGCTTCGCCTGGCGCAAAACAGGTCTGGCCGACCATCGCGGCCTGCTGGTCGCCAAGGATACC
The DNA here is from genome assembly GCA_049974845.1 of Anaerolineae bacterium. GTDB lineage: Bacteria > Chloroflexota > Anaerolineae > B4-G1 > SLSP01 > PWVB01. The sequence goes on along the minus strand of JBNGCP010000020.1, from coordinate 44,909 downwards.
GGTGACGGGAATGCTCTCACCGAAGGGTCCATTCTCCCGGGTGAATCCGTAGGGGCGGGCTGCGCTCGAGGGACGGATTTCGGGCAGCATGGAGGCAGGGATGCCGAGCACGTCTCTGATCTCGGGATCCCAATCCAAGGTTCGTAGGTTCATCAGCATCGTGCGGCTGGCGTTAGTGACGTCGGTGATGTGAGCCCCCCCCCTGGGGCCTCCTGTCAGCCACCAGACCAACCAACTGTCGATTGTGCCAAAGAGGGCGTCCCCTGTTGCGGCGGCCTCGCGCACGGCGGGGACGTTGTCGAGCAGCCATGCCGTCTTGGGCCCGGCGAAGTAGGTCGCCAGCGGTAGCCCGACCTTGTCGCGGAACCGATCCTGTCCGCCATCACGGGCCAGCTCATCGCAGATTTGCTTGGTTCGGGTGTCCTGCCATACGATCGCGTTGTAGAGCGGCTGACCCGTGTTGCGATCCCAGACCACCGTGGTCTCGCGCTGATTGGTGATGCCCACGGCGGCGATCTGTCCACTGGGGATATTGCCCTGGGTCAAGGTCTGTTGAATGACGCTCTGCGTCTTCTCCCAGATCTCCAACGGGTCGTGCTCGACCCACCCGGGCTGCGGATAGATCTGCCGATGCTCTTCGTAAGACCAGATGACGGGCTCGCCACTGTGGTTGAATAGGATGCAGCGTGTACCGGTTGTGCCTTGATCGAGGGCGGCAACGTATTGAGCTTCTGCCATCGAAACCTCCTGGTCTGGACTTGAGCTAGCGCCTAACGAGCGGTCGGGTTCGATCCCGTGCGATTATACCCTTCCGCTGGAGGATTGTCTATCCATCGGGGCATCCTCTGTGAGCTCCTCAGAGTCGGGCGAGGATGCACGTGACTCCGCCTAGGGACGTTTGACTTGCGAATGAGTCCTTAGCGGGCGCCACCCTCGATAGTGACGGCTTCCCGCGCGATCATGGGCAGATAGGCGCGAGCCTTCACAAACACTGCCTCTGTGTTGCTCCACGGGCTATTGCCAGACGGTGCATACGCTCGCACACGATAGTGCCACCGACCCGGCCAATGGTGAATCGCCGTGTGGTAGGTGAGTGTGCCCGTATATGCGATCGTGGGCGCCTCAAAGTAGGGGGAGGCGCTCTCTTCCAGCACATACTGCGTCGCCGTTGGGACAGAGCGCCAGGTGACGATATAGGTCTGGCTATTGTTGGGATTGGGAATCGCGTATAGCGTTGGCGACGTGACCATCGTAGTGCTGATGACCACGTCCTTCACCTCGCTAGATGGGCTAAAGCCCGCCGAATTGTAGGCCTGCACGCGATAATACCAGTGCCCATTGGGCTGTCCGGTGACAGGATAGCCCGTGCTAGTGCCAAGGTAACGCGTTACCGGATGGCTGAAAACGCTATCCGCGGATTCCTGAAGGCGATAGGACGTCGCGCCGGTCCGCGACGTCCAGATTAGGGTATAGGCATCTGGATCAGGCGAGGTTGCGTCCAGCACGAGGGCCGGTGCGTTTGGGATGACCACCGCTGATTGCGATGCGCTCCAGGCGCTATCGCCGAGGTCGTTGTAGGCCTTTACGCGGTAGTACCAGGCGCCTGCAGTCTGATTGGTCACGGAGTAGACAAGGCTTGGGCCCACATAGAGTTGCCGGAAGGACTCAAACGTGCTGCTGGCTGACTCCTGAAGCCTATAGCCGCTGGCACCGGTGACGCTCCCCCATTCGATCTGATAGTCCTTTGCCCCATTGTTGCTGATCGGTTGCAGCGTGGGTGCGTCAAGGCCGACGACAATGCTCTGCGTGTTGCTCCAGGCGCTGACGAGCCCTGCGGTGGAGCGCTCCGCACGCACGCGATAGTACCAGGTGCCAAAAGGACGCTCGGTTACCGATGTCTGGGTGTTCGAGCCATTGTAGAGGGACGCGGGTGATTCGAACGCTGCGTTATCTGCTTCCTCCAACCAGTAACTGGTGGCACGGTCGACCTCCGACCAGCTGATCGTGTAGCTCGCATCCCGATCTGGGTCACTTACCGCATAGAGCGTTGGTGCCGGAAGGCTGAGCAGGGCCTCCACAGCGGAGAGCGCGTCGATACGCCCATGGCCGAAAACAGAGTCCCACCCTTTGTCACCCAGGTCGACTGCGGTTGCCTGAATGGTCGTCTGGACCTCGTCCGGTGTCAGGCTTGGGTCGAGCGACCAAAGCAAAGCCGCGAGCCCCGAGACAAAGGGCGCCGCCTGCGAGGTGCCCTGCATGTAGTCGTATTCCCTGTAGTACGTACAGGTCAGACCGCTGGCGGGGTTGGTGAGATAGACTTCGTAGATAGGTAGCGTGCTGTAGATGCCATACGAGGAGTGGCATCCGAACAAGGCCCCGCCCGGTGCCGCGATGTCGCAATGCGCCCCGGTGTTTGAATAGGGAGCCTTGCCATCATTGATGTCGGTGGCTGCGACAGCCATCACGTTGGTATAGGCGGCAGGATAGTACGGCGTGCTGGTTGGTCCGTTCCCCATAGCGGCGACCACCAGCAGCCCGGCATTATGGGCACGGTTGATCGCATCCTGTAGTGTCTCTGAGCGTTCACTTCCACCCAGACTCAGGTTGATGATCTTTGCACCGTTCATGCGTGCCCAATCGACGGCGGCAGCGACATCGGCGCTGTTGCCATCGCCCTTGGCGTCCAGGACCCTGAGCGGCATGATCTTGGTCCCCCAGGCCATCCCGACGACGCCCACGCCGTTGTTGGTGGCAGCGGCGGCAATACCGGCGACGTGTGTTCCGTGCCCGTTGAGGTCCAGAGCTGCATTGTCGCCATCGATAAAGTCGTAGCCCGACACCACCTTTGAGGCAAGATCTGGATGGTTTGAGTCGATTCCCGTGTCGATGATGGCGATGGTCAACGTGCTTGATCCCATCCCAATGTCCCAGGCCTGGGGAGCCCGAATCTTCAGAAAGGCCCATTGAGAGGCGAAACCGGGATCGTTCGGCGCGGCGAAGGCCGAGTAGATGTAGTTGGGTTCTGCGTAGCGCACGGCGGGATGCTCGCTGAGTGCACGGCTCACGGACAGCTCGTTGCCTCGCGGCACGCGCCATACCTGTACCTCGCTGCCGAAGACCGTGCCGACCTGCGTTGCTCGGTGGGTTTTCAGCAACGCGGCTATGGTGGCGGAGTGCGCCTCGGGGGTGGGGCCTGAGGCCGGCTCGATAGCCTCAAACGCCACCAGAATCTCCTCAGGCTTGTATCTTGGCTGGGCGTCTGGTCGCTCTGGCGCGTTGCCAGATGCTGTCCCCGCGATACCCAACAGCCACACTAGAACCAATAGGAGCGTGCTCAACACGACCCTGCGGAGAGAGGTGGCGCTCACCTGTTGCCTCCTGAACCACCAGTGAAACGATCCCAAGTCTCCCGGCTGCGCGGTGCGGCGCAGCTGCCAGCGACGACTGGCTCACAACCGATAGGCCCTGAGGACGCAGCCTCCGATTGGGGCGACGTCTACGACAATCGCTCTTTAATCTCCCGCTCGTACTCCGGGAAATAGCGACTAATGGCCATCAGGTCGAAGGAGCGGAGAATGGAGGTGTTGGACTCTCGCTCGAGCAGGAAGCGGAAGGATTCGTCGACCAACTGCTTCACTGATACCTCACCCAGCGTCAGCCGCTGGTAGTCCTCTTTCTTCACCGTGACCTCGTGCTCCGTCGTGCTGCGGCCTTCGGTCACCGTCACCGAGCACGCATAGTGGCCTGGCTTCTCTGCGACCTTGATTCTGATCTCAGCCATCTATCCTCCTTGCGGTTGCCGATGAGTCACTGGCTAGACCATAGCATAGCACCCTCGGAAGACAAGAGGAGGCCTTTTGTCACAGTCTCTCCATCACAGCCGTCGCGTCTCGAAACGCGGCCAATCACTGGATGATCGTAGCCGGGCATATCCCGGCTTCGGAGTCGTCGCGCGCATTCTGGGACGGACAAAATGGCTCGCCGTCAGAATTGGATGCGCTCTCTAGCGAGCGGCGTTCGAGCCTGGAACGCACCCTTCTGTGCCCTTGCAGTTTGCGGCTGGAGACAGTACACTTTGCATACTAAGAATCTACAGAACCCTGCTTGCAGGATTGGCAAACCACTGACCCGGTCAGAAACATAAGCTTGGCTACAAGCAAAAGGAGCTTCGAGATGAGTGATTACCTCTTTCGCGAATCCCTTCGTGATCTGGATCCTGAGCTGGCGGACTTGATCGACTATGAGACCGAGAGACAGGCGCGCAAACTGATCATGATCCCCTCCGAGTCCATCGCCCCTGACGCGGTGCATCAGGCGGTGGCCTCTCCGTTCTCGCATCTATATGCCGAGGGCTATCCGGATGAGCGCACCCGCCGAATGAGCGAGGAGGAGATCCTGGACTATGCATCGGAGCTCGGTCACTACCGGCGTTATGCTGACCCCCGCTATTACAAGGGCGTCGAGTACGTGGATATCCTGGAGGCCTTGGCCCGCCGTCGGATCGCCGAGCTTTTCGCCACGGAGTCTGTTTCCGCCGATCAGCTTCACGTCAACGTGCAGGCGCTTTCGGGCGCACCGGCCAATACCGCGATTCAGTATGCGCTGATGGATCCCGGGGATACGATGATGTCAATGGCGCTCCACGTCGGTGGGCACTTGAGCCATGGGAGCAAGGTGGCGTACTCCGGAAAGACGTTCAACGTCGTGCACTATAGCGTGGATGAGAAGACGGAGCGCTTGGATTACGAGGCAATCCGCCAGATGGCCCTGGAGACCAAACCAAAGATGATCATCGGCGGCTACACCTCTTATCCATGGGCGCCCGACTGGCACAAGTTCCGGGCCATCGCCGACGAGGTGGGGGCTTATCTTCTCGCCGATATCGCGCATGTTGCGGGGCTGACCGTCGCGGGTGTCTTCCCCAATCCGGTTGGAGTCGCCGATGTAGTGATGTTCACGACCCATAAGACCTTCAACGGTCCGCGCGGCGCCGTTACACTCACCCATGATTCAAGGCTAGGCCGGAAGATCGATCGAGCCATCTTCCCCGGTTTCCAGGGCGGGCCCCACATGGAAACCGTTGCGGGAATCGCGGTGGCGGCAGCGTTGGCCCGTACCGATCGCTTCCGTGAGCTGCAACGGCAGACGGTGGCGAACGCCGTGGCACTGGCCGAGGCCTTGGAGTCCGAGGGCGTCCGGGTGCCCTATGGCGGGACCGACACCCACATGGTGCTGATCGATTGCAAGACCGTGAAGGGGCCATATGGCACGCCGCTGATGGGCGATCCCGCCGTTCGCATATTGGATATTGCCGGTATCGTCAGCAATCGAAACACGATTCCCGGCGACACCACGGCTCTCTATCCTTCGGGTGTGCGATTGGGGCTGCCCTGGGTGACCCAACGAGGGCTGGGCGAAGCGGATATGGTCGAGATCGCCAAGGTCATCGGATCTCTCTTCGAGGCGATGACACCCTATGTGGTTGAGCGGCGCCGCCCGAAGTACGACTATCGTGCCCGAGTCGACTTCGACGCTCTGGAGCAGGCCAAGTTAAAGGTCGCGGCCCTCGCAGCCAAGGCGAGCGACCCCTACGATGTTGAACCGACGACCGGGTATCCTCACTTCTATGCGATCACCGACGCGCCAAAGGGTGACGGCGCTTACGAGCGTCTTTCGCTGGAGGGCGACCTCGTCAAGTTCTTCGTCGACTGGCTGACCCCGTCCGACACGAGGGCGATGGAGGAGAATGAGAGCCGTCCGGTGACGCTACTGGAGGCCGACGGCAGCGTGATGACCGCGGGCCTCTTGACGCGGGTGGACGATGAGACCTACACTCTCGACGTGCCAACGGAGCGGGCCTCGAGGGTGATGACGTGGCTGCGGGCGCTGGTAGACGGCTATGTCGAGACTGACGATGTCTTCGGTCGGTTGACCTTCCTGGACGCCGTGCGCGATCTCGGGGAGGCGCCTTCACCGGGTCAGCCCATTGAACCAGACCATGGTCCTTATACCAAGCCCTATTTTGTTGGTGCTTGGTCGTGCAAGGAACCCGCAGGTGATCCACTTCCCGCGTTCGAGTGGAAGCCGCAGGAGGATGAGGAGCTCCGGCGAACCCGGCTCTACGCGACACACAAGGAGATGGGGGCTCGCATGGTGCCGTTCGGGGGTTGGGAGATGCCCGTCTGGTACAGTGGGAATCTTGATGAACATCGCGCTGTGCGTGAGGCGGCGGGTCTCTTCGACATCAGCCACATGGGGTGTTGGGACGTGCGGGGTCCGGAGGCTGATACCTTCCTCAATATGGTGATGGTCAACGATATCACTTTACTGGAGGATGGCGACTCACAATACACGGCTTTCTTCGACATCGATGGAATTCCGCATGACGACCTTCTGGTCTACCGGCGCAGCCGGGACCACTACATCGTCGTCGTCAATGCCGCCAATAACGACAAAGACTGGGCGTGGGTCAATGGCATTCTCCACGCTGAGGTGATGATCGATCCGAGCCGTCCCTGGGTGCGTTGGGAAGCGCCCGAGGGGAGTGTCCTTCTTCGCGACTTGCGCCAGCCCGAGGCCGGTGACGCGATGCGCAACCAACTGGCGGTTCAGGGACCTAAGTCTCGTGACATCCTGCTCGCCCTTGGCGGGTCGGCTGAGGATCTTGCCGCGGTGCGATCGCTGCCCTGGTCTGGTCTGACGCACGCAACTCTCGGCGGGTTCGATCTCTTTATCAGCCGCACGGGGTACACTGGCGAGCGGGTGGCTTATGAGCTCTTCGTCCATCCCGATGAGATCGTAGCCCTTTGGGAGCGCTTGTTGGAGGTGGGAGAGCCTTTTGGCCTCAAGCCTTGTGGGCTGGCGGCGCGGGACAGTCTGCGCATCGAGGCTGGACTGCCGCTCTACGGTCACGAGATGGCCGGCCCGCTGAACCTCTCGATGGCCGACGCCGGTTTTGGCCTCTATCCCAAGGCCTACAAGCCCTTCTTCGTAGGACGTGAGGCCTTCATCGAGCTCGAGGCCAAACGCGATGCCACGGTCGTCCGGTTCAAGGTGCCGGAGAAGGGGCAGCCGAGGCCCGAGCAGCTCGATCCAGTGGTCGACGACCGTGGTCGGATTGTGGGCCGTGTAACGAGTTGCAGCATCGACAGCGAGGGCTATCTTCTCGGTCAGGCCTACGTGCGCGAGGGCTACACGAGTACTGGGACGACCTTGAGTGTCTTAGTAACACCGCGGCGCGAGCCCAAGCCCCGTCGGGAGCTCCAAATGGGAGATAGGGTGACGCTGCCGGTGAGCATCGAAGTGCTCAGCCGGTTCCCCAGATAGTAGGGATCAGGCAACTGCGTGTGACAGGTCGGCCCCGGGTCACCCGGGGCCGACCTGTGGGTTATGGTCATCGTTGGGTTTGTCGCGTCCCCCGAGGCTAGTGCTGACTTGTTGCCTCGATGAACTCCACAACGCCTTGCGTGTCCGGATCGATCGGCAAGCTCATCGAGTTCTGGAGTGGACCGTAGTTCAAGAACGGCTTCAGCCGGCCCGGCTGATGTCTTTGCGCTATTGGGCGAATGCGCTTAGACTTAAGGCTACGAAACCAACCGAGGCACAAGGTGCCTCCTTGTCGCCATCAAGCTTCCCGGTCGCCGCCGCGGAGCGTTCCGACCTAGAAACCTTGCCGTCAACAAGCTGAGCCAGGGGAGAGAGGATATGAGAGTATTTGTCACAGGGGGGGCAGGCTATATTGGCAGTATCGTCACCGATCAGCTTCTCCAAGCCGGACACGAGGTCACCGTCTTCGATAGCCTGGTGAAGGGGTATCGTGCAGCAGTGCCGGAAGGCGCCCATTTCATCCAGGGCGATATCCTCGATCGATCGGCGCTGGACGCGGCCCTTGGAGGGGCAGACTTCGAGGCCGTCATGCATTTTGCTGCCTTCATTGAGGCCGGGGCTTCGATGCGCGATCCCGGCCGGTTCTTTCGCAACAACGTAGCCGGTAGTATCACTCTGGTTGAGGCGGCGGTCGTTCACGGGATCAGGCGCTTTGTCTTTTCCTCTAGCGCCGGAGTCTACGACAGCAAAAATACGCCGATCACCGAGCAGGATCCCATCAATCCGGCCAATGTTTATGGTCATACCAAGCGTATGATCGAGGAGCTGCTGGATTGGTATCAGCAGATCCACGGTCTGCACTATGCTGCCCTCCGCTACTTTAACGCAGCCGGCGGCACCCCGCCGGAGCGTGGCGAGGCCCACGACCCGGAGACCCACTTGATCCCCTTGGTGCTCCAGGTGCCGCTGGGTCAACGCGAGCACGTCTATATCTACGGCGATGACTATCCGACGCCAGATGGCACTTGCATTCGCGATTACATTCACGTCCTCGATCTGTCTGCGGCTCATATCCTGGCCCTGGACGCTTTGGCGGAAATCCCTGCGCTGATCTGTAACCTGGGGAACGGCGCGGGTTACTCGGTCAAGGAGGTTATCGAGACCGCCCGACGGGTGACCGGACACCCGATCCCGGCGCGGTCCGCTCCTCGTCGGCGGGGAGATGCGCCGATTCTGGTCGCCGACGCCAGAAAGGCACGTGATGTCTTGGGCTGGGAGCCGGAGATCCCCGATTTACATGATATCATTACCAGCGCGTGGGGGTGGCACCGCAGCCATCCCCACGGCTATGAAGCGCCCTAAAATCGCTTTGTCCTCTCACTGGCTGATCCTCTGTGTGGAGCGAAGGAAGCTTTCCAGTGGCAAGATTCAGTCGCTTGGGGCTTAGCGTGTCTCCACTGAGGTATCTCGTGCTCCGGCTCTTGGCGGAATGCGCGCTGGTAGCCCTTTTCGTTGGTCCCGCCTCGGTCCCGTTGGTGCGGGCTTCGTCGCATGGGCCTGTCGCTTCGAGCGGGGATCCCCCGCCCGAGGTGGCCTCTTACAATATCACGGCCCGTTATGATCCCGTCGAACGCCGTATTCTGGCCTCCGAAGTGGGCACCTACCATAATCGCACCTTGGAGCCTATATTCGACCTCGTCTTTCATCTCTACCTCAACGCGTTTCGCAGTGACGACACGCTGTGGCTGCGGGAGTCGGGCCCACAACACCGAGGCTTCAACTATGACCCGAACCATCCCGGTTGGATGGAGGTCGAGGAGATCCGCTTGGTGGATGGGACTTTGCTGGAGCTCGAGGCTGTCGACGATGACGCGACGCTCGTGAGGGCGGCGCTGCCGGAACCTGTAGCGCCCGGGCAGTTGGTCACGGTGCAGATGGCGTTCACGGCGCAGCTTCCCCGGGTCTTTGCTCGCACCGGTTGGGCCGATGGGGGAGACTTCGTGATGGCGGGTCAGTGGTTCCCCAAGTTCGGCGTCTGGGAAAACGGTGCCTGGAATGCCTATCTCTTCCACGCTAACAGCGAATTCTACGCCGACTTTGGGAGTTATGAGGTCGCCGTGACGTTACCGACCGGATGGCAGGTCGGGGCCACGGGCACGCTTCAGGGCAAACCTGTCGAAAACCTCGACGGCACGGTCACGCACCATTTCCTTGCCGATCACGTCGTTGACTTTGCCTGGGGCGCTTCACCCCACTTCCGAACCCAGGAGAGGATCGTCGATGGTCGCCGCATCGCGGTCTTGCACTATGCGCACCAACGAGGGGTGGCCGACCGGGTGATGGAGGCTACCGTGGGCGCCTTTGAGCTATACGAGCGCTGGTACGGACCTTATGGCGGAGGACTCTATCCTGGGCTCACCGTAATCCTGGTGCCGGAGAATGCTGGCGGCGCCGGGGGTATGGAATACCCTACGCTCTTCACGGTGGGGGCCTTGGGGCTAGCGGGCTCGCCGCCCTGTGTCAGGTTCGTCGAGGCTGAGACCGTTCACGAGCTGGGGCATCAGTGGTTCCAGTCGGTGATCGCCACAAATGAGGCGGAGGCGCCCTGGCTCGACGAGGGCTTCACCGAGTACAGCACAGCTCGCGCGATGCGTGAGCTTCAGCCAGGGGGCGTGGTCACCTGCGGCGGATGGACCATGTCCTACCTCTACGTAGATCGGTTGGTCTATCGGATGACGCCGGAGACGCCTATGGCTGGCAAAGCCTGGGAGCTTGGCGCCTACGACGTTGCTGCTTATGCGAAGCCTGCGTTAGCGCTCTCCACGTTGGAGCGCCGGGTCGGTGAGGGGGCCATGTTGGACTTCCTGCGGCTCTATACTGAGCGCTATGCCTTTGCCCATCCCGGGGCGGAGGATGTTCGTGTTGTGATGGCAGAGTCGCTGGGTCAGGACATAGCGGATTGGTTCTTTGACGCGTTCGTGTCTAGCGACGCGACGCTGGACGCGCGTGTCGTCGAGCTGACACCGTCGACCGTCGAGTTCGCGCACGAGGGCGCGCTTTGCGTACCGGTGTCCGTGGTACTCGCTCGGGACGGGGGCCGTGATGTCCTTCCCTGGAGCTGTGAGTCGTTCTTGCGGGAGGGGGTTGAGGATCTGTCGGCGGTCAGGATCGACCCCGAGCGGGTGGCCCTCGTTGACCTGAACTGGGCCAACAACGGTGCCCGCCTTCGGACGGACTGGGCCAGCTGGTTAGGCTTCACCAGCCGGCTGTTGCGCGGCTTGCAGGCCCTCTTTCGGGGCGGAGGCGGATGGTGAACGGCCGGAAGGCGCTGCGTGAAGCGCTCTTACGCACCGTGCAGCGTCCACGGCCTTGGGCCCTGCGCTACCTCCTGATGACGTTGCCGGCCTTGGCGCTGGTCATGGTGGCGTCGCCGCTGCTGACGGCGTGGTTTCGGACTCCGCTCTTGTCAGAGGCGCTAGAAACCCGCTCGTTGGACCTGCTTCTGGAGTTCGGCACTAATCTTGCTGCGTCGGGGCCGGAGGGGGCGTGGGCGGCGCTAGCCTTACTGGCATTGCCCATCGTCTGGTTACTGGTGAGGGGGCTTTGGCTCCTTGTGGAGGGGGGCGCGCTGACTACCTATGCGAGCGCAACGCCGCCAACACTCCGGAATTTCCTGACCGCCTGTTGGCGTTGGTTCGGTGCTTTCTTCCTCCTGAGCGCGGTCTGGTTCGCGCTCGTCGCGCTGCTCCTCGGCGCTGCGCTCGTGCTGGGGCTTTGGGTCCGGGAGCTATGGCGCCCCGCTAGTACGCTGATCTCTGTGGCTGTGGCGCTGGGGATGGCTGTTTCCTGGATTTGGGTGGAGGTGGCCCGCGCTGTTGCCGTGGTGCGGGATCAAAGGCATGTTTTTCGGCTTCTGAGAAGCGCTGCCGATGTGCTACGCCGCCGGGCGCTGACGTTGTTTGGGTTGTGCGCCGCCGTGCTGGCTCTCCGGATGCTGCTTGCGTGGATCTCGGCGGCATTGGCGAGGGCGGTGCCCTTTTCGTGGTGGCTGGCCGATGTGGTAATCCAGCAGATCATCCAAATCGCCATCGTCGGCCTCGTCCTGCTCCGGAGAGCGGGTGAGGTGGGCATTGTTAAGGCAGCGCTTACAGGGGAGGCCCAGGGCGGCGCTGCCGTCTAGAGGGGAATCTCGTAGGGAGGATGCATCAATCGCTCGAGATAGAGCCGGTCGACGCGGCGGCGTGCCTGAATCGCGCGGCGTTTGCGCAGCATCTTGGGCGCCTTCAGCAGACCGGCTGCAACACCCCTCAATGTAGCCCGTGCCTCAGGCCCTCTCCAGGCTTTCGCAGCCTCCTTAACGAGGCGCCACTGCGCTTGCACAACGGCGTCTCGATGGTCTTGCCACATGTCAGCAGGGTAGTTCTTGAGTAGGGTGAAGATGCGGTTGCGGCCATCATAAAAAGAGGCTGTGGTGCCACCACCGGAGCCCTTGAGCTTATGGTAGACGATGGCCTCAGGCACGAATAGACATCGCCAGCCCGCAAGCTGCGCCCGCCACGCCAGATCCACGTCCTCGAAGGAGAAGAAGAAGTCCTCGTCAAGTAGTCCGATCTCCTCCAGCATCACGGCACGGTAGGCCGCGCTGCCGCCACAAGCACTGAAGACGTATACGCGCCGGTTGTACTGCCCGGCATCGCGGGTCCAGACGCCACGATTGTGAGCCAGCCCGTCGGGCGTCACGTAGTCACCGGCTGTGTGGAGCGTGTCACGCCGGTCAAAGAGCAACATCTTGGACGCTACAATCCCCACGTCGGGATGTTCCTCGAAGGCGCCGGCCAGTACGCTGAGCCAATCGGGATCCACCTCGGTGTCGTTATTGAGGAGCACTTTGATGGCCCCATCTGCTGCGCGCAGTCCAACGTTGCAGGCCCCGGTGAACCCCAGATTGCGGGACTGTGCCAGCACCTGGATGGCTGGATAGTCGGAGAGGATGGCGAGAGACTCGTCCTGCGAGGCGTTGTCAACGACAATGATCTCGACGTTCCGATAGCTCTGGCGACACAGGCTGTCCAGGCAGACCGAGAGGTGCCGAGCTCCGTTCCAATTAGGGACGATGACAGAGATCCGTGGTCTCGCTCTGCGGCTCATGTCGACACCATTTTGACATCATCTTCGCATAATCGATTGGGTCTCACGAGCAGTTGTCATCCTCGTTCGATCTCAAATATCGTCTCGGAGGATGCGGTCGTACGGCTCCGTACTCACGGTGCTTTTGCATAGCCGGCTGCACCAATGAACGCCGCCACAGCGTCTTCCCAGGGCCGTAGCGTGATGCCCAACGCAGCCGCTGCATTGTTTGCCAGCGGGGCATAGGGTGGGGGGGTGCTGGCACGCTCAAACGCGTTGGACGTGATGGGCTTGATCGTGACGGCCTGCCGCCCACTGTGGCGTAACAGCGCTTGCGCAAACTCATATCGCGAAGCTGCCCCCTCATTGACAAGATGGTAGATGCCGTACGCGTGCGTTTCGATGAGTTGAACCAAGGCCTCAACCAGATCGTGCACGTACGTTGGGCTGCTCACTTCGTCTGTGACCACCTGTAGGGTGTCTCGCTCGTCGGCTAGCTCGATGATGCGGTGCGGGAAATTCCGCCCTCCCTCGGCGTAGAGCCAGGCCGTTCGCACAATGTAGAAGCGGGTGAGCAGATTCTCCGTGTACCACTCGCCGGCCAACTTCGAGCGCCCATAGGCATTGACTGCGCGGCGCGGCGACCACTCATCATAGGGTGCGCTCGCTGTGCCCGGAAAGACCTCGTTTGTGCTGATCTGCAGAAACTCCGCGCCAACGTGGGCTGCAGCCAGGACCAAATTCTGGGTCCCCATGCCATTGACACGATAGGCCAGGCTCGGGTCTCTGGCACATCCATCGACGTTGGTTATTGCGGCAGCGTTGATGACCAGATCGGGGTGGAACCCGGCAATCGAATGCGCCGTTGCCTGGCGATCGGTAATATCGTGTTCGGGGAGATCGATCCCCTGAACGTCATGGTCCCTGGGCAGGCGCGCAAAGAGCGCTCGCCCCAGCTGACCCTTATGACCGGCGAGGAAGATCCGCATGCTGTTCGACTCCTGTGGGCTATCTTTCATCGACCGTTGTCCCCACTTTACCACAGCTGGGTAGATTCACCACGAAGTCTAGGTCTCGGTGGGTGGCGAGACCTGGCATCATTCCTCAGGACTGTGACCCTACGCAAAGGGCAAAAGGTGGACAGGAGGCTTGAAAGCTATATACTTCTTTTGCATTTCAGCGCGATGGATGGTGCAGACATGGATGCGGCTGGCCTCGATAAGCGATGCCAACCGTCTTTAGGTTCGCTGGAGAGAAGGTGACATGGACAAGGTTGAATTCCCGGGCCGTGGTAAGGTCGCCATCGTTAAGACGACTCCCGAGACGGTGTTGGATGATTACGCCCGTTTGATGGAGCTGGCGGGGTACGAGCAAGTCCTGCCCAAGGACAAGACAACGCTACTGAAGATCAATATCTCGTGGCAAACGTGGTATCCTGCATGCTCGACCACGCCCTGGCAACTTGAGGGCGTGATCCGCGTTCTGCAGCGCGCCGGTTATGACCTTGTGGGTGTTCATAATGATACCGTGGTGGTGGATACCGGCGATGGTGAGGCCAACAACAAGCAGCGGTACGTCACCGATACCTATGGTGTGCCCTGCGTCTATATCTACAAACCCGAGGTGCCCTGGGTCCGTTACGAGCCCGAACACCCCTTCTTGGTCCTGGATAAGATCTACCCCGAAGGGGTGCAGATCCCCGAGATCCTGATCGGTAACAACATCGTGCAATTGCCCACGGTCAAGACGCACGTCTTCACGACCATCACCGGCGCAATGAAAAACGCGTTTGGTGGCCTACTGGGTCGCAGGCGCCATTGGACCCACAGCGTGATCCACGAGACCCTGGTGGATCTGCTGATGATCCAGCGCGCGATCCATCCTGGGCTCTTCGCCGTGATGGATGGCACCTTTGCTGGAGACGGGCCGGGGCCACGAGCGATGCACTGGCATGAGAAGAACGTGCTTCTTGCCTCTTCTGACCAGGTCGCTATCGACGCCACCTCGGCGATGCTGCAGGGCTTCGACCCTCAGACCATCCCCTTCCTACGAATTGCGCATGAACTGGGGTTGGGGGTTGGGGACCCCCGTGAGATCGAGTTCGTCGGTGATGAGGAAGCCACAGCGGAACGCTGGGGCTTCATCCAGGAGGATACCTTCGCTAGCCGGGGACAAAAGGCGATCTACCACGGGGCACTCAAGCCTATGGAGGGGATGTTGCTGCGGAGCCCGATCGTGCCGTGGTCCTACTTCGCCAGCAATTTCTATCACAATGTCTACTGGTACCCCGTCGTCGGCCGCAAACGCGTCGAAGCCGCTCTGGAGACTCCGTGGGGTCAGCTCTTCCAGCAGTATGGGGCTGAAGCAGGCCTGGAGGGCGCTGAGTTGCCTAGCGTGGAGACAAAGACGCTGCTGCAGGGTCTGGTTGCGCTTGCGGGAGGCATAGCAGCGGTGGGCGGTGGGCTTGCGATGCTTCGGGCGTTGTCGGGCCGGCACTCCTCTAGCTGACTGTAGGAGCTTGGGCGGACGCGAAGGCTTAGAAGTGTCTCCGCGTCCATGCCGTTTCCCTTTGCGTGTTCGACGGCGAACGTGAGGAGAGCCCGGAATGCTATTTGACGGCCTGTTGATTCTGGTGCTCAGCTTCGTGCCGGTGCTGCTCTACGCGACGGTTCTCTGGTGGTTTGACCGGTATGAGAAAGAGCCACTCGGCCTGCTGACGGCGGCGTTCTTGTGGGGCGCCATCCCGTCAATTGTGTTGGCCCTCATTCTTCAGATCGCGTTTGATGCGCCTCTGACCGTCGTTCGCGACTCCAGCCAGTTGACCTATGAGCTTCTCGGCGCCTCCGTCGTGGCGCCATTGACGGAGGAGGCTGTCAAGGGCTTGGCGCTCCTTGCGCTGGTATTGCTTTTCAGCAGGGAGATCGATAGCCCTGTCGATGGCTTGATCTATGGCGGCCTCGTGGGCTTCGGCTTCGCCGCAGTTGAGAACGCCTTCTATCTATTCGGGGGCCTGGCTGAAGGTGGCGTGATCGGTGCGATCGGCTTGGCTTTCTTGCGGGCCGGTGTCTTTGGCCTGAATCATGCCATGTACACGGGATTCACGGGGCTGGGTATCGCGCTTTCGCTGGAGACGAGGTCCAAGCCTCTGCGAATCGCGGTGATCGTGCTGGGCTTCTGCCTGGCGGTGGCCGCCCACGCGCTACACAATGCCCTGGCTACGTTGGCGACGTACCGGGGCTTTGTCGCGCTGATCGTTGCCCTCGTTGTCGACTGGGCGGGCGTCTTTGTTTTGCTTCTGGTCGCGTTGGGGGCCTCCTTTGTGGAGCAAGGCCGCATTTCCACGTATGGTCGGCGGCTGAGGCAATCTGATGCGATCACTGCTGGCGAGGTCGAGGTGCTTACGTCCACATTGCAGCGACGGCTCGCGCGGCTTGAGCTGCTGTTGCGCGGGGACTTGCGCCGCTGGTGGCTTATGCGCCGTTATCATCAGAGGCTCACCGAGGCCGCCTTTGCCTGGCATCGCTTGACCCGCGGCGACACGGGAATCCGTCGCCACTTTGAGGAGTTGGAACAAGAGTCTCGCGATCTCCGCACCGAGTTGGGGTAACACGTCCTTCTTCGATCGTATGTCATCTATCCCACGGGGTATTTGGGCAACAGTGGGCCGCCTGCAGCTCAGTTTTGCCGGGCTTCAAAGTGGGTGTACACTTGCAGCCAAGCGGGCTTGCGGATACCTACTGTCACGGTCTTCGGCCGGTATGGAGGGAAGTCAATGATTCCCTGCTGTCGCCTGGATGACGGAATACCTGCCTACGGGTGTTTGGGTGGCGCGCGATGTTAGCCAAAATCCACAGCGCTGCCGTTCTGGGGCTCGAGGCCGAACCTATCGACGTCGAAGTCGATGTGCGGCGTGCGGGTATGGCGACTTTGACGTTGGTGGGCCTGCCCGATGCCGCAGTGCGCGAGAGCAGTGAGCGCATGCGTGCGGCGATCCGCAACAGCGGCTATAGCTTCCCCTTCAGCCAACGGATCACCATCAACCTGGCACCGGCGGACTTGCGCAAGGAAGGCCCTGCCTACGATCTTCCCATTGCCATCGGCGTGTTGATGGCCAGTGGCCAGCTTCCACCGGATGCGCTGGACGGATCGCTGATGATGGGCGAGCTTTCTCTCGATGGAAGCCTGCGACACGTGCGGGGCGCACTGTCCGTCGCGGACATGGCCCGCCGTGAGGGGGTTAAGGTCCTCTACGTCCCGGCCCAAGATGCGCCGGAGGCCGCGCTTATCCCTAACATCACCGTCTATCCTGTGGACTCGTTGACGTCCCTGGTTTCGCACCTGCAGGGGCTGGTTCCTCTCGATCCACTCGATCCGTCTACGAACCTTGGTGAGCAGCTGCCCCCACCGGCGACTGATTTCTCCGAGATCCAGGGGCAGGAGCATGCCAAGCGGGCGTTCGAGGTAGCGGCGGCCGGCGCGCACAACCTCTTGCTTGTTGGTCCACCTGGGGCGGGAAAAACTCTCATGGCGCGGGCCATGCCGGGTATTATGCCCAGCTTGACGCTGGAGGAAGCGCTAGAGGTCACCCGGATCTACAGCGTCGCCGACATGCTGCCCCCCGACACCCCTCTTATCCAGCAGCGTCCCTTTCGCGCTCCGCATCACACCATTAGCAACGCCGGCTTGGTCGGTGGTGGCCAGTGGCCACGGCCCGGCGAGATCAGTTTGGCCCATCGGGGCGTCCTTTTCCTGGATGAGATGCCCGAGTTCAATCGGCGGGTGCTGGAGGTGATGCGGCAGCCGCTTGAGGACAAGACCGTGACCATCAGCCGTGCACAGGGCGCCTTAACATTCCCCGCGAATTTCATGCTTGTTTGTGCGTTGAATCCATGTCCCTGCGGCTACTACGGTGATCCAGAACGTGTCTGCACCTGCTCGCTGGGTATGATCCAGCGCTATCGCAAGCGCATCTCCGGTCCCTTGCTCGACCGGATCGACATCAACATCGAGGTGCCCCGCGTGGACTACGACAAGCTCACGCGCACGACACCGGCGGAGTCGTCGGCCTCGATTCGTGCGCGGGTTGAGGCGGCGCGCACGCGGCAGCATCGGCGGTTCGCCGGAACCGATCTTACATGCAACGCGGATATGGGACCGGCGGAGATCCGCGAGTATTGCATTTTGCCGCCGGAGGGCCAGGCGTTGATCCGCTCGGCGATGCGCCAGATGCATCTGAGCGCGCGCGCCTACCATCGCGTCCTTAAGGTGAGCCGCACCATCGCCGACCTGGAGGACATCGATGTGATTCAGCCGCACCACCTGGCCGAGGCGCTCCAGTACCGAACCCGGGTCTTGGATCTGTAGGCCTGCAGAAGGAGCCCTGGCACGGCAGGTGGCTCGTGCTCTTTGTGGCGTGATGGGTTTGATGTATACTGACTCCAGTCATAGTTGACCGGGGTCAGTTTCGCTGGGGCGTGGACGTGTGTTGGCGGTGAGCCGGTGCCAGATCCCGCGCCTTGGTACGATGCTTGATCGCGGCTGGGGGATACTGAATGGAAGATCAGTCAACCGAAACGCAGACGCGCCGGGATCGCCGGAAAGAGCGCACCCACCGACGCCTCTTAAGGGTTGGGGAGCGGCTCTTCCGGACTCAGGGATTCGACGCGACCACTGTTGAAGAGATAGCTCAGGCGGCGGATGTCGCGAAGGGCACTTTCTTCAACTACTTCGACAGCAAAGAGAAGCTGTTGGGGGAGTTGCTGTATCTCCGCATCGCGCCGCTGCTTCGTCACCCTCCCGGTGAGGGCGAGCCTGCGCCCGAGCGCATCTGGCGGCTTCTGACGACCGTCCGAGACGAGCTTGGCCCCTATGCGCATCTCTTTCAGCGGATGTTTGCCTATGCCCTTTCCCATCCGGATTCGGCAAAGCACAGTGGATCCCACTACATCTTGGCTTCTACATTGGCAGAGCTTGTGCGAGAGGGACAGGCTCAGGGCATCTTCAAGTCCGAGTATGAGCCCGAGGATGTGGGTGCCCTGATCGCCACGTATTTCTTTCGACTTTGTCTGCTGCAGTTCACCGCCAAGGCAGCGCCACGCTTCGCTTGGGAGGATCAGATGCGCAAAGGGCTAGCCGTGATCTACGGCGGGCTTGCCACCTCCGTGTGTTTAGAATTCTGATTCGTGATACGCTGTCCTGAGCCCTGCGCCGCCCTACCGGGAGGCCCTAAGGTTGGTGTGTTTTAACCGTATCTTGACATTGGCGATGTCCTATGGTACTCTTTTGGTTGAGTTTGTATTGCTTTTTGTTCGTTTCTTGCCTCACTAGTTTCCAGACATCAGCTTCTAGGCATGAGCTGCTCGAGATAGGTAGAACAACAGGGACTTAGCGCCGTTCCTAGGCCGTCAGACTGAGTCTGCCTCCATGATGTCCACCAGGAGGAGCCTGCTGTTCTGAATAGGTCCCGAAGGGTCCCGGATGGGATCGTGAGTCAGACACCGTTTTTCGCTAGTCTCAGTCTACCGGAGGGAGAAGATGGCAAGTCGATCTCGAAACGAACGGATGATCGAACGGTTGCGGGAGCTACAAGTGAGCAGTCCCGATGTTGAGGCAGCGGCTATTATCAGCGTTGATGGGTTGCCGATTGCGACCTCCCTCCCTCAGGGCGTGGAAGAGGACAGAGTTTCGGCGATGTCCGCAGCCATGCTTTCGCTCGGTGAGCGCATCGCTAGCGAGCTGGGCCGTGGGCTGTTGGACGAGGTCTATGTCCGGGGAGAGAAAGGCTATGTCATCCTCCGCGCCGTGGGTGAGGAGGCTGTGCTCACGGTTCTGGCTCGGCATCAGGCCAAGCTTGGCTTGCTCTTCCTCGATATGCGGCGCGCTGCCGATGAGTTCTCAACGATACTATAGACACGCACTGCCTTTGGACCGGGAGTGAAGGAGGCTGATGGTGGCGAATTCCCCCCAACCAAGCGGATACTTCTATCCGAATCGATTCGGTCTGATCCTGTTTGATGCTCTTGAGGAGATTATGGGGCGCAATGGCCTCAATGCGATCCTCAATATGGCCGGCTTGTCCCGGTTCATCAACAATCCCCCACCGGACACGATGGAGAAGGGGTTCGATTTCGCCTATATCTCGGCCTTGAATCGTGCGCTCGAGGAGATGTATGGGCCTCGCGGCGGTCGCGGCTTGCAGCTTCGGTTGGGCCGGGTGCTCTTTGCACAGGGTCTGGCTAACTTCGGCGCGCTCGTCGGCGCGAGTGATCTCGCATTCAAGGTGTTACCGCTGCAAGCTAAGGTGAAAGCCGGTCTTCCGGCTGTGGCCAAGGTCTTCGATTCTCTCAGCGATCAGACCTCCTACGTGCGCGATCCAGGCGGTGACAAGTATCATTATGTCATCGAGCAGTGCTCGATGTGCTGGGGACGTACTGTCGAGCGACCGGGCGGCTTCATCGCTGCGGGTATCATCGAGGAAGCGTTGCGCTGGCTCAGTGGCGGTCGCACCTTCCGTGTCGATCAGATCTCCTGCATCGGTATGGGCAATGAGAACTGCACCTTCCAGGTCTACAAAGAGCCTATTGGGTGAGAGCCGGTCCGGGATGTCGGTAGAGTTCTAGCTTTAAGGCAACGCAACATGGCGAGTTCGGATGTGCCAGTGCAAGAGACGGATGCGGTTGGCGATCCTGAAGGCACGCTTCGCATTCTGATCGTCGAGGACGAGCTTAGCACAGCGGAGATGCTCACCGCGTATTTTTCGGCGCTTGGCTATGAGGTCTCTCAGGTGGGGTGGGGCCGCGATGCCGTAAGCTTAGCGACGACGCTCCTGCCGGATCTTGTGATCCTGGATATTCACCTTCCTGACATAGATGGCTATGAGGTGTGTGCGCGTCTGCGCGATCAGGCGCGCACGGAGAATACCCCAGTGATCTTTCTCACCGAGCGTCGCGAACGTGCCGACCGCTTGACCGCGCTGGAGCTCGGGGCCGTTGACTACATCACCAAGCCCTTCGACGTTCAGGAGCTGCGTTTTCGAGTTCGTAACGCGTTGCGCCGGACCAGCCGCGAAAATCTGCTCCACCCCGTTACCGGTCTGCCGACCTCTCTTCTAATCGAGGAAGAGTTGGCCCGTGTAGCTCAGGATCCAGAGCTCGCCGTGATTGGTGTTGCCGTCAGGGGGATGGCCACGTTCAGCGATGCGTACGGATTCGTGACCCACGACGACGTCCTGCGCGCAATCGCCTTGATCCTTCACAACACGGCCTCGGAATCGACGGATATGACTCCCTTCGTCGGGCAACTCGATCTATATCAGTATGTGGTCGTGACGCCATCTGGACCCACGGCGAAGTCCATTGTGGAGCGCCTCGATCAGCGGTTACGGGAGGCGATCTCTTTCTTCTATCCCCATCGAGATTGGGAGCGCAGAGCACGGAGCGATGGAACGGAACTCCCGCACCTGGACTTCGACGTCAAGT
Organism: Anaerolineae bacterium; assembly: GCA_049974845.1. Taxonomy (GTDB): domain Bacteria; phylum Chloroflexota; class Anaerolineae; order B4-G1; family SLSP01; genus PWVB01. The sequence continues at coordinate 23,979 of JBNGCP010000020.1, read as the reverse complement.
TGGTGCCGGCGCAGGTCTATGCAGGGGCCGGGGGTACCGCTGGCCTCCGTCAGGTGCTGGACCGCCTGGAAGCTTGATTGCTCAATAGCCACCTTGGCCGGGGCGGAAACCACGCCCTGGCTCGTCGTTCTTTTTCTTCCTTTCGTCCCCCTGATCTGGTGTTGAGCCGGTGCGTTCTCCCCCTTGTTGCCGATTGTCCGTTGCGTGTTAGGATGGCGGTCTGTGGCCAGATACAAGCTTCCAAGTATGGTTCACCACTCTGATGGACCGGGCGATGCGACGACGATCACGTGATTTGATCCTCGTGGGGCTGTTGCTTCTCTTTCCCCTCTTACTCTTTGCCCCTGTCGCGCTTGGTACAAGGACACTGGTGCCCGCCGACGCTCTTTACTTATTCGAGCCCTATCGTAGTGCTGCGGATACGCTCGGCGTCGATGCCGTGCAGAATCCCCTGCTTGCGGACCTGATCTTGGAGAACTATGCCTGGAAGCAATTCCTGGTGGACGCGGTGCGCTCGCGGGAGCTTCCACTATGGGACCCTTATCTCTTCACCGGTCACCCTTTCTTGGCTAATGGCCAACACTCGGCCCTTTACCCTCTCACATGGCTCTTTTTCCTCATTCCGACCTGGCGAGCCTTCGGGATTTTTGTTGTCCTGCAGCTGGGGATCGCGGGTGTATGGATGTACGTGTTGGGCCGCGTCATTGATGCGGGACGCATTGGCGCGTTCCTGGCCGGCATCACGTTTCAGTTCAGTGGCTTCATGGTGGTCTCTGTCGTCCACCCTATGATTATCGCCGGGGCATCATGGTTACCTCTGCTCTTAGCTTTGATCGAGTGTACGGTGAGCCGGCGCCGCTTCTTTAAGCAGGAGCGCGCGATGCTGCCCTGGGCACTCTTAGGGGCCATCGCGCTCGGCCTGCAGATCCTGGCCGGCCATGCAGAGATCACATACTTTGTCCTAATCGTCATCGTGGCCTTCGCCGCTTGGCGTCTGGCCCACCGTATGGTTACCCACCCGAGAACGGTGTGGCAGTCCGAAATTCTCAGCCCGGCCCTCGGGATGGTGCTCATCATCGGGCTGGGCCTTGCGCTCGGAGCTGCCCAGTTGATCCCGTTCTACGAGGTCGCGGAGTCCAGTTTCCGCCAGGGCGCCGTGACCTTGACCGAGGTGCTGGGTTGGGCCTATCCCAAGCGACGCCTGATCACATTCTTGGTCCCCAACTTCTTCGGCAATCCCACGCACAGGGCATTGCGTGATGTGTTCACCGGACATCTCCTTCAAGCCACAGAGAACGCCCATGGCATGGCCATCTCATCCTTTGATTGGGGGATCAAGAACTATGTCGAAGGGGGCGCCTATCTCGGTATCTTACCGCTGCTCCTAGCCTTGATTGCGGTGTTGCGACCCCCTCGTCTGGTAGGCGCATCGGGGGGCGTCGGTCGGGGATTTCGGCGGGTCTGGGCCGGGATGCGTCGGTGGCTTGGCCAACCGTACGTGCCCTTCTTTGCGGCGCTCTCACTCTTTTCTCTGGCCTGCATCTTCGGCACGCCGGTCTATGCCTTGGTCTATGCGTTGCCCTTCCTCAACCAGTCCCATTCACCTTTCCGGTGGGTCTTTCCCCTGACAGTGGCTGTGTCAGCCCTCGTCGCACTGGGCACCAAGACGTTGGTCGGCCTGAGAGCGCGCTTGCTGCAGGCGCCCGAGAATGCCTCAAAGGATGAACGGCCTTTACTGGTGCGGGTCGTACTTTTTGATGCTGCGCCCGATCTGGTCGGCATCGTGGGGGGGGCTGCGATATGGAGTGGGCTCCTGATCGCGGTGGGCGTCGTCGTCAGTTGGTTGACCTTCGACCGGATCGAACCCCTCGTGACAAAGCTCTTCTGGGCCTTAGCGCAAGCCTCCTATGCCTTCCCTGATGCGCGCGCCTTCTACTCCTATCTCGTTCCGTGGATTTTGGCATTTGCCGCCTTCGCGGTGACAGCCGGTATCGTGCTGCGCGTTTCTCGCTGTCCGATCTGGCTTCCGCCCCCCTTGGGACACCTTCCCGCCTGGCAGATTCTGGCGGTGGTGGTGCTCTTGACCGACCTCGCTGTTTTCGGTAAGGGATTCAATCCGGCCGTCGACCCGGCCCTTCTGGACTACCAACCACCGGTTGTCGACTTCCTCAAACAGGACGAAAGCGTCTGGCGGCTCTCTACCTTCGATCCCGAGGGCCGCAACACGTTGAGCCCAAATGTGGGCATGCTCTATGATCTGCAGGATGCCCGAGGCTACGATAGCCTATTCTCAGCTCAATACGCACGGTACATGGGTTGGATCGAGCCGCAGGGTCAATTACCCTACAATCGGATCGCGCCCTTTCGGCAGCTCTCCAGTCTGGATAGCCCACTTGTCGACATGCTCAACGTGAAGTACGTCGTGACCGAGGTCGAGATCCCGCTGCCGAAGTATCGAGAGGTCTACCGCGATGGGGCAATACGTGTCTATGAGAACCTCGGCGCCGCACCTCGGGCCTTTACGCTGCCCAAGGCGACGACGGTGGAGGCAGGCAGCGCGGAGGCCGTGAGGGAGGCGCTTCTTACCTACGATCCGCGCTACTACACGATCGTCGAGACCCCTTCAGATGGGTGGACGGGGCCTGGCGTCGGTGATGGCACTGGTGTCACAGAGCCCGTTTCCGGTGTTCCCCAACCCCAGTCCATCACAGCCTACGGGCGCAATGAGGTCACGGTGGAAGCGACGGTGGAGGGTCCGTCTTGGCTGATTCTGACCGACGCCTTCGCGCCGGGCTGGAAGGCCTTTGTGCGCCGGCTGGGGACGGGCCAGGATGAGGAGGCAGAGGTTGCCATCGCCCGCGTCGCCGGTAACTTCCGTGGCATTCGCCTGGACGAGAGCGCGCTGGTTCGTTTCAAGTACACGCCAAACAGCGTGAAAGTTGGCATCTTTGTCTCGTTCCTGGGCGGGATGGTCGTGGTTTTTCTTGGCGTAGTGTGGGCCTGGCGTCTGCTGTACCGCGACCATGATGAGCAGACGACGGTACAACGTCTTGCCAAGAACAGCTTGGCGCCGATCTCGCTCAATCTCTTCAACCGGGCGATTGAGTTTGCGTTTGCGGCTCTTATGCTGCGGATCCTCGGCCCTGCCAACGCCGGCGATTACTATTGGGCGATCAACGTCTTTCTCTGGTTCGAGGTCCTTACCAACTTTGGGCTCAATACCTATCTCACACGCGAAGTGGCGCGCCGTCGACAGCAAGCGGGACGCTACTTCGTCAACACCACGTTGATTCGCCTTGGGCTGAGTGTGATCGTAGTCCCGTTGTTATTGGGCTTCGTCGGCCTGCGCCAGTCGATGGTAGCCAGCCTGGCCTCCCCCGCTTCGCGGCAAGCCGTTATTGCACTTCTTCTGCTCTACGTTGGCGCCGTGCCCTCCTCCATCTCGACGGGCTTCTCGGCCCTCTTCTACGCATACGAGAAGGCTGAGTATCCTGCCGCTATCACCACCGTGACCACCCTTTTGAAGGTCACGCTACAGACGCTGGCGTTGGTAGCCGGTTGGGGCATTGTGGGCCTGGCTGGGATGGCGATTATGGTCAACCTGGCCACGCTGGCGATTCTAGGCGCTCTCGCATGGCATCTCTTCCCGCCGCTGCGCCGGGGCTTTGCCAGATCCGGAGAAGCTGGGCGTCTCGAGACTACCTCGGACCCCGCTCTCCGTCGTGAGATGGTGCGCGAGTCTTGGCCGCTGATGCTGAATCATCTGTTGGCCAACCTCTTTTTCAAAGTTGACGTCTTCTTGATGGAGTCCATATTGGGCAATGTTGCGCTGGGACTGTACAGCGTTGGCTATAAGTTTCTCGACGCGGCAATGATCATCCCCTCGATGTTCACGCTGGCGCTCTTTCCAATCATCTCGCGACATGCCCAGGACAATCGCGATGCGCTGAAGCGCTTCTATCGATTGGGCACTAAGATCCTGGTGCTCGTGGCCTTTCCTGCCGCGCTGATCGCGACGACCGTCGGGCGTGAGATGGTTCTGGTGCTTGGAGGTGCGGAGTACCTACCCGGCGCTGTCGAGGCGCTCCGGTTGATGGCTTGGTCGATGCCCATCGGGTGGATCAATAGCATCACCCAATATGTGCTCATTGCCGTTGATCGGCAGCGCTACCTGACCCGTGCGTATGCCGTCGGCTTTGCCTTTTCGCTCCTGGCGAATCTTCTGCTGATGCCTCGGTTTGGCTATCGTGCGTCGGCGATCCTGCACATCTTCTCTGAGCTGGTTCTGTTCATCCCTTTCCTGATAGATGTGCGGCGTCAGTTAGGCTCGATGGGATGGCGGGATATTCTCCTCAAACCTATGGCCATAGCCGTACTAACGGGCGCGGCGGCGGCTCTCGCATTGGCTGTGGGACGTGGCGCTGCATTAGGCGTCGTTCTGCTCGTCTACCCCCTTCTCGCCTGGCGCCTCAGGGTACTGACACCGGAGGAGGTGGCCATGCTCGCGCCTCTGCTCGGACGTGGCAGCCGGAAGCGAAATGATGCTGTGCAAGCCTGAGCGGGCGTGTCCGCACTTATGTACGCCGTATTTGCCAGGCTAGATCCCAAGGTATAATGAGAGTCTGAAGGTATGAAAGATAGTATCTACACGGGGTTGGCAGCTCGGCGGGCGAGGCTCGCCTGAGTGTTTGAGCCACCCCGATCGTCATCCCCCACTCTCCGGTCGCGACGCTATCGATGACACGTGGAGGTACGTGAAGGTATGGAAATCACACAGCTAGAGCAGATGATCCGTTGGCTGGATGAGGAGCGGAAACGGGACAAGGCCCAGATCGCTGCTCTCCAGGAACGGCTTGAGCAGCAGTTGCAGAACCTCGAGGCTCAATCCAAGGAGATCGAGGGTCTCCGTCAGGAGCTGGTTACGCTGCGGACTGATATTCGCCGCACTGACGACTACCCCGGTATGATCGAGACGACGCAGAGGGATCTCAACAGCTCGATTGAGGCGCTAAAGACGCAAGTCCGTCGTGAGCGGCTTGAGGCCGACCAAAACCGCCGTGCTGAGATCGAGATGTTGAACGATATGATCGCGGATCTGGACAAGAAAATCCGGCCGATGCTCCGCTACGAGGAGCAACTGGAGGCCCGGGCATCTGGGGAGCAACGCCTGCAGGGTCAGGTCCAAAACGTTACCAACGCCCTGGCCGATCTCTCGAAACGCACCGAGGATCGGCTGCAATCGATCGTCTATCTTGAGGAGCAACGCCGCGCCGACACCCGCCGTATCGCCGAGCTCGAGGGCGAGTTGCCGCCTCTTCGCAAGCGCGGTGATGAGCTGGCTGCACGACTGGCCCGTCTGGAGGACAGCATCCGCAAACTGCCGACTCGCGTCGACGAAGCGATTGAGATCGCGAAGTCCTACGAGCCCAAGATCGAGGAGCTTCGGGTGGCTGACTTTCAGCGTGAGCAGCGTGTCAAGAAGTACCTGGAACAGGCCGAGCAAGTCGAAAGCGAAGTGCAGCGACTCGTGGAGCAAACACAGAAACACGCTTTGCTCTACAATCAGAACAAACAGGCCCTTGACAGTCTTGGGGCATTCGAGGACCGTTTGGAGAAGCGCCAGAACGAGATTGCGGAGATGCAGCGCTTGACGGAGGAGCGTCTGTTGCGCCAATGGGAGGAGTGGCAGGCTTCCTTTGCTCGCGACTGGCAGAAGCGCGCGGTCGCGGAGGAGGATCGTTGGCGACGGCAGGATCTTGCCAATCAGAAGAGCACGGAAAAGCTGGCGGAGATGGAAGAGCAGCTGATCCTGCACTACGAGGAGATCGTAGCGCTGTGGGAGGAACAGCTTGCTAACGTCGAGCGTTGGAGCCGCGCGCTACGGGATGCGATACAGCCTAATCAAGCGATGTCCAGTGATCATTTGAAGGATCTACGTCGCTACGCTGAGGAAAAGCACAAGCAACTGCTCTAGTCTTGATAAAGCACACATGCTGCGCCCCCGGAGGCTATCTTGGTCTTCGGGGGCGTCTGTGTCTCAGGGAGCGGCAGTTACGAGAGATCCTGCCATTTCCCTCCAACCATGACCCGCGTTGGATGGGTTTCCAGTAGCGCGGCTGGCGGCAACCTGAAGATATCCCGATCGAGGACAATCAAATCGGCGTGATATCCCGGCATCAACAGCCCCAGACGCTGCTCCATCCCCCCTGCATAGGCCGCTCCTGCCGTGTAGGCGCGGAGCGCCTCTCCCAGTGTGAGCCGCTGCTCCGGGTACCAACCTTCGGCGGCGGCATTGCCGTCCTTCTCAGGCCGGCGGGTCACTGCTGCGTAGAGCCCGATGAAAGGGTCGAAGACCTCGATCGGCGCATCTGAGCCAAAAGCCAACCTCGCTCCTGCTTCCTGAAGGGAGCGCCAAGCGTAAGCGTGCTCGGCGCGCTCGCCCCAGTAGCGGTCCGCCATGTGCATGTCGTGAATCGCGTGGATCGGTTGCATGGAGGCGACGAATCCGCCCTCGGTCAGGCGCTTCTGGTCCTCGGGTGCTATCAGTTGGACGTGCTCCACCCGATGCCGTAAAGAAGGGTTCAGTGGCTTGACCGATTCGAGGACGTCCAACACCAGGCGATTGCTGCGGTCGCCAATAGCGTGGATGGCCATCGCTAGCCCCCCTGCCGCGGCGCGCCGTGCGATAGCGTGCAGTTCCTCCGGTTCGAGGGTTAGCAGCCCGATATTGTTGGGCTCCCCTTCATACGGTCGGAACATGGCGGCAGTCCGAGACCCCAGCGCCCCATCAGCGAAGAGCTTCAAGCCCCCAAAGCGCAACCAGTCGTCTCCCAGGCCGCTGCGCAGCCCGACCTCCAACGCCGCGTCAAGCGCCTCCAGCCGAACGTACTTCACAATCCGGATGCGTAGCCGCCCCTGCTCCTTCAGGGCCTGAATCGCGGCGAAGGCGGGGCTCCCATCCACATCGTGAACGCCCGTGATACCTTGCGCCAGCAACCTGGACTGTGCTTCATCGAAGAGATCCACGAGCGTGTCAAAGTCAGGCTCCGGTCTGGCCTGCTCGATCAAGTCGATCGCATCCTCAAAGAACGTCCCGGTGGGGCTGCCGTGCGCGTCCCGTGCGATCAAGCCGTGGGGCGGATCCGGTGTCTGAGCATTGATGCCTGCGATCTCTATCGCGAGGCTGTTCGCCACGAGGGCATGCCCATTCTTTGCATTAAGGGCGACGGGATGGCGCGGTGCGATGAGATTCAGCTCTTGCGCCGTAGGGAAACGACTGTCATCCCAGATGTTTTGATCCCAGCCGCGTCCCGTGATCCACGTGCCGGGAGTGGAAGTTGCCGCTTTTTCCGCGACCTCAGCTAACGTCGCCTCGCGTGTCCTGTCGCGCAGGTCGAGCTCCTGGAGGCCGCGTGCATACCACATCAGGTGAATGTGAGCGTCGATGATGCCGGGGATGATGAGCGCGCCTGCCAGATCCTCCACTGATGCCTTCTGAGAATCCCCCCAAGCGGTGGCTGCCTGGTCCAGGGCGACAATCTTGCCGTCCAGAATGGCCACCGTATGGGCCCACGGGTGTCCGACCATACCGGTGTAGATCCGGGCGTTGCGAAGTATGTGGAGGTTCATTCCGTGCGTGTGTAGCCGGTGCGCAGCCTGGCTAGCAGATCTAGACGATTCTCGACCTCATACCAGCTGATTTCCGACAATCCGAGCTTCCGGCGCAGCGCATCGGAATCCATGCCCTCGATGTAATCGCGCACGGCACACGTCCAGCGTAGAGTCTCGAACGAGAGGTGAGACACGTTTGCTTCCTCCGCGACCGCGGTTAGAACGTACTCCAGATTCCGTGCGGTCCAGGGAAAGAGATTCTGTCGCGTGGGGTATTGGGTGAGATATTCATTCAGGATCTCGGGCCAGTAGCGGGGCAGGGGAATGCGTCGCTCTTTGTGACGTCGCCGCGCACTCCGGTAACGGATCCACACGGCTGGATGATCGGCGTCGGCAAGGTCCAGATGGTTGAGATGGATATTGACACACTCACTTTTCTTGATCCCCGTGTTGAGCACCAGCGTGAGCAACAGATGTGGTCGTGCGTCAGGCTTGTCGTTTTCACCGCCCTCGCGCAGGGCCTCTGTGACCTCAAGGAGGGCTGCGATCTCCTCGTCGGATAGGGTGTCGGGAAGCGGTGGCGATACCGCGTGGTGGACGAGGGGGGCTGCTACATCGCGTTCCAGGAACTCCTCCTCTGCCAGCCAGCCGAAGAAGACCTTAAGCGTTGTGATTCGCCGTTCCAAGGTCTTGGGACTGCACGGTACACCGCGGTTGTTCTCCATCCACCGGAGGAACGCGTTCAACGTCACGGTGCTGATCTCGCCGATGGTCGTTCCCGGCGGTAGGTACTCGTCGAGGAGCTCCATATCAAACTTGAAGGCCTGTTGTGTGTTCTCGGTGAATCCCCGATCCTCCATATACCTCACGAACGCGCCCGTCGCTTCCCTAAGAGGCGTTTCTGCCGTCAGGTCTGGCTTGGAGGGAGCAGCTTTTTGCAGGCTGACATCCTCCATCGCGAAGAGCCGAAGTTGTTGCGCTCGCGCCGCTGAGTTCTCTGGCATTTCCCTGCCTCTGATTCACATTTCCGATAGAGCTTGCTGTTATCGGCCGCAGCCTTGGCTTGTGCACTTGTAATTATAGTGCTTCCGTCAGAGAATCAAAGATCACCTCCGCTTGACATTGGACGGTGAGGGAGCGTGATCAGTAACGTTGATGGTCTTCTTCTTTTTTGTGGTATACTTTAAAGCTAAACAGCCAACATAGATGCGGAGGGTAGTATGCCACTGGATGTGCCCGCGATTCGCGCGGAATTCCCGATTTTTCAACGCAAAGTTAACGGCAAGCGGTTGATCTTTCTCGACAGCGCAGCCAGTGCTCAGAAGCCCCGGGCGGTGATCGATGCGATGGTCCGCGTGTGGACCCATAGCTATGCGAACGTCCACCGGGGGCTCTACACCTTGGCCGAGGAGGCGACCGAGATATATGAGTCCGCCAGAATCAAGGTCGCCCGTTTCATCAACGCTCCCGATGTCGCCGAGATCATCAACGTGCGCAACGCCACGGAGGGTATCAACCTCATTGCGTATACGTGGGGTGAGACGCACATCCAGGAAGGTGACAGGATCGTGATCACGGAGCTAGAGCATCACGCTAACTTGGTGCCCTGGCAGCAACTGGCCAAGCGAAAGGGCGCCGAGCTTGCCTACCTTCCGGTGACCGATCAAGGACTGCTGGATATGTCCGCGCTTCCACCGCTCTTGGAGGACGGGCGAACCAAACTGGTGGCTTGCTCTGTGATGTCGAACGTATTGGGCACGCTGCCTCCTGTGACACAGGTGGCCGAGATGGCCCACGAGGCCGGTGCCGTCGTCGTGATGGATGGGGCTCAGGCTGTTCCCCATCGTCCTATTGATGTTCAGGCGCTAGGCGCCGATTTCATGGCGTTTTCCGGGCATAAGCTGTGTGGACCGGGTGTTGGCATTCTCTGGGGCCGGCGTGAACTGCTCGAGGAGATGCCTCCCTTTATGTTCGGTGGCGACATGATCCTTACCGTAAAGCGTCACGAATCAAAGTGGAACGAGTTGCCCTATAAGTTTGAGGCAGGCACCCCGGCTATTGCGGAGGTCGTTGGTCTCGGGGCCGCCATTGACTTCCTCAGCGACATCGGCATGGAGGCGATCAATCAGCACGAGCAGCGCCTAGTAACCTATGCGATGGCGCGCCTGCAAGAGGTGCCCGGGCTAGAGGTGATGGGGCCCGGCCCTACCGAGCGCGGCGCACTCCTCTCATTCTCACTGGCTGCGGCTCATCCTCACGACATCTCGGCCATTCTTGATGAGGAGGGGATCTGTGTCCGCGCCGGACACCATTGTGCGCAGCCGCTCCATGACCGGTTCTGTATCCCCGCGAGTGCCCGAGCTAGTTTCTACATCTACAACGACGAAGAAGATGTGGACGCGCTCGTAGAGGCGTTGCAGCGCGTGGTTCGCCTGCTCGGTCGCCCCTAGTGTATGCTATCATGCGAGCATATCGAAAAGCTCGGACTGTCAGGAGACTGCAATGAGTCATGACCTTTATCGCGAGAAGCTTCTTGATCACTACCACAACCCCTCCAACTATGGTGTGCTGGAGGATCCGGATATTGATGTCGAGATGGACAACCCGACCTGCGGCGACATGATTCACGTGACAGCGCGCCTGGATAGGGATGGGCGTATCGCTGAGGTGATGTTCGAAGGCCAAGGGTGTGTCGTTAGTATGGCAGCCGCCTCTATGTTGACCGACGCATTGGTGGGCAAGGAGCCACAGGAAATCGAGGCCATGGGCCTCGCCGACATCCAGGAAATGATGGGGGGTGTGCGCCTGAGTATGGGGCGGGTGAAATGCGCGCTGCTGTCGCTCAACGCGATGAAACAAGGGCTTCGGGTAGCGGGTAAGTAGCCCCTTCTCTCTAAGTGCGACTTGGCTATTTGACGCCGCAGCAACACGGTACGGCGTGCCCATGGCTCGCCTTCGCCGCTGTTTCTTCCCGGTGAGGGCGTTTACTGGAGCCTGGTGGGTTCCTCCTCTTCCTCCACTTCCGTAATCTGGACGGGCACCTCCTCGGGCGTGAGCTTGAAGTCGATCTGGGGGGGGACGGTGACTTCGGGCACGATTGTGTACTCGCCTGGACGGTAACCTGATAGGTCGAGGATGACGTCAATATCCTCGGGCGCCACTTCATCCATCACGGCAAAAGGACCGCTCAGGATCACAACCACCACGTCTGGGCCCACGTCGGCGGTGAGGCCGGGCGCCAAGCCGCGAATCGTCGGAGTGATCTCCAGGGTCAGTCCACTGCGGATGACCTCGACGCTCAACGTCACGGTGACCACAGGACTCGCAGGCTGAAGCAGCGAGACACCCGGCGGCGTCTGCAGATCGACCTGTGTCGTCACGGTCTGTGTGATGCCCTCCAGGGTGATGGGCTCTGTCTGAAGGAACTGCACGGACTGCACGAGGTCCGTTCGGCCCACAACCTTGACGACCTGGGGAAAATACTCGATGTCCGAGATGCGATATCCTGGGGCGGGCTGGACCAGCAGTGGTCCGGTGAGGACTGGAATATCCCGGTAGAATCCCAGCTGCACAATCGGTATATTCACCGTCACGGATTCCGGCGTGACGTCAACACGCGCGACCGTGTCTCCATCCTCAGTCACAGGTATCGGCTCGTAGTCACCACGCAAGTCGTTCTGACGTCCCTCGATAGAGACACTGATATCGGCTCGTGCGACTTTGACGACCTGCGATTCTGGGCCGCGGACACGTATGGATTGAGGGGCCACTTCGTGAGTTTCGGCGCTGAAGCCGACAGCAGGGGAGCCCTGGACTCGCACGTTCACCGGCACTTCCTTCTCTGCGATCTGCTCCACCGTCAGTTCGATGGTCTCAGGTGACTTTCGGGTGACCTCTGACGGCTGCGGACCCACCTCCACGCGCACCGGTGCCTCTACCGTACCGGTCGTCACACCGGTGAGGTCGATATAGGCCTCCACCGCATCAGCGCCTTCAGCCCTGATCCGGTTCCACACCGATTCTGGCGCGCGAATCTCGACCTGAACGCGGGCGTTTTGAACCCCGGTTGCGATCATGCCGTCCGGCAAGCCTAGGACCTCCACAGTGATCGGCGTATTGAGCGCGTTGATCTGCGTGGGATCCTCCGACTCCGTGGCAACCGCCCAGAAGAAAAACGCCAATAGCAGCGACAGCAGAAATAGGCTCAGGTTCTGACGTACCCAGTCGCTCACAGTTGTTCCTCTCGATCCATAGACCCGCGGCTAAGACGCACGCCGCAGCCAAGACAGCGGACGGTCGCCGCTGCGTTGCCTCGGGATCAGGAAAGCGCGCAAGATCGACTCCAAGCGCTTGGTATCGATATCCCGGATGATCCTGCCGCTGTGCGTCAGCGAGATAGTCCCGCGCTCCTCAGAGACCACTACTGCCACGGCATCGGCGTCCTCGGTCACGCCAATCGCTGCTCGGTGGCGGAGTCCCAGCTCACGATCGGCGAGAAAAGCCGCCGTGAGGGGCATGACACAAGCTGCCGCAATGAGTCGCCCTTCGCGAATGATGACCGCCCCGTCGTGAAGGATCGTGTGATGATCGAAGATCGTCATCAGCAGCTCTGCCGTGACTTCTGCATCTATCATAACGCCCGTCTCGACGTACTCCTGAAGCCCTGTGTGACGCTCAAAGACGATCAATGCACCGATCTGACGCTCGGCCATATATTCTGTAGCCTCAACGACGTGCTCGATCGTGCTGATAACTCGCTCCGTCTCCTTTTGTGAGAGGATGAGCACGCGACCCCGGCCCAGCTGCTCCAGCGCTCGACGGAGCTCAGGCTGAAAGAGCACCGGGATGCCGAGGAGCAGGGCCGGCAGTAGCTGCTCAATGATCCAAGAGAAAGCGCGCAGCTCAATGAGCCGCGTCAGAAGGGCTAGGGAGACCAGCAACGCCGTGATGCCCCTGACGAGTGGCACGGCTCGGGTTCCTCGGATGGCGTAGAAGATCCAGAAGAACAGGAATGCAACCATAAAGATATCCAGGATGTCGGTCCAGGATATCCTCTGAAGCAGCCAATCCAGATTCCACATAGGGTAGTTTCGGTGCTGCGGCCTCATTCAGGAGCCGCGCGATTCTAACGGTATCTATCGATATATCGGCGTGCAGAAGTCGTCCAGGGCCCACGCGATCCGTCCATCAAGGTGTTCATCCTGTCGATGGGATCGGGCGGACCGGCGGGTCACGTTGGGCCATCTCCCGATAGAGCTCGGCATAGGCATCGCGGTTGGGCGGATTCAGCGCCAGGATGGCCTCCAACGTCTTGAGGGCGGCCTCTTTCTGACCGGCTTCCAGCTGAAGGTCCCCCAAGATGTCCAGATGCGACATCGCCTCCACTTTCTTCCCCATATTGAGATAGAGTTGCGAGATTCTGGCGCGCAACGGAATGCTCTCCGGCTGGCCTTCAACGAGATCCTCAAGAATTGCGACGGCTTTGGAAACCTTACGATTCATCAGATAGCGTTTGATGAGCCGATCGAGCGCTTCCATGCCCAGGTGAGGGCGCCCTGTGCGCGGGTAGAGGCGGAACAGCGCTAGGTGAGCGCGCTCATCATCCGGTGCAATGCGCAGGATCTCTTCGTTGTCCTTGATCGCGGCGGGCCAGTCGAGCCGTTGTACGTCAAGATCCGCCATTCGATGTAAGATGCGAACCTCCCACCGCTTCTCAGTTGATCCACGCGGCGCCAGTCTTAGGGCTTCGGTATAGACTTCGCGCGCACGCTCGGGTTGCGCTAGCTGGTAATAGGCATCTGCTGTCTGGAGATACTGCATCAGCGCATCGTCGATGCGGCCGTGCTGAACCAGCAGATCTACGACACGCCGGTGTACTGGGATATCCAAAGGTGAGATCTCCAGGATCAGCTGGTAGCTCGTGAGTGCTTGTGGGATCTGTCCCCTTATCTCATAGGTCTGGGCGACGACACGGAATTTCTGGATCGCCTCCTCAAGATGACCGCTCTCTCTCAACATCACCCCGAGGAGGTGATGGAGCGGGAGGTAGTCGGGTGTGCCGCTAAGAGCGTGGTACAGTTCCTCCAAGGCGGAGTAGATCCTCCCCCGTCGCTGATACTCCTGCGCCAAGGCGATCGACCTCAGTATTTCTTCCGATCCCGGGAGCGCAATGAGCTCTGCCAGGCTGAGCACCGTGCCCAACCGGGCTAGACTATCCAGCCTTTTGCGAGCCTCGATCGCTCCATCCTCCCACCCACGCTGTCCCAGGAAGTCGACCAGCATCTGACTCACCTGCTCCGCACGTTGCGGCTCTCCAGTGTTGACCAGGCTCTGGGTGAGCCCTTCGTAAACGCGGATTAGATCATCCATGTGTTCTCGCTCGATAGTAGCCACGTCTACGATCTTGACGGCTTCCAGGAAATGCTTCAGCGCTTCCTGAAACTCCCCCTGCGCCTGATAGCATTCACCCAGCGAGAAGTGACTGCCCAGTACGTATTCCGCATCGCCCAACGAAGCCTCAAACTCGGCGATGGCTTCATCGAAGCGCATCTGCTCCTTGTACAGAAGCCCCAAGTTGAAGTGGATCGAAGGCATCGATACACCGGCTTCGATCAGGCTCTCATAGTGCCGGAGCGCGGTGTCGACGTCTCCCCGCGTCTGCGCATCGACGGCTTTGCCGATGAGCAGGTCGATCTCCATTTGAGCGGTGTCACTGACTTCAGAGAAGATAGACTCCGCTAGCTCTGTCAGCGCTCTCTGGCGTGCGATCTCCACGGGTGTGCCGACGTCTTCACCCGCGGACTCCAATGCCTCAATGTCGATGTCTGTCTCCAGCGTCAGTTCAGCCTCCGATCCGATCGGAGGTGGTTGGGGTATGGCCCGGTTGCTCTGGAGGAGAATGAGCACCTGCCCTATCCGGGGGTCCTGGGGAGCAAGGGGTTGCATCTCCCGGCAGAGCGCGATGGCCTTTTCGCGGTTGTCATCCTGGTATAGATGGGCCAGCCAGAGTGTGGCAAGGGCCAGTCGTTGCGGCCGATGCTCGTCCTTGTAGAGGCCCAGAAGCTCCGACCACGCTTTGGGCCTCCGGGGTTGCAGGCTCACAGCAGCTTCAAGCGCCGCTGTGTGTTTGGCGGTTAGGCCTTGTCTAGCGTATCGCTTCGCGGCCTCCAGATAAGTATCTGCAGCACGTCGCCGCTCCCCTTTGCCCTTGAGGATCTCTGCAATGCGTTCGTACGGGCCCGGATCGGCAGGGGTCAGCTCTGTAAGGCGTACGTACGCGCTGAGCGCCTCGTCATTACGGTGACTGTTCAACAGCGCCCAGGCATAACCCATCAGCGCTGAGTCGTCGTCCGGAAACTCCTCCAGGGCCCGATGGTAAGCTTCGACGGCTTCGTCCCATCGCTCGGCCCAGACGAAATCATTGGCCTTCTGGACTGCTTCCTCAAATCGCAGACGATTTCCGGGCATAGGTCACCTCAGCTGTCGATACAGCTGGCTTATGTTGCATCCAAGAGCCACACGAGGATAGCTTTTTGGGCGTGGAGCCGGTTCTCGGCTTGATCAAAGAGCGCGGAGTGAGGTCCATCAGCCACTGCATCGGTGATCTCCTCTCCCCGATGCGCCGGCAGGCAGTGCATGACCATCGCATCTTCCTTGGCATAGCTCAGCTTATCAGCGTCGACGCGATAGGGAGGAAAGACCTGCCGCCGTTTTGCTGCTTCCTCTTCCAGTCCCATCGAGGTCCAGGTATCCGTGTAGATGACATCAGCACCGGTCGCGGCGTCGACGGGATCATAGGTCGACACTAGCTTGGCGCCTGTCTCCGCTGCGAGTCTCTGGCCGACGCTCCAGGTTGCGGGATGCAGCTCATAGCCTCTGGGCGTCGCGATGGTGAAGTCCATTCCGAGGAGTGCGGCCCCGAAGAGCAGGGAGGTGGCAACGTTATTGCCGTCTCCCAGGTAGGCGAGCTTGCGCCCTTCGAAAGCCCCTTTGTACTCCAGAATCGTGAGGAAATCCGCCATTCCCTGGCAGGGATGGGCGTAGTCTGACAATCCGTTGATCACGGGCACGGTGGCGTACTTGGCTAACTCCACGATGTCGTAGTGACCAAAGACGCGAGCCATGACAACGTCGACGTATCTCGAGATCACGCGGGCGACGTCGGCTGTGCTTTCCCGTTTGCCGAGTTGTATCTCATTAGGGGATAGATAGAGGCCGTTTCCACCGAGTTGCAGCATCGCGACATCGAATGAAACGCGAGTTCGGAGGCTGGGTTTTTGGAAGATCATGCCCAGCACCTTGCCCTTCAAATAGGGTGTCTCTTCACCAGCGCGCCACGCCTTTTTGATCTGTGCGGCCAGATCCAGAATTTCTCGCATAGTTGCTGGATCGAGATCGGCCAGCGTGAGGAAGTGCTTCATCTGCGATACCTCCTAGTGGGGTCGGCTTGAGTTTGGGACTGCCCGCCTGTCCACGGGTGTCCATCAATTTGTTCGATAGTATACCACGAAGGGTCAGCAGCGTAAAAAGGGCCTCCAACCGTCGACCTGACATGTGTCGTGATGCAGAGGCTACTTCGCCTTTGTTGGGTTGCTCTGGCGATGCTATACTGTGATTGAGATGAAGACAGAGGAGGTCCTATGACTGAGCAGAAACTTGTCTGGATCGAGGAAGAATTGGCGGAGCTGAAGGAAAGCGGGCTGTTCATCGATCTGCGGGTGATTGATTCGCCACCCGGCGCGTGGATGGAGGTCGACGGGCAGCGGGTGCTGAATCTCTGCACCAATAACTACCTAGGGCTGGCGAACGATGACCGCCTCAAGAAAGCTGCTCGTGAGGCTATCGACGCTTACGGGGTTGGCCCAACCGCCGTTCGATCAATTGCGGGGACGTTGAGCCTTCACGTTGAGCTTGAGAAGGCGGTGGCCGCGTTCAAGCGGGTGGAGGACGCGCTCTACGTGCAGGCCGGCTTTGTGGCCAACCAGGCTGCCATTCCGCCTCTGGTGGGTCGGGACGACGTCATCTTCTCCGATCGGCTGAACCATGCCAGCATTATCGATGGCGCCCGGCTCAGCCGGGCGAAGATCGTCGTCTACGAACACACGGACGTCGCGGATCTGGAGGCGAAGGTCAAGGAGTCTCTGCCCGATTACCGCCGTGGCTTGATCGTGACCGATGGCGTGTTCTCAATGGACGGGGACATCGCGCCGCTCGACGGGATCTATGAAGTCGCCGAGCGCTATGGGCTCATGACCATGGTCGACGATGCACATGGAGAAGGGGTCCTTGGCGAAGGGGGGCGCGGCATTGTCGACCATTTTGGGCTTCACGGGAAGTTCGACGTGGAGATTGGCACCTTCTCCAAGGCCTTTGGCGTCGTCGGGGGTGTTGTGGCAGGGAAGAAGGTCATCGTCGACTATCTGAGGCAGAAAGCTCGACCCTTCCTCTTTTCCAATGCCGTCACGGCGGCGGACACAGCGGCTTGCCTGGCCGCCGTCAAAGTGCTCTCGGAATCCAGCGACTTGGTGGATCGTCTGTGGGAAAACACCGAGACGTTTAAGACGGCGATGAAAAAGATGGGTTTCGATGTGGGTCACAGTGTCACACCCATTACGCCGGTGATGTTAGGCGACGTGAAGTTGGCCAAGACGTTCAGCCGTCGGCTCTTCGAAGAGGGTGTCTTCGCAATGGCGCTGGGATTCCCGACGGTCCCTAAAGGCGAAGCCAGGATTCGCGTGATGGTCTCCGCCGCTCTCTCGGATGACGACCTCGACTATGGGCTCAAAGCCTTTGAGAAAATCGGCCGAGAATTGGACGTCATCTGATCCCATCAGGTCCAGGCGCTCGTCCCTTCACCTGATCGCGTGGTCGATCGCTTGCTGAACCGCATCATAATCCGCCGGCAATTCCACCGGCGGATTTCTGTGCCGGGTGACGACATCATCGAGGGCGGCCTCGTGATAGCCGACCTTGAAGTCGGTGAACTTGAGCCCGTGCGCGGTGGAGATCACCACCACACGATCATCAGGCTTGATCTCGTTTCGCGCCACCAGCTTGAAGAGCACCGCTAAAGCGACCCCGGTGTGGGGGCACGCGTACATACCCGTTCGGTCAGCGCGGGCCGCGGCGTTGGCCAGCTCGTCCTCGGCTGCCTGCTCCACGACGCCGTTGAAGGCCGAGAGAGTCTTGACGGCGCGCTCATAGCTGACGGGGTCGCCAATCTGGATAGCGCTGGCCAGTGTCTTCTCGGCTTGCACGGGTTTGTATTCCCGGAAGCCGGTCTTGTAGCTTAGATAGAGGGGGTTGGCGCGCGCGGATTGGGCACATGCGATCCGTGGGAGCCTGTCGATGACGCCCAGCTCCTTCATCATCAGAAAACCCTTGCCGAGCGCGCTCACATTTCCCAGGTTACCCACCGGAATCACGATCCAGTCTGGCACCTCCCAATCAAACTGCTGGACGATTTCGAGAGCGACGGTCTTTTGTCCCTCCATCCGCAGAGCGTTCATTGAGTTTGCGAGGTAGATTGACTTGTCCCGGGTGATCTCTTTGACGATCTGCATGCAACCATCGAAATCGGTGTCCAATGCCAGCACGAGCGCGCCGTTCGCGATAGGCTGGATGAGCTGTGCCGTCGAGACCTTACCTTTGGGCAGCAGTACCACGGCCGGGATGGATGCAGCCGCGGCGTAGGCAGCTAGCGCGGCCGACGTGTCGCCCGTCGAGGCGCAGGCGACGGCACGGATCGGCTGGCCATCCGCGATCATCTGTCTGACCACGGAGACCAGGACGGTCATGCCAAGGTCCTTGAAGGAGCCTGTGTGGCTGTTGCCGCAGAGCTTGACCCATAGATCCTCGACGCCGATCTCCTTGCCGAGGCGCTCGGCCCAGAAGCAGTTCGTGTGTCCCTCGTACATGGAGACGACGTTCTCATTATCGACCTCCGGACACACCCACTCTTTCTTGCCCCAGACACCGCTGCCGTAGGGCCACTCAGTTGTATGTATCCGGCGGTCGAACAGCTCGCGCCATTCCTCTGCACTGCGTGTCCGTAGGGCCTCGATGTCGTGCTCAACATCCAGCAGGCCGCCGCACGTTTCGCAGCGATAGACTACGTCGAAGATAGAATAGTGACGGCCACACCCGCGAATGCATTCAAGCCAGCTGCTGTAGTGCATAGCTTCCCCCCTCATATGACCGCGGTCAGTGTCTCCTGTTGACGTCTCCACGTCCTGCTCAAGAATGCACGGACTCGCTATCAACTCTACGCCAGCTTTTCTGCACCCTCGATCGAATCGCTAGCATAGCAGGCTCTAGGCGGTGTCTTAGAGCAAACGAGGCCCAGACAGACAATAAGATCTCGAGGATGATGCGTGGCTGTGCAATTCCCATCCAAAGTGTCGTGACGAAATCCTCAGCGGGTGGAAACTCGTAGCTCACCAGGGGATAGAGCCATGGCACCACACTACCCATGTCGCAGATGAGGTGCGATAGATAGCCCAGCGCCCAGCTCGCGGCGTTTCGTTGCCCAAAGAGGAGCAAAACGAGAAGACTGGAGGCGGCGGCCCCGATGAGTGTGTGCTCCCAAAGTCGACCAGTTGTTGTTTCGTTGAGCACATAGTGCGCGACTTTGTCCACGGCATCTGGCAGCACGGCTGCTGCCATGACAGGAACGAACTCTGCCTTGAGATAGCGATGCTCCCATGCGGAGACAGCGAGGTGACCGAATAGCACGTGGTGATCTCCCTTCTGCCCTATAACAGAAGCAGCGCCACGATCAGCAGCCCCAGCTCGAAGGCGAGTCGCCGGCGGTCGTTGAGAAACCGCTGCAGGATCTCCTTAACGCTAGGAGAAGGCGTGAACTCATAGGTCGCAAACGGATACCAGAGTGGTGTGCCGTCATCGGCATCCGCCACAAGGTGTCCGACATATCCAAGAGCCCATGCGCGAGCTTTCCGGCGTCCGACGAAGGCCAGCACCAGGCCTGTCGATGCAACGAGGCTTAAGGCCGTGTGACCCCACATCCGCCCGCTTGGCGTCACGCGGAGGACGTGACACAGGGTCTTGTCGAGCACATCGGGGAAGAGCCCACCCATCAGCGTAGGCGCAAGCTCGACGTCAAGCAATCGGTGTTCCAGGATTGAGATGGCGACGTGACCAATCAACATTTAGACCAGGACCTCTCTCATTCTTTCTCTAACCACGGCTAAGTGCTCCGCAGAATACGTTCACGATAACGTTCGTAGTATCGCCGACTCGGCGCCTTAGCGAGCCGATGCCTCGTCCAGGGCCAGGGCCCCCTCGCCGACGATGTGCGTTGGGGTCCGGTGTATGGCTTGGTAACCCTGCTCTGCCAACGTCTCAGTCGGGATCGAGGCTTCATCCGGCTTATCCGAGAGACCAAAGAGCACAGTGCCTCGTTCGCGCCACGCCAACGCAAGCTCGCACACTTCGTAAGTGATGACGATCTCATGAGCCAACAGCGTCGAGACACGGGCATCGGGCGGCAGGTGGCCCATGCGCTTAACGGTCTCACGGTACTCATTATACCGGAACCCCTTGAATGGCGTCGGATCGCCCGCTTTCACGCGCCGGTAGATATCCTGGTGGAGATGGTGCAGGCGTTCAGGTAGGTCGCTTGAGCGGGTCTCAACCTCCTCGAGGAACTGAGAGAAACTCTGGAGGTGCCCCGATCGGATATCCTCGACCAAAGCGGGTAGAGCGAAGGCATCGCTGCCCAGGATCAGACAGAGGTAGGCCAGATAGTCCTGATTGTCCGTCGTAAACGGATGGAACTCCGTCTGATTGAGTAGGTGATAACTCGCCTCGAAACCCTTCGCGTCGTAGGCATTTCCCAGTAGAGCCTCGACGGTTTGGCGGACGGCTTCCACGCGCGCGCGGTTAATCACGTGGTCGTTGCGCCCGCGCGCCCCGAGGGCGGTCTTGTCGAGATCGACGATGACGGCAGCCTCCTCGTCTATGGCGAAGCCTATCTCTTTGCAGTGCTCCTCAAAATCCCTTAGCATAGACCAGCGGTTTGCCAGGTAGAGCGTCCGGCCTTTTTGGGTTACCAGCTTGACGTTCGCTGGCCCCTGATCCTCTGATCCGATGAAGGCCCAACCCGGCCAGCCGCCGGCCTCACAGAGGTTGACGAAGGCGGTGCCGTCGTTCATCTGGGTGTCACCGACGTAGATCAAACGCCTGATGCTCGCCCGCCCTGTCGACAACGCCGCCGCGTGGCGGAGCAAGGCGGCCATCACGCGCGCGTAATCCGGCTCGCTCTTCCGGGGAATGGGCGTTCCATCGATCCCCAGGTCGCTGGCTATCTCCGCAAAGGTCGGCAAGCGATCGTCCATCGGATTCAAGTTTCGATAGACCACGCTGTCACCGAGGAACGTCGAGACCGACGTCATACCGTGATTTTCCATACTGAGCCTCTGTTTTCCAGCCCGTTCTAATCCGGCACGTAGCCCTGTGCGACCAGCAGCTCCGCGTTCAAGATGGCGCCGCTGGCGGCGCCCCGAAGTGTATTATGGGTGACGGTGATGAAGCGCAAATCCAATAGGGGACAGGGACGGATGCGTCCTACGCTGATGGCCATCCCTTCCGCCGCGTCTCGATCGCGTCGTGGCTGGGGACGATTTGGTTCCCGCCGCACGTGAATCAAGCGCTCTGGAGCGCTGGGCAGCTCCTTGCAGATCGCCGGTGGCCTATAGTCCTGCAGCACCTCGATAGCCTGCTCTGGCGTTGGTGAACGCGCGAAGCCAACCGACAGCGCAACCGTGTGTCCATCGAGCACCGGCACGCGGTTGGCGTGAGCGCTGACGACCAGTGCTGCCGGTGCCAGTCGGGTGTCCTGTACCGCCCCCAGGAGCTTTGCCAACTCCTGTTGGAACTTCTCCTCCTCGCCGGGTATGTAAGGCATCACGTTGCCCAGTATGTCCGCGGCGGCGATGCCCGGATAGCCTGCGCCCGAGATGGCTTGCATCGAAGTCATAAAGAGCTTACGGGCGCCGAAGGCCGCGTCGAGAGGCTTGAGAGCGACGGCTACTCCGGTGATGGTGCAGTTTGGGCTCGTCACGATGACCCCCGACCAGCCCCGCTCCGCACGCTGGCGATAGAGTAGATTCAGGTGATCAGCGTTGATCTCCGGTATCACCAGGGGTACGTCGTCGGTAGTACGGTAGGCGGAGGCGTTCGAGCAGACGAGATAGCCTGCCGCAGCAAAGCGTGGTTCCACTTCCCGGGCGATTCCCGACGGTACGGCTGAGAAGACGAGGCGGGCTGGGAGGTTTGGCTCGAGCCGTTGGACCACTAGATCTGCAAGACGGGCGGGAGGATCGCCCGGAATCACCCATTGGCATGCGTCTCCGTATCTCTTCCCGGCGCTGCGTTCGGATGCTGCCAAAGCCGTGATCTCGAACCACGGATGGTCCGCCAGAAGCTGCACAAAGCGCTGGCCCACCGTCCCGGTCGCTCCTAAAATCGCAACAGGGATCCTGCGTTGCGTACGATCGTCGAGACTAGACATGGTTGATCACCTCGTCGTGGATCTGTTGGACGGCCTGCGTTGCCTGTTCTGCATCGACCACCAGCGAGATACTGCACTCGGATGACCCTTGGGCGATCGCGATCACGTTGATCTGGCGATCCGCTAAAGCATTGAAGAGGCGCGCTGCTACACCTGGTGTGCCCCGCATACCGGCGCCCACCGCAGATACGATCACCACGCTATCCATCGACCAGACACGGTCGATGTCTCGACGGCTTAGCTCTAGGGCCAGTTCATCCTCCAGCGCTCGGATGACCGGAGGAACGTCCTCCGTAGGAATCACAAAGCAGATGGACTGCTCGGATGATGCCTGTGAGATCATCAGCACGTTCGCGCCTCGGCTCGCAACCGCTGCGAAGGTCCTGGCCGCAATGCCAGGCACCCCCATCATGCCCCGTCCCTCGACGGTAACCATACTCAGGCCCTTGATCGCCGTCACGGCCTTCACGGTGCCGGGGGTGGCGGTGGGTTCTGCGACAATTCGCGTGCCGGGACACGACGGGTTGAATGTGTTCTTGACCCACAGCGGAATCCCACTCTCCACCACGGGGCGGATGGTCTTAGGGTGTAGGACCTTGGCGCCGAAGTACGCGAGCTCACCCACCTCGCTGTATGAGAGCTCTGGGATGATGCGCGCCTCGGCCACGATCCGGGGATCTGCGGTCAGGACACCGTCAACGTCTGTCCAAGTCCAGACCTCCGTGGCGTCCAATGCGGCTCCCAAGATGGCAGCGCTGTAATCGCTGCCGCCGCGGCCTAACGTCGTCGTCACGCCGTCTTCGGTCGCGCCGATGAACCCGGTGATGACGGGCACCACCTCTCTGTGTAGCATAGGCGCCAGGCGTTGTTGAACACGCTCGCGTGTTGGGGCCATCAAGGGTGCTGCCTGTTGAAACCGGCGGTCGGTGACGATCAACTCCGTGGCGTCCATAGCTTCGGCGCTGACCTCCATCTCTCGGAGTCGGGCGGCGACAACCCGTGCATTTATCCGTTCGCCCAAGGAGCTGATAGTGTCCATGGCTCTGGGTGTGACCTCCCCGAGCACGTGCACGCTGTAGCAGAAGGCGGCGTATTCATCTAGATACGTTTCGATGGTCTTCAGCAAGTCTGTGCACTGTGTTTCGTCGCAGAGAAGCTCGGCGACGACCAGCGTGTGGCGCACTCTGAGATCTGCCACAATGCTGCGATACGTCTCCGCGTCCCCTTGCGCGGCGGTTCGGGCGCCTTCGATAAGGGCGTCGGTCACCCCTCGCATAGCGGACACGACGACCACGAGGTGGCCCCAGCTTGCTCTCGCCTTCTTGACGAGTGCGGCTGCTTGCGTGATGGCCTGGGCACTTCCGACGGAGGTGCCACCGAATTTCATCACAAGTGTCTCCATCTCCCCCTCCTGATGGCCTGCACCTGCCCCCAAAACAAAAATCCCGCATCCTTGGGACGCGGGGCATCACGTGGTTCCACCCAAATTCCTCTGCCAACCGCTCAGATGTTGACGAGGCACTCTTGACGCTGTAACGGGCGAACCCGAGGTGCTATACTTGTCAGGGGCTGCAGCCCCAAGCCTTTCCAGCACCCACTCACGGGTGGTTTTCGCCAGGTTCCTGTGGGAGAGGCTCTCAGCCGATGACCTCCGCTTTCTGTCACAGTCTGCCGGTTACTCGTCCCGCTCGACGCTTTAGGGTGGGCGATGCCGGGTTGCCAACATTGCCCGCTAAATTGACCCGATTATAGCCATAAGCATCTCGCAAGTCAAGGTCGGGCGCGGCGGGTAACTGTTCAGCGTTCTCCTAAAGCGGGGTATGATGCGTAGAATGACA
>JBNGCP010000019.1:0-52248 GCA_049974845.1 Anaerolineae bacterium | reverse complement strand
ATGTCCATGACTGGGGTGCCAGGCGAGCGCAGCGACGTTCCGAAATTCCCGCGGGCCATCTGGCCCACGTAGTCAAAATACTGTTGAATAAGGGGTTGGTCGGGGTCGAAGGCAAAGAGAGCCGTAGCCTGGTCTCGGGCCTCGTCGTAGGAGAGGCCATATTGCACGATCAGCTCATTGATGTAGACCGCTACGGGATTGGAGGGCATCAAGCGGACGAGAAAGAAGGTCAGGGTGGTGACAAACCAGACTGTGAAGAGCGCCCTGACGATCTTCCTAACCAGGTAGTTCGAGCTGATGCGCTTTAGCCAGTATCCGACGGATTTTCCTTCGGTACGCGCCTGGGAACCTACTGCTATCGTGGTACTCAATGGAACCTCCTTTGCCCTGTCTCCCATCGGCATCGCGCCCCGGGTACGGGAGCGATGTGTCCCTGCGAGGCATGTCTTGATGCCTCAACAACGATATTCCACCTACGCACGTCAAGTCTTATGAATAGAACAGATAAGGACGGCGAATCTCCTGCCACTCCATAAGATCGTCCGCCCAGCCCTCAACGAGCGCATCGACATCGACCCCGCTCTCCAGAGCTCGCCTCACGTGGGCCGAGCCGGTCAGCAAATCGAAGTGCGGATGTCCGCCCTCCCAGCTCTGCGCCCGCCAGGCAAACTCATCCGGGCAAAGCGTCCTCACCGCCGCGATAAGGTGCAGACCGACGCTGACCGGGCGGAAGCGCTCGCGGTCCATGACATGGATCTGAACGCCGCCGCAGTACGCTCCTTCATAGCGGCTTGGCGAGCCTGGCACGAAGCGCGCCGGGCGGAAGATCACGCCCTCAAGCCCTCGCGCGTTCAGATGGGCTGCCAGCGCGTGCCCATCGATCCAGGGCGCGCCACAGATCTCAAAGGGCAGCGCTGTCCCACGCCCTTCGGAGAGATTGGTTCCCTCCAACAGGCAAGTGCCGGGATAGCATACGGTTGTCGAAGGATGGGGCATGGCCGGCGACGTCGGCACCCAATGCAGGCCGGTGTCCTCAAACCACATATCGCGGCGCCAGCCCTGCATCGGGATGACCGTCAAGTCCGCGCTCAGCCCCATCTCGTTGTTTATATACTGCGCCAGCTCACCCATCGTCAGACCGTAGCGAATCGGGATCGGCGCGATGCCGACAAAGGACGTGTATGCAGGGTCCAGGATAGGCCCCTCCACGGTCACACCGCCAATGGGATTCGGACGGTCGAGTACAATCACGGGCGTGCCCGTCTCCGCAGCGCTCTTGAGCACGTAATAAAGCGTGCTGATGAATGTGTAGAAGCGCACGCCGACGTCCTGCATATCGAACACGAGCGCGTCGATGTCCTGCAGGACGGCTGCCGAGGGCGCCTTCTCCTCTCCGTACAGGCTGTAGATGGGCATACCCGTGCGTGGGTGGCGCGCATCGGCGATGGCAGCTCCATCAGCGACGGCACCGTCCAAGCCGTGCTCCGGGCCGAACAAAGCCCCGATACCCACCTCCAGCGCGATCAGGGCATCCAAGGCATGGACCATGTCGGAGCGCACGGCAGCCGCATGGGTCACCAGACCGATGCGCCGACCACGAACCAACTCCCTATGCTCTCGGATGAGTACCTCCAGCCCTGTTCGAGCGACCATCCTGGCCCACCTTCGAAAGTCAGTAGACGCCCAACTCGCGGGTCAGCAGCAGAGCCGCTGCACCCAAAATGACAATATCCTCGCCAAGATTCGTAAAAGCCACGTCCGTGTTCTCGGCCAGTGCGGTGAGCGACCGCTGCGCGATCTCGGTTCGGATCATCTCCAGGAATGACTCGCCGAGGCAGGTCACCCTGCCGGCCAGCCTGATGTGACAGCTCCCCAGGATACCCACGAGATTGGACGCTGCGACACCCAAGCCACGAGCCGCGTCCTCGATGACTTCTTTGACGAGGGGATCGTGCTTGGCGTGCATTTCGCAGACCGTCTCAAACGTGATCTTCTCCCCATCGCCCCCGTTGCCGACGGCAGCAGCTTGACGAACCAACTCCTGAACGCGAGATACTATCGACTGGGCACTGGCTACGGTCTCCAGGCACCCGTATTTGCCACAGCGACAGCGCACCCCATCCTCGACAACCCTCACGTGGCCGATCTCTCCCGCGCCCAGGGGATTGCCGTGAAATAGCTTTCCCCCCAGCACGATGCCCGAGCCGATGCCCCACTCGATATTGATCACGACCAGATCCTGGTCGCGATCGCTCTCACCGAACGTATACTCTCCCAGAGCTGCAACGTGGCAATCATTGGCGACGTAGGCGGGCACCTCATATCGCCTCTCGAGCAATTCCCGCAGCGGCACGTCGTGCCAATCCTGGTTGATGCCCTGGACCATAACGCCGGCGACGGCATCAATAAGGCCTGGGGCCCCCACGGCAATACCGAGGATAGGGCGAGTCGCCGAGGCCATCAGTGCGTCGAGAAGATCGTAGAGCGCGCTCAAAGAGGCCGCCTCACCGGTGCCGGAGAAGCGCCGGCGATCCCGGTGTAGGATGTTGCCGCGCAGATCGAGAATGGCGCCCCGATAGTCCCCTATCGCCAAGTCGATGCCGATGAGATGCAGAGCCTCCCTGTCAACGCTCAAGCATATAGGAGGCCGGCCGCCGGTCGACGGCCCGTATCCGACCTCGACGACGATGCCCTGTTCCATCAGATCTACCACGACATCGGAGACCGTCGGACGGGTCAGTCCCGTGACGCGCGCAATCTCAGCACGGCTGATCCCCTCGCTATGATAGATCGTCTTGAGGATCAGGCCCTGGTTCAGAATACGGGTTTGCTCGCGCGTTGCTTTCTCGATCACGTATCTCGCAGTGGGGCTGGGGTTGGAAAGTTATCATTACTTACAAAGTGTCACACCCACATTATACGCGAGATAGCCTGGTATGTCAATAGCCTTTTTGGAACAAAATCGGTGTCTAGGGGCGCCGTGAGTTCAGCTGCTGCCGCAGCAACTGGAGCACGATCTGCGGCTGCGCCCGTCCTCGGGTTGCCCGCATCACCTGACCCATGAACCACTGCAGCAGCGACGCCTTGCCATCGAGGTAGCTCTCGACCTGCTCGGGATGCTCGGCCAGCACCTGCGCCACGACCCGCGCCAGAGCCTCCTCATCGGAGATCTGGGCCAGGCCCTTCTCCTCCACGACGGCCTCAGGGGCTTTTCCGGTCTCGAACATCTCGGCGAGCACATCCTTGGCGCTGTTCTGGTTGATCTCGCCGCTGTCGACGAGCGCGACCAGCGACGCCAAGGATGCGGGCTCGATGTGCACCTGTTCGATAGAGACGCCCTCGCGGTTCATCAGATAGGCCAACTCACCCACCACCCACTTGCTGATCGACGCCGGCT
This sequence comes from Anaerolineae bacterium, assembly GCA_049974845.1. Taxonomy (GTDB): domain Bacteria; phylum Chloroflexota; class Anaerolineae; order B4-G1; family SLSP01; genus PWVB01. Next base: position 48,851 of record JBNGCP010000019.1, on the reverse strand, counting down.
CGCCGTCGTAGCCGCCAACCGCAGCTTCGAAATAGTCTGCTAGCGCGCGCTCCGCGACCAGGATCCGCGCGTCGTTGGGAGGCACCTCAAGCTGTTCGACAAAGCGCGCATACTTGGCCTCAGGGAGCTCGGGCAGCTTGGCGCGGACCTCCGCGATCCAAGCATCATCGATGTACAGCGGCGGGAGGTCGGGCTCCGGGAAGTAGCGGTAGTCGTGCGCGTGCTCCTTGGAGCGCTGCGAGTAGGTGGTGCCACGCGCCTCGTCCCATCCGAGGGTCTCCTGCACGACGGTGCCACCGGCCTCCAGCACCTCGATCTGGCGCGCGATTTCGTAGTCGACGGCGCGGGTCAGTGCCCGGAAGCTGTTGAGGTTCTTGATCTCGGTGCGCGTGCCGAGCGTCTTGCTGCCGCGCGGCCGGACGGAGACGTTGGCCTCGAAGCGCAGCACGCCCTTTTCCATGTCGCCGGAGTTGACGCCGAGATAGCGCAGGATTTCTCGAATCGCCACGCCGTAGGCGTTGGCCTCAGCCGCCGAATGCATATCGGGCTCCGAGACGATCTCCAAGAGCGGCACCCCCGAGCGGTTAAAGTCGATGAGGGTGTAGGCGCCTTTCGCACCCGGCGCGTCCTCCGATACATGGTAGCTCTTCGCCGTGTCCTCCTCCATATGCGCGCGGCGGATGCCCACCCGCACGCTCTCCCCCGATGCCGTCTGGACATCGATCCAACCCTCGGTCGCGATGGGGTGATCGTACTGCGAGATCTGGTAGCCCTTGGGCAGATCAGGGTAGAAGTAGTTCTTGCGGGCGAAGCTGGTGAAGGCATTGATCTCGCAGTTGAGCGCTAACCCCACCATCATCGCCTGCGCCACGGCCTCTTTGTTGACGACCGGCATGGCGCCGGGCAAGCCTGTACAGACCGGGCAGATCGCTGTGTTAGGCTCGGCGGTCGTTGTATCCACCACCGCGCACCCACAAAACATCTTGGAGGCCGTGCATAGCTCAGCGTGGATCTCCATCCCGATGACGGGTTCGTATGTGGTCTCGGTCATCGTGTCGTCCTCTCTTCCTGGGGCTCCCCGCTCAGTGAAGGCCTAGCCTCGTGCCAGTCGGTCGTTGCCTGATAGGCTCCACCGACCCGGAAAACCATCGTCTCGCCCAGCGGCGGGCCGATGATCTGCATCCCTACTGGCAGCCCATCGGAGAAGCCGCAGGGCACCGCCAGCGAGCAGACGCCGCCGGGGTTTGCAGCGACCACGTGAATGTCCGACAGGTACATCTGGAGCGGATCGTCGATTTTCTCGCCGAGCCTGAACGCGGTCGTGGGGGAGACGGGCGCGATCAGTGCATCCACCTGCTTGAACGCCCGCTCAAAGTCCTGACGAAGCAGCGTTCGCACACGCTGTGCGCGCAAGTAGTAGGCATCGTAATAGCCGGCAGAGAGCGCGAACGTCCCCAGCATAATGCGCCGCTTCACCTCGTCGCCGAACCCGTGTCCACGGGTCTGGAGATAGCGGTCGATGATGCCGACACCCGTGTCGGGGCCGACACCTATTGCGTCGGGGCCAAAGCCTGAGGCGTCCTCATCAGGCACGGGCTTCGAGAGCCCAAAACGGATGCCGTCGAAACGCGCCAGGTTGGAGCTGGCCTCCGCCGTAAGAATCAGATAGTAGATTGAGAGCGCGTAGTCGGTGTGCGGCAAAGAAACCTCTATGATATCGGCACCCAAGGTTCCCAGATGCTCGATGGCCCTTTGTAGTGCCGCCTCAACGCCGGATGAGATCCCTTGAGCGAAATACTCCGCAGGCACCCCGAGCGTGATGCCATGAAGATCCGCACCCACGTCTGCCGTGTACGCAGGGACCGGCGCGGTCAACGACGTGCTGTCGCGGCGATCCTGCCCGGCAATCGTGCGCATGACCAATGCCGCATCCTGGGCAGTGTGGGTGAGCGGCCCAATGCTATCAAAGGAGGAGACCAGCGCGATCAGCCCATAGCGCGAGACGCGACCATAGGTCGGCTTGAGCCCCGTGACCCCACAGAACCCGGCGGGCATCCGCACGGAGCCACCGGTGTCCTCGCCCAGGGCGAAAGGCACCATGTCCGCAGCGACCGCGGCAGCCGATCCACCGCTCGAGCCCCCAGGGACGCGGTCGAGGTCCCAGGGATTGTGGGTGTCGAAGAAGGCCGAGTTCTCACAGGAGGAGCCCATACCGAACTCATCCATATTGTGCTTGCCGACCAGCACGGCGCCAGCCTCCCGAAGCCGCGCAATCACTGTCGCGTCATAACGGGGCACGTAGTCCTCAAGGATTTTGGAGGAGCAGGTCGTCCGCACGCCCGTCGTCGAAAGGCAATCCTTCACAGCGTAGGGGACGCCGGTCAACGGCGTCACATCCACGCCGGCCTGCAGCCGCGCATCAGCGGCAGCCGCTTCCCGAAGGGCCTCCTCGCCGCAGACCGTGACGTAAGCCCGAATCGCCGGATCGACCTCGGCGATCCGGTCGAGCACGGCCTGCGTCAGCTCCACAGACGTGATCTCCCGGGCCTTAAGCAGCGTATGCGCCGTTTCTACCGTCAATCTATGCAAGTCCATGCGGGCCACCTCACCCTTCCTCCGGTACATCGAGGACGACGGGCACGCGCACATAACCGTCCTGATGATCCGGCGCGTTAGCCAGGAAATCGTCCCGCGCCATCGAGGGCTCGACGACATCCTCGCGCAGCCGCTCGCGCCCCATTTGCGGCTGCCGGTAGGGCGGGATGCCCTCCACGTCCACCTCGGCCAACCGGTTGAAGTAGTCAACGATGGTACTGAGCTGCTCGCTGAATAACTCGACCTCTGCGTAGGTCAGCGCCAGGCGGATCAAGAATGCCGTATGCTTGACCAGCTCTTGATCGATTACGCGATTCTTATCTGTCATCATCCTTCTCCTTTCCGGAGCTCGAGCCTTCCAGCGCCCCCTTGAATCGGCACGCCCTCTTCCTTCCCAGCAATCGGCGCGCACTTCCCAATCCACGATCATAGCCTCTGACGCTGGCGCGTCGCGAGCCGAATATGGACCTCATCCAGCTGCGCCCTCAAGACCGGCGCCGGAGCGCGCATCGTCAGATCCGTGGCCTGCCGCGTCTTGGGAAATGCGATGACATCCCGTATCGTATTGGTCCCGGCCAGGATCGCAACCAGGCGATCGACCCCCAAGGCGAGCCCGCCATGGGGCGGCGCGCCATACTCGAAGGCCTCCAACAGATGGCCGAAGTCGGCCTCGATGGACTCGTGCGTGTGGCCCAACAGCCGCAGAACGCGCTCCTGCAGCTCGCGGCGATGGATACGAATCGAGCCGGATCCCAACTCCCAGCCGTTGCAGACCAGATCGTAGGAACTGGCCCGGACGGCGCCGGGGTCGGTCTCCAAGAAGGGGAGATCCTCGGGCTTGGGGCTGGTAAAGGGATGGTGCTCCGCGTCCCAGCGCTGCTCCTCGGCATCCCATCTAAAGAGCGGGAAGTCCACCACCCAGGCAAAGGCCAAGGCTTCAGGGTCGGCCAGCCCAAGCCGCTGCCCCATCTCGCGACGCAGCCCGTCGAGGGCAGCAGAGACGATCCCGGCATCGCCGGCGACCAGCAGCAGCAGGTCCCCGGGCCGGGCCCCAAAGGCCTGAACCAAACGGCGCTGCTGGGCGGCGGCAAGATGTTTGACGACCGGCCCATCGACACCGCTCTCGGTCACCCGCAGCCAGAACACGCCCTGGGCGCCATACGTCTGGCTCACGACCTGCAAGGCCTCCAGATCGCCGTTCGCGACCTCAGCGGCGCCCGGCGCACAGACGCCTTTCACCACGCCGCCGGCGTCGACGGCAGCGTCGAAGACGCGCGCATCGCTTGCCCCCAGGATTTCAGTGCAATCGACCAAGGCCATGTCCCAACGAAGGTCCGGCTTATCCGTCCCGTATCGGGCCATCGCCTCAGCGTAGGAGAGGCGAGGGAAGGGGACGCTGATCTGCTTCTCCGGCGCGAGGGTCTCGATCACTGCTGCCACCAGCGCCTCAGCCAGGCGCAGCACCGCCTCCTGATCCACGAAACTCATCTCAAGATCCAGTTGCGTAAACTCGGGCTGACGGTCGGCCCGCAAATCCTCGTCGCGGAAGCAACGTGCCAGCTGGTAATAGCGATCGAAGCCGGCGACCATCAGCAGTTGCTTCATCTGTTGGGGCGACTGCGGCAGCGCATAGAACTCACCGGGATGCACACGGCTGGGCACCAGATAGTCACGCGCGCCCTCAGGGGTGCTGCGGGTCAGGATCGCCGTCTCCACCTCGAGGAAATCACGGCGATCCAGGAACTCGCGCATCGCCCGCACAACACGATGGCGGAGCCGGAAGTTGTCGATCATCGCGGTCCGGCGCAGATCGAGGTAACGATAGCGCCCGCGCACGGTCTCGTCGACGTGTGGCGCATCCTCCACAGGAAAGGGAAGCGGAGACGTGGTGTTCAGCACCTCAAGCCACTCCGCCGCCACCTCGACCTCGCCGGTGGCCAGCGCCGGATTCTCCGTGCCGCGCGGGCGCGCGCGCACCTCACCCCTGACGGCGACCACGTACTCGTCGCGGAGCGTCTCAGCGACCGCGTGCGCTGCCCGAGATCGTCGCGGATCCGCAACGACCTGGACGACCCCCTCGCCGTCCCAAAGATCGACGAAGACCAGATGGCCGTGGTCGCGGCGCGCGCGAACCCACCCCATCAACGTCACCTGCTGACCGACATGCCCGGTCCGCAGGGCCCCACATCTGTGCGTTCGTTGCTCCATTTGAGTCCTCCCCTTCCCTTAGCAGGGCCTGGGCCTCGTCCCCTCGCGTTCTAGATTCCGGATAGACGGTGTGACAGGCCCCATCCGCTTCAGCCCGGTCCACGTGCCTCAAGTTGCTGCGCGTGCCCGCGGCTCAATCGGATGTCACCTAAACGGGGCAACGAAAAAGCCACGGGCACCGCGTGCGCCCGTGGCTGGGATCTTTTCCTGAGTTGTCGTGTGCTAGGATCGACCCTCCCACAGGCGCACGCCGGGATTATCGTTGTTATTCTGATTCTGATACTGCTTGGACTGCTGAATCTGAACCAACATTGCCCGCGTATCTCCTATGAGAGTATGGGTGACGCTACCATCTAGGGCTGTGCCACCCTTCAATCCATCTGATAACTGCATTATAGAGGGGTGTGCCCGGCTTGTCAAGAACGAGCTATTGACGTCGGGTTTGTCCCTTGATGATATCGAAGAGGTTCTCCGTCGTAGCCACCTGCAGAAACGCTTTGAGAAAGATCGGAGGCGGCAGCGACCCGACAAGCATCAGGTTCTCCCAGGGCGTCGCGCTCTCATCGAGAAAGCGCAGGATGGTGTCGATGGGATTGCGCCGGAACAGCGCGCCGAACGCGGTCCTCACGTGATCGCCGTGGCGGTGAATCACCTTGAGCATCACGGCATCGAGGAGGTCGTAGAGGTCAGGATCGTCGGGCACGTCAAAGGGGTGACCATGGAGCAGAAGTGAGTCGAGGATCTCCTCACAATCGCGCTGGACACGCATAAAGGCGTAGCCGGTGGAGGGTTTGATCCGTCCGGCGCGGGCGCCAATGGCCACCACACGGCGCCCCAACATGCGGACCAGCGGCTCGTCGGTGACAGGCACCGCACCAACTTCTTCATGAACCACCTCATACGTCCCGAGCCCCAGGACATCGGCTAGATACGCCCTGAGCGCGGTCTCGTACTCGCCGCGGCGCAGCACGTCCTTCGAGAAGATCGTATACTCCACGAGCGCGCGGTCAGCAGCGTAGGGGAGGACGTAGAAGAAGCGCCTCTCCCCAGCCTGGGGCGTTTGGAAATCCATGAAGGTCACCGTCTCGGGATCAAAAGCGGGGACCAGTGTCACCACCTCTCATCCCCGGAAGTGCATTCTGAGCACCTGCTACGGCGTCATGGCTTTCGATCGATGGGGCAAGCTGTCGAAGACCCACCGCCCGTAGATCGGATGACCGTCGACCACCACCCGGGCTGCATCCCGACCGTCCTCAATGGACTCCCCCCGCCCCCGGAGGAAGCGCACGGTGTCAAATGCCGCCAGTTGCCGGCGGGCCTCCTCGTAGAAGTCGACGCCACGGATCACGTGGTAGCGATAGTCCCCCAACGGAATTGTGCGCGGCTCGTTCGCCTCGCTGGCAACCTGAAGCTTGTCCCACGATCGCCAGATGGCGTCATCGAAGATCGTGGGCGCATTCGCCCAGAAGCCGAAGGTACGGTCGTTGCGCTTCTTGGGATCCCCATCGACGATCAGGATCGACCTCTCGCGCAGCCGCGTGCGCACCATATGGCAGGCGAGGCTCAGGCCAGCGAGGCCGCCGCCGGCGATGATGTAGTCGTCGGGGTCTGGGGTGGGCATAGTAACGGAGCTGTCAGCCATCAGCCGTCGGCTGTCAGCAAACCACAGAAGTAGGAAGTAGACCTCGGCTCCGCCCCAACGATGGCGTTTACTTCCTACTGCCCTACTCCATACTCCTGAATTGTAGCCGACGGCTAATTGCCGATCGCTATCCTCCCCTTCCTGGTCGATCTCCTCGCTCAGGTGACCGACCGGCACCAGCGCCATCAGCGTGTCCTCGCCCTCGGGCGCAGCCGAAGGGTCGGCGCGCGCCGGCGCGTGGACGTAGAAGCTGGGATCATCGGGCAGTCTGTGCGCGTTGAAGATGCTGTCGAAACTGGCCTTGTACTCCCCAGCGAGGAAGACATTGTGATGATCAATCTGCGGATAGACCTTGTCCACGCCCCAGAAGAACATCAACGTCGAGCACGTATACTTCAGATTATTGAGGCGGCGAATCGCACGTTCATCACGCGGTAAAAGGTGCTCGTAGACATAGGGCAGGTCCGCATTGGCAACGATCAGATCGGCGTCGACGCGCTCGCCGTCCGCAAGCTCCACGCCTGTGGCCTTGTCACGGTCCACCAGAATCCGCGCCACCGGAGCCTCATAGCGGAAGGTCACGCCCAGCCCTTCGGCGATCTCAACGAGCGTCTCCACCACCTTGTAGAGCCCACCCATCGGGAAGTAAACGCCGTTCACCATCTCCGTGTACTGAAGCAGCGAATAGGTTGCCAGCGCCTCGTAGGGGCTCAGCCCCAGGTACATGTCCTGGAAGGTGAAAGCCGCACGCAGGTGCGGGTCATCGAAGTAGCGCGCGACGCTGTCGTAGTGCTTGACCAGGGCCTTGAGCTCAAAGAGCAACGGGAAGTTCTTGGGGCTGAAGTACTCGAAGATGTTGTAGAAGTTGCGTCCCACGAAATAGCGGATCGACTTGTGGTAGTTGCGATAGCCCTCGCCGAGATAGCGGAGGAGCGCCTAGAAGCTGCCGGGCTCTCGAGCTTCGAGCTGCTCTTGCATCTCGTGCATATCGGACGTCAGCAAGACCTCGAAGCCATCGTCGAACCGAACGCGATAGGTCGGATCGATGCGCCGCAGGTCGAGATAGTCCTCCATCCGCGCCCCAAGCGCCGCATAGGTCTCGGCGAAGATCTCGGGCATCAAGAAGAGGGTCGCCCCGGTGTCAAACCGGTGACCATCACAAATCAGTTGGTCACAACGGCCGCCGGGCTTCGCGTTCTTCTCCAAAACCGTGACCCGATAGCCAGCTCGTGCCAAGCGCCCGGCGGCAGCGATCCCACCCAGGCCCGCCCCAACTACAACGACATTCATGCCTTTACCCACCGGTTAGCTCCTTTGCGATATGAATGTGCCGGCGCCCTGGTCGCCGGCACTTACCCTGAGCAGTGGACGTGCGGCGCGCTGATAGCCTCAACGCCCCCGCCGCCGCCACTGCCTCAACAGCAGCGCCGCACCCACCACCAACAGGATCAGAGGCCACACCAACTCGGTGCGCCCCAGCCCCAATGAGATCAGGACAATCGCCAGAATCACATAGCCGATCACGTTACGCCGATAGCGCGGGACGATCAACCGCACGAGGATGTCGATACCGACGAGAAGCCCCGTCCCCACGAAAACCAACGACCAGGCCTCCCGGCTGAAGGGTAAGTCCCAGGGCAGGTCAAAGGCCTGAAAAGAGAGTCGTTCCAGGTAGCCTAAGTTCGCCGCCAAGAGCACGGCTCCTGCCCAAACCAGGGCCGCAGCCCAGATCAGGGTGTCGAGGTTAAGGGGGCGGGGACGATGACCTGCCTCAGCGACCGGCTCCCGATCGATCGCGTCATCTGCGGCATAACGGTCCTGCAACACGTCCTCGGCAGGAAGCACGCTCTCTCCAGGGCGGGTCTGCTCCTCTGAGCTTACGCCATTACCGCTTACTCGCTCGTCCATCGGGCCTCCTCATCTCACGGATCACCGCACCGAGTGCGTCGCACGGGTGCGCCACCCCGAGTCAGTTCAACGCGTAGCCGACGAACGTGCCGTGCTCTCCTTGCCCTCGTCCGCGAGTCTCCGTTTCGGGAGCATTATACGGCGCCCACAGCCGTTCGCAATTGGCACCCGGGGGCCAAAGGATCGCGTGCCTCCCTTGCCCGTCGCCCTCATGTGCGACGGACAGAGCTAGCCCACAAGCTCCGGCAAGGCATACCAAGCCCCTTTCTGCCCCTGAATCTCGACATCCGGAACCAGCTCGCCCGCCTCCGTCAGGGCCGAAAGGGTGCGTTCGGTCTCGCGCCTGGGCCACCAGAAGGCTTTGCTCACGTCGCCGAACTGCGCAACGCCCACAGAACGCAAGTAGAGCATCACCAGCTTTCGTCGGGCCTCCATGATCCCAATCTCCCGAGCCTGCTCCAGGAACTCAGGATGGTAGCGGTGCACGCACTCATAGATAAAGGCGTAGTTCCAAGCGCCGGCCTCTGCCACGCCAATCGGCATGACCTTAAAGTCCATCTGAAGTTCCTCGAGCCCTTTGTTAAACCGATAGCTCGACTTGTTGTCCGTCATCGAGACCTCGCGGCGGAGCACGAGGGCATTGAGGGGACCGTTGAAGAGCAGCGCCTCATAGATCGACTTGGCCTCGGCCGTCATAGTTCCGTCGCGATACTGGTAGAGGTAATCGTCCTCAGGCGAGCCGAAGTTCTCGCTGAGAGCGTAGAAATAAGGCGCCACGTCCAGAGAGATAATGGTCGCCTTTCTGCGCAGCACCTTGGCATAGTACCATTGACGTTTGCCCAGCAGCGAATCCTTCCATCCCCACGTCTTGTGGGCGGGATCATCGTGGTTGTTCGGAACCGGGCGGTCGCCGGCAACAGCAGCCCACAGGCTGGGCATCTCGATATCCTTGATCGGCCAAAACATGATAAAGCCGCGATCGTTGGCGTGATCGACGGCCTCAGCCCTTGTCGCGATGCGGAGATCCCTGCGAGTGCGATAGGTCTCCGCCCGGTATGATTTGACGTCCTCCAAACTCAACATACTCACTCCTCCACCAACCAGTCCTGCTCCCAGCCAACACGCCCCTGGGCACGCCCGCCCATCTCCACAAATGCCTGCTCGATATTCCACCGATGGGCATTGGGGTAGCTGTCCGGCTGGGCAAACGATATGTGCTCGCAGTGCACCACCGCCTCGGCAAGCGAGGCGCCACGCGCATAGGCCTCGGCAGCGCACCCTTCCACCGCCCTTAAGTATGCCTGATCCTGCACAAAACGTCCATGGATCTCGTGCGGATCGGTTGTAGGCGTGCCATGTCCGGGAACGAGGGCGTCGATGCGCAATCCTGCCAGGTCGCGAAGCGTCCGGCGGTAGGCCGCGTAGGTGTCCATCACCATCGGAATCTCAAGGTCGCTCAGCATATCCCCGGCCCACAGGAGGCCCTCGGTCGGAAGATAGACAACGGCGTGGTCCGGTGCATGACCCGGCGCGGCAATGACCCACAATGCGTGGGCACCAAGCTGCACGCTCATCTTGGTGCTGAAGGTGACGTCCGGTGTGGGCGGCGCGAAAGCAGATGGCTCGGGCACGCCCTGGTCAGCAGCCCAGTGAGCCACCTGACGTCGCAGGTCGTCGGCGTGGGCCCGCACCACTGACCGATAAGCGACGTGAGCAACCACGGGCGCGTCGAGGAAGTACGATGGGCCGAGAAGATGATCCCAGTGCGCATGAGTTAGAACGATGCCGCGCACCACGGCGCCACGATCCGACACAAAGGCGGCTATCCCGTCCAACTCCGCCGGGCTGATGCCGGGGTCGATAAGATAAGCGTCCCGACCCGCCACGAGGATCCCGCTGTTGGTCGCATAGGTAGCGCTCTGCGCCACCCAACACACTGGGGTCAGTGAACGTATGCGTGCAAGCATCTACCAGCGAGCCTCGAAGACGGAATCCATGCGAGCCGGCGATGCGCTATCCTTTTCGCAAGCCAATCCCCTCAGGTGGAACGACGTCGTGGTCCCCCAAGACGGGCGATAGCTTGAGCCACGGCATCCGGGTCAGGCTTGCGCAGCGCACCGTTGGGGGCCGGCGCCTCCTCGTCGAGAACGACGCTGACCACGCCGCGTTCGCAAGGAATCGCGAGGTCGGCGACGTATTCGGCGTCGCCCTCACGGATCAGATACTCACGCTCCGGGAAGAACCCGCTCTCCTTGAGGGTCACGTAGAGGCCATCGGCGCCGGACATATAGAGATCGTTGATCTCCTCCGCCGCGGAGAAACGATCCCAGGTCGTCTGGATGAAGCTGACGCGCCGCCATCGCAGGCTGGGAATCGGGGGCTCACGGCGGATCAGGGGCCCAATCTGCATCTTATAGTAGCGATCCTCGGCGCGCGGATGATCGAGCTCCTCGGGGAAGAGGTCTCGCCGCAGCACGAGCTCGTGGCCCCGCAGCTCAGCATACCAATGGATCGCCCACCGCTCGTCTCCAAACGCCGCTGTGAAGTAGAAGGCCAACACCGCAGCGTCGAGCGTGCATGATGGCGCGTACCGCACCGGGATACGATACCAACCCTCGTCTTGAGCGATCTGAAGGTCGCGAGGGTCGGTCATCACCCCCACCAGAACGCGATCGGCAGCGTGGAACATACCCCACCTCCGGTACTGAGCTACCTCGAGTATAGAGGGGACGGGCGAGGCGTCAAGGCTGGATTGACAATTACACAGGAACACTAAGATAGAGGCAAGTGGCGCTGCTCTGGCGGGGCGCTGATCCTGAGAACGAGGAGGCTAAGCAGATGCGAATTCATCACATCGCCATCGCTGTGGCGGACTTGGATGGTGCACTCTCCTTCTACCGCGACGCGCTGGGCGTCGCGGTGGAGGAGCGGCGCGACGTCCCCGCTGAAGGGGTCGAGATAGCGTTCCTGCCGATGGGGGAGTCAGAGCTGGAGCTGCTGGAGCCGCTCGATCCTGACAACAGTATCGGCCGATTCCTGGAGAAGCGCGGCGAGGGTATCCACCACGTCTGCGTGCTCGTGGACGATATCGACGAGACAGTCGCGCGGCTGGAGGCGCAAGGGGCGCGGATGGCCACTGAGATCCGCGCGCATCCCAGCGGGACACGCTATGTCTTCATCCATCCGAAGAGCGCACACGGTGTCCTGATCGAGCTCTACGAAAAGGCGAATTGACGTCGAGACGCACCATCGAACCGGGTTGAGCCCGGTTCGATGGTGCGGGCATTGTGGGTGCTGCGGCAAGGCCGCACCGCAAGGGCGCCGCCTTGCTCCTTATGAACGGTCAGGCCACGAGCTGCTTGGCCAGTGTCGCAGCGCGGCTGGCATCGGGTGCGTAGCCGTCAGCGCCGATCTGATCGGCATAGGCCTGAGTCACCGGCGCACCGCCGATCATTACCTTGACGGAGTCCCGGATACCGGCCTCTTCGAGAGCGTCGACGGTGTTTTTCATGTTCGGCATGGTGGTCGTGAGCAGCGCGGACATCGCGATGACGTCCACACCCTGATTCTTCACCGCGTCCACGAACTTCTCGGGCGAAACATCGGTGCCCAGGTCGACGATCTCAAATCCGGCACCCTCAAGCATCATGCAGACCAGGTTCTTGCCAATATCGTGGAGATCACCCTTGACGGTGCCGGCAGCCACCTTTCCCACAGGCTGGACATCGGCGTCGATCAACTTGGGCTTCAAGATCGCCAGGCCGGCCTTCATGGCGCGGGCTGCGATCAGCATCTCCGGCACAAAATACTCCCCCTCCTCAAAGAGACGACCGACCTCCCCCATTGCCTTAATGAGCCCTTCATTCAGGATCTCGGGCGCGGGCATTCCTTCGTCCAGGGCGTCCTGCACCTTCTCCTCCACGAGATGCATATCCCCGTCCATAATGCCTTGGCGGATGATCTCTAACTGATTCGCCATACTGCTTCCTCCTCACTGTCGATGATGTGTTTTCGGCGAGCTAGCATTAGCTCGTCATTATACAGTACAAAGACTCAAAGCCAAAACACCTACGCTATGCGATAGGTGGGGGTCGGATACGATGGATGGAAGAAGGCGACGTCCGACACCTCGTACATGGCCTCAGCAACCTCGGCGGCTTCGTGCACTAACGCGTGCACGTCGGCGGCCTCCAGCTCGACGCGCGCGTTGACCAGCACGGTGACCTGGGTCCCCGGTAACTCCGGGATCTGCTCCCACCAACTGTCCGTCTCCAATGTGGGGATGCTTACCTTGGCAGCGACTTCGCCGCTCTCGACCATGAACTTAAGGTGACCAATCGCCGCCCCCCGGTGCTGCAGTCGCGCGAGCAGCGCGTCCACGAATCGACGCACGACAGCTCGCCCCTCGCCCTCGGCAAGGACAAAGGTCAGCTTCTCGTCAAGCCAGGCTAGCCGGACCTCCCCCGCCCCGTAGCGCCCATAGTCAATATCCAGCGACGCAGTGGGAGGCGCCGCTAACCCCGACGCCAACGTCCGCGCCCAGCCAGCGACCTCGTCACCGTCGAGTGAGTTCTGCAGGCGAACCGGCTTACCCGGGAAACGCATCTGGGCCAAGCGCTTCACCTCTTGCTCCTCCGGTGGAGAGAGGAGGTCCCGCTTGTTGACCACCAAAAGACCCGCCTCCTCAATCTGTTTATCAAAGAGGTAGATCACCTCGTCGCTAAAGGGCATCGGCAGGTCCAGCAACCGGCGGCGCAACAGCCGGGCATCAGCGAAGACCGAGAAGCTCGACGGCGCCCCCAGCTTGGGACCCCGAAGCTCCAGAAGCGGCTTCACGACCGTCGCGACGATATCCGCACACGACCCGACCGACTCGGCGAAGATCACGTCCGGTTTTGCCGTCTCGCGCAATTGAGAGAGCTGAGCGTCGAGGTCGTCGTAGTTGCAGCAGAAGCACCCACCGGTGACCTCCACGGCGGGCACGGCTTCGGCCGCGAAGAACGCGGTGTCGACGAGGTATTTACCCTGGTCGTTGGTGACCACGCCAACCCGCGTGCCCTGCGCCATCAAATGCTTTGCAGCGCCGATAATGGCCGTCGTCTTGCCACTGCCCAGGAACCCGCCCACGATATGCAGGTCCACGACTACTCCTCCGACAGGTGGTGCTTGATCTCCTCGACCAGCTCCCGGTTGCTGGGAATGAGCGATGAGTATTTGAGCTGCCCGTTAATATAGATGCTGGGAAGGTTCTTGACGCCCATCTTGACCACCCGGGCGACGTTCTCCCGCTCGGTGAACTTGTATTCGACCATCTGAACCTGCTCGCCCAGCTCCTGAGTGGCCCGCAGCGCCGCATCCCGCATATAGCCACAGGCAGCGCAGGTATCTGAGTCCAGCGTGAAGACCTCCACCAGCGGGCGATCTAAGTGCTCATAGTCGGGCAATACCACCGCCGACAGGTCCAGGCTCTCCGCCTGGTAGTTGGCCAACATCGCCCGGGTGCCTTGGGGATCCCGCACCGCTTGAACCGTCCCGACCACATTCTCAACCGGTACATCGTAAGGCATATCGCATCCTGGCGCGAGGATGAAGTTCTGGCTCTCGCCCTCGATGACGTCGATACGATCCAGGAGATCGACCACAAACTTCATGTTGTCCTGCTGATTTCCCAGGAGCATGTGGGTGGTCAGCGGGATGTTGCCGCCCATTGTGATGTTGTAGCGGTCGGTCATCACCTTTGCCGGGGCGAGATCGATGTTCTCATCGATCGAGATGGAGTCCGGCGCCGTCTGACACATCGCCTCGATATTCTTGGTCGCGTCGCCACAGACGAAAAAGGCCGAAAAGACACCCTGCGCACGGATGGCGGCAAAGATGTCGGTATAGGCCTCCGCCAGCAGCTTCGTGAAATGCCGGGGCGAGATCTGTGAGACTAGGGGGTCGACCACCGCGATCACGTCCATTCCCGCATCGATGTAGAGCTCGGCCATGCGCTGGGCAACGTCGCGGGCGTACGCGATCAGCTCGTCCAGAAACGCGGGCTGATCGAACACATCCATGAAGAGCTCGGTGCCGCGCAGATGCGACGCCAAGGTCAGCGGACCGGTCACCAACCCATAGAGCGCGGTGGTCGCACCCACCTCTGACTTCATCCGTCGCATCACGTCCAGGACCATAGGGAGGCGCCCCTCATCGGGCGCCGGGAGATGGTCCGGCACCGTCATATCCGAAGCCAATGGATGTGAGGCGACGGTGGGCGGCGCCTTTTCCGCCCATAGCAAATCACAGCCCAGGATCTCGGCCTCGATCTGCAGGTCAAAGACCACTGGCTGTCCATCGGGATCGTAGGTTCGCTGGACGGCTAGTAACGCCTCCATCAGCTTGTCCCCGTCCGTCAAGACCTCCTGCGCCGAATACCCCACCAATTTGCCGGCGTGAACGCCGGCGAAGGGCACCCAGGGCACCTTGTCCGTGGGTTGGTGCTTAAGCGCGCGAAAGAGCAGCGCTTTACCAGTGCCATCCGAGTTTTTCTGCGCCACAATATGACCTCCTCGTCATCGATCCTCTGGTAAGGCTCGTCCTCTGTTATGGATTCAGGAAAGTCTACTCAAGGAGTGCGGGAAGATCAAGAGTCAGAATCGCGCAGGGCAGGGCAATCGCAATTTGCGTGGGACAAAGTGCAACGCACCTAGGCTCGACGGTGAGCGATGTCTTTGGCATCGGGTCGTGGTTGACGAAGCCCAGGTGCGTTGCACTTGTTCTGGCTAACTGCGTTTGCCCTGGACGATGAGGGTTCCGGCTTGACAGGAAAGTGAAGTATGGGATAATGTCTCGCGACGGGATGCGGCCAAACTCTGAGTCAGACCAGGCGCCTGGATTTGCCTCACAACCAAGTCCGGGCGTTTCTCTGTGTCGCAAAACGTGAGTCAGGATGGCGCGCTCCCGGGAGTTCGCATAACTAAAAGGGAGTCAATAGCGATGAATGAGCGGGAAGTTGGTGTAGTAAAGTGGTTCAACGCAGCTAAGGGATACGGCTTCATCTCCCGAGAGGGCCACGATGACGTCTTTGTCCACTACTCGGCAATCCAGTCCGAGGGCTTCAAGAAGCTGGTTGAAGGGCAGCGCGTGGAGTTCTCCTTGGAGGAGACGCCGAAAGGGCTACAAGCCAGCAACGTCGTTGCTCTGTGATTTAACAGCACGAACCATTCAAACATCAAAAAGCCGTCTGGGCACCCAGACGGCCTTTTGATATCATGGCCGGAGACCTTGAGCCACCGATTTGGCTTTGGGATATTTCGTACTATGATGGGGATAGGATTTCCATATCTATGAAGACTCAGTAAGTGCGAGCGCATCATACCCCTTGGCGGGGGCCATCGTTGGCGACGATCTTCGTCCTTGGCAGGTCGCACTAGCGACCGCGCTGGGTGGTTGATGTTGTGGTCGAGTTACTGAGTCTTGCTTGTTTTTGGGGAGCTACACGCGCCTCAGAGCAGTTCAGCGTTCCACAAGGAGATAAGTAAGAGCATGGGTAGGATTCGAAGATTGGTGTTGGACACACTGAAGCCGCACGATCCGAGCATTATCGAGCTGGCGGATCAGCTCAGCGATCTCGAGGGCGTCTCTGCTGTGAATATCAGCATCTACGAGATGGACCGTAAGGTCGAGAATGCTAAGATCACGATCGAGGGTGAGGCCATCCAATACGAGGTGGTCACCGGCCTGATCGAGGAGATGGGCGGCGCCGTCCACTCAATTGACGAGGTCGCGGCCGGTCGCCATATTATCGACGACGCCCAGACCTTGTTGGACTAGTCCGCTCCACTATCCGGCGATGCTGACGGCAAGGGGAGCGGACGGGCGGGTTGCGCCGGATAGCTGCGTCTTTCCTGCCCGCTCCCCAGCGCGCAATCTGCATGTGAGACGATCGCAAGAGCGACATCCAGCGCTATGATGGAAAAGCTTCGGGCACAGAAGCCCATCTATACGACCCTGATCGCCATCATCATCGCGACGCTCCCCTGCTACTGTCTGGGATTCGTCGCGCTGGCGATCCGCCCTACCACACCCACGCCCACACCGACATGGACCCCCACGCTCACATGGACACCGGCGCCCAGCGCGACCCCCTTCGAGGTAGGACCGGGCACGGGCACACCCTCCCGGACGCTTCAACCAACGCCGGAACAGTGGTTTCCGCCGACGCGAACGCCCACCCCTACGCCAACTGAGACACCAACGCCGACGCTCACGCCCACCGACACCCCTACCCCCACGATCACAGATACGCCCACGGACACCCCGACACCGACGGCAACCGCTACGGAGACGCCAACGCTGACCCCGACCTTCACCTGGACGCCAGAGCCGGAGACGCCTACGCCGACATTAACGCCCACCGCAATCTCAACTCCTACCTCCCCAACACCGACCGCCACATCGACCGCATCGCCCCCAGCGACGTTCACACCGACTCTAACTGTTACTGCGACGATGACGGACACCCCCCAGCCCTGACGGGTCGTTTTCGCCATCGTATCGAGAAACGCCCTCTGCCGGGCTCACAGTCAAGCGAGGTGCAATTGGACACAAGCACACTACTCAAGGCCCTCATCGAGGCTCCTGGGCCGCCAGGCTTCGAAGAGGACATCCGTCACGTCATTGAGGATCTGTGGCGCCCTGTGGTGGACGAGATCCGTGTGGACACAATGGGCAACCTCATCGCGCTCCAGCGCGGCGACGACGTATCCTCTTATGATGGCCCTAGACGCGCGGTCATGGCGGCAGCCCACATGGACGAAATCGGCTTGATGGTCACGGGAATCGAGGGAGAGTTTGTCCGCATTCACTCTCTTGGTGGTATCGACCGTCGCGTGCTGCTGGGCCTTGAGGTCTGCGTGCACGGTCGGCGGACTCTGCACGGGGTGATCGGCAGCCGCCCGCCGCACGTTCTGCCGAGTTCCGAGCGGCAGAAGGTACTGCCCTGGCACGAGCTCTTCGTGGATGTCGGATTGCCGGCGGAGGACGTTGCAGAATGGGTGCGCGTCGGAGACGTGGTGACCGTAGCGGAGTCCTGGGCGTCCCTGCAGAACGAGCGAGCCGCAGGCAAGGCGATGGACAACCGAGCGTCAGTCGCCGCGTTGACACTGACGCTGGAGGCGCTCCAGCACAGGCGTCATAGCTGGGACTTCTACGCCGTGGCCACGGTGCAGGAGGAGGTAGGCATCAAGGGCGCGATCGTCAGCGCCTATGGCCTGGCCCCCGATGTGGCGATTGCACTCGATGTCACCTTCGCCAAGCAGCATAATGATAGCGATCCCGGCAGTTTCGACTTGGGGAAAGGCCCCACCATTGGACTGGGCCCGAACTTCCACCCCCAGGTGGTGAACCGGCTCAAGGAAACGGCCCAGGCCGAGGAGATTCCCACCGTCATCGAGCCCCTTCCCGGCTCCAGCGGCACCGACGCCTGGGGTATTCAGCTTGCGCGGGAGGGGATACCGAGCGGCCTGATCTCGATTCCTGTGCGCTATATGCACCAGCCGGTGGAGCTGGTCGCGATCTGTGATATCGAGCGGGCTGCGCGGCTGCTGACTGGATTCATCGCCGGGCTGGAGCCTGACTTCCACCCCCACTGGGAGGACGAGCTATGACTCATCTCTGCGAACATCTGGAAGTCCTCTCCAACGCGCCCGGTATCTCCGGCGACGAGACCGAAGTGCGGCGAGCCCTGCGCTCCCTGCTCGAAGGCCACGTCGATGAGATACGGGTGGATGCCATCGGCAACCTGATCGCAAAGAAGACCGGCACCGGCGCTTCCCCGCTGCGTGTGCTGATCACCGCGCATATGGACGAGGTGGGGCTGATGGTCGTCGACCACACGTCGGACGGCGCCTTGCGCGTGGAGACCGTCGGTGGGATCCCCGCGCGGCTCTTGCCCGGTCTCAACGTGCACGTCGGAAAGGACGCGCTCCCCGGCGTGATTGGGCTTCAGGCTATCCATCGTGCGGACCGCGCCAGCCTCGAGAAGGCACCCGACGTCAGCAAGCTCGCCGTCGACATCGGGGCCAGCAGCAAGGAGGAGGCTGAACGCCTTGCGCCCGCGGGGACATCCATCGTCTTCGCGACCCGTTTCAGGAGCCTGGGGGAAAGCTGCCTCGGCAAGGCCTTCGACGATCGCGCCGGATGCGCGACGCTCGTCGAGTTGTTGCAGGGGAAGCCTTTTCCCTTTGAGGTCTACGGCGTCTTCACCGTGCAGGAGGAAGTCGGCCTGCGCGGGGCGCGGGTGGCGGCTTACACCGTCGATCCCGATGTGGGCATCGCCCTCGAGGGCACCCTGGCGGATGATCTGCCCAAGGAGGACGCGGATGTCAGCCCGACCACGGCGCTGAACAGGGGGCCGGCCATCACGGTGATGGACCGTTCTTACATCACGCCGCCATGGCTACTGCGCCATTTCCTCGACACGGCTGAGGACGAAGGGATCCCTTACCAGCTCAAGCAGCCTGGAATCGGGGGCACCGATGCTGGCGGCATCCATCGAGCGCGCGCCGGCGTGCCGGCGATCACCGTCGCCGTGCCCTGTCGGTATATTCATAGCCCCGTCTCGCTCTTGCGCCGCAGCGATCTGGAAGGCCTGGCCCATCTCGTCGATGTGGCGGCACGGCGGCTCACCGCCGACGTCCTGTAGTAGGGTGTACGATTTACGTATGTTTCAAGAAAGGATACGACCTTGGATCTGACACTCTTGGAGAAGCTGACCCAGACCTTTGGACCGTCAGGTTATGAGGACGAGATTCGCACCCTGATCGGAGAGCGCATCGAGGGATACGCCGACGAGTTCCGTGTGGACGCCCTCGGCAGCCTCGTCGCCTACCGGGCCGCAACTGGCGGGGCCGAGGCTGCACCACAGAAGCTGATGCTGGCCGCGCATATGGACGAGATCGGCTTAATGGTCACACACATCGAGGAGAAAGGGTTTCTGCGTTTCACCTCGGTCGGCGGCGTCGGGGCCATGAACTGCATTGGTGGGCGGGCCACGTTTGCTAATGGCGTTGTGGGGTCGCTCTACGTGGAACGACGGGAGGAGAGCTCCAAGGTACCGGAGCTGCGCCATCTCTACCTCGACGTCGGTGCCACGGATCGTGAGTCTGCACCCGTGAGGATCGGGGATCCTGCCGTTTTTGTGGGGCCTCTCGTAGAACAGGGAAACCGGCTGATCAGCAAAGCCATGGACGACCGGATTGGGTGTTATGTCCTTATTGAGGTGATGCGGCGCCTGAAATCATCAGCTTACGACGTCTATTTCGTCTTCACCACTCAGGAGGAGATCACGCTTTCCGGCGCGCGGACCTCGGCGTTCCGCATCGCCCCGGATCTCGCGATTTCCATCGACGTTACGGCAACCGGCGACACCCCCAAGGCGCTCCCAATGGAGGTGAGCTTAGGCCAAGGCCCGGCGATCAAGGTCAAGGACTCGGGCATGATCGCACACCCGAAGGTTCGGGATCTGCTCGTCGAGGCAGCCGAGCGGGCCGGGGTGCCCTATCAGATGGAGATCCTGCTCCGCGGGAGCACCGACGCCGCCGCCATGCAGTTGGTACAGGCCGGGGTGCCCAGTGGCTGTTTGAGCATCCCCTGTCGCTACGTCCATTCGCCCTCCGAAATGGTCGATCGATCCGACGTGGAGCAGGCCGTGGAGATGCTATTGAGTCTGCTTAGCGGCGCTTAGCGTGGGTCGCTTAGCGTGGGTCGCTTAGCGTGGGTGGCAATCGCCCTCACTTGTGTTACAATGCGCGCACTGAGTCCCAGATCCTGAGAGAGAGATACACGCTCGCTGGGATCGGTTCTATATGAGCCCGGGAAGTAGGAAGAGGACCGAGCTTCCGGGGCATAACCAAGAGGAGGTGGAGTGCAAGGTCTGGAATTAGCGAATCAGATCACCGAGATTATCGTCGACAGACAAGGCGAGGATATTCTGATCCTCGATCTTCAGGAAGTCACGACGTTCACAGATTACTTCGTTATCTGCACCGCACGCAGTCGCCGGCAACTGGATGCACTTCAGAGTGCGGTTCGGGAGGAATTGAAGCAGAAGGACGTCCAGCTTGCCCTCAACGTGGAAGGGGATGCCGACTCAGGGTGGATTCTCATCGACTACAACAGCGTCATCGTCCACCTCTTCAGCGAAGATATGCGCGCCTATTACCAGATCGAGGAGTTGTGGAGGAATGCGCGTGTCGTGGCACGCATCCAGTGATAGCGTCAAAGCACTAGGCGATTCCCTGCCATTTCGACCTTCGCGGCAACGGCCCAGGGCACCCCAAGCCCCGGGCCATCTTTGTATTGAGCTTTCTCGTACCGAGCAGCGCCATCGAGTGGGTAGTCAGAGGCGGCGAGGTCCCGAGCGATGCCTGCAGATCCCGCGCAGCACCGCCCGGTGACCGGCCTGCGCGTGGCGTGTCCCAACCCCGTTTTTTGACACGTCGCACCAGCTAAGTATAATCACAATGATGAAGCAGAGGGCAGACCAACCTGCAAAGCAGGCCTGGCAGACCCGTCTCAGGTGGTTGATGCCGGGCCTCGGTGTCAAGCGCTGGCTGTTGCTCCTGACCTTTGGCGTCGGATTGCTCGGCCTGGGCGGCGCGTTCGCGTTAGGGGGACGGTATCCTCTTTCCCAGCACCTTTACTATTTGACACTGCAATTCTTGCCGCATGGGCTCAGGGTCGCCCTGTTTCTGGTGGGTGGTATGGGCGCTATCGGGTATAGCGTGTGGAAGCTGAACCAGTCGATTATGGCGCCCTTTCTACAAAATACCCACGCACCAATTCCCGAGGTCCTCTTCGACTACCGTCGGCGGGGCCGAGGGCCGCGGATCGTCGTGATAGGGGGCGGACACGGCCAGGCAGCCGCGCTGCGAGGGCTCAAGGCCTTCACCTCCAACCTCACCGCTGTGGTGACCGTCGCGGATGACGGCGGATCGTCGGGCCGCCTTCGCCGAGAGATCGGTATCCTGCCCCCGGGCGATTTCCGAAACTGCATCGCGGCCCTGGCGGACGACGAGTCGCTCGTCACCCGGCTCTTCCAGTATCGCTTTGCCAATGGCCAAGACCTCTCCGGCCATAGCTTTGGCAATCTCTTTATCACTGCGATGGCCGGCATCACCGGGTCTTTCGAGGGAGCACTGAACGAGTCGAGTCAGGTGCTGGCGGTGCAGGGACGGGTGCTTCCGAGCACGCTGGAGGCGGTCACGCTCTGCGCCGATGTGCAGGTCAAGGATAGCGACACGACGGTGCGCATCTGCGGCGAATCGGATATCCCCGCGGTTCGAGGGCAGATCCTGCGCGTGACGCTTGAGCCCACAACCCCTAGCGCCTATCCAGGCGTCATCCAAGCGATCCTGACGGCAGACCTAGTGGTGATCGGCCCCGGCAGCCTCTACACGAGCATCCTGCCGAACCTTCTTGTGCCGGAGATCGTTGAGGCTCTCAGAGCCACACAAGCGCTCATCGTCTATGTCTGTAACGTCGCGACGCAGCGGGGGGAGACGGAGCATTACTCGGCCCAGGCCCATCTGGCCGCGCTGGAGCATCACCTTGGAGAGGACGTGATCGACGCCGTCCTCGTCAACACACTCCTGCCCCACGGAATCCCATTACCGGAGGGGGTCGAGTGGGTGAGACCAGATCTAAAGGCCACGGGGCGCATCCGCGTCATCGGAGCAGACGTCGCTGATGAACGCCTAGGGGGTCACCACAATAGCCAGAAGCTGGCCCAAACGCTTCTCAAGCTCTTGGTCTAAGCGCAACTGCCTGACGGCGGGCTGTGGGCCCACGATTCGTCAAAGTCGCTTCCTGGTATGATAATGAGTGGGGGTACCCCTGCCGGCTGGCGGACCTGACAGCCATCATCGCGGTGAAACTGCAGAGAAAGGTCACTGCAATGACAGGAGAAGGGATGAGCAACCGCGCCTTATCCCTTCTCTGCTATGTGTCGCGCCTAATGCACAATGGTGTATGATCGGCGAAGATAATCAAGAAAGGAGTCACTATGGACAAGAAAACAGTTCGTGATGTGGAACTCAAGGGCAAGCGCGTCCTGATGCGCGCGGACTTCAATGTGCCCCTCGACGGTGACACTATCACCGACGATACCCGTATTCGGGCAGCGCTCCCCACCATCAAGTACATCCTAGAGCAGGACGCATCGCTGATCTTGATGTCCCATCTCGGACGGCCCAAAGGCAGCGCCGACCCAAGCCTGAGCCTCAAACCGGTAGCAGCGCGATTGAGCGAGCTGCTCGATCGACCGGTCGCTATGGCACCGGACTGTGTGGGCGACGAGGTCGAAGAGATGGCCGCATCCCTGGAGCCGGGGCAGGTCCTCTTGTTGGAGAACACGCGCTTCCACAGCGAGGAGCGGGCCAACGATCCTGAGTTCTCGGCCAAGCTGGCGAGTCTGGCCGACCTGTATGTCAACGACGCGTTCGGCACGGCGCACCGGGCGCATGCCAGCACAGTAGGCGTCACCGAGAAGCTGCCAGCGGTAGCGGGCTTCCTGATCGAGAAAGAGATCAAGTTCCTCGGCAAGGCGACCAGCGATCCCGAGCATCCGTACGTGGTGATCCTCGGCGGGGCCAAGGTCTCGGACAAGATCGGTGTGATCGAGAACATGCTCGGCAAGGCCGACACGATCCTGATCGGCGGCGGCATGGCCAATACCTTCTTCAAAGCCCAGGGACTGGAGATGGGCGACTCCCTCGTGGAAGATGACGTCCTCGACACCGCCAAGGCGCTGATGGAAAGAGCCGGCGGCAAGCTCGTCCTGCCCGTGGACGCCGTGGTCGCGGACGCCTTTGACAACGACGCGAATCAAAAGATCGTCCCCGTAGATAGTGTCGCGCCCGGCTGGCGGATCCTGGACATCGGACCAGAGACGGTCACCATGTTCAAGGAAAAGCTCGCGGACGCCAAGACCGTCGTGTGGAATGGCCCGATGGGTGTGTTCGAGATGCCCAGCTTCGCCAAGGGCACCTTCGCGATCGCAGAAACCTTGGCGGACCTCAACGCCGTGACCATCATCGGCGGCGGGGATTCCGCGTCCGCCATCAACCAGGCCGGCGTCGCCGATGAGGTAAGTCACGTTTCGACAGGCGGCGGTGCCAGCCTCGAGTTCTTGGAGGGCAAGACCTTGCCCGGCATCGCTGCACTGGACGACAAAGCATAAACAGCCAGAGGGCCGGAAGCTGGATTCTGTGCTTCCGGCCCACGAACGAAAGGAGCATTCTATGCGCAGACCCTTTATCGCAGGCAACTGGAAGATGCACAAGACTGTGGCGGAGGCCATCGACCTCGCCGCCGGGCTCAAAGAAACACTCGCCGACGTGGAAAGCATGGACCTGGCCGTCTGCCCGACGGCGACCGCGCTGAGCGCGGTGAGCGATGTCCTTGCCGGAACCAACATCGGCGTCGGCGCACAGCATATGCACTGGGAGGAGAGCGGCGCCTTTACTGGCGAGATCTCACCTCTGATGGTCAAGGAGCTAGCCCGCTATGTGATCATCGGGCATTCGGAACGCCGTCAGTACTTCGGCGAGACCGATGAGACCGTCAACAAGCGGCTGAAGGCCGCGCTTGCTCACGGGCTGATCCCCATCGTCTGCATCGGTGAAAGCCTCGAACAGAACGAGGCCGGCGAGACCGTCAACTTCGTCGGCGGACAGATTCGAGCTGCTTTTGCGCGCATCTCCGCCGATGATGCCCGTAAGGTGGTGCTGGCCTACGAGCCAATCTGGGCCATCGGCACCGGGCGCACCGCGATGCCCGAGGACGCCGATCGCATCATACGCGAGGCCATCCGTGACGTACTGACTGATCTCTACGATGCGACCACGGCGCAGGCGATCCCGGTGCAGTATGGCGGCAGCGTCAAGCCCCACAATGCCGCTGACTTCATTGTGATGGAGCAGATTGACGGCGCGCTGGTCGGTGGCGCAAGCTTGGATGTAGATTCCTTCACCGGCATCGTCAAGAACTCCGTCGAGGCCCTGAAAGGTTGACGTTTCCGGTCCCAGAAGGCTGAAGTCTGTGGTGACCGGGAGGCTGGGCTCGATCAGGCCACCGAAACCGGGGACGTAGATCAGCACACCTTGCGTCCCCGGTATTCTATGTACATCACGGTGAGGACAACTGGAGAGACCTATGCTCGATGAGACAAGACTGCGGGCCTACATGCAGCGCGCAGAGGCCGAGCTGCGAGAGAATATCCTGCCCTTCTGGATTAAGCACACCGTTGACAGAGAGCGCGGGGGCTTCTACGGCGAGGTCAGCCACGATCTTCAGGTCCGCGAGGACGCGCCCCGTGGCGCTCTGCTGACGGCACGCATCCTGTGGACGTATGCCGCGGCCTACCGACGCTACCAGAATATGGCCTACCGCAACATGGCGGCTTGGGCCTATGAGGATCTTGTCACCCGCTTCTGGGACGCCGAGCACGGTGGGCTCTTCTGGATGATCGCCGCCGACGGCGCCGTTCTGCAGCCCCGGAAGCAGATCTACGTCCAGGCCTTCGGCATCTACGGGCTGGCGGAGTACTACGCTGCCACAGGCGATGAGACCGCGCTAGGGAAAGCGCAGGCCATCTTCCAGGCGCTGGAAGAACACTGTCACGATCCGGTAAACAAGGGTTACTTCGAAGCCTTCACACGGGATTGGCAGTTGGCCGAGGATATGCGCCTAAGGCCGGTGGACATGGACGTGGTCAAGTCGATGAACAGCCACCTCCACGTGATGGAGGCGTTCACGAACTTGCTGCGGGTCTGGTCAGATGCGACGCTGCGGGCCCGACTGGCGGAGCTGATCGATCTCATGATGAACCGCATCATCGATCCGAAGACGTCCCATCAGATCCTCTTCTTTGATGAGGCGTGGACCCCTCAATCCAAGGCCGTCTCCTATGGCCACGATATTGAAGCGAGCTGGCTACTGGTGGAGGCGGTCGATGTCCTTAGGGCTGCCGAGCTAGACAGCCGAGCACATGCGCTAGCACTGAAAATGGCACAGGCCGTCTACGACGAAGGCTTAGATCCCGACGGCGCCCTGGTCTACGAGGCGGGACCGGAGGGCCTGTTGGACGACACGAAACAATGGTGGCCGCAGGCCGAAGCTGCGGTCGGCTTCTTGAACGCGTATCAGCTCTCGGGGGAGGATCACTTCCTTGAGGCCGCGCTCCGAAGCTGGGACTTCATCAGCGCTTATTTGATCGATCGGGAGCACGGGGGGTGGCTGAGATACGTTCAGCGCGACCATACACCGGGCACAGATGCGGCAAAGGCCAGCTTCTGGAAGTGCCCCTATCATAACGGACGCGCCTGTATGGAGTTGACCGAACGGCTCCACCAGCTGCTGACCGGCTAGGGGCGACCGAGCCTGATAAGCACCAGATCATCGCTCTATGTCACTGACCGCCGGCTTCTAGCCGGCGGTCAGTATCCTTCCCGCCCCTTCCGGGTCGGGACTCACGTCGCGTCGGGCTCTGTGCCGCTGTCGAGCTCGCTCTCTTGTGCTCTATCGCGCTTTTCCTCCGCGTACGCCGCTGGGTGTATCTGGGCGTGATAGGACTCCGGCTTCGCCAGCTCCCGAGCGCTGATCAGGCCCGGGCGGTGATACGAGGCAGTCTCAAACTCGCGATCCATCTTGATCGCGTCAAAAGGGCAAAACTCGGCGCAGTAGCCACAGCTCATGCAGAGACTGACATCGATATGATAAGCGATGGGATAGCGCCGTGGTCGTCCCGTCTCAGGGTCCTTGGCGCGCTCGATCCACAAACACTGAACGGGACAGATCTGTGCGCAGATGCCACACGCCGTACACCTGAGCTGCGCTGTCTCGGCGTCGATCACCAGGAAGGGCAGGTTTCGGTAGCGCTCGGGCAGCTCCCGCCGCTCTTTTGGATACTGTATGGTGAAGATGCCTTCGGGCCTTTGCCCGTCCAGAGGCTCCCCACGCCGCCGGCGCAACCAGCCTCGCGCATCATCGACATAGGTCATGAGGAAATGGCGCAGCGTCATCGCCAGGGTCTTGATGATACCCGAGCCGTACATTAGCGATCCACCTCCCCCATCGTCAGGTCGATGCTTCCCAATATCGCCACGATATCCGCAATCTTGACCCCGCGCGCCAATTTACTCAGCGGCGTCAGGTTCAACAGAGAGGTCGCACGAATGTGATAGCGATACGGATTCGCCCCGCCATCAGAGACAAGATAGAAGCCCAGCTCGCCTTTCGGCGCCTCAATGCGACCGTAGGTCTCACCCGGTGGGATCCGCATACGGGGCGAGAGACGATGGGACTGAATAGCGTCGGCCCCCTCCCCATCGGGGATCTCGTCCAGAGCCTGCTCCAGGATCCGCAGGCTCTGCCAGACCTCGTCGAAGCGCACGGCGACGCGCGCGTAGACGTCGCCTTCCTGACGAGTCACGACATCGAAGTCGAAGCGATCATAGATGCCATAGGGCTCGGCCCGGCGCACATCATAGGCGACCCCGCTGGCCCTTAGCACCGGACCAGCGACGCCGTGGGCCACGGCGTCCTCTGCCGTCAAGACGCCGACATCCATACTGCGAGCCTGGACGATCTCGTTGTCCAAAAGGAACGCCTGCATCTCGCGCACTTTCCGAGGCAGGCGCTCGTGGACCAGGTGCTTCGCCTGCTCGATCCATCCCTCGGGCAGATCGCGCGCCACGCCCCCAGGTCGCATATAGTTGAACATCATACGCCCGCCGGAGACCGCCTCGAACAGATCCAAGATGAGCTCGCGCTCCTCGAGCGCGTAGAGAGAGCCGGTGAAGTACATACCCAGCTCGTTACTGAAGAAGCCCGCGGCAAGCAGATGGTTCACCACGCGGGAGAACTCGGACATTATAATTCGTATGTACTCCGCACGCTCCGGCACCTCCCAGCCGAGCAGTCTCTCCATGGCGATGCAGTAGGCAAGGTTATTCGTCATCCCGTTGATGTAGTCCAGGCGATCGGTAAACGGGATGTTCTGCAGCCACGTATTGCGCTCACCGATCTTCTCGTGGTTGCGGTGCAGATAGCCGAAGACCGGCTCCAGGTGCTGGATCGTCTCGCCGTCCAATCGGACCGCCATCCGGAAGACGCCATGGGTGCTCGGATGGTGGGGGCCCATGTTAAGGATCATCTCTTCCGTCTTGAGTGGCTTGTCAGGGTCGCGATCCGCCGACAGCATGCGCTCGTAGAGCAGGCGATCCGCTTCACTGAAATCGATGTCGCCCGTGGGACACGCCGCGGAGAGCTCCTCACCGGTCAACCTGATATTCGCGTGGCAGGGCGTGCGATCCTCAGCGTAGATGGGATTGCCACCGTTCGGGAATCGACTGCGGTAGGGCTTGTGCTCCTCTTCGTAGTAGGCCTCGCGCCAGTCCTTTCGCAGCGGAAATCCGTCAAACCCCTCCCACATGAGGAGACGGCGGAGATCAGGATGTCCCTGAAAGCGCACGCCAAACATATCCCAGACCTCTCGCTCCTGCAGGTCGGCGGCAGGAAATTCCGAGGTGATCGAAGGCAACACCGCGCTGTCGCGGCTGGTATGGACGTGAACCGGAATGTAGCCGCCGCCGGACATCCTGAAGAGATGATAGACCACATCGATATGTGGAGGGAACTGCTCCAAGGGCTCAGGGTAGTCAGCGGCGGTCAGGTTAGAGAGATAGCGGTAGTCGAGCTCGTCGCGCAGAAACCGCAACACCGGCAACAGCTTGCTCGCGTGCACCAGCACGCCCTCGTACCGCGGTCGATTCATCAACGAGGAGCGGGAGACGGCGCGTGTCATCCGGTGCTCGGGCGCTTCCGGATAACCGTCGGTCTCCCCCCGATCCGGCGGCTCGGCGGGCCTCAGGGCACCGGGAAAGGCCGCATGCAGGCGTTCCCAGACATCCGCCGGCATATCGTTGATATACTCAGCCATTCAGGCCTCCTCCTCCGGCGGCGGTCCGACGAGATCCTCCAGATCGCGCCAACTGACCAGATCGCGGCCCAGAACCGGCTCCGGAACACCCTCGTCTACGCCGGGCTGGAACGCCTGAATGTCTCGAATCGACTCGTGGTCAAAGCGCGCGTGGAGGGTCAGAATCCCGTGAAGGAGCGCCTCGGGTCGCGGTGGACATCCGGGAATGTAGACGTCGACGGGGATCAAGCGATCCACGCCGGAGACGACGTTATAGCCCTCCTTGAAGGGACCTCCGGAGATCGCACACGCTCCCATCGCGATCACGTACTTCGGTTCGGCCATTTGATTGTACAGACGCACCAACAAGGGAGCCATCTTCTTTGTGACCGTGCCGTTGACGATCAAGAGATCGGCCTGTCGAGGGCTGGCCCGCATGATTTCCATGCCGAAGCGCGCCGTGTCATAACGCGACGCTGCCGTCGAAATCATCTCAAAGGCACAACACGCCAGCCCAAAGAGCATCGGCCAGAGCGACCGCTTACGGGCCCAAGCATAGACCTGGTCCAGTGTCGTAAGTTTCACCGAGGACTGCAGCTCAGGCGGGACCTCAGGCGACAGCCCCGCGCCAAACGATGAAGCGCGCGGGCGTCCGGCGTCATCCCTGTCCGGGCCGTTCTGTCGAGTATGCTGCGTCATCGTATCGCCTCCAAGAGTAAAGTTCTTACACAGCTAAGGGGCGAGATATCCCGCTGCGAGAGCGCCCTCTCGCGGAAACTGATCTCGCCCCTCCGTTGGGGAAGGCGGGATTTGAACCCGCACGCCTCGCGGCACATGATTCTAAGTCATGCTCGTCTGCCTGTTCCGACACTCCCCCATCACGAAAATTATACCCCTGACGACCGTTTCGACAAGGAACCTCTGACTTATGGCTTCGGCATCGCCTTGAGCGCCTCATAAGCCGGGCGCACATCGCCCCCCGGCCAGCTGCCAAGATCGCCCTCGCGCCCCCACCAGAAGGGGTCGACGATCGCCCACCAAAACTCCTCATCCTGGGGCTTCCACTTTGGATCCGGGAAGTTCCAGACAAACATCGGGCCAATCCAGGGCGCCCAGTGCTCGCCGGCGTATGTGTAGGCCCGCACCAAGTACGCTGCCTGCTCCTCCGGTGTAACGGCAAACCATGCATAATCCGGGTGCTCGGGGCTATTGTTGGTGTGCCAGCCGAACTCCAGGATGGCAACCTGTTTGTCGCCGTCCCCGTAACGCTCCATGGTCGCCCGCATCTCCTCAACGTGACGAAAACAAAAGAAAGCATGACCCCCGTAGCCGCTCTCCGGGTCCGCAACCTCCTCCGGCGCAACCTCCGGTGGGGCTTTATAGCCCGGGGCGTTGAGGCCCAAGAGATCGAAGTACGGCGCCGCGCCGGCCTCGTACATTCCGACCAGGTAGTCGATGTCGGGTACCGCTTCGGGGGGGCTCGAACCCGTCGGCGCAAGGCCCGCTGAGATCACCAGCGCGTCGGAGTCGGCCGACTTGATCGCCGCATAACAGCGCGCGAGCACGTCCACGTACCCAGCCGGATCCGGCACGCGTCCCTCCCACTCTCGGGCGAGGTTGGGCTCATTCCAGATCTGATAGCCGCCGACACGGCCCTGATAGCGCGTGGCAATCGCCGAGCAGAAGCGCTCAAAGGCATCAAGGGAGAACGGGATTGTAGGGGAAGGATCGTCCGAGGCTGCATCGGTCTCCTGCTCGAGGACCGCCCACGCAGGCGGATGATCCAGACGGAGGAGCACCTCAACGCCGGATTGCTCTGCCTCATCCACGATACGGTCCAGGATCGTCCAGTCATATTGGCCCGGACCGGCGCCCTCAACATCCTGCCAGGCGACGCGCTGTTTGATCCAGGTGAAGCCCGCCTCTTCAATTAGCGCCCAGTCACGCCGCACCGCCGCCCAGGGATCCCACCACATATGGACGTTGACCCCATACTCCGGTGAGTTCAGGTGTCTGTCAAGCGGCCAAGAGGTGGGCGTTGGCGCGAGTGTGGGCTCGCCATGCCACAGCGGCCAGGACGCACCAGAGCCGATGACGCCTGCAAGCCCCAAGCTCAGCAGAAAGACGCCGACCACCACAGAGATCAGGAGATCAGGACGACCCGGCTCCCGACCCTCGTTCCCGTCAACCATACGATTCCGCTAATGCGCTCTGGGCCCAAGCAGCGCTAGGGCACCTTCGGCATGTTGGCAATCGCGTCATAGGCCGGTCGGGCTGCCCCTTTGAGACCGAGGATGCTATAGGGCGCGTTGGGATCCGTGGCCCCGATCCCGCCCTTGTAGGAGTAGTCCAGATTCCAGAGGAAGGCTAGATGCACGATTCCCCACTCCCGCATCAACTGGAAGGCCTCCACATCCCACCGCGCCTGTTCCTCCAGGGTGTTATCATCGGCGAACTCAAATTCCGGCGGCGTCGCGTCGAACCCTTCCGATGTCGCCCATCCGAACTCCGTCACGCAGAGGGGCGTGTTTCTCCCAGCCGCCTCGATCATATCCCGATAGCCCAACAGGGTGCTCTTGAACGAGAAGGAGTGATGCGGCGCATCAAAGGGCCCGCGGAAACTGGCCGTTGGGTCATCGTAGCCCTCGTCCCAAGCGACGTCCGGCGGGACGTTGTAGCCGTTATGATGCACACCGACACAATCGGCATAGCTGAGGAACCCGGCGTCGATCATCTGCTGAAGGTAGTCGTAATCATCAATGGCCGTATAACGGTTGGGGTTCTGGGGATCCGTCGCAACCACACCAGTAGGCGAGAGCGCACCACTGATCACAATGATATTGAGGTCGCGGCTCTTGATCGCCTGATAGCTCAGACGCAGCATCTCCACATATCGCTCGGCCTTCACACCCTCTTCCGTATCCCACTCGCGGTCGAGGTTTTGCTCGTTCCAGACCTCGATGGCGTGGATCCGGCCCTTATACCGGTCGACCAGATCGCCCAAGAAGTCGACAAAGCGCCCCATATCGTCGGGAGGGGCCGCTTGTGGATTGTCGTCAATGTAAGTGCGGGACCAGGTGGGGGCGCCGACTACGCTCAGCATAACCTTAAGCTCACGCTCGGCCGCAAACTCGACCATCACGTCGTAAGCGCTCCAATCCATGTGGCCAGGCTCAGTGGAGAAGTGGTCCCACCGGACCTGTTGCTTCACCCAAGAGAGGCCGAGCTGATACTTGATCTGATCAAGCGTGTAGTCGGGCATGCTGATCGCGTGCGCTGCGATGCCATAGCCAAAGTCACCCCACGGCAGTGGGGGCAGGTCGGACCCTTCGGTCGCGGAGTCAGGTGTCGCGGTGGGCGTGGGGATCACAATCTCGCCGGGTGTGGCGGTCGGGCCGGCTTGGGGAGTCCCTTCACCCGGCGAGAAGCCCGCCTCAGGATCGGGCGTCTCCGTGATCGCCGGCGTCGTGGCCTCAAGATCCGCCCCACGGCCGGGCAACCGAATCACACCAAACACGCACCCTAAGGCGGTCAGCATAAGCACGATCCACACGGCGCCAACCACGATCAGCGTCCGGCCGCTCAAGCGTGCGAAGAAGTCATTCACATGCTGCAAGAAGGGATTCTCCATTACGCCTCCATCTAGTCATTGTCCTTACGTAGCTCCCCATTGTGCCCCATCGGGGACGAAGCAAATAGCGCTTTCATCCCCAGCCGAGATCTGGCGCGGAGCGCCGCGAGTCGTGCCGCTTTGCCGGTGGCGCGTCATCGTCTTGAGAGGGTCCAGAAACGTGCTCGTGTTCGTGGTCGTCTGGCGGTCCTTCAGCCCCGATCCGGTTCTCCACCTGCTCGGACAGAGCCGCCGCCGCCGCCATCTGGGCCGCTGGTGAAGCATCCGCAGCAGCAACCAGATCGTCCACCAGATCCGCCAGATCGCTGTCCGTAGCGCCCTCCGCGCGGCGGGAGATCAACTCCCGGTAAGCTTTGCTTCCATACAAACCGGTGGCATCCTCCAGACGTCCCGATTCCTTGAGATACGTTGCCACCTCTTGATCATCCTCGCGATCAACCTGAGCGGCGCCATCTCGGAGTTGGGTCTCATGGTAGGTGGCGTCGTGAAGGACGTTGGGCGCTGAGACCAGACGCTCTACCTGTTCGTTGCCACAATGAGGACAAGGTGGGGCGGGCACATCGATGCGGCGCGCCAGATGGCGAAATCGCCCACGGCACTTGCTGCAGTAATACTCGTAAATCGGCATGCGCCTATCCCCTGAGTTCGAATTCTCGTTTGACGTCTTCCGATGTCATTGTGCCTGTTCCGGCCTGTGCGTTAACACATGCTCTAGCACTAACGCAGGCTCCTATTCGCGAGAACAGGAGCCTACGGCTGCATCGGGCAAGCCGAAGTATACCTGCCTTCGCGGTCTGAGCAAGAGGCACGACAGAGATGCACGCACGCCGAGTCAGGGCGCATCCGATGGGACGCCGGCCCCCACAGCCTTTGCGGCAGCCGCAGCACGTGTGTGGACGTCGAGCTTGTCGAAGATGGACTTGAGATGGCGCTTGATCGTGTTTGTGGAGATGACCAGCACCTCAGCCATCTCCTTGTTGGTCATTCCTTGTGCCAATAGAGCCAACACCTCAGACTCCCGCGGGGTCAGCGCGTCGAGTTGCTGAGCGACCTCGCTCGACCTCTCGGCCTCGGCAACCGCCTCAAGGAAGGCCCGGCGATCAAATGCCTGCTTCTCCAGGTAGGCAAAGATGCCATAGTCATCGTAAGCACGCTCGATGACGTCGGGGTCCGCAATACCGCTGACCACGATCGTGGTGACATCATGCTCCGCCGCCAAGGCGAGGAGATGATACCCGTCCCATTCCCCAGGGATCTCGCCAACCCCCGGGTCATCGCAGAGGGAGAGGTCGACGACGGCCAGCCGATAGGGCTCCCGTCGCAGACACCCGGCGGCTTCCCCATAGCTGTTGCAGAGACGCACCCGGTAGCCGACATCGGTCAGCATCTCGGATAGAAGGCTACGCCAACCGGCGTCGTCCTCGACGACCAGGGCTGCGCCCGCGCACGAAGACTCGTGGGCCTCCAGCCCTCCGGCTGCGCGCATCGCCCCGGTGGCTGGCGCCTCCCGCGACGGAATCGCTGAGGGGGGCGCAGCCAAGAGCGCGCGGGCAACCAGGTCGCGGAACTCCGTGCGGTCGAAGCTCGCCTTTCTCAGACAACTCAGGCCTCCATAGTCCCTGAGCACCTTGACGGCCAGCTCAACGGTGGCATAGCCGGTCAGAAGAATCGATGCGCACCCCGGATCCTGACGCCTCACGGCTTCCAGGACCCGCAGGCCATCCTGATTGGCGGCCTCCCCCTCGCCGAGGGCAAGATCGACGACAGCAACTCGATGCGGCATCCGCCTCAACAGAAAGGTGGCCTCCTCGAGACTGGCCGCGACGTCGACCTCAAGACCACAGTCAAGCAGGATCTCGCTGACAATCTGCTGCCAGGCTTGATCGTCCTCGACCACCAAGGCCCGTGGTCCACGAACCTCAGACACCGGCAACCTCCGCTTGAGGAAGTCGTAGCCGGAAGGTCGTCCCGTGCACACCGTCGCTTTCCACGTCCACAGACCCACCCAGGCGCATAAGAAGAGACTTGACCCACCACAGGCCGAACCCCAGTTGTCCATCTCGGGCCGCGGCGGTAGAGGGCAGACCGAACTCAAAGATACGCGCGTGAAGCTCGGCAGGAATGCCCGGGCCGTCGTCCGCCACGGTGACCTCCACCCCGCTGGGTATCACCCGACCGTCAATCTTGATGGTCCCCTGGCCCTGCATCGCGATCGCAGCGTTTTCAAGAAGATTGGTGAAGACAAAGACCAGGCTCCTCTGGCTAGCCACGACGGGGGGAAGCCCGTCCAGCTCACCCTGCTCCACGCGAACGCCCTCTGGAAGGTGGACGTCGTCGAGAGCCGCTGCGACACAGCCAACAATCGTCACAGGGGATGCGTGAATGGGACGGAGGTAAGTCAGGCTATCGCGGACCGCATCCAGCGCTTCGCGCGCGCTGCGCTCGATCTCAACGAGGTTCGCAGCGAGGTAGTCATCGCGTGAGAGCGCTTCCCGGGACTTTTCCTGGATTCCCTGAACCCGGACGGGGATGGTGCCCACCTTGTTGTTGAGGTGGTGCAGCACGTTGGCGGCGACGTCGCCAACAGCGGCGAATGTCTCCGCAACGGCGTGGCGCTCCTGAGCCCGTCGGAGGGCGCGCTGGTGCTCCGCACTTTGCAGCGCGAGCGATGCATAATGGGCGAGGCACGTCAGCACCTTCTTGTCCCACTCCGATTCGGTGAAGCGTCCCGGCGCCCCGTGAACGCCGTAGACGCTGAAGGCCCCGATCGCCTTGCGACCATCACTCCCCAAAGGTTGGGCAGAGAGCAGGGGCACAATGAGCGCCCGCGTCCAGGCCTGTGCCTCTGCCAGGTCGTGCCGGTAGAATCGCTTGTCTCGCCGGACATCCTCTGAGGTCACCGGTGCTTTGTTGAGCACTGCCTCTCCTGTCAGGCTCTCGCGAAGAGGAAGGTGATCTGCCCGCTGCCATCCTTCGGTCGTGGCCAGAAGGATCAATGTCTCACCCTCCAAAGCCCAGATGGCACTGGCAGAAGCGTTCAGCAGATCCGTGGCCTCGTAGACTAAGTGTTCGAGCACCCGTTCGTGCGGCTCGATCAGAAGTAAGCGCGCAACGTCCAGGACGGCGTCCAACAAGCGGGCTTCCTGGATGGCAACCACCGCTTGCGTGGCTAGAGATTGCAGAAGATGGCGATCATGGTCACTGAAGGCGCCGATTTCCGGGCTCTCCAGGTTCAGTACACCCTCAAGGCGCCCGCTCGATCCCACGAGGGGCACAGCCAGCTCCGACCGCATACGCAGATCCGCGTCGAGGGGATGGTATAGGCGCACCCAGGGAGCGGCCTCGAGATCGTGGATGCATAGCGGCTGGCGGTGCACGGCGACCCATCCCATGATGCTTGTGCCGTCGATGGGCAGGGCATCCAACTGCGGTCGGCCCGGCGCGCCCGCGACCGCCTGCGTCACCAGCTCACGTCGTTCTTCGCTCACCAAGCGGAAGATGCCGTGGTGCGCGCCGGTCACGTCCAGTGCCATCTCCAGTATGGCCTCCAGCGTCTCATCCAGGCCAAGCCGTGATGAGATGAGCATGCCGGCACGCCATAGACGATTCAGAGCCGCTTCCGTGTGCTCAAGGTCCCGTTGGACGTCGGAGAGACGATGTGCTTGGTAAAGCGCCATCGCTGCGTGATGGGCGAGGTTGTCCAGAGCTGACAGCTCGAACTCGTCGAACCGCCGTGCCTCCAACAAATAGAGGTACATCACGCCAACGGGATCGTTGGCCACGATCAGAGGAGCGCACGCGACCGCTGTGGCGCCCAACCTTGTGGCGATCGGATGGATCTGCAGATCGGGCTCCTCGTAAGAGAGCACCCGTCGCCGTTGCCGAATAGCCCGCATCCCGACGCCATCGGGGCGTGGCGGCGCGTACTGGGCTGGGTCGTCGGGGCGATCACCGTCGGGTTGCCCGGGTGGGTCTCCCAGCTGGGGCGCGCCAAGCGCTCCGGCGGAGACCAAAGAGCCCGGATTGAGGGTCTGTTCCGCCGCATCGTAGGTGTAGATAGCGGCGGTGGCGCCCGGCGTGGATTTGACCGCGCTATCGGCGATCAAGCGCAGCACGGCCCGCACGTCCGTATGCCCGCGAGGGGTAAGGCGGCTGACCGCTGCCGCGATCTCATTGAGGCTCGTCAGAACCTCCAAGGATCGAGACTTGACTCGCGCCAGCTCTAGCTCGGTCCCCACCCTCTGGGGCTCACCGAGAGGATCAGCAGGCGGGGGCATCTGTTGTCGAGGCATTTTCCGCTTCATCATCCGACTTATAGGCAAAAAGGCGCACGACACCGGCCCTAACACGACAGAGCGTCCCTCATCTTGAGTAACCCCCGGCCGCTTGAGCACACCGAGCCATGCGCCCCTACGTTCGCTATCGTCGGAGCTATTCTAGCACGATGGCGGTGTCCTTCAAGGATCACCGCACGCGCGCGCCTCGCTGGACGTGGGCAGCTTCGCCCCTGCTGCGGATCTAGATATCGTAATAGAGCGTGAACTCAAAGGGATGCGGCCTCATCCGAACCGGATCGACCTCCGCCGTCCGTTTGTAAGCGACATAGGCCTCCAGCAGATCCGGGGTGAAGACGTCGCCCTTCAGCAAGAATTCGTGATCTGCCTCCAACGCTTCGAGCACCTCCGCGAGCGATCCCGGCACCTGCTTGATCTTGACGGCCTCCTCCGGCGGCAGATCGTAGAGATCCTTGTCCATCGGATCACCAGGGTCAATCTGACTCTGGACGCCATCTAGCCCTGCCATCAGCAATGCCGCGAAGCAGAGATAGGGGTTGCAGGAAGGATCAGGCGCCCGGAACTCAACGCGCTTCGCCTTGGGGCTCTTTGAGTAGACTGGAATGCGGCAAACGGCCGAGCGGTTGCGCTGCGAGTAAGCAAGGTTGACCGGAGCCTCAAAGCCGGGGACCAATCGGCGATAGGAGTTGGTGGTCGGCGCCACGAGGGCGAGCAAAGCCGGCGCGTGTGCCAACAGGCCTCCGATGTAGTACTTCGCCGTATCGGAGAGCTGCGCATAGCCGGCTTCGTCGAAGAAGACATTGGTGTCGCCGCGCCACAGGCTCTGATGCACGTGCATGCCGCTGCCGTTATCCTGGAAGAGCGGCTTGGGCATAAAGGTGGCGGTAAGGCCATGCTGGCGCGCGACGTTCTTCACCAAGTACTTGTAGATCTGAAGGCTGTCGGCCATGCGCACCAGCGTGCCGTATCGCAGATCGATCTCGGATTGTCCTGCCGTGGCCACCTCATGATGGTGGATCTCGACGGGCACGCCTGCGGCCTCCAGCGCCATCACGATCCTGCTGCGGACGTCCTGCTTGGTGTCGGCGGGGGGCACGGGAAAGTAGCCGCGCTTGGCCGGAATCTGTCCTCCCTTGCCGCCCTCCTGACCGCTGGTCCACCACCCTTCGGCGCTGTCGATATAGTGGTAGGCGCTGTTGGTGCCACCGCCGTAACGGACGCTATCGAACAGGAAGAATTCGGCTTCCGGCCCCCAGTAGCTGATATCGGCGATGCCCGTCTGCTTGAGATAGACCTCTGCCTTCTTAGCGACGTAGCGCGCATCACGGGTGTAAGGTTGGCGCGTCACCGGATCGTAGATATCGCAGATGAGCACCAGCGTGGGAACCTCAAAAATCTGATCGCGGAGTGCCGTACCAGGGTCGGGAATCAGAATCATGTCCGACTCGTGGATCTCCTGAAACGCCCGAATCGACGATCCATCGAAGCCGATCCCCTCCTCGAAAATACCCTCCGAAAGCTCGCGAGCCGGCATCGTGAAATGGTGCCACATACCGAGTAGATCGGTGAACCGCAGATCCACCATCTCCACTTCCTTGCCCATCTCAAGTACGTCTGTGACGGTCTCCAACATCGTCCTCCTCCTCTTTCCGCGCCGTTCCGGCGCCCTTTCCTCGGCCCTTTTGGCCCATGCTTGTGATATGCTTATGAAGAGAAAAGCACCGACTTCGCCCGGCAAGTGGAAATCGCCGGGCTCAACGGACGTCATGATAACGAACAGAGGCCCCTTCGTCTATGACCCAAACGGGGCATTTGGCTGAAACCATACCGTTGACTTGGCCTATCCACTCCCTATAATCCCCATGACGCATCAGCGGCGGAGCCAGACTGACGGAGGTCTGGCATGATTGCAGGCAGATGGGGACGTAGGGCATCCTGTGGGGGGCCTGCTGGCCATGTATCCGAGCATCTATCAGGAATCACGCGAACTTCTCTCCGAAGATGTCACCGCCGAGGATATCCAGCGGTGGCTGATCCCGGTCGGCTTTGCCGACTGGGAGGCCGGCTATCGCCGGCTTCGGCGAATCGCCAAGAGGTCCGGCGCTGCGCCAACACTGGCCCGGCTCCTGCCGTATCTGCTGATGATGCTCTCCGAGGTGGCCCTTCCCGACCGGGCGCTCGTCAACCTGGAGCGCTTCCTCCAGAGCGGTGCGGCGATGGCGGATCAGCTCGATTACCTCGCGCGAAATCTGCGATCCACAGAGATCCTGATCAAGCTGTTCTCCGGCAGTCAGTTTCTCACAGAGATCCTCCTGCGCAACCCCGAGTACTTCGACATCTTGGTCAGGCACCAAAGGCTCGCCCAGGCGAAGACCGTTGAGGCGTTTTGCGCCGAGCTGCCCGATGCGGAGCAGGGGACTTGCGCCTCTGATCGGCTCGATGGACTGCGCCGCTTCCAACGGTGGGAGCTTCTACGGATCGGTACCTGCGATCTTCTCGGTCTCTTCGATCTACCGAGGGTCACGGAACAGCTCTCCAACCTGGCGGATAGCGTAATCCGCGCTTGTCTCGACATCGCTGCCGGCCAGGTCATTGGTGACACGGTCGCTGGCGACCCGATCGCTGGTAGCGAGGACGCCAGTTGGGGTCATGACGCTTCCACTATCGTGGAAGGATTCGCGGTGCTCGCTATGGGCAAGCTGGGGGGACGCGAGCTCAACTATAGCTCCGATATCGACCTCCTCTTTTTGGCAGACCACGTCGCGAGCCACCACCAGCAATTGGGTGAGCGGCTGATCGAGGCCCTCACCAAGATGACCAGCGAGGGGTTCCTCTATCGGGTGGACATGCGCCTCCGTCCCTGGGGGCGATCCGGCCCGCTGGTCACCTCCGTAGGGGGCTACCTGAGCTATCTTCAGGAGCACGCACGGCTCTGGGAGAGACAAGCGCTGCTTAAGACACGCGCCGTCGCCGGTGACCTTGAGCTCGGTCGTGCCTTTCTAACCCGGGCCGCTCCCATCGTCTTTGACGTCAGACCCGATGAGGTGAGAGAGAGCGTGCAGGCAATGAAGCAAATGACCGAGGATCGCCTGCGCGAGCAAGGCCGCGAATGGGGAGAGGTGAAGCTGGGCGAGGGCTCCATCCGCGACGTCGAGTTCGTGACGCAGTCTCTGCAGCTGATCCACGGCGGACGATATCCCAGCGTGCGAAGCGAAAATACCCTGAATGGGCTGTCGCGCCTCTCCACCGCAGGGCTGATCTCGGCACACGACACCCGTATCCTGACCAGCGGCTACGTCTTTCTGCGCACCATCGAGCACTACCTGCAAATGATGCACTACCAACAGATGCATAGGCTACCGCAGAGCCCCGATGAGCTGACCCGATTGGCGCGCCGCCTCGGCTTTGAGGGCCCCGAAGCGGGGCAGCAGTTCGTGCAACGTTACGAACAGCACCGCGCCGCCATCCGCGGCGTCTATCTGAGACATCTGCGAGGAGGACCGGTGAACGCAACGAACGCAGCTTCACGGCAGACGGATCTCGGCCGTGCCCACATCGCGCGCATGGACGCTTCGTACGCCACGGTCTTCACAGCGACCGAGATCGAGCGCCACGCCCAGATGGCGGCGCGGCTTGGGCATGATCACCTCGTGGAGGTCGAAGCCGTGCCGCTGGCGGAGGATCGGTGGCGCGTGACAGTCGTGGGAGTCGATTATCCCGGCGAACTCTCCCTCATCTGCGGCCTGCTTTTCTTCTACGGCTGCTCCATCGAAGAGGGACATGTCTTCACCTACGAACCGGGACACCGACGGGGGTCGAGCGAAGCACTGGTCAATGAACGCCGGAAGATCGTCGACGCGTTCACCGTCCAGGCCGTACGCGAGCCGGCCACGGCGGAAACCTGGCAGGCCTATGCAGAGGATCTCAGCGAGCGCCTGCAGCTGATGCAGGCTGGCCGTGGACGAGAGGCTCGAGGCGAGCTCGCCAAGCGAGTCGCCTCGATCATTCCAAGCGTCAGGACGATGGAGGCCACCCTCTACCCGGTCGACATCCAGATCGACAACGAGAGCGCCTCAGACTACACCGTCCTCCACATCACCGCACCGGACACGATCGGATTTCTCTACGAGCTGACCAACGCCCTCGCCTACAGCCATATCTACATCTCCCGCGTGCGAGTCGAGAGTTTCGGCGACCGAGCCCACGACACGCTCTTTGTCACCGATGCAAACGGGCGCAAGATTGTTTCCCCAGAAAAAGAGCACGAGCTACGCGCCGCCATCGTGCTGATCAAGCACTTCACCCATCTGCTGCCGCAGACACCGGACCCCGAGACCGCCCTCCTGCATTTTCGCGAGTTCATCAGCCACCTCTTCCGACAACCCGACTGGCCTGACGAGCTGGCCTCGCTAGAGAATCCGGAGGTCCTCAATGGGCTCGCGCACTTACTGGGGGTCAGTGAGTTCCTGTGGGACGACTTTCTGCGCATGCAGCATGCCAATCTCTTTCCCGTCGTCCGTGATGTGGACGCACTGGAGACCAAGAAAACACGCGCCCAGTTGCAGGCGGAGCTGGAGAAAGCGCTGGCGGTCGTGCACGACGGTCCTCAGGCCCCGGCTGAGTCGCCCTCGTGGCGTGAGACCATCAACGCCTTCAAAGATCGCGAGATGTTCCGTATCGATATGCGCCACATCCTCGGACACACGGAGGAGTTCTGGGACTTCTCGGACGAGCTTACGTCCCTGGCAGAGGTCGTGGTGAACGCCACTTATCATCTCTGTCACGAGGATCTCCGCGCTCAATATGGTACGCCCCATCTGGCGGATGGCGGGATCAGTGAGATGTGCGTCTGCGCACTCGGGAAGTGCGGCGGCTGTGAGCTGGGGTTCGCATCAGATATCGAGCTGATGTTCATCTACAGCGGCAATGGAGAGACGTCCGGGCCGGATATCATCTCGACGGCCGAATTCTACGAAAGACTCGTCCAGATGTTTATCCAAGTCATCGACGCGAAGCGTGAGGGGGTCTTTGAGATAGACGTACAGCTTCGGCCCTACGGCAGCTCGGGCAGTATGGCCGTCTCGCTGGAGAGCTTCCGGCGCTACTTCGCCCCCGCAGGGCCGGCATGGGCTTACGAGCGCCAGGCGCTGGTGAAGCTCCGACCAATCGCGGGCAATGCGGGATTAGGCCAGGAGGTCGCAACCCTGCGCGACCGTTTTGTCTACGACAGCGCGCCTTTCGACGTGACCGCGATGCGCGCGATGCGCGAGCGACAGATCCGGCATCTGGTCACAGGAGGCACGTTCAATGCAAAGTACAGCCCCGGCGGCCTCGTCGATGTAGAATACCTCGTCCAGGCTCTGCAGATGACCTACGGCGATCGATATCCGTCGCTACGCAGCACAAACATTCGCGAGGCGATGCGCGCTCTGGCCGAGGAGGGTCTGCTGTCGCCCGGCGACTATACGCAGCTCCGCAAGGCGCACACCTTCTTGCGATGGCTGATCGACGGCCTGCGTATGGTCCGGGGCAACGCCAAGGATCTCACCGTCCCTGATGTGGATAGCGAAGCCTTTGCATTTCTGGCGCGCCGGCTGCGCTACGGCAATGATGTGCAACGACTGCGAGAGGATCTGACGCTACACACGACAGCGGTTCTGGACCTCAACCGTCGACTCCTTGGATGACGAGAGGCGGGCCTTTGCAGGAGCAGGGATCTACGGTATACCTATAACGAAACATACTCAAAGGACTGTCACCAGAAGACGCCATGCCCATCACAGCAGATCAAAGCGTATATACCGCCGCCGGCGGCGTGGTCGTCGATGCGCGGGAAAAGGTCCTTCTGCTCATCCGTCCGGAGCGGGATGAAGTCCGGCTACCCAAGGGCCACGTCGAGCCCGGTGAGTCTCTGAAGGAGACCGCGCTGCGCGAGACGATGGAGGAGACCGGATATGGCGATCTGGAGATCGTCACCGACCTCGGTGAGCAGTTAATCACGTTCCTCCTGGACGGGAGGAAAATCGAGAGAACCGAGCACTACTACCTGATGCGCCTAGCATCAACGGAGAGAAGCTCGCGTCCCCGTGCCGACCGCGAGCAATTCTTCGTCGTGTGGGTATCGTGGGACGAGGCAGAAGTACACCTCACGTTTGAGGCCGAGAAGGAATGGATACGGCGAGCGCAGCTAGCGTGGGAAGCGTCCGGGTCTGGATAGGAAACCAAAAGGGATCACTTTGTCCAACAACGACGGATCAGCGGATAAGACAGACGTACTCAGGCATAAGGCTCTAGAGATCCATCGGCGCCTTGTGGAAGCTTATGGGGAACCTCAGCGAGACTCGGATCGGGGTCACGATCCCGTAGCCTCGCTGGTCAACACAATTCTGAGTCAGAATACCAACGACGACAACCGCGACGTCGCCTACGAGCAACTGCGGGAGCGCTTTGCCACCTGGGAAGAGGTGCGTGACGCCCCCGAAGACGAACTCATCGACGCAATACGTCCTGCAGGCCTCGCGCCGACGAAAGGCCCGCGCATCCAGGAGGCTCTACAGGCCATCACGGAGGAACAGGGAGAGATCTCCCTGGCCTTTCTCGGGGATATGCCGTTGGCGGAGGCCAGGGCGTGGTTGCTCGACCTGAACGGGGTCGGCCCCAAGACCGCAGCCATCGTCCTGCTCTTTGCCTTGGGACGCCCGGCTTTCCCCGTCGACACGCACGTTCACCGAGTAACCAAGCGGCTTGGGTTGATCCCGAAGGGCACCTCCCGCGAGAAAGCGCACGAACTGCTGGAGGCCCTGATGCCTGAAGAGATCTATTACCCGTTCCATCTCAACGTCATCGAGCACGGGCGAACCGTTTGCGTGGCCCGCACTCCTCGTTGCGACGTCTGCGTCCTGACGGACCTCTGCTGCTATTATCAGACTCAGGTACGGGCGACAGAGGATTGACCATGGCGAACGCCCGCAAGGCCAGCTTCGATCTGATCCCTTACCGCGCGCTCGCAAGGCGCTGGCGCTGGCCCGCGTTTTTGCTGATCCCCGCCGGGATCGGGTTTTACTGGATCGTCCCCTACGCGACCGGCGTGAACGTCGGTTACCGCCCCCTGACACTTGTGATCTCGATTGCGGGGCTGGCCATCTTCGCTTACACACTCCTGGCGAGGCGGGCGCGTATCACGTGTCACAGCAACCGGTTTGTGGTCCATACGCCGCTATACCCCGTGGCCTTTTCGTACCAACGCGTCGACCTGATACGATCGGCCCAATTCAGCCAGCTCTACTCGCCCACCGAAGTCCCTGCAGCCAAATGGCGCCTCTATCACGATCTGTG
Source organism: Anaerolineae bacterium (assembly GCA_049974845.1). Lineage (GTDB taxonomy): Bacteria > Chloroflexota > Anaerolineae > B4-G1 > SLSP01 > PWVB01. Next base: position 5,274 of record JBNGCP010000019.1, on the reverse strand, counting down.
GGGCAGGACGGTCCCGACGATCACCCTCAAGGGCCTGCCGCTCCCAGAGTGGTGGCTGCGCCTTTGGCTCCATCCCTATCTCTTCCACCCCAACGAGACGGGACTGGTCGTCCCCGTTGAGGACTGGATGGGATTCATCAGGCAACTGGAGAGTCGGCGAACGGAATGGCGACTGGCCCGAAATCGACAGCAGAACGATAGGCTCAGATGAAAAAACGCATACCGACCAGACCAGTGGCAAGCAAAATACGCTGCCAGCACAAATCGATGGAAGTTATCCACAAAGCTTTCCACAGCCTCATCCGTAGTTGTAGGGGTCGGGACGCCTGGAAGTGGCACATTTACACACAAAGCACTTTGCTATCCACAGCCCTACATGCAGTATTAAAGTTTGTGGCTTTTTAAGGTCAAAACGCCGGTCAGCCATTGCGAATTCGCCGAGTTTTTGGTAGAATGTCCATGGTGACCTGGTTCAGCCCAAGCGAAGACGCTGTATCCGGTTAAAGGGTTCTTCGACCGGGGGGAACGATGAGCGACGAAGCACCTTCTCCAGGTGCTCGCTAAGGCGGAAATGAACTGAACCAGGCATCGCCTCTGGGGGCCTTCGCCAGCGGTGATGGGCCTCGCGTACTATCCTTACTGTAGTTGCATAGGTGGAACACGGCGAGGAGGGCCTTTACATCATGTCAAAGCAAGGAGATCTGCATGAATGATCTCAACCCACAAAGAGTATGGCAAGCCGCCTTGGGTGAACTCGAGCTCAAGATGGCCCGCGCCACGTTTGACACGTGGCTGCGGGATACACACTGTATTGGTATCGAGAATGCAAACACGCTCGTTATAAGCGTCAAGAACGGCTATGCTGTAGAATGGCTGGAGAACCGTCTTTATCCTGTTATCAAACGCACGCTGGCGCGCCTAACCGATCGGGACGTTGAGGCACGATTTGTCGTCTGGGAGAACAAGCGCGAGGAGAACCCGGTCTCCGTGTTATTTCAAGAAGAGGAATCCATGCTGCAGGAGCCCCCGAGAGACCCAGGCCTTAACAGCGAGTACACCTTTGAGTCTTTCGTCGTAGGTCCCAGCAATCGGTTGGCGCAAGCCGCATCCCAAGCGGTCGCAGAGTCACCAGCCCAAGCGTACAATCCCCTCTTCATCCACGGAGGCGTCGGACTGGGGAAGACCCACCTCCTCCACGCGATCGGCCATCTCTGCTTCCGCAAGCAGATGCACGTTCTCTACGTGACCTCCGAGACCTTTACCAATGGTCTGATCGAGTCCATCCGGATGCACACCACCGAGCAGTTCCGCGAGAAATACCGCACGGCCGATGTGCTACTGGTGGACGACATCCAGTTCATCGCGGGCAAGGAGAGCACCCAGGAAGAGTTCTTCCACACGTTCAATGCCCTGCGTGACAACGGGCGTCAGATCGTGTTGACAAGCGATCGTGTGCCTAAGGCGATGGTCACGCTGGAGGAGCGACTGCGCTCGCGGTTCGAATGGGGGTTGATCGTGGACATCCAGCCGCCGGACTACGAGACCCGTATGGCCATCTTGCAGTCAAAGGCCGAACGGCTGGGGGTTGACGTGCCCAACGATCTCTTCACCTACATCGCGACGAACATCGAGAGCAACATCCGGGAGTTGGAAGGGGCACTAAACCGGGTCCTGGCGATGAGCAGCCTGACCAACCTCCCCCTCGACAAGGAAGTAGCAGAGAGGGCACTTGCCGACTTGCTGCCCAACCGCCCCGAAGTCTCTGCCGACGACATCGTCAGAGCTGTTGGTACCTTCTACGACGTCACGCCGGAGGAGCTACGGGGCAGTCGCCGAACGCGCCGCATCGCGCAGCCACGCCAGGTTGCGATGTACCTGCTGCGAGAGGAGACGGACGCCTCGCTGCCTCAGATCGGCGCCGAATTGGGGGGCAGGGATCACACCACGGTCCTCTACGGTTACGAACGGGTGCGCGCGAGGCTGGAGCAAGACGGGCAATTCAAGCGCGAGCTGATGCTGCTAAAGGGACAGCTGTACGGCGAGAACTAGCCATCGAGGACCGGATGACGCATGTACGATCGGGGCAGCATAGCCTCATAAGCTAGAAGAGGCCTCAACGAAGACCGCACAAGAGTCGGCACCTGAGGTGCCGACTCTTGCTATGGGTGTGCTACAATAGGAAGATCTTAGCACTCAATTGCAGCGGGGCGGCACCGCTTGCTCAACCGGCACAGGGTGTGACGCCCCCATATCCTATCTCTGAGGCGAATATCCATGAACACGTTCTTGGCAGCAACCCCCCTCCTCTTGATCTTGGTGCTGATGGTAGGTTTTCGCTGGGGCGGCTCTAAGGCCGGCGCCGTCGGCTGGGCTGCAGCGCTGGTCATCGCAGCGCTGTTCTTTGGCGTGGGTCCCCAGGTGCTTCTGTGGGCCCAGATCGAAGGATTCTTTCGGGCGGCTTACGTCCTCTACATCATCTGGGGCGCCCTGCTCTTCTTCAGGGTCACCGAGGCTGACGGCACACTCGAAGCCGTCAGCGATACCCTGCAGCGGCTCGCCCCGGGGCACATCCTCCAAGTGCTTCTGCTGGCCTACGGCTTCACCTCGTTCCTTCAGGGCGTCGGGGGATTCGGCGTGCCGGTCGCGGTGGTCGCCCCGATTCTCGTCACGATGGGCTTCTCGGCCGTCAACGCGGTGGTTACGGCCTCATTGGGGCTCGCGTGGGCCGTTTCCTTTGGTTCTCTCGGCGCCTCATATGAGGCCTTGATCTCAGCCACTGAGCTGGAGGGTGCGGTCGTGGCACCTTGGATGGCGCTGACGTTGAGCCTCGTCTGCGTGGCGGCCGGCGCGGTCGTCCTGTGGGTCGCGTCTGGTGGCAAACCACCCCGCAGGGAAATCGGACCGGTCTTGTCCATGGCCCTCGTGATGAGCGCCGTCCAATACGGCGTCGTGCGACTGGGCGTCGAAAACATCGCGGCTATGCTTGGTGCACTGGCCGGCCTCATCGTAGGCGGCGGTTGGGCGCTTCTGCGGAGGCGTCGCGTGCCCAAGGCCGAGAGGCGGGCGGTCCGGTGGCGTCAGGTGCCCGCTCGCATGCTCCCATACGTCCTTCTCATCACCATCATCTTCGCCGTCAACTTCATTCCGTTCTTGAATCAGGCTCTGAATCAGTGGGTGGTGCAGTTCAGGGTGCCAGCCCTAGCACTGCACGACGGCACCGTCATCCCAGCCACACAAACCAAGAGTATCTCCATCTTTGGGCACCCGGGCGCGCAGCTGATCTACACCGCCATCATCACGATTCTCATCGCGAAGCTCCGCGGCAACCTTCCCCAAGGGAGCGCGGCTAAGATCCGGCGGGGTGTGCTGCGAAGCGGCACGAAGTCCACACTCGGCATCTTGGCGATGATGGCGATGGCCACGACGATGCAGCTCGCAGGCATGGTTTCCGAGCTCTCGAGGACGATGGCCGCTTTTGCCGGACAGCTCTTCCCGCTGATGGCTCCCTTTATCGGTGCCTTAGGTGCCTTTATGACGGGGAGCAACACGAACTCCAACGTCCTTCTGGGGGCTTTTCAGCTCCAGGTCGCCCAGGCACTGAAGCTCTTCGTCCCCTTTATCATAGCGCTTCACAATGCCGGAGCAGCCGTCGGCTCCGTTTTCTCCCCGGCCAAGATTATTGTCGGCTGCAGCACGGTAGGTCTCAGTGGTCAGGAGAGCGATGCGCTGCGCCGTACCACTCTGTATGGCTTGATCATGCTGAGTCTTCTGGCAGCGCTAGGGCTGATCGTGATCCGGCTGGAGCTACTCCCATAGCGCGTGGGACGGGCGCATTGCGCCTGAGCGTGTGGCGTCACGCGAAATCTTGTGGTGGAGATACCGTCGGTCTATAATCAGTAAGGGCTTCTTGATCAACACAGGGACAGGGGAGCTATGAGCGCACGCCGGATCCTGATTGCCGACGACGACATCGATGCCCTCCGATTGGTCGGGATGATGCTTGAGCGTCAGGGCTATGAAATCATCGCTGCGACCAACGGACAGCAGGCGCTTCAGAAAGCGGTCGAGAGCCAACCCGCGCTGATTATCCTCGATGTGATGATGCCGGATATGGACGGCTATGAAGTGGCCGCCAAACTCCGCAATCATCCTGCTACCGAGTCGATTCCTATCATGATGTTCACGGCTAAAGCCGCCGTGAACGACCGCATCGCGGGATTTCAGGCCGGCGCCGACGACTATGTGACGAAGCCGGCCCATCCTCGGGAGCTGGCTTCAAGGGTTGAGAGCCTGCTGGAGCGTCGGGCCCACGAGGCTTCTGGACTGGAGACCAGCCATCTTATCGGCTTCCTGCCATCCAAGGGCGGGATCGGTACGAGCACGTTGACGCTGAACACCGCGGTTGAGCTCCGGCGGATGCACGGTGCCCTAAAGAGCATCCTCGTCGAGCTTCAAGAAGGGGGTGGGACGCTGGCTATGCAACTCGGGCTGGAGGAGACGCTGGACAACGGCCGCCGCCTATCCAGCCTGATCCGCAAGCCCCTCTTCAATATCACGCAGGGGCGATTGCGAGACTACGTTGTCCGCCACGAGTCCGGCGTCCATGCTCTATTCACCACATCCAAACCTGCGGGTATAGGACCTCGTCTTCAGCCGGGCCACGTGCGTACGATTCTGCGCTATCTGGGCGCAGACTATGACTACCTCCTGCTCGACCTACCGTCCTATCTTGACGCGGCGTGTCGTGAAGCCCTCAGCGTATGTAAACTGATCGTCATGACGGTTGAGCCGACCCCTACTGGCATAAGCTTGGCCAAGATGAGGCTCCAAGCTTTGGATGAGACCGGTATCGGTAGCCAGAAGGCGCGCGTCGTACTGATTCACCGAGTGCCGGCGATGGGCACACTGAGCCGCAATATGGTGGAGCAAAGCTTGCAACGAGAGATGATCGCCGGCATACCACCGGCTGCCGACCTGGCTTATGAAAGCCTCAGCAATGGCCGTCCGATGGTGGAGATGCAGCCCCAGAGCCTGGTGGCCCAGCAGGTTCGCCGCGTGGTTCAATCCATCGTAGAGGACTAAGGCTTCAGGCGGGGCAGCTGCCCCGCCACCAGGGAACTCCTGCCTTCCGCACCTTTGCCGAGGCGGAGTCGCGTATTCGAAGGCCCCTCATTCTCATCGCCTGCGAATCGAACGTAACTGTTCAGCGTTCTCCTAAAGTGTGGTATGATGCGTAGAATGACAACCAAGGAGGCGGTGAAGCTGGGGAGGGAA
>JBNGCP010000018.1:50307-52924 GCA_049974845.1 Anaerolineae bacterium | reverse complement strand
ATAGATCTATCAGCGCGGTTATCGTCCTTCATCGACCACGCAGTCGGTTGCGAGTCTCGCGACAGTAAGGGCACTCGTATCCGATGTAATCACGCCCACACGTACGACACGTGCGCTTCTCGAGGGGCCGGCCCTCGTCCATGGACAACACGATCATGGTGACCTCTTCGCCGTCGTTTCGGGCCACCCACTCCGAAAGTGTCGTCTGGCCAACCATCCAGACACCACTCTCCGGGTCTCGATGCAAGATGCCCTGGACAAATCGACCGTCCAAGTTTGCCGCTGCCTGGGTCAGTTCCCGAATACTAGCCTTCCGATAAGCAGGCATCAGACTCCCTTCTGGAGGGTCCCACCCGATATCTCCGATCCGCTACTAAGGATACAGTGCTCGCCTCTACCGTCCCCAACCAGGTGAGTGCCGTACGGGTCCAGTCAAAGCCACCTGCGCGACGACCGAGGACACAACGACAAAGAGCCTCTGCTTTCCAACATTGCCCGGGCATTATAAGTGATGGCGGGTGAAGGGCAAGGTCGGCACGGCCCACCTGACCCCATCTCACCACGCGGGCTGATCCGTGGCCTGCCAAAGAACAACGTTCTGTGCAGAAGACGGGTAGGGGGATTCACGGTAAAGGTACCACTTCACGGCATCTCGACAGACTGGTGGCATCCATTGCTGGCAGCCCGGAATAGGCGCGTGATAGGTGGTCGCGGCAACAAAGCACATGCCCCGCCACCGCTCTTCTCCTTCAAAGGGCGAAACGTCGAGCGACTCCGGAGTGATGACCAGCGCAGCGGCTTCCATCGGCCACGACGCCGAGAGCGAGAACCGGGTGAAATCCCGCAGATACCAGCTCAGCAATGCGGCTAGCTCATCGTCTTCAACAACGACAACGACCTCGAGCGCGTCCCGGCGCACACCGCGCAGGACGGCGATATCGTGCAGCTTGTCGCGGAGGTGTCGGACATCGCGCGACGTCGCGGTGCCAATCGCCGGCTCAATGGCCGAATCCGAGCGGGCGAATGCCACCCCTATGCCGAAGCTGATCTGCACGAGGAAGAACATCGCCGCAAAGCCCAGCAGAGCTCCGCGCCAGACGTGGTCAGCGGCCAGCGGGAACAAGAAGAGAAAGGTGACCATCGCCTGCAGTGCCAGAAGCACTACGATACCCAAGAAGAGAAGACCTGGCCGATCGACATAGGCTAAGCCAACAGCGTGCTGAGCCATGACGATGAAGGCCGGAAGCCAGAAGATAAGCGCGACCAACGCGTGCAACGTGACCCACCGAGCGGACGATGTCGGCACATCCGACACAACCTGGGCCAGCCCAAAGCCCGCCAGCAGGGCTAAGGGTACCACAACTGCGCTCACGGATGCCGTTGTGCTTCCCGGACGGAGCAGGCTCAGCACGAGCGCACCTGTACCCCAGAGCAGCCAGATGAGAGGCGTCGACTGAAGCCAGGACGAACGCCTCTCTTTAACCGCCAGGAGCAAAAACACCAGCCCGGCCCCGACCACAATCAGCAAGAAGGGCTCATAGAGCGCCAGGAGGAGGAACGGGCCGCTGCCGGATCCAGCCTGACGCTGCCACCCCGCCAGCCACGCTGCTGCGCCCTCGGCAAGGCCCGACCAGCCCGACCAATGCAATCCAAAGCCGATCGAGATTAACCAGGCCGCTCCTATACTGACCAGAAGGCTCCGCCGCCAGCGCAAAGCAGCGACTGACCCTGCTCGGGACCGCCGGAGAACAAACCAGACGATCAGCCCCGGCAGGAGCAGGTCATAGAATGCCGGCCCTCCCAGCAGCCCCAAAGCAATGCCCAACGCAAGAAAGCACTCGTCGCCGCTCATCATAAGGGCTTGGCGAGGCGAAGGGGCTGGGTCCTCCAGCACAGACCGTATTAGCACCGTGACGACAAGCGCCGCGCCCAGGATACCCACCGTGGCGCCATCGACGCGGCGTGCGGCAAAGAGCGCCAGCGGAGAGACCAGTACCACCCCCGCCGCGACCAGCGCGCCAATTCCACCCAGTTGGCGACGCCAGAGGAGCGGAAAAGCGACCAGCCCAATGCCAGCAAGGGCCGGTAGAAAGCGAGCGAGACCATCACCGGCCCCGAAGACCGCAAAGAGCACCGCGTTGCCAACGAGGAGCAAGGGACTCTCAATGACCCTAGCATCTGTCGCCGCGCCAGACCATCCCTGGCCCTCCACGGCATGCAGCGATGCCACCGCACGCAGCGCCTCCACCGGCGCAAGCGGCGTCGTCGGCAGAGCGACCATTCGAGAGATGACAGCGAGCGCCAGCACACCGACCCACGCCCAACGCAGTGGTGCGGATAGAGCGACCAGCGCTGAGGATTCAGGGGCCGCTTCAGACATGGACTCAGACATAGACTAGTAAGCCTGCCTGGACTCGGTAAGAGAGCGGATCACGTTGCGGATCGCGGGCTCCTGCACCTCAATACTCTCCATCAGGTGAAACTGGACCAGCCCACGCATCAGGTTGTGCTCCGGGTACCGGGTCTTAAAGTACACGTCGCCCGCCAGATAGTCGGTGAAGAACCTGAGACCCATCTCAAAGGCCAGGACGCGCACGGAGTCGAATAGATAAGCATA
>JBNGCP010000018.1:0-50207 GCA_049974845.1 Anaerolineae bacterium | reverse complement strand
CGGACTTCCGCAGCGTGGGGCCCCGACCTGTCTGAAGAGGCTCGCGGCCCCATCTCAAGCGCCCGATCGTAGAGGCGAAGATAATGCGGCATAATGTGAAAGCCCGGCAGTGTGTCATGGAGCTTCCGGATGTCGAGATCGCTGATCGAGCGCTGGAAGCGTCCCAGCGCATAGCCTGCCTCGCCAGCGTGTTGGGGGCTGTTGACCTTTGGGTAGGTTCTGGCGCCCTCAATAAACGAAAGTGCACGCCAGAACTCTCCCTGAGCGTCCACGAGATAGTCCTCTCCCTCTGCCGTCACAACGATGGTGGGGAGCTCCCACCGTCGCGACGGATCCGGCATCTCCCTCGCAGCCACGTGCTCGGTTACAGCACGCAAATTAGCCATGATCAACTCGGGATAGGGAAAGACATTCTGGTTGATCCGCTGTAGGATGAACCGATTCGGTTCTCTCCCACCGACGCATACGAGGTACGTGTCATTGATATTGCCCGAACCATAAGGTCTGACGCTCTCCACACCCGAGGTGGCAGCGGGCTTGAATCTCGCAGCAACGGTCACGATCTCATCCACACAGAGTCTCCTCAGGCTAAAAGGCTGAAGCATTCACCCATCGGTCAAGGGGGGCTTTCTCCAGCTGCATGGTTACGCCTCTATACAGCAACGGGCGACCGTCCACGCCATCACCGTGGCGAGTCACCCACCTACTTCGGAACTTGCGGGTGCTTAAGCGCTCCCGCGCTGAGCCCTTAGCTTCTGTTGGATCTTAGCCCAGGTATCGCGCAACTCGATGGTGCGATTCAGCACGAGGTGCTCCGCAGTGGTGTCTGGATCCACGCAGAAGTACCCAATGCGCATGAACTGACACCGATAGCCGGGAGCCTGCTCGGCGAGCCTGGGCTCCACCTTACCCGTCACGACCTCAAGCGAGTTAGGATTTAGATTGTCCAGGAAACTGCCCCCTTCTTCGACAGCCTCCGGATCCTCCTCCATGAAGAGACGGTCGTAAAGCCGTATCTCAGCGTCAACGGCGTGCGCCGCCGAGACCCAGTGGAGCGTACCGCGCACCTTTCTGCCGTCCGGGGCCTCGCCCCCGCGAGATTCGGGATCATATATGCAGTGAACCTCGACGATATGACCATCCTCGTCCTTGACGACATCCTTATAGGTGACGAGGTACGCGCTCTTCAGACGCACCTCGCGTCCTGGCGCCAAGCGATAGTACTTACGGGGTGGATCCTCCATGAAGTCATCCCGCTCGATATACACTTCGCGAGAGAAAGGTACCTGACGAGTCCCCATCTCAGGCCGATAGGGATGGTTCTCAATCTCCATCCACTCGACCTGGTCCTCCGGGTAGTTGTCAATGACCACCTTCAGAGGATCCAGTACCCCCATCACCCGTGGCGTGCGCTCATTCAGATCATCGCGCACCGCATGCTCCAAGAGCGCGAAATCGACCACACTGTTCGCCGTCGACACACCGATACGGTCGCAGAAGTTATTGATCGCCTCGGCCGTATATCCCCGACGGCGCATGCCGGCAATGGTCGGCATCCGGGGATCGTCCCAGCCGTCGACGTACCCCTCCTGGACAATCTGGAGCAGTTTGCGCTTGCTCAACACCGTATAGGTCATGTAAAGACGCGCAAACTCAATCTGTCGGGGATGGTAGATATCGAGCTCATCCAGGAACCAATCGTAGAGCGGGCGGTGGTCCCGATAGCCTAGATCACAGAGGGAGTGCGTAATGCCCTCGATGGAGTCCTCCAGGCCGTGGGCCCAGTCGTACATCGGATAGATGCACCATTCGTCGCCCTGACGGTGATGAGGCTGATGCAGAATCCGATACATCACGGGATCACGCATGTTGAGGTTGGGCGAGGCCATATCGATCTTCGCGCGCAGGACCCGCGACTCCTCCGGAAACTCACCAGCACGCATACGCCGGAAAAGGTCCAGGTTCTCCTCGACCGAGCGATCGCGATAGGGGCTATCCCGTCCGGGCTCCGTGAGCGTGCCGCGGTATTCGCGGATCTCCTCGGGGCTCAAGTCGTCGACATAGGCTCGCCCCTGCTTGACCAGTTGTTCGGCCCAGGCGTACATCTGCTCGAAATAGTCCGAGCCAAAGAGGACCTCGTCCCCGAAATCCCAGCCCAGCCACCGCACGTCGTCCACAATGCTGTCGACGTACTGCTCCTCCTCCTTCACCGGGTTGGTGTCATCGAAGCGCAGGTTGAACTTGCCGCCGAAATCGCGCGCTATGCCGGCATCAATGTTCAGCGCCTTAGCATGCCCAATGTGAAGGTAGCCGTTGGGCTCCGGCGGGAACCGCGTGTGGACCCGCCGATTGAACCGGCCGGACTTGATGTCCTCGACGACCGCGGTGCGGATAAAGTCCGTCGCCAGCTCGTCGAGCTCTTCGTCACTCAGTGCAACCCTATCGTCGAACTTCTCGCCCAAATCTTCCATAGATCCTCACTCCTTCCCTCAACCGCTAATAATACCAAAACCAGACGTAAGAGCAAAGGAGCCGTGACCCACAACCTCCGGCGACCTTCTATTCAGTCACCGACCTCGGCATCAACCCGGTAGATGACAACACCATCCCGGTCATAGACCGCGGGATACATCTCAGCGAACTTCTCAAGTCCGACGGCGGGATAGCGCTCCTGCTCCGTCGGACCGACATAGACGTAAGCCACCTGGTAATGCTGCAGTATCGTGCGCGTGACCGTCTCATCTGTGGTCGTGAAGAGCAATTGTAGATCACTTTCACGGCGCGCGGGCTCGTCATAGTTCCCCCGCCATTGCCGCTGGTGCCCACCCCAGCCCAGGACCGTGGGCAGCCCCGTGAAGGCAGAGACCCGGCCCTCGTAGACATAGGCCCGGTGTTGGTCTCCGGGCGCTTCCACGATCACCGGCGCATCCTCAACGTGATGGTTCAGCCACTGAATTGCCATATAGTCCGGCGAGTGGGTCGCGGCAAGCCAGTCGGCCCCGTCGAGGGTCCAGGGGGCCCCGAACTGTCTGGCGCGCGCCGGAACCGCCAACACGGTATAGACCAGGCCCGCGGCGACGAGGATGGCAGAGATAGCCAGCACGACGCGCCGCCAGGGACGCCCGGGCTGCCCACTTGGCCCGGGCTCCAGCCACCGCGCCAGCTGCCAGGCACCCGCCAGTCCCCACAGGATCCAGGCCTGAAAGTAGAACTTAAAGATCGTGTTCATGCGCGTCATGAACACGTCCTGCAGATAAACGAACTCCGGCGCCAGTGTGAGCAACAACCCCAAGAGCGCCAGCAGGAGAGGAAACCGATCGTCCCACCCGGGGAGGATTCTCTCAGTCTCCTCCTCTGTAGCGTCAGTTTCCGCTCCTCGCTCACTCGTTCGCGCCGCGATGAGGGTCAGCAGCACGGTGCCAACGCCCACCGCGAGGATGATGCCGACCCACGGATGGGCCAGCCGGCGCCCGACCGCCGCAATCGCCGTCTCGGGCAAAAGTGTGTACCCCTGAACCGATTCGCCACGCAAGATCACCATCAGATAGGGGTAGGCCACGATCGATCCCACCAGGAGACCGAGCAGCGCGACGGCTAACATCAAAGCCAAACCGAGCCCCAAAGCACGATACCACCGCACCCTTCGGTGGCCTGCAGCCCCGACGATCAATCCCGCGACAGGGACTAAGAGGGGGAGAAACATCACCACAAACTGCTGCGTCTTGGTTGCGTTAAAGAGATTGGGCAAGATGCCGCCGGCTTGCGACCGCAACGCGATCCAGAACGGAACGTAGAGCCCAATGCTGAGAAAGCCGAGCACCGCTGCTTCGGGGAGGACACGCCAAAACGTGTCGAAAAAGGCCGCCATAGACCTTTCCCTATGCGTATAGCGGCCCAGGACCCAGGCCCCCACCAGCAGAGCCCAATAGATGGGCAGATCCCAAGTGTTGAGGAAGCCGAGCGAACCGAGGAGGACAGCATACCCGCCCAGGGGCCCGAGACGCGGTCGCAACGAACGCCAAAGCGATCGCAGCCACGAGCCCTCTTCCGACGCTACAGGCTCAGGTTCGCGCTGCGCGTGGAGATAGGCGTTGAGGGCTAGCGCGATGGCCAGAAACACAAAGGGCAGTGCCAACACATGAGGGTGCATGTCGCCGAGGATGAAGCTGAAGGCCGGGAACTCATCGATCACCTCTTGCGACTCGCCCCACGGCGTGCGGTCGTGCAAGGTACGCGAGGCCTGCCACCACCAGTTAAAGCGCTGCGGAATCCAAGTGTAGGGCGGCTCCGGGGGTGTGTTGAGCGAACGGATGTCCAACCATTGCCAGAAACTGGCTGGCAGGAGGCCACGCGCGTGCAGCACCTCGAACAGGCCCTCGCCATTGCCCACGATCAGGGTCAAGAGCGGGGCCAGAAGACCTCTGAGGACGCCCCGGCCGCCCAGCATATCGTACAGAAGGCCGTAGGCCTGCACGGCCACCAAGGCGAACCAGCCCGCATTCCCGAGATTGAAGGCCAAGGTCGAGGGGAGCAGGGAGAGGCGCGTGAGCACCCCCAGCAGCAGATAGCCCAAGTAATAATACGAAATGGCGAACCCCGAAAGCCACGGGTCGTGGGGAGGCATCGTGGGTGTACGCAGAAGGGCATTGAGGAACGCGATCTCCATCCACTTTTCGCCGCCCGCCGTCTGGATCTGAGGCTGCGTCGCCCGGACCAGTGACCAGGCCACCAGCCCAACAAGAAAGAGGGCTTCAGCGACAAGGACGTGCTGCCAATGGCTCCGCAACCACGGTGGCACCTCACCCCAACGTCGCCGCATCAGCCATAGCCCCGCTGCCAGCACGAGGCTCGATGCCGTCAGGACTGCCCCGGCAGTGTTCTCCCAGAGATGCAGAATGCTGCCCCACCAGAAGACAACGCCCGTCAACAGCAAGCCCAAGGCCTTGGCCACGGCATAGCCTCGCGAAGGGAGACGGCGTAAGATGGCAAAAGCTAAAGGCCAGCCAATGAGCGCCATGAACTGCAACGTCAGATACCACGCGATGATCGATGTCAGCATTTATCCGGTCGTCCCAATCTGTCCAAGCTTACCCAGGTGTGGCTGCGCCCCAGAAAGCGAGTGCGCGCCTTGGGGCGCAAAGCGAACCCGACATCCTCACTGCGACTCCACCACGATCAACGGTGCAATGCGTTCGTAGATCACAGGGCCGATTCCGGGCACCTCCATCAGCTCCTCAGCGTGCCGGAAAGGCCCATGGGCCTCGCGAAACGCGATGATCGCCTCTGCCCGTACGGCGCCGATATCCGGGAGGCTCTGCAGCGCTTCGGAGGATGCCGTGTTGATATCGAGTGGATACATCGCCGCGTCACCGGCCCCCGCGGACGCTGCACCACCAACTTCGCCCGCAGCCGCGAGCCGCGGGACCAGCACGTGCTGGTTGTCAGATAGCGGGGCCGCGAGGTTCAGGGCGTCCAGGTCAGCATCCGCTGCGACGCCACCTGCCGCTTCGATAGCATCGCCGACCAGGCTTCCCGGCGGCAGCTCAACGACCTGTGGCGTCCGAACCGCCCCGCTCACATAGACGCGGATGGGCCAGGGTGTGACACTGAGCGTCGGCGCCACGTGACCGACCCGTTCGGCCCATCCATCGGGTGGCACAAGCTCAAGTGGGACCGACGGTCGTCCCATTTGAAGCCCGTAGGCGCCGATCAACATCCCGACGAGCAAGGTGGCCAAGACAACACCCGCTAAGGTGATTCTGCGCCAAGTGCGCAGGTTCGACCACGCTTCCGCACGCATCTGCTCCCGAACCTGGGCACGCCACCGCCTCAGCTCCTCGGTACGGATGTACCGCGCTACAGCCTCCTCAGGCACGCCACCAACATCGCCCATACGATCTGCATCCATGCCTCTCTATCCCCTGTTGGAGGAAGCCCACGGTCCCTTCTCGTCACCAGTGACGAGATAGATGACGTACTAGGAGCTCGCGTCGCCCTTGTGACCCAACAGACGACGGTGCGCCGCACGGCGCATCTGTCGATAGAGGTCTCGAAACTTGGGCGTCGCGATATGACCGCCCGCCTCGAAGTAATGAAGTGCCGCCTGGCCCATAGCCCACGTGGTAGTGGCCGAAAGCGCCGCCGAGATCAACCACCCCAGCCCGGGTACCAGCTTCGCCAACTGCATCCCTAGATAACGCGACAGCAAGCTCCCGGCCATCGTCGTCAGTAGTTCGCGGGCGTGCGAGACCATCATCGACTGACCGTATACCGCCGCAATGCGCAGCACCAGACGAGTCTGCGCGGCCAGAAGCAATGGAATGTCAAGGCCCGGGATCGGCTCAAAGGAGATGAGGGCACTGACACCGGCGGTCCGCCGAACCATCCGGTTGATGATGTGCCGCCGCACGTCGGGAAGCGCCTTGGCCATCGCCACAGCAACCCCGGGCTGCGCAGCCAGTATCTCCGGCAGCAAGCGATCCACGATCCCGTCGCCTGTTTGAGCTGAGATTGGGGTCGGTCGCTCGCCAAGGAGCGCCTCCATATTCTCAAGCACGTGCGGCAACTCCTTGCGAATCAGATCCGTCTTGTTCAGCGCTACAATCACCGGCACATCCAAGCTTCGGAGGATGTCGTACAGATCACGATCCGACTGACGAAAGCCGGCCACAGCATCGAGCAGGAGCAGGATGAGATCCGCGCCCGAGGCCGCCTCTCGCGCGATCGCAGCCCTATCGACGCCCCAGACCTCGCCAAATCCCGGGGTATCGACGAGGAAAAAGGGGCCTAAGGGATGCTCGACGATCCCGGTCGTCGTGCCGGGCACCGCACTCATAGCCGACAGCCGCTGACCGTGAAGACGGTTGAAGAGCGTGGACTTCCCACTATTAACCGGCCCCACAATCACCAACCGCGACGCAGCCTCCTGAGCGACCTCCTGCTCCAGCACGTGCCAATCCAAGGACCGCAACACGGTCTGCACGTCTCGCAACTGCCCGGGAAGCCTGAGTATACCCATGGCGAAGAGTCTAGCACGAAATAGCCATTCGAGCTATTCTGCGCTCTGTTCGGGAGCATTACGCCTCTGGGGCGATGCTGAGCGACTTTGGCCCGCCACAGCTCACCGCGGCCCCTGGGGATCTGGTCAGAACTGCCGCAGTCGAGACCCTCCTCAGCCGAGGAGGGCCAACCCGATCCGCCCCCGATCGATGTCGACGTTGAGAACCTCGACATCGACGACGTCACCGACGGAGACCTTCTCATGCGGATCGCGCACCGACACCAGAAAAGACAATATCCACCATCGCTTGCACGAAGACCAGGAGAATCGCCTGCAGCTGTGTCCCGGCCGATGACGAGAGGCAGCACGAACGAGTCGCTCGGATTGTGCAGCGCAGACACCGTGCCGTGAGGAATCGTCAGCAGAGCGTAGACCTCACCGGATGCGATAGCCCCTTCGCCGTCTTCTTGGGTCTGGGGATAGTCCCAGATAGAGAAACGATCCGATGCTTCGATGAGCGCTATGAGGGCCCGGCTTTCGGCGCTGTGGTCTCGGTCGACCACCGCGATCTCTACATTGGTGATGCGACTGGAGGTCGTCCGGGCCAGCAGCACAAGCTAAAGCACAGCCATCAGGATCATGAAGAGCATCAGGGCACGATCACGCCAGAACTGACGCAGATCCTTGATCGCGATTGCCCAAACGGTCACGAGGTTCACGGGCCGACGCTCTGGTTCTCTAGCGTGCCCCCACTTGCTGCGCGGCTCGGCGCCCCATCTCCACGGCGTAGTTTGTGCCCCGGTCCCATGGATAGACTTGGCTCATATTCGCCATGTACAGGTTGGGGATCGGCGTCTCCAGCGGCGGAATACGCGCCGAATGGTTCACAAAGGGGATCGGCTGGGCATAGATCTCCGTGAACTTCCAGAACTTGCGGATCCAATCGCGGCTGAAGTTCGGATTGATTCGCTGGATGCCAGGGATGAAGCGTGCCAGCATCTCCTCCTCGTCGAGCTCGAAGTACTCGTGGTCGGACGGGAGATAGTCGCCGCAGTAGACGAGGGTATCGCCACCATAGTGCGCACGGTCCATATAGTTCGTGTGCTCGACAAAAGCCAGGAAAGGGAAGCCCTCACGCTTCGGGATGTTGATCCAGTAGTGCGCCTTCGTGACCTGATGCTTGAGCGCCAACACCATCACCACGGCCCCTATCGACTCAAGCGCGTCCAATTCGGCAGTGTACGCAGCCGGGAGTTTGGGAGTGCGATTCTTAAGCATGTGAGGCGAGCAGGTTGCCAGAACCCGATCGTGGGTCTTGTCACCAGCCCGGAGCTCGAGCCGAATCCGCCCGTCGCTCTCGGGATGGATCCCGCGGACGTGATGCTCCAAACGAATGGCGCCTTCCAAGCGTCGCACCTCGTCCGCCAGCCCGTCGAGAAAACGCTGGAATCCGCCCCTAAAGTACCCAAGCTTAGGCGTGCGCTTTGCGAGCCGAGCCCAGAACCAGGCAAGATTGACGTCCTGGTAATAGACGCCAAACTTGCCTTCCAGCAACGGCTGCCACAGGATCTGGTAGGCTCGCTCGCCGAGCGCCGTGGAGAGCCAGCGGTGCGCCGTCGTCCGCTCAAAGGGACGCCAAAACGGATTGTAGCGCAAGAACGCAGCGACGACGCCAAAGCGCAGGCGATCGATGAAGGGCAGCGGCTTGAACTTCAGCACCCGCAAGGGGCTATCGAGCGGGTAGATCCCGCCCTGATAGTAGATTGAGGTCGTCGGTCGCCTGAAGTAGAGAAGGTCGTCGAGGCCGATCTCACCGACAAAATCGATGATGTCCCGATCGCTGGCGAAGATATGATGGTAGAAGCGCTCCAGGGACCAGTCCCACGTCTCATCCTTGAACCCTGCGGCGAGGCCGCCTACATAAGGGCGTGCCTCATAGATCGTGACCTGATGGCCGGCCTTGAGCAGATCGTAC
Source organism: Anaerolineae bacterium (assembly GCA_049974845.1). Taxonomy (GTDB): domain Bacteria; phylum Chloroflexota; class Anaerolineae; order B4-G1; family SLSP01; genus PWVB01. The sequence continues at coordinate 41,232 of JBNGCP010000018.1, read as the reverse complement.
GCGGCGGTCAGACCGGTCACCCCGGCGCCGACGATGCCGATGTTGGTCATGTAGAGGTACCTTCCGGATAGATTAGGTGAAGGAAGCTCGGACTTAGGAAAACAGAGTATGGAAGTGTCGAACGTGCTGGCAGCGCATGAAAGCGGGGACTTTTCCCATCAGCCCACGGTGATGGGCCCCTGCGCTCCTACTGCACCTCGACGCTTTCTGCGACCAAGCTTTCTGCGACCAGCGCCGGCTCACCAACGAGCGACCACGGGCCGGCCCACGTGATCTCGACCTGCGCTAGCTTTCCCAACCACGGCTCACCGGCTTCACCATCGAAAAAGACCAGACGGTCGGTGTCGGTGCGCCCAAACCAGCGCTCCCTCCGCGCATCCCAGCCCTCCACCAATACCTCGACGGTCCCACCGAGGTAACGCGCGTTCAGATCCGACAAGATCTCCGATTGCAGATCGTCCAGGATCTTGCGGCGCCGTTCCTTCTCATCTCGGGAAAGCGCATCGTCGAACTGCCGCGTCGCGACGGTCAGCGGTCGAGCAGAGTAGCGGGCGATGTGCGCCTTGTCCAGCCGCAGCTCTTCCAAGAGCGCATACGTATTCCTGAACTGCGCCTCAGTTTCGCCGGGAAACCCTACGATGATGTCCGTGGCGATGGAGACGTCCGGGATGGTCTCCCGGATCCGCGCCACGAGATTCCGGTACTCGTGCACCGAGTAGCCACGGCGCATGCGCGTCAGGACCTCGTCGTCGCCCGCCTGCACCGGCACCTCAATGTGAGGGCAGACCTTCGGCAGCTCCGCGACGGCCTCGAGCAGATCCTGTCGCATCCAGTTCGGGTGGCTCGTGAGGAAGCGAAGACGTTGCAGCCCCTCGATCTCGTGCACCGCACGCAATAGCGTGACCAGGGGCGTCGTCGTTGCGTCCGCGAATTCCGGCAGATCGTATCCATAGCGGTCGACGATCTGCCCTAGCAACGTGATCTCCTGCACGCCTTGTGCGGCCAACTCGCGCGCCTCTGCGACCACCGCCGCCATCGGCCGGCTGCGCTCCGGGCCCCGACGATAAGGGATCACACAGTATGTGCACGCGTGGGAACAGCCCAATACCACCGGCAGGTAGGCGGTCACCGCGCGATCCTTCTCCGAGGGCGGCAGGATCGTATCCGTGCGACCCAACGCCAGATGCCGGGACTGCGCATCGGCGATAAGCGTCTGCGCCTCGCTCAAATTGCCGCGTTCTGCCAGGTAAGCCCACAGCTCAGTCGGATCCGAGGGCGGCAAGAACAGATCCACCCAGGGAAACCGCTCCCGCAGAGGGGCAGGATCCTTGACGCCCACCATACATCCCATCAAAGCCAAAATCCGATCGGGATAGCGCTCTTTGAAGCGCTTAAGCTGGTTGAGACGACCAACGGCCTTGTCCTCGGGTTGCTGGCGCACCACGCACGTATTGAGGATCACCACATCGGCGTCCATCGCGCGCTCGGTCGGTTCGTATCCCAGACGCTCCAGCCCTGCCGCGACCCGCTGGGAGTCCGCCACGTTCATCTGACAACCAATCGTCCAAATGTGATATCGCATTTCGTTAATGGCCTTATAGTTTATGGTTGGATGCGAATTCTACCGCACAAGGGGTCGCGGTCAAGCCTGTGAGGCAAGGGGAGGCACTCAGCCCCTGACGATCAGGCGCTGAGCTGAAAGCGCAGAATTGTCCGCCTCTGCGCCGGGGCAGTCGGGATCAACGCCGCTCCCACTCCTTCGTGGCTTGCCGGATCAGCCCACGGATCTCAGCATCGGGGATGTCGTCGACGTCTTGGTAGACGGCACCATCCACGGCAATGCTGATCCCGCCGCGCGGCAGATTCGTCAGCTTGACCGAACGTCCCCGGAGTGAAGGCGACGCCATCAGCAGCTCATCGACGATCTCACCAATCTCCTGCGCGAGATCTATCGTCGGGATCATAGCCGATGAAGACGCCACACGGCGCGTAAGAGGCTCCTGGGGCTGGATCAGCTCGGCACCGGGCGATGCCGTCGGCACGCTCCTGCGAACGGAGGCTGGCGCAGGTTTGGCCGCCGCCCCCTCCTCGTGCCGTGCCTGCTGCTGTTGAACGTAGTCGCGGGCGAAACTCGCCAGGGATCGGAGCGCCGCAAGCACCTCGGCGCGCAGATCGTCATCCGGGACCGCCGTCAGCGCCCCATACCGTCGCCCCTGCACGTGGACCTCCCATCCGCCAGCCTGCGAACGCTTCAGGCCGAGGAAATACCCGGCGTCGTCACCCGGCGTCGCAGATGATGCGGCAGAAAGAGCCGGTTCATCCTCTTTGCGACGCGTGTAGGCCCAGATCAACCAGGCTATCATCACTACAATGCCGACGACAAGCGCGATGAAGAGCGGGAGCAGCCACGTGGACAACTGGTCACCATTCTGGAGAATCATATCGCCTCCTGTTGAGCAGAGAGCACCGCCCGATTAATCCGGTTTCCACAATTCACCGACCAAATGGACACGCCATGACGCAGGGAAGAGCCCCTCAAGCGCGATGGCAAGCGCCAACGGCATCCCCCCACTGGCGAAATAGGAGGGATCCTCAATGAGCGCGATCTCTCGAACCCTCAGCCCGGCCATCACGCCCAATCGCTCGATGTCCTGAACCGTGTTGGCGCGATAAACGACAGGAAATGTATCCGCGGACGCTCGTCCATAGATCCACTTTACGATCGCGCTCTGGAGTCGCCACCTTGATCCACGGGCTCGGCTTTGCGCCAACACGCGGCTCAAGCGAGGAAGCGGGTGCCTGGCATTAGGCGTCAGGAAGAAGAAGCCCCCTCGAGGCCGAAGGACCCGCGCGATCTCCCCGAAGGTCTCTTCGGGTGTCGCGAGGTGCTCAAGCACCCAAGACGCCACGACGACATCGAACGTCGCCGCCGGAAAGGGAAGGCGCCGGGAATGAGCGCAGGTCCGTGGAAGGGCGGACACCCGATGCTCGCGCAACGACGGAAGATCGGGATCGGCCCCCACCCAATGTCCGCGATCCCCCAGCCGCTCGACGATGCCCCCTCGCCCGCATCCCAAGTCCAGAACCCTGACGTCGGGAGCGAGCCGTTTGGCCACCCGGCCCTGATAGACAGCCGTTGCAGGTGCCCACCCTGGTCGCAGCCAACCATAGCGTTCGCGGAGGGTTTCCAAGCGATCCAGGTCCTTCATAACCTAATTTTAATCCAAGCTCCCCATTTTCCAAAAGGCCCCTTCGATGCTAAGATAACCCTAAATAGGAGGCCGACTGCAAAGTGCGCGAGGCCGGCGCTGCTATGCGGATTGATCTTTCCCTCTCATGAGAACACGGCGTGAGCGGGTGCGAGCGAACAGTCGTGAATGATAATCCGTTGCGAAAGGAGACGCCAATGGCTTACGACTGGTATAAGGATGCTGTCTTTTACGAGGTCTCGGTCCGTGCCTTCGCCGACAGCAACAACGATGGGATTGGCGATCTGGCGGGACTGGCCTCAAGACTGGATTATCTAGCCGAGCTAGGCATCGACGCTGTCTGGATGCTACCGATCTTCCCCTCGCCGCTGCGAGATGATGGCTATGACGTCGCCGATTATGAGCGCATCCATCCTGACTACGGCACCCTCGGCGATTTCCATCATCTCGTCGACGAAGCCCACAAACGGGGTCTGCGCATCGTCGTGGAGCTCGTGCCGAACCATACCTCCGATCAGCATCCCTGGTTCCAGGCCTCCCGAAACCCCGACCATCCGGAGCACGAGAAATACCGCGACTGGTACGTCTGGAGCGACACGGACGAGAAATATCAGGAGGCACGAATCATCTTCATCGACTACGAGCCCTCCAACTGGACCTACGATGAGCTCCGCGGGCAGTATTATTGGCATCGCTTCTTCCATCACCAACCCGACCTTAACTTCGACAACCCTGAGGTACAGCGGGCGATGATGCGCATCGTCCAATATTGGATCGACATGGGCGCCGATGCGCTGCGTATCGATGCGCCCCCCTATCTCTACGAACGCGAGGGCACCAATTGCGAGAATCTGCCCGAGACGCACGCTTACCTCAAACGGTTGCGCGCGCTGGTCGACGCCTACGCGCCGGGCACGATGCTGCTCTCTGAGGCCAATCAGTGGCCCGAGGACGTGCGCCCCTACTTCGGCGACGGTGACGAGATGCACATGAACTTCCACTTTCCCCTGATGCCGCGCATCTTCGTGGCGCTAGCGCAGGCCGATCGAACCCCCATTGAACGGATCATGGACCGGACCCCCGAGCTTCCCGACCTCTGTCAATGGGGAACGTTCCTGCGCAACCACGATGAGCTCACCCTGGAGATGGTGACGCCCGAGGAGCGTGAGTTCATGTGGAACTTCTACGCACCCGAGCCACGGATGCGCCTGAATCTCGGGATCCGGCGACGCCTCGCGCCACTGCTTGAGAACGATATGGCGCGCATCAAATGCGCGAACTCGATCCTGATGACCTACATCGGGTCTCCTTTCCTTTACTACGGCGACGAGATCGGAATGGGCGACAACATCTGGCTGGAGGATCGCAACGGCGTGCGCACACCGATGCAGTGGAACGCCAAGCCCAACGCCGGATTCACCGGCGAGCACGTGCCTCCCGAGCGCCTCTACGAGCCGCTCATCGATGATGAAGAATATGGTTACCAGACGGTGAACGTCGCCGCTCAGGACGAGGATCCGGATTCCCTGCTGAACTGGATGCGCACCGCGCTCCAGGTTCGCAAAAAGCATCCCGCGTTCGGGCGAGGGAAGCTGACGTTGTTGGGCCCTGACAACCCCGCCGTCCTGGCCTATCTACGCTCCTACGACGATGAGACCCTGTTGGTGCTCAACAATCTGTCCGACGAGACGCAGGACGTGTCGCTGGACCCAAGGGCCATCCCCGGGCGCCGGGTGAAGGAGCTGTTCACAGGTGATGTTAGGGAGATAGCCGACGTGGAGACCTGGACGATCACACTGCCACGCTATGGGTATCAATGGTGGGGGATCGAGAGCTAGGGCGAGCAAGCGGATCCGCGGCTGCGGGGCCGGACAGTTCCTGAATCTCCAGAAGGCCCCGCCTGTGGCCGCGGTGTACAAGGAAAGAGGAGGGAGCATATGTCACAGCAAGCAGAATCGCGATCCAAACCCCCGCAGGTGTGGGGCAAACGATCCGCAGCATTCTATAACGAGCTACAGAACAAGGCGGTGCTCGTCGCGGTGTCCGGCGGCAAGATCTTCAAAGGCCGGCTGATCGGTGTCGATGTGTACGATATCATCATCGCACAAGAGAGTGGGCTGGAGCTGCTGCTCCCCAAGGGCAACATCGTCTATATCCACCAGGTTGGCGAGGGAAGCTGATCATCACGGCATAGACCGGTCGGCGCTCTACCCGACTCAATAGCTCACCCGAAGGAGAATAGGTGTATGCAAGGCGTCATCCTGGCCGCGGGCAAAGGATCCCGACTCCACCCCATCACCCTGGATCGATCCAAAGCAATGCTTCCCATCCTCGGCAAGCCTATCGTCGAGCGCGTGATGGAGATGCTGGTCGCCAACGGCATCGACGACTTCATCCTCGTTGTCAGCCCCACAGACCGCGACATCACGCGCCATTTCCGCCGCGAATCGACGTTGGAGGCTGACATCCGCTTCGCCTACCAGCCCGAGCGCAAGGGAATGGCCAACGCGTTGAGCTGTGCGGCCCCTCTGATCACCGAGGACTTCGTCCTCTCCGCCTGCGATAATCTCGTCTCCAAGGCCGATGTCGGGCGGCTCATCGCGTTCATGGAGAGCGACCGCGATCCCAACGGCGTGCTCACCCTGCTCCCGGTGGAGCGAGAGCGCCTGGGCAGCGTGGGGATCGTCGAGATGGAGGGCCCTTGGGTCACGCGAATCATCGAGAAGCCCGAGCCTGAGGAAGCACCTTCCGACATCTCGAGCTTACCCCTTTACGTTTTCTCACGCCGCATCCTCGACTACCTGCCGGAGGTCCCCCTCTCCCCGCGGGGCGAGTATGAGCTGCAGGATGCCATCCAGATGCTCATCGATCGGGATGGGCGCGTAGGTGGCGTCATCATCGATCGGCGCCAGACCCTGACGAATGCCGCGGACCTATTGGAGTTGAACCGCGAATACCTGACCCACGGAAACGACCGTCCCCAGCTCGCTCCGAAGACTGTGGGCCCTGAGACCCACCTCATCACGCCACTCCACATCGGAGAAGGCACGATCATCGGAAAGGGATGCACCATTGGACCCAACGTCTACATCGAGCGCGACTGTCGTATCGGCGATGGTGTGACATTGCGGGACGCTGTCTTGCTCCGTGGTGCAAAGGTGCCGGAGAGAACAGACGTCACGAACGAGGTGATTGCGTAGCCGGCGCAGACGTCGCCCCCCGTTGATAGCGAAACGGCCGCAGCAATCGCTGCGGCCGTTCTTTATAGCGGGGGGTGGATTCGAACCACCGACCTCCGGGTTATGAGCCCGACGAGCTGCCACTGCTCTACCCCGCATCGTTACGTTACATACTATAACAGGCGCGCGGGATAAGTCAAGTTCCTCTGTGATCAGCGGCCTCAACAGATGCGCGGCAGTTGCGCGCCGGTCAGCATCTGGATGATCCGCCGGGCGCCGTAAGGTGTCTCCAACACGACGCGTCCCGGATGACCATCGGTGACCCGCCCAATTAGAGCCGCTTGAGCGCCCAGTGGATGTTGCCGGACGATCGCCAGGGCCTCATCCGCGCTCCCCGCATCCACCGCGATCATCGCCTTGCCCTCGTTGGCCACATAGAGGGGATCCAGACCGAGAAACTCGCACGCGGCCCGCACCTCCTCACGGATGGGCAGATTCACCTCCGAGAGCTCAATGCCCACCTGAGCCGTCTCCGCCCACTCGTTGAGCACCGTCGCCACGCCGCCACGCGTCGCGTCCCGCATCCAGTGCACGCAGCCCGGAAGCGCCTGCAACAACGTCTCGATCAAGTCGTTGAGCGGGGCCGTATCGCTCTGGAGCGCGGAGCCGAAGCTCATACCTTCCCGCTGCATCATCACCGCCATGCCGTGGTCCCCGATGGTGCCGTTGATCAAGACGAGGTCGCCGGATCGGACCCGGTGAGCGCCAAGGTCGACGTCCTCAGGGATCACCCCGACACCGGCCGTGTTGATAAAAAGGCCGTCTGCTGCATCCCGGTCGACGACCTTGGTATCCCCGGTGACGATCTGAACCCCAGCCCGGACCGCCGTCGCCGCCATTGAGGCCACGACGTGCTCCAACGTCTCGAGCGCCAAGCCCTCCTCAAGGATAAACCCCGCCGTCAGATAGAGAGGCCGAGCACCCATCACCGCAAGATCGTTGACCGTGCCGCAGACAGCCAGCTCGCCGATGTCCCCACCGGGGAAGACAAGCGGCTGCACAACGTAGGAGTCGGTGGTCAGCGCCAGGCGTCCGGGCGGCATCTCGTCGAGAATCGCTGCGTCAGCCATCGGCGCGAGCTTGGTGTTGTCGAACGCGCGCACGAAGACATCACGAATCAGCTCGTGGCTCAGGATGCCACCGCTGCCGTGCGCCAGTAGAATATGTTCTGTCAAGGATTGACCTCCAATTCGCCGATGCATCCAGTCAAGAGCGTAAGCAGAGGATCTGGACGCTGAGCAGGCTTATCGCATGGTCCGCCAGCGCCATCGACGGGCTACGGGACCGGCGTATCCGCGTACTTGTAATACGCCGCGCAGGCCCCTTCCGCGCTGACCATACAGGGTCCAATCGGGTTTCGCGGGGTGCAGACACGACGGAAAAGCGCGCATTCTGTCGGATCGATCACGCCGCGCAGCACCTCACCGCAGCGACATCCCGTCGGCTCGGGGACGATGTCAACCTCTACTGGGAAGCGCTTAGCGGCATCACGGTGAGCCATTGCCCCCCGCAAGTGCAATCCGCTCGCCGGGATCTCGCCGAAGCCACGCCACCGCGACGGCCCCACCTCGAAGACCTCGTCAAGCATCTGCAATGCCACGGGGTTGCCCCGAGACCGGACGCTTCGGGCATAGGTGTTGAAGATGCCGGGCACGCCCACGATCCTCGCGTGGACCAGCGCCGCGATCGCGCTCAGCAAATCCAGGGGTTCGAAGCCCGCTACGGCACATGGAATCCCATAATCCTCGGCGAGAAAAGCCCATGCATCGCTGCCGATCACGGCGCTTACGTGTCCCGGTCCGACGATCCCGTCAAGCGCCACCTCCCCTGCGTCCAGGATCGCCCGCATCGCCGGAGGCGTGAGCTTGTGCAGGCTCAGGACGCTGAAGTTCGGCACCCCTTCCTGCTCCGCCTGCAGCAGCGCCGCCGCAATGCCGGGCGCTGTGGTCTCGAAACCCACGCCCAAGAAGACGACTTCGCGCTCACGATTCTCACGGGCGATACCCAACGCGTCCAGCGGCGAATAGACGATGCGCACGTCGGCCCCACGCGCCCGGATCTCCTGCAGGGATCCCTGACTCCCCGGCACCCGAATCATGTCGCCGAAGGTGGTTAGGATCACATCAGGACGCACCTCGGCCATCGCCATCGCCCTGTCGAGGTCGACGGCCGCCGTCACACAGACGGGGCAGCCGGGGCCCGAGTGCATCTCGACATCGCCTTCGAGCACCTGTCGCAACCCGAAGCGAAAGATCGCGTGGGTGTGACCCCCACAGAACTCCATCAGGCGCACCGGGCGCACCTCAGGATGCGCCGCGACTTCCTCACGGATCTGTGTGATCAGCCTGCGCGCCACAGTTGGATCGCGGAACTCATCGATGAACTTCATCGCATCACGTGACGGTACCCTAGCCCTGGGGCCCCTCGGAGCTTCTTCGAGCAGCGTCTTCCTGCTCAAGCTCCGCCTGTATCTTGGCCAGCTCGGCAAACACATCCAGGGAGGCCTGGGCTTCCTCAGGATCCATCAATGAGATGGCATAGCCCGTATGCACCAGGACGTAGTCCCCAACGTCGGCCTCCGGGGTCATGATCAGGCTGATCTGGCGCTCGACACCGCCGAGCTCGACGGTGGCTATGCCGTTCTCGTCAATCTCTCGTATCCGAGTCGGTATTGCCAAACACATAAGCACACTCCTTCATAACCACAATGTCCAACACTATACTGTGATAACCTGGGCCCAGACCCTCTCGTCTAGGCAAGCGCCGCCATCGCGGCCTGACCCAACGAGATACAGCCGTCGTTGGGAGGCAACTGCTGGTGACGTAATACCTCAAATCCGGCGGCCCGCAGTCGAGGCAAGACCAACGCCATCAGCAGGCCGTTCTGAAAGACGCCCCCACTCAGAGCTACGGTAGCGATCCCCGTCTCCTCCCGCAGGCGTCGGCAGACGAGGTCGACCATCGCGGCGACCGTCCCGTGGAAGCGGAGCGAGATATCGGCCACCGATAGACCGCGCTCGACGTCGCTCAGGATCGCATCGAAGAGCGACCCAACGCACAGGCGATAAGGATACGCGGCCCCGTCGATCTCGAAGGGATAGGGCACCATCGCCCGGCGCCACGCGTCAGGGGACAGGCGGCTCGTGCGTCCCACAGCCTGCTCCAGCTCGATGGCAGCCTGAGCCTCGTACGTGGCATGGTGGCAGACGCCCAGCAGCGCGCTCACGGCATCGAAGAGCCGACCCGTCGACGAGGTCAGGGGCGTGTTGAGCTGACGGTCGACCATCGTCCGGACCCGCATCACGTCGGCCGGGCAGAACTCGCCGAGCGGCAGACGTTCGTCGGCATCCAACGCGTGCAGATAGGCGACGGCAATGCGCCACGGTTGGCGGATCGCTGCATCACCACCGGGCAACGGCATGTATTCCAAATGCGCGACCCGTTCGAAGCCGTGAAGGTCACCCACGAACCACTCCCCGCCCCAGATATGCCCGTCCTCCCCATATCCCGTGCCATCGAGCGCGACGCCGATCACCGGGCCCGCCTCTGGCCCGCGTCCGCTCTCGGCGAGCACCGAGGCGATGTGCGCGTGATGATGCTGGATCCGGTAGGGCGTCGGCAGATTGTGATCCCGAGCGTAAGCCTCGGCCAGGCGCGTGCTCATATAGTCAGGATGTAGATCGCGCGCCACCCGTTCGGGCTCCACACGAAAGAGCTGCTGATAGGTCTTCAGCGCTTCCTGATAATGCTCCAGCGTCTCTAGGCTTTCGAGATCGCCGATATGCTGGCTGACAAAGGCATAGTCATCCCGGGTCAAGGTGAAGGTGTTCTTGAGCAGCGGCCCGGCGGCAAACACCTGAGGTCCGCCGAACGGCAACCGGATCGGGAAGGGCGCATACCCCCGAGCCCGCCGGATAGGCTGCACAAACACATCTTCAACACCGGTCTCAGTGTCCCCTAGCCCTTCACCCTTATCGTCCTCGCCAGACTGAGAGCTGACAGCTGACAGCTGACGAGCTACCTGCACCACTGAGTCATCGTACCGCGCGTGAATGTCCCGATTGTGAAGCAGGAAAGCATCTGCAAGCGGCGCGAGCCGGCGCAACGCCTCGTCATTGTCCTTGGCGATGGGCTCTTCGGTGACGTTGCCGCTGGTCATCACCAAAGGGCGTCCCACGTCGCGCAGGAGAATGTGATGCAACGGGGTGTAGGGGATCATCACGCCCAGCGTGTGACTGTTGGGTGCGATGCCATCGGCAACGGCTGCCTCGGGACGGGACTCGAGGAGCACGATCGGACATCGCGGTGACGTCAGCAGCGCCTCGGCCTCCGGCGGCACCTCGCAGAGGTCTCGCACATCGTCCACCGTCGCGACCATAATGGCGAAAGGCTTGTGGGGCCGTCGCTTGCGCTCGCGGAGCAAAGCGACCGCCTCCGGATTCGTCGCGTCACAGGCCAGATGAAACCCTCCAAGCCCCTTGATCGCCAGGATCCTGCCCGAGCGTAGCAGTTCAGCGGTGCGAATCAAGGCCGCATCGCCGGTAGCGGCCGGCTGGATGCCCGTTTCCTCCCTTTGCCCTTCCGGCCACCCGTTCACGTGCGATTTGTGATTTGTGATTTGTGGATTTGCGCGATCGCCCATTCGCCCATTTGCCTCCACCAGCCACACCTGCGGCCCACAGACCGGGCAGGCATTGGGCTGTGCGTGAAAGCGGCGGTCGCGGGGATCCTCATACTCGGCCCTGCAGTCCTCGCACATCGGGAAGACGCGCATCGTCGTCTTGGGCCGATCGTAGGGGATATCCTCGATGATCGTGAATCGCGGGCCACAATTCGTGCAGTTGATAAAGGGATAGCGATAGCGCCGGTCATCGGGGTCGAAGAGCTCGCGCAAGCAGTCGTCGCAGGTCGCCACGTCCGGCGAGATCAACTGGTATCGCCCCGCCTGGCTCTCAGAGTGTCGAATCTCAAACGCCTCATAGCCCTGCAGGGCAATCGGCTGCGCGACCAGCGACTCGATGGTCGCGATCGGCGGCGCCTTGGCCTCGAGATCGACGACAAACGCCTTAACGTCCTCTTCGGGCCCCTCGACCTCGATATCCACACCACCGGAATGGTTGAGGACCCAGCCCGATAGGCCGCGCTCTGACGCCAGATTGTAGACGAAGGGTCGAAACCCAACGCCCTGCACCACGCCAGTGATCGTGATGTGGCGCGCTACCCTTTCCTGAGTCTCGACGCTATCGATCGTCATCGGGATCCCACACTATGGTTGAGTTCCGCCGCGGACGGTCATAAGATGACCAGCCAGTCGATCGCCGCAATCTAACTGCGATCGGAGAGCCGCGTCTCTACCCAGCTAATCCAGTCCTCCAACCCGTCGCCGGTCTTGGCGGAGAGAACCAGAACCTCAGCGTCAGGGTTGAGCCCGTGCACCAGCTCACGGAACGTATCGACCTCAAAATCGAGATAGGGCAACAGATCGGCCTTCGTCACAATGACCAGGTCGACGGCCTCGAAGATACCGGGATACTTGTAGGGCTTATCATGCCCTTCAGGTACGCTGATGAGGCCGACGTTGTAGTCCTGCCCCAGGTCGAAAGAGACTGGACAAATAAGATTACCGACGTTCTCGACAAAGATCAGTTCCAAATCGTCCAGCGGCAACGCCTGGATGGCGTGGCGGATCATCGGCGCGTCGAGGTGACAGGCACCACCGGTGTTGATCTGCACAACGGGCACACCCGTCTTCGAGATACGATCCGCGTCCACGCGCGAGGCGACGTCTCCCTCGATGACGCCGATCCTTCGCTCAGCCATAGCCTCGATCGTCGCCAGCAACAGCGTCGTCTTCCCCGCCCCCGGCGAAGCCATGATATTCACGACCTTGATGCCACGCCCCTTGAATTGCCCCCGATTGTCGGCGGCGACTTCCTCGTTCGCGCTGAGGACTCTCTCGACGACCGGCACCCGGCTCGTCTCAGTTGGTTCATTCATTGGCATTCAACACTCCCACTAGTCTTCTGTTGTAACCTCAATGCTCTCGACGTAGAACTCCTTGCCTGCGATCACGTCGCCCCCAAGCGCGTGACACTTAGGACAGAGCCAATTACGGTCCTCCGGCTCAAACTCGTGCCCACAATTCCGGCACCGGAATCGCGTCTTGATTCGCTTGAAGTGCAACTCGGCGCCCTCGGCGAGAGTATCGGGAGACAGCAGGTCGAAGTAGAACTGAATCGAATCATCGATGAAGCTGCTCAACTCGCCGATAACCAGGTAGATATCCGTGACCCGGCTGGCCCCGTTCCGCTTCGCATGCTCGTCAACAATGCGCAGAATATCCTCGGTCACGGGTAACTCATGCATGCTCGGGCTTCTCCTCTGACGGCGAAGCCGCCGGAGCCGAAGGCGATGACGAGCGGATTAGCGTCAGGATTCGCTCGACCGCCGGGTCCACCAGCGCCGCAGTAGGCTCCGAGAGCCCCTCACCAAAGTCAAAGTCATGCCCCAACAAGGAGAGCAAGATCGCGTCGGGTGCAGCGCCATGCATCTGTTTGGCCAGAGCTAGAATCGTCGACGGATGGGTCTGGTGGTAGACAAAGGGAGTACGGTAGGCGACCTCGATCCATTCCTCGTGAATCGGCTCCATTATGCCATTGCCGACATGCGCATCGACGAAGATGACAAGGTCGTAATCCTTCAGATCCTCGGCTAGCTCGGGCACGAGCTGATGGAGCACCACGGCATCCACCTGATGACCGACGTTCTCAAACCCATCGTCCAACGAGTCCAAGGGCTCACGCCCCAGCCCCTCGAGCAACCTGTTCACAACGACGCGCGCGACACCGTCGTCACGTCGATACAGATTCCCAAACCCGGCGACCAATGTACGTCTCTCACCTTGGTGCTTCGACACGATCAGGCGACCACCTTACCTCTATTTAGACAAAGACATTCTTATAAATCTTATCGCAGATCGGGGCACCTTCAAGCACAAGGTGCATACGCGACGCCGTGCCACGAAGAGCCTCCGGGAGCTCAGCCCCGGAGGCTCTTAGCTACAGAACAGCGTACGGCTCAGTAAACCTACATCAGGCGTGCGCGCCAAAGGCTCGCGGCCGATCTTACCATCGCTGCGTCGACAGGTCAGTCACGATGCAGCGTATCGAGGACCTCGCCCTCAGGCCCGATCAGCTCGATATGGATCGGCATCTGGCCCATCGCGTGGGTGGAGCAGGAGAGACACGGATCGTAGGCGCGGATAGCGCCCTCAACGCGGTTCAGCATGCCTTCCTGCAGGTTGGTGCCATCCACGTAGCGCTTAGCCACCAGGTTGACCGCATGATTCATCGCCCATGCGTTGCCGGCGGTGGCGACGATCATATTAACCTTGGTGATCACCCCGTGGTTGTCGGTCCAGTAGTGATGGAAGAGCGTGCCGCGAGGCGCCTCAAGCACCCCCACGCCCTCACCCGTGATCCCTCGCTGAGGATTCACCACGTCGCGCCCGAGAATCTCGGGGTCGTCCATCATCTCCTTGACGTGCTCCAGAGCGTAGATCGTTTCGATCAGGCGTGCATAGTGGAAGTAAAGCGTCCCTTCCACGGGCTTGCCACCGTTGAGGTCTTTCCAGATCTTCATCTCGCCCTGGGCGATCGGAGTGGGGATGTAGGTCGCGGTGTTCAGACGGCCCAAGGGGCCCACGCGGTAGACGCCCTCGGGATAGCCCCACTTCTTGTAGAAGGGGGCCTTCAGATACGTATACTTGTTGACGTGCTCGCCGAGGTAGTCGAGGTAACGCGTCGGGTCGAACTCCTCGAGAAGCTTGCCGTTCTTGTCGACCATGCGCAAGGTACCGTCGTAAAGCTCCAGCGCGCCGTCGTCCTGAACCAGCCCCATATACGCGGAGGGGAAGACGGCGAACTCACCCGCCATCTCCGCGTTCTCCATCGCCCAGCTCTTAAAAAACTCAATCCCGACCTGGGCCGTCGCGATATGATCGTCGATGTGGCTCAGAATCCACTCACGATCCTCCGGCAGCAGAGGCTTGGTCACGCCACCGGGCACCGCGAAGATGGGGTGCACGCGACGCTCGCCAAGCTTCTTGATGATCTCCTGACCGAAGGCGCGCAGCCTCACAGCCTTGATCGCGAGATCGGGATTGGCCTGTATGATGCCGCCAACGTGGCGGCTCTTGGGATCGGCGTCCCACCCCAGGACGAAGTCCGGCCCGGCAAGCTCGAAGAAGTGCATACCATGGGACTGGATGATCTGCCCCATATGCATCAGCTCGCGCAGCTTGTGGGCGGTGGGCGTCGGCTCGGTGCCGGCGATCACATCGCAGGCCTTCGCCGAAGCCAAATGATGGCTCACGGGACAGATGCCACAGGTTCGAGGCGTGATCTCGGGCATCTCATAGAACATACGCCCTTCACTGAACTTCTCAAAGCCCCGGAACTGCTCGACGTGGAAAAAGGAATCCTTCACCTTCCCGTCGTCATCCAGGTGGATCGTAATTCTCGCATGACCCTCGATCCGGGTCACCGGAGAAATCGTGATCTTTCTTGTATTCGCCGCCATATCTCTACCCCCCGTCGCTTCCGTACTTCAACATTTTACCTTCCAGCTTCGGCATCCGGCCTTCCAACAATTCTGACAGCACATACCAGATAGCCTCCGCAGAGGGCGGGCAGCCAGGTAGATAAATATCTACGGGGACCACATCCCCAACGCCTGTAACCTGCTCCTTAAGCGGAGTCAGGTCCTCATGTTCGGGGATCTCACCGTCGACCGTGCTCTCGGTCTCGATATATCCACGCCGCAGCACTTCCTCCTTGTCGAAGAAGTTGCGCATCGTGCAGATTCCCCCCGTCACTGCGCAGTCACCCATGGCGATCAGAATCTTGCAGCGTTCGCGCATCAGCTTGGCCTCGTGCTCTTGCTCTTCATTGCCAATGCCGCCCGTCAGGATACCTACGTCCACACCCTCCTCCGGAGGATGCTTCAGATCCGTAATCGGGGTTGAACTGAGTTCAACGTGCTTGAGCAACTCCACGATCTTCTCATCAATGTCCAGGAAGGACATATGGCAACCAGCGCAGGATTCCAGCCACTGCGAAGCAACTGTAACTTTCTTACCCATTGCGTAACTCCTGCCTTTCTGGTCGAAACCCACCCATTATAACAGGTCAGCGAGGTTTGTGAGCACGTCCGCGTCGTCCCGGACGTTTTCCGGCATTGGGAGGACCTGATTCACAGGCTTGACCGTGCCCTCCAGATTCGTCACATGACCGGAGCGCTCGTGCCATACCGGCGCCGGCAGCACGACATCCGCCTGCTCCACCAACGGCGAGTAATTGCTGGCCTGGACGACGGTGAAGGCACCGTTGAGCTCCTCCAGCAGCGCGGGATCCTCAGCCTGCTCGCCCATGAGGAAGAAGTGGGTCTTCGCCCCGTTGGGCTCAGCGGGCTGCAGGCCCAGCGCACGCGCGCCCCTTTCGTTGCGACCGGGGCTCAGAGCCAGATAGAAGAGCTTGTCTCCCAGCTCGCGGAAGGCGGCTATGACCTTACCCTTGATCCCAACGCTGTAGATCAGAACGATCTTCTCGGCGTCGGCGGCTGCCTTTGCCACCTTGTCGGCGTCGGCATACGAGACGGTTATATCCGCGCGCTCGCTCATCTTGGTCTCGGAGTCGGCGATAACGGCGACCTTCGCTCCGTGATCGCTGGCACGATAGACGAAGTAGCCGGCCACCCGCTGGTACTCCAGCGGCTGCGCGCCAGCCACGACGATGAAGTCAGCGTCGAGGATATCCTTCAGCTTGGCCTCAGTGCCATAGCCCAGTGCGGGTGCAACAGGCTCGAGCAGCCCGGCTTCACCATCGACCTTGTCAAAGAGCTTGGTGAACGCAGCAAGGGCTTCGTTAGTCGTCGCGCAAGCAGCGAGTCCCTGAACGTCCCCCTCCTTAAGCTGAGCCGCGACCTTACCCAGCGCTTCTTCCCATCCGGTCTCCACCAACTTCCCGTCGCGGCGAACCATCGGCGCGGTGATGCGCTTCCGATCGTCATACAGGGGCTTGAACCGTCCGTCCACGCACAGCAGTCCATCATTGGGCTCGGAGCCGAAGATCCCGTCGATGCGTAGCAGTCGGTTGTATCGCGTGACCACGTCCAACGTGCACCCAATGCTGCACTGCATACAGGTGGTCTGCGTGTGGACAACGTCCTTCTCGCGACCACCGTAGGCGCTGCGCGCATCGATCAGCGCGCCCGTGGGGCAGACCTGCAGACACGTCCCGCACTCGACGCAGGTGGAGTCGCCGAATGGAACGTTAAGATCTGCGGTGATCATGGAGTCAAAACCCCGCTCGCGGACGTCCAGCGTATGGTTCGCCACGACCTCCGAGCAAGCGCGAACACAGCGGGTGCACAAGATGCACCGATTGTGGTCCATGATAAAGTACTTGCGGGACGCGTCGACCCCCAGCTTCTGATAGGGTCGCGGATAGGTGAAATGATCCAACCCATACCGGTAGGCCGCGTCCTGCAGCTCGCAATCACCGCTCATCTGGCAGAACATGCAGTAGTGGTTCCGCTCCGAGAAGAGCAGCTCCAGCACGAACTTGCGTACCTCGACGGCCGACTCGGTCTCGGTCTCCACTTCCATGCCGTCTGCGACCGGGCAGGTGCACGCGGTCTGTAAACCGCGCATGCCCTTGACCTCGACCAAGCACATGCGGCACGCGCCCCAAGCTGTTAGGTCAGGATGGTAGCAGAGCGTTGGAATGTCAATGCCTGCGGCCTGTGCGGCCTCCAGAATGGTCTGGCCGCTCTCGGCCTCCACAGGCTGTCCGTTGATCTTAAGTTGCACCTGGCTCATAAGTGCCTCGCCTCCTTAGTACAAAATCCCAGATTAGTCCCGCAGCCGGGACTCGAATTCATCGCGGAAGTACCGCAGACCGGTCAGAATGGGCACCGGTGCGGCCTGACCCAACCCACAGAAAGAGGAGGCCTCAACATAATGTGCGATCTCCTCAAGGCGTTCTAGATCCGTCCGCTTCGCCATCCCCTTGCGGAGACGCGCCAGCGACTCAAGCATCTGGACACACCCAACACGGCAGGGCGTGCACTTTCCACAGGACTCGGTCTTGAAAAAGCGCACCAGGACGTAGGCCAGATCCACGATATCGGTGTCTTCGTCGCAGATCAACAGCGCCCCACTCCCCAGCCCAGCCCCCTTTTCGCGCATCGAGGCGTAATCCATCGGGACATCGAGGAACTCAGCCGGAATGATGGTGCCCGAGGACCCGCCGGTCTGCGCCGCCTTGAAGGCCTTGCCGTCCTTCATACCGCCACCGTAGACGTCGATGATCTCCCGAAGCGTCGTGCCCATCGGTGCCTCAACCAGCCCGGTGACGGCGACATCGCCCAGCATCGTGTAGACTTTTGTGCCGGGGCTGCGCTCCGTCCCAATGGCGCGGAACCAATCGGCGCCGTTGAGCACAATCGGCGGAACGTTGGCCAACGTCTCGACGTTGTTCACAACGGTGGGTTTGCCGCGGAACCCGCGAACCGTCGGGTACGGGGGGCGGATGCGGGGCATCCCACGGTCCCCTTCCAGGCTATTCAGCAGCGCGGTCTCCTCACCGCAGACATAGGCGCCAGCGCCAGCGTGTACGCGGATGTGAAACGAGAAATCGCTGCCCAGGATGTTGTCACCGAGGAGATTGTTCTCGACGGCCTGCTCGATCGCGTGGTTGAGGATATCCCGCGCCATCTCGTACTCGCCGCGGATGTAGATCCAGCCTTCTGTGGCGCCCACGGCGTAACCGGCGAGGGCCATGCCCTCCAGCACCGCATGAGGATCGCCCTCAACGATCAGGCGATCCTTAAAGGTGCCCGGCTCGGACTCATCGGCGTTGCAGACGATGTAGCGCGTAGGATCGGGTTGTTGGGCGACAAACGTCCACTTCAGGCCTGTAGGGAACCCGGCACCGCCACGCCCCTGCAAGTTGGACGCTTTGACCGTCTGCAGCACCTCATCCGGGGTCATCTCGGTCACGGCCTGTCCCAGCGCGAAGTAGCCATCGTAGGCGATGTACTCCTCAATGCTGTAAGGATCGATCGTGCCAGCACGCCGCAGAACGACGCGCTTCTGACCGTACAGCGTGGCGCTCTCGGGCTCCAACGTGTCGATCTCGGCCCGGGCGACCTCGGCGGCGACCTTGAGATGCTCGACCTCACGCCCCTTGTACAGATGCTCCTCGACGATCACGGCGGCATCTTTAGCCGAGACAGGGCCGTAGACGGTGCCCTCGGGATAGACAACCACCACGGGCAAGACATCCGTGCGGTTTACGCGTCCGGTGTAGCCTACCTGAACCTCATCCTCAAGCCCATAGAAGGAAAGCTCAGCTTCAATGGCAAGCTTTGTCTCGTCCGCGCCCCGGGAGAGACTGAGAGGATCACCGGAGATTAAGACGCTTGACCGAATCATGCTTGACCTCCTTGCGCGTCTTCTTCCCGGTAACGGGCGATGATCTCGCGGACCTTCTCCGGCGTCAAATTGCCGTAAATGTCGCCATCGACCATCATCACCGGTCCGACCGCGCACGCGCCGATACAGCTTGTCGTCAACAGCGACCATTCGCCATCAAGCGTCGTCTCACCGAAAGGAATACCGAGCTCATGCTCCAGCGCCTCCCAGACCTCTTGTCCCCCGACAACGTGACAGGGAGCGTCCTGACAGAAGCGGATCACGTGTCGGCCCAGTGGCTTCAGGCTTATCAGGCTGTAGAAGCTCGCGACACTGTAGACCTTGCTGAGGGGCACATCCACCCGCGCCGCGATCCTCTCCAGATGCTCGCGGGTTAGATGACCGCTCTCGTCATTGACCTCCCGAAGGATCTCGACCAATGCTTCCCGGTCGGCTCCGTGTTCGTCAACAATCTTGTCTGTTACGGCCAAGATCTCCTCCATACGTATCCCTTTCTCTGACGTTGATGGAATTCTTATGCCAAGGATATGCTATACAGCAAGTCCGAAACTGCTTACTCCACACTGACCGCATCCACCGGGCAGACCTGCGCACAGATGCCACACCGGATGCAGATCTCGGGATCGATCACGTGCGTTTCGCGGGGCGCGCCGGTGATTGCATCGACCGGGCAGTTCCGCGCGCAACGCGTGCACCCGATACAGGTGGCTGGATCGATCTTGTACTCGATCAGCGCGCGGCAGACCTTCGCCGGGCAGGTCTTGTCGTAGATGTGCGCCTCATATTCATCCCGAAAGTGCTCGATCATGCTCAAGACGGGATTCGGCGCCCCCTGACCCAGGCCACACAATGAGCCGGCCTTGACGTACTTACCCAGGGTCTCCAAAGCCTCAATATCCCCCGGCTTGCCGTCGCCGGCACAGATGCGCTCCAGAATGTCCAACATCTTGCGCGTTCCAACGCGACAGGGCACGCATTTGCCGCACGATTCCTCCTGGGCGAACTCCATGAAGAACCGGGCCATATCGACCATACAGGTTTCTTCGTCCATCACGATGAAGCCACCCGAGCCCATCGCGGAGCCGACGGAAGCCAGCGACTCATAGTCCACAGGGAGATCCAAGTACTTCTCGGGGATACAGCCTCCCAAGGGGCCGCCGGTCTGGACGGCCTTGAAGGCCTTGTCGTTCAGGATGCCGCCCCCGACATCGTAGACGATCTCGCGAACGGTGATGCCCAGCGGCACCTCAATGAGACCGGTCCGCTTGACCTTCCCTGCGATGGCAAAGGTTTTCGTCCCCTTGCTCTTCTCCGTGCCCATCGATGCGAACCAATCCCCACCCCTGAGCAGGATCTGAGGAACGTTGGCGTAGGTCTCGACGTTATTGATGTTCGTCGGCTGTCCCCACAGGCCCGACGTCGCTGGGAAAGGCGGACGCGTGCGCGGTTGCCCGCGATTACCCTCGATGGATTGCATCAGCGCGGTCTCTTCACCACAGACGAAGGCGCCGGCGCCCATCCGGACCTCCAGGTCAAAGCTGAAGTCCGTCCCAAAGATGTTCTCGC
Source organism: Anaerolineae bacterium (assembly GCA_049974845.1). Taxonomy (GTDB): domain Bacteria; phylum Chloroflexota; class Anaerolineae; order B4-G1; family SLSP01; genus PWVB01. The sequence continues at coordinate 20,722 of JBNGCP010000018.1, read as the reverse complement.
CAAGCAGTCCGTAGTCACGGGCCTGCTGGATCGCGACCCGCAGCGCACGAATAGCGATGGGGTACTCGGCACGTACATAAAGGTAGCCCTGACTGGCGCCGACCGCATACGCAGCGATAGCCATCCCCTCAAGCACGGCGTGGGGATCACCTTCGAGGACGCGGCGGTTCATGAAAGCGCCAGGGTCGCCTTCGTCGCCATTGCAGACGACATACTTGCGGTCGCCCGTCGCCTGGCGGGCAAAGGTCCACTTGAGCCACGTCGGGAAGCCCGCGCCCCCGCGGCCTCGCAGCCCTGAGGTCTTGATCTCGGCGATAATCTCGTCGGGCGTCATCTCCGTCAACGCCTTGCCAAGAGCGGCATAGCCGTCCTCGGCGATGTAATCCTCGATGCTCGCCGGGTTGATCTTCCCCACGTTGCGGAGGACAACCCGGACTTCCTTGGTGGCCGGCTCCTCCAAGGGTTCGACGACCCGCTCCTGGTACATTAAGTCCGCTACGGGACGCCCTTTGTAAAGATGCTCCTCGGCGATCAGCTGAGCGTCTTCAGGATCCAGGTCTACGTAGTGGATCACGTCCGGGTAGACAACGGCCTCGACACCCCGAGGCGTAACGGTCGTCTGGCCTGCTTCACGGACGTTCACCTCATCAGCAATACCCAACACGTCGAGGCTGTCTAGGAAAGCGGCTCTGACTTCCTGCGCTTTCTCGGGTTCCCCACTGACTATAATATGCGCACGATAAGCCATAGTATCTCCTCAGATGTGGCGGTGGTCCCCGTTACTTCTTGACTTGCCACTTCTCGACGGGATTGCCGCCGATCACATGCTCCTCGATCAGCTCGGGCACCCGATCGGTGTCGATATTGCCGTACGTCACCATCTCCTGATCCCCGACCTGCACCTGAACGATCGGCTCGTATTCGCAGAGGCCAATGCATCCAGTCTGGGTTACGACCACATCAGAAATACCGCGCGTCTCCAACTCGTTGAGAATCGCGGACATCGTGTCACGGGCGCCTGCGGCGATCCCACAGGTCCCCATAGCGACCACTACCCGGGCGCGCGCCCCCTCACCCGAGAGCTTCCGGCGCTCCAATGCACGCTCCTTGATCTTGCGCAGCTCATCCAAACTCTTCATCTCGGTGTCCTCCTACCTTGAGTAGACTATGCTAGACAAAAAAACCTAAATGTTAGACACAAACCTAAACTGTGGGTGCAGCCTCACCGCCAATCGAAAGCAGCCCTTCGATCAGCGCCCCGCGAACATACCTGAGCACTTCAGGGTCCGAAAGCGGGACCTCTGGCCCCAGCACCTCTCGAATCTCCCGCGTGTCGAAAACAAACGCTTGGTCCTCAACGCGATGGTGATAGACCACATCGAGCTGAGGATTTCCGACCACGATACAGAGCAGGGTCCCAACCAAATCACCAAGGGGAGGACGATCAACATGATCGTACTCAAACGTCGCCCGTGTCTCGGTGCCTTGGCCCGGCTGCGACGTGATCTCGAAAGCGCCCCCGCACATCTCAGCCGTCTGCTTGAGAAACGGAATGCCGAGGCCCACTTTACGGGTCGTCCTGCTCGTCACCCAGGGATCCGTGACGCGTAGGAGCATCTCCGTCTCCATTCCTCGCCCGTTATCCCGAACGCTGATCGTCAGCCGATCCGCCGTAGGCTCCTCCACAATGTCAATGTACAGCAGCGTCGCTCCTGCGGTTACGCTGTTCTCAGCGATATCTAGGATGTGCTGAGAAAGGTCACGAAAAACAGTCATGCCCCCGACTCACGTCCCCACCACGCGGTCGCGTGGCCTCTATTCATAGCCGCGCAGCGTCTTCGCCACCGCCTGCGGCTCGACCCGCCCAATCACATCGTCATCAATCATCACCACTGGGGCCTGGGAGCAAGCCCCCACACAGCGGCAGACTTCCAAGGTGAACCGGTTGTCCTCGGTCGTCTCGCCGACCTTAACCCCCAACACCTGCTGGTACTTCTCCACCAGGCTCGGGCCGCCCCGTACATAACATGCGGTCCCAAGGCAAATACTGATCGTATGGCGCCCCACCGGGCTCATTCGGAAGAAGGAGTAGAATGTGAGGACGCCGTAGATGTGGCTGAGAGGAACATCCAACGCCTCGGCAATATAGCGCTGCATCGCTGGGGATATATATCCCAGCCGCTCTTGGACGAGGGTCAACACCACCATCGTGGAACCAGGTCGATCCTGATTCTCTGCAAGGATCTGGTCCAAGGCTTCCTTTTCCTCAGGCGAGAGATCGCCCGCTGACGGTTGGACCGACGAGCGCTCGGCGCTCTCTGAGGAGACGTGTTCTGTTGCTAAACTCATACCTTTCACCTCGATACGTGACATTCAACCATAGGAACGCAATCCATGCTCAGCCATACACCGTCACAGACCGCCGCAGCACGCAGGGTCAACATCATCGTTGAGCTGGCTCGGGGGACAAACAGTCACTGCTCTGAAGGTACATGAAAAACGCAGCCCACGGATAGGCCATTTCGCATTATACCGCTGTTGCGCCAACCTCATAGTGACACTATTCACGGGTTCAGCCAACGAGCCTTCACGAAAAATCAGATTCTGACTCAAGAAAACCTCTTACCCATTTGAGCGCGCATTGGTCCATCAAGGCACATAGGCCCGGCGCCCCTCGCGCCCGAGGAGGGCCTGTCGCAGCTCAGCGACGGTCGGGACATCTTCCAGTTCGAAGATCGTAATGACCTTCGCCATCCACTCCAACCAATGTGCATCGGAGTTGCTGATAAGTGCTATCTGCGGCGGGAGGGACGGGAACTCCCGGCGCGCTTGGCTGGGACGCATATTGTATGAGACCTCAGCCGCCTCTACATCCAGCTCCGGCGGCCAGATTCCCAGCATCGGCATCAAGCCGTTGCTCGGGCGGTCGATGTGGGCGGGTATGGCAAGACCGCCCAGCTCGCGCACCCGCCGCGCCGCCGTCTCCAGGCCTGCCGTCGTGGGCGCCTGCAACAACCGCGGCTCCTCTGCCACCAGATCACCTTTGGCATCCACCACATACTGAGGGCCGAAGCGCTCAGGATCGTTCTCCAGCGGCGGGATCCATCTATCCACAACCCGCTGCCATGCCTCAATCGCCTCCGCCGTCTCGAAGATGCAGAGCAGGTCGACCTCCTCCCGCGTCTGCAGCTCCATGCCGGGGAGCACCGTCAAGCCCGTTCCCTCGGCCGCGCGCATCACAGCGACCGCATTGCCTGTGGCGTTGTGATCGGTAATCGCGATGATGTCCAATCCCTTGTAAAGAGCTTCCTCGACGATGAGCGGCGGGATCATCTCCACCTCCGCACATGCCGAAAGCACAGTGTGGATGTGCAAATCAGCGCGATAGATCCGCATAGAACGCTCCGCCCTCATGCGGACCACCGCGGCGGCGCATCAGATGCCCAGCGCGACCAGCCTCGATACCGTCTCGTAGACGGGCTCAGGGCTCGAGAGGACGGCCATCTCCTGCTCGTCGGCCTTGGCCAGCGTCGCTTCGGGGACTTGTGCCCCCTCCGCAACCACAATGGCCGCAATCCCCAGAAGAGAGGCGACCGCCACGATGTTCGCATGGGTCTGAAGTGTGATCCAAAGATCGTTCGCCTCAGCCCCCGCCATCACACAGCTCAAGAGATCGGCCACATACCCACCACCGACCTCCTTGTCCAGATACCCCTCACCGGCAAGCACTTTCCATTCCAGCTCACCCACAATCTCGCGTACCTTCATGCTCATTCAGCTCCTCGTAAGGGCTCTGTTATCCACGGTGTGCAGATCATGATGTGCAAAACCACGAACTGCGACGCGGCTGAAATCGGCTCCCTCAGGAGTGCAAGCGCAGCCTCAGCTTAGCCGTAGCGTAGCCGTCAACCTTCACCATCAGCATCAGTCTTGCCGGCTTCCCCCGGCGTGACCCTAAACGTCATTTGCAGCCGGGTCCCAACACCAACCGCCGACCAAAGACTCATCTGGTCGGTGCAGCGCGCGATATTGGTCAAGCCCATGCCCGCGCCAAAGCCCATCTCCCGAATCGCAGGTGTCGCCGTAGAGAAACCCGGCTTTTTGGCGAGCTCCACGTCGGGGATTCCCGGTCCGGAATCCTGTGCCACCACCGTGATCTCCGTGGGCTGGATATCCGCAAGGATGAAGCCCCCATCCTCGGTATGGATGATCAGGTTGATCTCAGCTTCGTATGCAGCGATCGCCACCCGGCGGGCCAGTTGGTTTGACGCGCCAATTCGCAGCAGCGCGCGCTTGATCTTTGCCGAAGCATCGCCTCCCCGAGCGAAGTCGCCCTGTTCAATACGATATCGTAACTGCAAGCTGGTATTGTCCGATTCTAGCGCCTCAAAAAAGCAATGTGGTTGATCTTGCATGGCTTCGGCTTCAGCATAGAGCTCCTGGAGCGCTCGAAGCAACGCCACCGTGATATCGCCGCGTGTGATGATGCCCACAAGTTTGTTCCGAGCATCCAGCACGGGCATCCGACCGATGCCGGTGTCCTCAAACCGACGTAACGCCTCCATCACCGGTTCCTGCGCCCGAGCCGTGATCAATTCCTCGCTGGTCATGTACTCTTTGATGGGCGCATCGAGCCTTTTTTCCTCAAGGGCATGGATAAGGTCCTCGATACTCACCACTCCGGCAAGCTCGGAATCCTCCACGACAGGCACACCGGAGATGCGATGTTCGCGTAGAAGGTCCTTTAGTTGCTTCATCGTATCGTCTGGCGTCAAGGTCAGCAACGAGGTCGTCATAACCCGTGAGACCCGCACCTCACGAACCAGCTCGTGGATCTTTGAGAGCGCGCTATCCCGTCCCAGGAAACTCAGAAGTGCGAACTGATGCTTCATTGACCTCGCTACTCGCCCTTCTACTTGTCTGCCTTCGCAACAACGCCATTAGCGAAGGAGGGACCCCTCTGCAGCAATCGCCGGCTAACCACCTTGGCGCATGATCGGCAGCTTGCCGATGCCCTTGAGTCCAGCTTGATACAAGCGGCCCGCTGCATCAAACATGGTGTAGGGCGACATCAACACCCCAATCCCCATCTCCTCAGCAAGCTGTAGGGTCTCGTTGGATGGGTGCTTGCCCCGCACGAAGAGCACCACCGGCGCCTCTGCCATATCGGCGGTGCGAATCGCTTGTGGGTTTGTGAGGCCCGTCACCAGTAGCATGTTGGGCTTGACAAAAACCAGAACGTCGCTCATCAGATCGGAAGCACAGGCCGCATCCACATCGATATAAAAAGGCGGCTCTACCAACAACTCGGCGTCGGTCGCCTCTAGGATCTCATCTAGTGTCATGCACTTTACCTCAACCCTTCAATCAACCAGTGTCTGACCGGCGGAACCCCTCTCCAGGAGCCCATCGGTACCCATCATAAAAGGAGCTTATATGCAGTTATATGCATATAAGTCCCCCAGACCCTAACCCCGTCGGAGCTGAATGGATGCGGTTCTCTGCATATAACTACACCAAACGAAAGACCGCACTCACTATGGGGTAGTCACCACTCAAAATATGCTAACACAAAACTCGGTTCTGTCCAGCTCTCGAGCCATATTTGGAATTGCTGCCTTGCCATCGCCCCCTGGATCGCCTATAATGCCCTCGATAACAGACTGCTACGCAAGGAAACGCCGAGGTAAGTTCCATGGCCGAATTCTCCCGACCCAAGGGCACACACGACATTCTCCCAGAAGACCAACCTTACTGGGAGCATCTACTGGATGTTGTCGCGGAAGTAGCACGCAACTACGGATTTGAGCGCATCGACACCCCCATCTTCGAGATGACGGAGCTATTTGCCCGCGGCGTCGGGGAGGCGACCGATATCGTCGAAAAGGAGATGTACTCCTTCAAGGACAAGGGCGACCGCGACCTGACCCTGCGTCCCGAGTTCACCGCCGGTGTGATTCGGGCCTATATCGAGAATGGGATGCACGTGCTGCCGAAGCCCGTCAAGCTCTACTCCACCGGGCCCGCCTTCCGGTACGAAGAGCCACAGGCCGGTCGCTACCGGCAGTTCCACCAGTTCAACGCGGAGATCCTTGGGGTCGAGAGCGCAATGGCGGATCTGGAGGTGATGCTCCTGGCGTGGGACATCTTCGAGGAGCTGGGGTTCGAGAATCTCTCCTTTCAACTCAATTCCACAGGATGTCCCGAATGCCGCCCGGCGTATGTCGAGGCGCTGCAGGCTCATTATCACGAACACATGGACGTAATCTGTGAGAACTGCCGGTGCCGGATCGTCCAGAATCCTTTGCGGGTACTGGATTGCAAAGAAGCCCAATGCCAGCCCGTGATCGCCTCGGCGCCTAAGATTACGGAGATGCTCTGCGAGGCATGCGCTGAGCACTTCGCCGAGTTGCGGGCGTACCTCGACACATTAGGCAAGCCGTACACGCTTAATCATCGACTGGTTCGAGGGCTTGATTACTACACCAAGACCGTCTTTGAGGTCTGGGCCGAGGGCATCGGGGCTCAGTCCGCCGTCTGCGGTGGCGGCCGCTATGACGGGCTCGCCGAGTTGCTAAGCGGACCGCCGACGCCGGCCGTCGGCTTTGCTGCTGGCATGGAGCGGGCTGTGATGGTGATGAAGGATCAGAGCGTGAATGTGCCGCCCCTGCTCCCTCCGCCCGTCTATCTTGCCTACTTGGGGGACGCGAGCCGCATGTATGCCGTCCAACTGCTTGAGCAGATCCGAGACGCTGGGCTGGGCGCGCAGATCGCGATGGGCGGCAGCCTCCGCTCTCAGTTGCGCCACGCCGACAGACGGGGATCTGCCTTCACGATTATCATCGGCGAAGACGAGATGGCACGAGGTGAGCTGACGCTGCGCAATATGAGGAGCGGCGAACAGATCATGGTTCCCACCGGTGAGATCGTCGCAGCCCTCAGAGAGCAATTAAGCGGCTAGATGCGCGACACGCGGACAGGTTGCCGTCCCCTGAGCTTGGCGCCGTCACCAAGAGGCCATCAGAGTTGAAACCACGTCAACCAAAACCACCGAACGGATGAGGCACATGGACGCTGTGACCACGAAGATCGAGCGCATAGGCCTGGTCTATAACGCGCGGGTCAGTCAATCGCTGCCCTTGACCCGTGAGATCAGCGCCTGGCTGAATGAACGCGGTATCCACACGTGGCAGTGCACCACATCCGCGCATGCCGAGATGGCAGAACCGGCCGACCTTCTGATCACGCTCGGCGGCGACGGCTCGATTCTGCGGACGGCGCAGTGTGCCGCCCCTGCCGGAACACCGATACTGGGCATCAACCTGGGGCGCGTCGGCTTCCTGACGGAAGCTCCGCCGGCATATTGGGAGTCCACGTTGGAGCGGGTCCTCGCCGGTGAGGCCAGCATCGAACCACGGATGATGCTCTGCGTCACTCAGATTCGTGAGGGCAAGCATCTCGCGCAGGAGCATGCCCTCAACGACGCCGTCATAAGCCGCGGCGCCCTGGCCCGCACCGTCAAGCTCTACACGTTCGTTGACGGCGCGATGCTGGCCCGGTACGTCGCGGACGCCTTGATTCTCGCGACGTCTACCGGTTCAACCGCCTACGCCTATGCGGTAGGGGGGCCGATTCTCCCTCCCTGGCTGGACAACATCGTGTTGGTGCCTGCCGCACCTCACCTGAGCCTTGAGCGGCCTGTGGTGCTGGATGCGGAAGCGGTTGTCGAAGTCAGGATAGAGACTGAGATCCCCGGCATGCTCTCGGTGGATGGCCGAATGGAGGGCGAGCTCCTCAACGGTGACGTCGTGCGCATCGAACGCAGCGGCCTCCAGGCGCGTTTCCTGCGCCTCCGAAGTCGAAGCGACTTCTACGAGACTTTGGTCGATCGGCTCACGCCTCGCAATGGGGATCCTGATGACTGACCCCGTGCAGATCGATACGGCCGAGGATCCTGACGAGATCCTCACCTGTCATTGGCACCCCAATACTCAGACGACGCTGCGCTGCTATCAATGCGGGACGCCGATCTGTGCCAAGTGCGCGCGGCGGACACCGGTAGGCTATCTCTGTCCCGATTGCCAGCGAGGCCGTAAGCGCCGCTTCGAGCAGTCCCGTCCCAGCGACTACGCGCTTGCCGGTATTGTTTCCGTAATATTGGGGGGCGTCGCAAGCATCCTGCCTCTGTTGGGGAGCTGGTGGTTTCTGTTCTTCCTCTCGCCCCTGGCCGGCACCCTCATTGCCGAGGCCATATGGCGGCTGGTCGGCCGACGCTACGGTCAGCATCTCTGGTGGATCGTCGACGCCGGAATTATCGTGGGCGCCCTACCGGTGCTGGGGCTCGAACTGCTACAGCTAGCCAGCGTCGCCCGGGGCAATCTCTGGGGACTCCAGGGAGTCCTCGTCTGGGGGCTGCATATCCTGCTAGCCGTAGGAACAGCCACCGCCAGGCTTCGCCTGACGTAGATGGCCCACTATGTGTCTGTCAAGTAGACGCGCTTTGTCCGCTCTTTGCAGGCTATGGCCGCGATCCTGATTCTGACACCGCAGGTGCCTTATCCACCCCGCCAGGGCACGGCACTCCGCAATTGGGGCCTTCTGCAGGGGCTGGCCGCGCATCATGAGGTCTCACTACTGACGTTCGCCTCGCCTGATCAGGCGTCCGCGGCGGATCCGACCCTAACAGGCTTGGTCGAACGCGTCGAGATCATTCCGCAACCTGTCCGCACGCTTGGCGATCGCTTGCGGGGTCTTCTGACGACGCAACGTCCAGATCTGACTCAGCGGCTTGCCAGCGAACGCTTTGCCGATGAGCTGCGCCGGTGGCTGGACGCCTATGAGTACGATTGGCTCATCATCGAGGGGCTGGAGATGGCCCCTTATCTGGCCCACGTGCCCGATAGAAAAGCACCCCGCGTCGTCTTCGACGACCATAACTGCGAGTACCTGCTGCAGAAGCGTGCCGCGCGCGCCGATTGGCGTCACTTTCGATGGCTTCACCCGCGGCACCTTCTTGGCGCGATCTACTCAACCGTACAATGGCGACGCCTGCAACGATATGAAGCCGCCGTCTGCCAACGAGCCGACATCGTGATCGCGGTCTCGAAAGCCGATGCGGCCGCCCTCGGCACCCTCGTCCCAGGGCTGGACCCTTTGGTCGTGCCCAACGGCATCGATGTGGATTCGTACGCGTCGTTCGATGAGCCTGCTGAGCTTGAAGAGCCCGCCTTTGTCTTCACCGGCACGATGGACTTCCGCCCCAACGTCGACGGTGTGCTCTGGTTTGTCGAGAACGTATGGCCGAAGATTTGTGAGTATTTCCCTTCAGCGCACTTCTACATCGTAGGGCGCAACCCACATCCGCGTCTGGAAGCCCTGCAACAGCTTCCGGGCATCATCATCACCGGCGGGGTGCCGGATACCCGGCCCTATATTCAAGCTGCCACGGTCTACGTCGTGCCTCTCTTGGTGGGCGGGGGCACGCGCCTCAAGATCCTCGAGTCGGCGGCGATGAGCAAGGCCATCGTCGCGACGGCACTGGCTGCTGAGGGATTCCCCCGCGCAGAGGACGTTATGATACTGGCGGACTCAGCCGTCGCCTTCTCCGATGCGTGCATTGCGCTGGCACGCGATCCCCTCGCTCGCGAAGCATGGGGGAAGCGAGCTTACGCCTTTGCAGAGGCGTACGATTGGACGAGATTGCTTCCCCCATTGCTCGACCGGCTAAGTTGATAGGCGCCGGCAAAATCGGAAAGCAGCGCTAGCCAACCCCCTCCTTCAGCGCGTTTCCTCAGACGACTCGCTCCGGAAGTAGAGGGCCGCGAGTTCCTTCACCGTGACATCGTTCTCAGGCACGGGCTCCTGGAAATAGGGGTGGATCGGCAAGAGCTCGGCGGCACGGCGCGCATTGGGATGGGCTACAATCTCCTCAATCACGGTCAGATAGCCCTCTGCCGTGCGCTCCCAGGTGTACCGGTCCAGCACCCGTTGACGCCCACGCTGAGCAAAGGTCTCCCAGGTCTTCCAATTCCCCAACAACCGCAGCAGTCCCTCTGCGATCTCCTCGGGATCCGTTGGATCGACCAGCACGCCGTACTCCGTCTCACCCTCCCGGAGGCTCTCGGTGGGCCCACCGTTCTGCGTGACGACCAGGGGCAGGCCCGCTGCGGCGGCCTCGAGTGGCGCCAACCCAAAGGGCTCGTAAAGTGCCGTCAGCGCGAAGACCGAGCGCCGCTCCGCCAGGAAGCGATAGGCTGCCGCCAGCGCGGGTTGCCCTCGGAGCGCAAACGCGCTGACTTTGCCCCACAGATCATGGCCAGCCACGACATTGCGTATATCGGATAGGACCTCACGTTCGGCTTCGCTCGCGGCGCTGTCATCACGCAGCGGATCGTTGAGCGCACCGGTGAACAGGACGAGATTCGCTTTCGCCTGAAGCCCCTCACTCCCGGCAAAGGCACGTACGAGATCGATGTGGTTCTTCTTAGGATCGAGGCGACTGGACGCGACGATGGCTGGCAGCTCCTGCCGATTGGGGTCGAGATCGCGCTGGAACATCGCGCGCACGTGCGCGCGCGTCGCATCCTCCTCGGGATTCCTGCTGTCCTTATCAAAGATCTCCAGGTTCACTCCTGGTGGAATCACCGAGAAACGGCGGTCGTCATCCACGTTCACCGCATCACTGTATGCGCGATGGGCGTACTGCTCGAAGCGTTCTTGGCGCGTACTGGTGATGTTGACCGCGGAGCGGTTCATGCTCAGCCGCTCTGCCACCAAGCGGCGCCCGAAGTGAAAATGATCATCCATCTCGGCCAGGTTTTCCGCCGTGACCTCCAGCTTGTCCATCTTCTGCGCGCCCAGAGAGTGCGCCGTAAACGTGAACGGCACCTCGCTCTGATCCTCAATCAGGACGCCTGACAACCCGCCGTCCCCATAGTGGCCTGTAAATGCGTCGGGCAAGCCGCCCACCCTTTCATAGTGCGCGAGGATGGCTGGCACCCAGTCACGCACGAGATGAGGCCACAGCAGCTCCTTGCGCAGAAACTCCTCCGGCCCTGCTGCAAAGCGCAGGATGCGCACGTTTTCCACACCGGGATACCTATCCTCCGGCGCGCTGAACTCCGGCCATGCCTCATCCACAATGCGGCGCGTGAGGATATCGACCGTGTGACCCAGCTCGGCCATCGCCAGTGCGACCTGTTTCACATAGACCAACTGCCCACCGAAATCCGGGTGCTCCGTCCAATAGCTGTCGCGCGGATCGAAGTTGCCCTGAGGATTCAGAAATGCAATGTGCATAGCCTATCTCCTTCCATCGAGGTTACCCTATGCCCTCATTCTGAGATAAAGCGCCGAGACGTCAAATCCGGCTTGTGCGTTCCAGGCGAGACAGTATACTCATAGCGTGGATGCCTCGTTGCCGGAAGGACGGTGCCGGTCGAAGGGAGATCAACCGCGCGCTGCACTCGACTGCTGCGAGGTACACCGTAATACCCATCGCATATAGAGTGCGACCGGTCGACGAGATCTCGGTTGCAGGCCAGGGGGGAGTCCTTGGATCGCCAACATGTCCTCTTCGTGGTCGCGCATCGTTCGGTAGAGCGACGCCTGCGCCCCAGTCTAGAGCAGCGATATGAAGTGACCGTGGCAGCGATCCGCCGCGAGGCTCTGCAGAGCATCGAAGAGGAGCCGCCCGACATCATCCTGGTCGACGTGCCGTCCATTCGGTTTGATGTCTCCCGGTTTTTCGACAGCCTCAGCGATCTTCACGTACCTGTCATCACCTTTCTGTTGTTGGGCAAGGGTATGCGACTCGATCAGCTGCCGCGAGCTAACGGTTACCTGCGCCACCCTATTACCACCCGGCAGCTGATGCGCCGGCTGAGCAGGGTGGTCCCGACCGGCCCACGGGAGATGGTCGAGTGGCACGGGCTCTACCTCGACACCGAGAACCGGCTGATGATCTGGCGAGGTCAGCAGGTACCGCTGACGCCAAAACAGGCGTCCCTGGCCCGAGTCTTCCTGACATCGCCAGAGACCGTGGTCTCCAGAGAACACCTCATGAAGGAGGTCTGGGGGACTGACTACATGGGTGACACCCGCACGCTCGACGTCCATATTCACTGGCTGCGCAAGGCGTTGGCGCAGACCGAGGCCCCTTTTGAGATCGAGACCGAACGCGGCGTAGGCTATCGCCTCGTCCGCGCCTGATCCACGCGGGTGCGCTGTATGCTCCTGCGCCCTCCCCCCAACGGCCGAGGCCGCAACCCTCGCATCATCCTGGGGAGCCTCCTGCTCGTCCTGCTGCTTCGCCAGTTCGCCATCGCTCCCCAAGCCGCCCTATCAACCGCCGACAGGGCTCCTACCGGACCCGGCACCCTCGGCGGCATCGTCAGGATCCCTTTTGAGTCTCAGGCCGAGCTGGCGCAACTGGCCTCGCGCCTGGATATCTGGGAGGTACACGCCCGCGAGGAGGAGACAAAGGGTCACCTGATCGCCAGGCTGGCCTCTAGGGCGGATATGGCGTGGCTCGAGACCCTAGGTGTACAGCCAGAGATCCACACGCCTCTCTTCGCAGCGCCCACTACAATTCCTCTCTTCCCCTGTTACCGGACTATCAGCGAGCTAAACGCACAGCTCTCGCGATGGGCCACGGATTACCCGACGCTGACCGAGTTGCGCGCCATCGGCACCAGCTATGAAAGCCGTCCGCTACACGCGTTGCGCCTTACAAATGAGAGAGTCGGCCTCGACAAACCCGTGCTGGTGATCATGGCCGGCATCCACGGGCGGGAGCTGATCACGCCAGAAGTGGCAATGGCCTTTGCCGCCCGCATGCTGGAGGGGTACGGCAAGGACGCCGACATCACCTGGCTCTTGGACCACCACCAGATCGAGGTGCTGGTCAGCGCGAACCCCGACGGCCACGTGCGCAACGAGGCCGGACAGCCCTGGGCCTATTGGCGCAAGAACGCCAATCCGACGAATGGCTTCTGCGACGGCACGCGGTTTGGCATCGATCTAAATCGAAACTCAACCTACCAGTGGGGGGGTATCGGCGCGAGCAGCCACCCATGTGATGATGTTTATCGCGGTCCCGCGGCGGCGTCCGAATCCGAGACCCAGGCCGTGCAAGCTTTTCTCCAAGCCGTCTTCCCTGACCAGCGCCCTGATGACAACACGACCCCGACGCCAGCGGAGACCAGCGGCCTCTTCATCACGTTGCACAGCTACGGCAACCTGGTGCTCTGGCCATGGAGCTACAGCTCCGCCGAGGCACCCAACGCCGCTGCCCTGGAGACCCTGGGCCGCAGGCTAGCATCGTTTGGCGGCTATACCCCTAAACAGGCCAGCTATCTTTATCCCGCCAGCGGCACGACCGACGACTTCGTCTACGGCAAGCTCGGCATCGCGTCCTACACGTTCGAGATCGGATCCTCCACCGATGGCTTCTACCCACCCTGTGCGCGCTACGATGAACTAGTTCTCCCCAACGTCGAGGCCCTCCTCTACGCCGCCAAGGTGACGCAGGCCCCTTATCTCGCCCCTGCGGGACCCGACACCTCTCAGGTGAGCGCGACGCTCGCCAGCGAGCCCGTCACACCGACCCTCAGCATCACCGCGCGGGTCGCGGAGTCCAGGGATGGCCTCATGCCTATCACGCAGGCCGAAGCCTACATCGACGCGCCTCCGTGGGCCGGCGGGACTCCCTATGCCTTGATCCCAGAGGACGGCGCCTTCGACGACGACGCCGAGATCGTGAGCGGGACAATCACCGCAGTCGGCCTGGATCCCGGCCAACACATCATCCTCGCCCGAGGACAAAGCGGAAGCGGCGTCTGGGGGCCGTTGACAGCCGCCTTCGTGAGATCCCAGCCGGAACCGTGGCCTTACGCTGTCGCGCTGCCCCTCGTGCGAAAATAGACCGTGACCAACCAAAGCTTCGTTTTCCCTCGTACGTGATATACTTCGGAGCGTAATACTTTGGAACCTATACTGTCGCGCATATCACCAGGGGAAACGATGATGCGAACGGGAATGCAGCATCTGCTCATCTGCGCCCTATTGTTGGGCACCGTGGTGCTTCCGCTGCCCTCCACCGACAACGTCGTGCGCAGCTCCTCCGAGCAGGTCGCGCAACCGCTACCAGCGCAACCGCTAGCAGCGGCACAGATATCGACAACCCTGCGTGCGTCCCTCGATCAAGACGAGCGCCCCGACGTGCTCGTCCTCCTGACTCCGCAGGCTGACCTGGATCGGTCTCGCGGACCAATAAATCGCGAGGCGCAACGGCGCAGCATCCACGAAACGCTATGGAAGACCGCTGCAGACACGCAGGCTCCGTTGCGGGCCTGGCTGGATGCGCGTCACGTCGCCTACCGACCTTTCTATATCGTCAACGCCATCCTGGTGCAGAAGGCCGATTGGGATCTTGTGCTGGCACTGGCAGGGCGACCGGAAGTAGCTCGGGTGATGACAAACCCGTCGGTCACCATGGCCTTTTCCCCACCTCTCAGTGCGGAAGTCGCTCAAGAGGCGGCGGCGACCATTCCCTGGGGCATTCAGCGCATCGGTGCACCCGACGTATGGGAGCTCGGCTATCGGGGCCAGGGCGTGGTTGTAGCCGGGCAAGATACGGGCTACAACTGGGATCATCCAGCGCTTCAGGCCCAATACCGGGGTTGGGACGGCATGTCCGTCAGCCACGACTACAACTGGCACGACGCCATCCACGACGCGGGCAGCGACTGTCCTCCAGACGGGAGCGAGCCCTGCGACGATAACGGTCATGGCACCCACACGATGGGCACGCTGGTAGGCGACGATGGGGCAGGGATGCAGATTGGGGTGGCGCCCGATGCCCGGTGGATCGGATGCCGGAATATGAAAGAGGGTGTCGGAACCCCAGCGACGTACGCGGAGTGCTTCGAGTTCTTCCTCGCACCCTACCCGGTCGGAGGTACGCCAGCCCAAGGCGATCCCGACAAGGCCCCCGACATCATCAACAACTCGTGGAGCTGCCCTCCTTCCGAAGGCTGCGACGCAGCGCACATCGCCTTCCTAGAACAGGTGGTGGAGGCCGTGCGGGCAGCGGGCATCATGGTGGTCGCGTCGGCTGGCAACGGGGGTCCTTACTGCGGCACCGTCGACGAGCCGCCAGGTATGTACGACGTGGCTTACTCCGTAGGCGCCACAAGCGATACCGGTGTGATCGCGGGGTTCAGCAGCCGCGGAACGGGCACGGGTCTGGTGAAACCCGACATTGTGGCCCCGGGGATCGGCGTCTATTCCAGCATCCCCGCGGCTCCCTACTATGCCAACAGCCAGGGCACCTCGATGGCGGCGCCCCATGTCGCCGGGGCGGTAGCCCTGATCTGGTCGGCACGACCGGACCTGCGAGGCCAGATCACGACGACCGAGGAACTGCTGAGCACGACGGCGGTCACCCGCACGTCGACGGAGTGTGGTGACCAGCCTGACGCAGTGCCTAACAGCGTCTATGGATGGGGGCGTGTGGATACGCTGGCTGCGATCCGTACCCTGGTTGGGACGCTAGCGGGCACGGTCCGCAATGCAGAAGGTCTCGCTCTCGAGGGGGCCTTAGTGCAAGCGTCTACGGACATAGACAGGCACTGGGCAGGGCACTCAGACGACACCGGCTTTTACAGCCTAACTCCTATATCAGGCACCTTCACAGTGACCGCGTCGCATCCAGTCTATGAAGGAGTCACGATCCCAGAGGTTAGTGTGACTGCTGCCCTGACGACCACGCTTGACATCACGCTGACGGTGCAGGTGCCGCTGACGTACACGCGGTATCTGCCGCTTGTGGTCCATTGAGAAGGAGCGGATCACAATGCCGAAAAACCGAAAGGCACTCGCGAGCCCGATGGATGCCCGACGACGGCTCTGGCGCGTCGTGCTGACAACGCTGCTAGTCCTTTTGTGGCTTATGCTCTGGCGCGCGCCGACGCGTGGCGCTCTCCCGACCATGCCGGAGACGCTCATGCCGCCTGCGACACCAGAGGCCCCCTTCGGGCAGGTAACCTATACCCCAATCGTCGCCGTCGCGATGCGGGGGATCACACCCTCTGCCCTCTACGCGACGGTTGGCGATCTGAGCGGCGCTTGGCCGATCCACGTCGAAGGCGAAACGGTGACGTTGACAACGCGGTATTCGTATGCGGATCCTATGATCGGCGCAGCCGAGGCCTATGCCCGGCAGCGTTTCCTTTATGCGGGACTAACCGCGTCCTGCGAGCCCTATACACTGGGCACGACCGAGCGATGCAACATCGTGGCCGAGCAACGAGGCATTTTGGAACCCGAACGCATTGTGGTGCTAGGCGCGCATCTAGACAGCATCTCAACGAACAGTGATCCAGCGCAGGTTGCGCCTGGGGCTGATGACAATGCCAGCGGGGTCGCCGCTGTCTTTGCCGCAGCCGTGGCCCTCACTCGCTACGATCTGCCCTTCACGCTCCGCTACGTGCTCTTCACGGGAGAGGAGCAGGGCCTGGACGGGAGTGCTGCATATGCCGAGGCGATGGTCACCGCGGGTGAGGAGATTATCGCGATGCTCAACCTGGATATGATCGGCTATAACAGCGGCGCAAAGCCAGAGCCGATCATGCAGCTACACACCCGCTCCGGCGATGTAGGCATAAGCGATCGCGCCATCGCACGGGTCTTCACCGAGGTTGTCGCCACCTACAACCTGGCACTCGTCCCAGAGATCATAGTCGGCGGGACCTCTGCCAGTGACCACGCGTCGTTCTAGCGCGAGGGATATCCGGCGGTGCTTGCCATTGAGGACTTCGGCGACTTCAATCCGCATTACCACTCAAGCAGAGACCGGATGGAGTCGCTGAACCCCGCTTATCTCGGAGCCTTCGCCCGCGCGGCCGTGGCGACGGCTGCCCACCTCGCTGGCGTCGTAGACTTCGTCCACACACCTACACTGGCCGTCCCGGGTGAGCCGGTCTCCTTCACAGTGGTAAGCAGTCTGCCGATTTCCGTTCCCGCGACCTATGCTTGGGATTTTGGGGATGAGGAGCCCACCTTCGGGCCAAGCGCGACCCAGACGTTCCCGCTGAGCTATTGTACCCGGCCGATTACGCTCACACTGGCTCATCCCGTCGGTGAGCTTTCCGTATCTCACACCTTGACGTGCCGATTTGCCGAGATTCGCTTGCCGTTGCTCCTGCGAGATATGCGCTAGAACAGCTCAGAGTGGCACAAAAAAGACCTCCCAGAACGCTCAGGTAGTCGGTTACTCCGTCTGACTTAGCAGCCCCATGTCCAGCGG
Source organism: Anaerolineae bacterium (assembly GCA_049974845.1). GTDB lineage: Bacteria > Chloroflexota > Anaerolineae > B4-G1 > SLSP01 > PWVB01. The sequence continues at coordinate 3,414 of JBNGCP010000018.1, read as the reverse complement.
CCTGCCTCATTACCCTGTTCTGAGAGGTCAACAGCCTGTTTAGGTAATTCCATTATAGAGAGCTATCCAGCGGGTGTCAATAGAACAGGCGTACAGAAAATGGAACGGTTGTCCTCTGTCACTAAAGATGTATGATGATCCGCGTCTATGAAGCGACTCGCCGCATTTCTGGTTGGGCTTTCGTTAGGTATTGGCTTGGCGATGCTGATCGGCTGGGTGCTCTTCCCTCTTGAACGACAGGAGATCACCCCGGCCTCTATGCGCGCCGACTATCAGGCGGAGTACGTCCGGCTGATCGCCAGGTCTTACCAAGCCACGGGCGATCTTTCACAGGCCAAGCGTCGTCTGAGCGCGCTGTCCACCGATCCCATCACAGCACCGCTTGTCGAGTTGACGGAGCGCTGGATCACCGAGGGAAGAAGTCGCGACCTGATCGCGCCGCTGGCGCAGCTGGCATGCGATCTGGAAGCCAATACAGCGACGATGGCACCCTACCTGGAGCAAGGCGCCGAATGAAGCTCGTTGGGGTAGCCGTGGTTGGCCTGCTGATCGGCCTTGTCGGAGGTCTGATCTACACCTGGTTCGTGGCGCCGGTCGAGTACTACGACACGTACCCGCCTATGCTTGTCTCCCCATACCGACAGGATTGGATTCGAATGACTGCTTGGGCCTATGGCCTTGGGGACGACTGGGAGCGCACACAGACCCGCCTGATCAACCTCTCGCACCTCGAGATTGCGCCGCTTGCCGTCGAGGTCCTCGAGCAAGCAGCGGCTCATGGTCACGACGTGACGGTGCTGGAGCGCATCGCCCGGCTCGCATCCAGCTATGGAGCAGATGGGCCGGGCATCGCCATCTATGCTGAGGGCAATGCCGCGGCTGCAACATCGCCGGAGAACGGGCCATCCTCCCCCACGGCTACCCCTGTGGTCGCAACGTCCACGCCTCGACCCACGCCGCTGCCCACCCAGGCGCCCACCATCATACCGACGCCGGCGACGCTGCGAACATCGCCCTTCCGCATTATCACCCAGACGCTGAGCTGCGATGCGGCGCCCTCCCTTGCGGTCTCGCTTGAGCTCTCACGAACGATCGAGAGCCGCGGACGGGAGGTGCAAGAGCAGGTCGGACTGCCGATGCGCCAGGTGTGGCTGACCTGGGACGACGGCGCGGACCGTGCAATCACCGGGTTCAAACCCGCGAAGGGGTTGGGCTACGCCGACTTCCAGGTGAGGCCAGGAAGAAAATACAATCTGTATATCGATAGCCCCGGCGGCCTTCCTGTACTCTCCTTCCAGGTCGAGCCCTGCCCACCTTCCGAGGGCGATGGCTGGGTCTCACGTTATCTGGTGCTGCTGGAGGAGCGGAGCGTGCCTTCGGAGACGCTACGGTCCGGCACGGTGCTAACCGCTACAGGGCCGCTAACGGCCGCCGTGCCGCTCACGCTGACCCAACCGCTCACACGAACTCAGCCGCTAACACTTACCGAGCCACTGACATTGACCAACTCGCTCACGGCGACCCGCACGTCAACATCGACGATCCCTGTAAGCGCCACACCGCCCCCTTAAGGTAGGTGGGGCCATGACGACGCCTCAGACATTGCACCGGGCGCGTGCTGACGTATAATTGGGCACAGTAGTATGTAGCTCTTGAGGAGGTGACAAAATGCGCAAGTTCTTCGTATTCCTTGCAGGTTTCCTGGTGGGCGCTTGGACTGGTGGGATGCTCTCGCTCCTCTTCGCTCCGGAATCGGGATCGGAGTTGCAGGTGCGGATTCGCGAGGGCGTGGATTCCCTGGTCGAAGAAGGGAAAAGCGCTGCGGACAGCCGGCGGCATGAGCTGGAGGAGCAGCTGGAATCCTTCAAGCAGGGGCGACCTATCACGCTCCAGACAGCCGAGGAACCCTACACAACACCGTAGAGGACGTCTGCCGGGCGCAAGGAGAATCGAGGCTGTGCACGACGGGCTCAAGGCGAACGCCGTCGCGCGTTGACGGGCCTTCAGCTGATGATGTCTATGTCTGAGTTGGCCGAACGGCGGGGAGTCGACTCCCCGCCGTTCACGTCTATCAGAGCGGCGCGTCGTCCCACGACGGGTCCAACTCAGAGGCTGGCCCGGGAAGAACCGTCGACTACGCCGTTGTCGCAGAGACGAAGGCGCTGAAGAGTGGCAACATCGATTCTGAGACCTTCAGCATAGCCTCAGGATGCCATTGGACGCTCAGACAGAATGGGTGATCTGGCAGTTCTGTCGCCTCGGTCACCTGGTCTGGTGCGTAGGCCACAATCTCCAGACCGGCCCCCGGGCGTGCGACAGCCTGATGATGCGCGCTATTGACCTCGAAGTAGACGCCCCCCAGGATCCGTGCCAGACGGCTCTCCGGGGTGAGTGTCACGGTATGCACAGTGAGCTCCATGGGGCGTCCGGGGACATACGCGTGATCCATGGCGTCCGGAAGCTGCGTCATTACGTCCTGCCACAGCTCGCCGCCGAGCGCCACGTTTAGCACTTGATGGCCGCGACAGATGGCAAGGAGCGGCTTTCCCCGTGCCACCCACTGTTGCACCAGGCCCAGCTCGGACTGATCTCGCTCCTTGTCAACTTGCCCCGTCCAGGGCTCGAGATCTTGCCCGTAGTATTCCGGCGCGATGTCCTCTCCCCCGCTCAACAACAAGCCGTCAAGCCGCGTCAGGAGAGGCGTCCAATCGACCTCTCGGGTCAAAGGTGGGATGATCACCGGCGTGCCGCCCACCCTGTGAATGGCGCGAGTGTACGTCACACCAACGGAGTGCATCGGGGCATTGAGCAACCGGGCGGAAGTGTCCTTCCGCCCGGTGATTCCGATCAGGGGTCGGCTCTCTTCGGTCAGCGGTGTGCTCCTAAGCCATGCCAAAGAAAAACCATCAGCGGAACGCCCGCACGCTTGTGACGGCGCATGACGGGAACGCCTGGATCAACGCCTAGTCGCGACGCTCCTTGAGGCGCGCGGAACGACCGCGGCGTTCACGCAGGAAGTAGAGCTGAGCGCGGCGAACCTTGGCCCGGCGAACGATCTCAACGCGCTCAATGCGGGGCGAATGCAGAAGAAACGTGCGCTCAACGCCGATCCCATGCGACGCAATGCGGCGCACCGTGAAGTTGGCATTCACGCCACCTCCGCGCGATCGGATAATCGTTCCCTGAAAAGGCTGAACGCGCTCGCGCTCGCCCTCGACAATGCGTACGTAAACGCGGACAATATCACCGACGTGCAGTTCAGGCACGTTCGGATTGGGTTCTACCATCTGGCGCTCTAGTGACTCAACCAGGTTCATTTGTCTTATCCTCTCCCCGAAGCCTTGCCATAATGAAGCCGCCAGCGCGTGGCGGCGATTGAACATTATACCACACTGTCTGCGAAGAACAACGTTT
>JBNGCP010000017.1:51482-53418 GCA_049974845.1 Anaerolineae bacterium | reverse complement strand
GCAGCGGCGGGGGCGGTCGCCCTCGACGAGGAGACGGGGGATGGGCGTGGGGGTCGGGGCTGGGGCGGTGCCGACGCCGACGTCACCGACGGACGCTGGGGTCACCCGCTGGGGGGCGCCAGACGGCGTGCCGGGGCCCGGGGATGCGGGTGAGGTAGGCGTGGCGAGGCGGAAAGGGGTGGCGGTGGGGATGAGGGTCGCCGTGGGCGTCAGGGTCATCGTCGGGCTCGGCGAGAGCGTGACCGTCAGCGTCGCCGTGGGCGGCGGGAGCGTGGCGGTGAGCGTGGGCGTGACGAGCGCCGTCGGGGTCACCGTGGGCGTCGCGGTGTCCTGAGGCGGGGTGCGATAGGCGGCGATCAGCTCGGACGTGCGGTCGAGGTAGGTCTCGCCGTAGGCGACGGAGGGCTCGATGTGGGTGCAGTCGCGCCAGCCGTTGAAGCTGCGGATGACGATCCAGTCGGGGTCACTGGCCTCGGCAGCGGCCCAACTGGCCTCGTAGGTGGCCCCGTCGTTGCGCGGCACGACCGCTACATCGTCCTCGGCGGCGGTCGCGCGGTTGTCGTAGCCGGGCATCACCGTCGCGACCCACAGGCGCGCCTCGCCGTGGGCGACGCTCCACGCTCTGACCTCCCCACTCCAGCGCGATGTGAGTGCGGTCACGGAGCCGGGCGTGACGCTGGTATAGAGATAGAGGCCGTCGAAGACCGTCAGCGGCTCGGTGGAGGCGCCCTCAGCCAGCCAAAGCATCCGGCGGTCGGGGTCGACGCGATTGCGCAGGGCCTCCCAGGAGGGCGTCGAAAGGCGGGCCTGACCGAGGAAGAAGACGACGGGGCGCCCGGCGACGTGAAGGTAGGCGGCATGTTGGGCATGGCCATCGCGCAGGGCGATGAGGGCGTCCTCGATCTCCTGCGAGGTCGTGAGAAGGTCGCCGGTGAGATCGACCAGCGCGGCGGCGGCTTGTCCGGCGGCGGCGCTGTGATTGAGGAGGGCGTGCAGGTTCATCTCGGTGGGGTTATCGGCCAAGGCCGGTCCGCACCACGTCTGGATCAGGGCGTCGATGCCGGCGTCCCGCGCCTGGCGCACGTGTCGTGCGATGGCGAGGTCGTCGGTCGATACGTAGGGGCTCATCGGCTGGTCGCAGAGCGGAAGCGCCCAGGTCGACCAGTCGAGGTCGGCGCAATAGAAGGCAAGGACGAGGCGCTCGTCGTCGGGCGCCTGGGCCGCGACGGGCGCCGTGCGGGCCGCGGCGATCGCCATGAGGGCGATCAGGGGCCAAAGAAGCCATAGTTTCCGGCACATCTGAGGTGGCATGCCTCCTGGGTATCGCGTGGGTTGCCGGACGGTCGGATGCCTTGAGTATAGGCGGGGCAGCGGGGAGGGCAAGCCGTGGAGCCCCATTCACGCACGGTGCGATGATGATGTGCAGGGTACGTTCACGCAGAGGGCGAGGCATTCCAACGAAGGTGACTCGGATCGTGGGACGGCTGCGCGTTTGTGTGTGCGCCGGTCGTCAGGATCCTTTCCGGAATGCCTCGCCCCTACGCCCCCGACGCGAGCAGAGGCATTAGAAATGCGTGAGAGCGGGAGGGCGGGGCGCAAGAAGGCTGGACACGAGGCACCGATCCGATATAATTCGTATGTACGGATATTAAGGAGAAGATAATGTCGATAATGCCAACACTGGTAGAGGGGTTGGGCAACATTCTGGGACCCGTCCTGGGGTTTATTGTTGGACTGATCCCACTGATCTTGGTGCACGAGTTCGGTCACCTGATTATGGGAAAGATCATGGGCGTCTGGGCACACGAGTTCGGGATTGGCTACCCGCCCAGGATCGTCAAGCTCTTTAGCTGGCAGGAGACCGACTTCACGCTGAACTGGATCCCCTTCGGTGGGTTTGTGCGCTTCGAGGGGGAAGAGACGTTCAAGGACGAGG
>JBNGCP010000017.1:48095-51382 GCA_049974845.1 Anaerolineae bacterium | reverse complement strand
GCGCAAGGAGCGGAGCCTGTATGCGAAGCCGGCCTGGCAGCGCATCCTCGTCTACCTGGGCGGCCCGCTGTCGAATCTGTTCTTGGCGTGGCTGATCGCCGTGCTGATCTTCACCACCGGCATCCCGCAGCTTCAGGCGGTGGTGAGCGAGGTCGTGCCGAACTCCCCGGCGGCGGAGGCGAACATCCAATCCGGGGATGCCTTGGTGGGCGTGGGCGGCGAGCCCATTGATGACGCGACCGAGCTGCAGACGGCAATCCAGCGACACGCGGGCGAGCCGACGACGTTCACGATCGAGCGAGATGGCGAGACTGTGAAGGTCGTGCTGACGCCGCGGGAGAATCCTCCGGAAGGCGAGGGCTCGATCGGGGTGCTGATCAGCAACCAGGAGGTCGCGGGGACGCTTAAGTATTATGCGCTGGGCGAGGCCGTGCGCTATGGCAGCCGGTACTTTGCGAACGTCGCGGTGACGACGGTGGCGCTCCCGGTGCTGGTGATTCGAATGGGCATTCCGTTCGAGCAGGCGCGGCCCGTCGGCGTCATCGGCATCAGCCAGATCGCCGAGCAGTCGGTGAACCAGAGCATCCAGCAGAGCGCGCCCTACCCCTTCCTGAATGTGTTGGTGCTGCTGAGCATCAGCCTGGGGATCTTCAACCTCTTGCCGATTCCGGCGCTCGACGGCGGGCGGATCCTCTTCTCGCTGATCGAGGCCATCCGGGGCAAGGCGCTGACGCCCGAGTTGGAGGAGCGGATCCATCTGGTGGCCCTGCTGATCATGGTCGTCCTCTTCGTCGCCATCACGATCCTGGACATCGTTATGCCAGTGCCGCTGCAGTAGAGGAGGCTTGTGGTCGAGAGGGACGAGATGGACGACTTGGATATCGCAGACCTGGAACGTCGCGCGCAGGAGCGTAGAGAGCGACGCGAGCAGGATCTTTGGCATGCCCTCGAGGGCGAAGGCGTGGTACCGGATCGGGCCGATCTTCGGCACCTGTCCGGGCTGCTGGAGGAGAACACCGAGCGCGTACGGACGCTGTGGAACCAGCTACGGCTGGAGGTCCGCCAGGAGCTCGTGGAGACGCTGAGGCAGATGGCCGAGGCCGAGTTCAGGATGGACTTCTCGGCGGTCTTCCGCATCGCGCTGTGCGACGAAGACGCGGAGATCCGGGCCACCGCCACCCGCGGCCTCAGCGAGGTGGAGGACGTGCGGCTCGTGCCGCTCCTCGCCGACATGCTGCGCCACGATCCGTCCTCGGAGGTACGCCTGGCGGCCGCCGAGGTGCTGGCCAGATACGTGTTGCTGGGTGAGCTGCAGAAGATCCGCCCGGCCCCCTTCGCGCAGGCGATGCAGGCGCTGCGCGAGAGCTATACGGACCCGGCAGAGACGGGACAGATCCGCCGGCAGGCGATGGAATCGATGGCCTACACGGGCGACTACGACGTGCCGGCGCTGATCGCCGAGGCTTACGAGCAGGACGAGGAAGCGATGCGCGTCAGCGCGGTGCTGGCGATGGGACGCAGCGCGGACGCACGGTGGGGCGACGTGGTGCGCCGCGAGCTCCACAGCCCCAACCCGGTGATGCGCCTCGAGGCGACGCGGGCGTGCGGGGAGCTACAGCTCCGCGAGGCCGTGCAGGAGGTCGCCGAGCTGACGGACGACGTCGACAGCAAGATCCGCGAGATGGCCCTCTGGTCGCTGGGCCAGATCGGGGGGAGCATCGCGCGCAAGACGCTGGAACGCTATGCGGGCAGCGCAGAAGCAACGATGCAGCAGGCGGCGGTGGAAGCCCTTGAGGAGCTCGAGTTCTATTACGGGGACCTGACGACGTTCTTCGGCCCGCCCGCCGACTACAGCGGCGAGGCCGACGAGGTGTGGCAGGTGCCGGGCTTCTTCTCGGAGGAAGACGTCAAGATCGAGATCGACGACGAGGCATCAGACGACGAGGACAGCGACGAGGCATGGTCCTAGATAGGCGCCCCCTCCCCTTCCCCCGACGAGGCGGACTCCCGGTCGGACTCCCGGTCCGATTCTCGCTCCTGGTCGCCATCTGCGTCCTCGCGCTGTTGGTGATGCCGGTGGGCGCCCGGGCGCAGGCGGAGGGCGATGACGCTCACGAACTCAGCCACAGCTACGCGTTCGGCCAGAGCGCCACGTTTTCGCTAAGGGTGAACAGCGTCGACGAGATCGAGGACGCGACGCTCTATCTGCGGATCAACGATTCGTACACGGACACTCAGCGGGGCGATACAGACGGGGCTTCGGCCACGGCAGTGCGGGAGCTGGGCGAGGCACCTTTGCCGCCCTTTGCGCACATTGCTTATTGGTGGGCCTACGAGACGCCGGACGGGGAGTCGGTGGAGACCGACCGGGCCACCTTTCAGTATAAGGACAATCGGTTCAACTGGCTCTCGGCGGGCGACGACGTGGTCCGCGTCCACTGGATCTCGGGGGAGCGGGCGAAGATGGTGCGCGCCGTGGACGTGGCCCACAACGCCCTCGCCGAGATTCAGGCGGCCTTGAAGGCCGAGGTGGATGGGGTGGACCTCTACATCTACCCGTCGCAGACGGATCTGTCGTCGGCGATGCAGCTCGCGAGATACGGTTGGGTCAGCGGCGTGGCCTATCCAGAGCTGGACGTGGCCTTGGTGGTCGTACCGCCGACGGAAGCCGGGCTCCTGTCGATGGACATCGACATCCCGCACGAGCTGACGCACCACGCGATTTACGACCTGCTGGGGCCACAGGGATACGCTACGCTTCCGACGTGGCTCAACGAGGGGCTGGCGACGCACTTCGAGGCCCGACCGGATTCTAACTACGCCCTGGCGCTCGAGGCAGCGCGTCAGGCTAACACGCTGATCCCGATCTCGGAGCTTTGTCTGCCCTTCCCGGAGTCACCGGCGCGTGCCGAGCTGGCCTATGCGCAGAGCGGGAGCCTCATCCGCTATCTGCAACAGCGCTACGGCTGGTCTCAGATCCGCGAGTTACTGGCGATTTATGCCGATGGGGTCGCCTGTTCCACGGGCATCGAGAAGGTCCTCGGCGTGAACATCGACCAGCTCGACCGGGGATGGCGGGCGTGGCTGGCGCAGGATCAGCCGTCGATCCAGGCCTCGTCGGGCCGGGAAGACCTGGCGATCCTCGCGCAGGATGCGGGACCGTGGCTCATGCTACTGGGGGCGCTCCTGCTGCCCTCGGCGCTGCTGTTGTTGGCGGGACGTAGGTAGCGGTTCCCCCCTCGGGAGACGCGGCACCGCCGCGTCTCTACCCCATCTCTCTACCCCAT
>JBNGCP010000017.1:35973-47995 GCA_049974845.1 Anaerolineae bacterium | reverse complement strand
TCTCTACCCCATTCTCTACCCGATCTCTCTACCCCATCTCTCTACCCCATCTCTACCCCAGCACATGGTGCGCCAATCGGCGGCCCAATCCCATCGATTCGTGGTATATTGGGGGTTCGCGTTTCGGACGGAACCGGAAGCATTCCCCGCTTCGATGAGGAGGAACGATGCGCATCGGGATAGACTTTGGAACCACAAATTCGTCGGTCGCGTATTATGACGGAACTCGACTCCATCCGGTCCATCTGGACCCCACGAATGAGAACCCGAACGTCCTGCCCTCGCTGATTTGGATTGACCGGGCGTACCAGACGCAGTTGGGCTCGACGGCGGCCTCCGAGTACCTGGAGAAGGAGACCGGACGCCGGATCGTCTGGTCGCGGCGCGACATCGGCGCGGTGGAGATCATCGTCGCCGGCGCCGGCTCCAGCCCTATTCACTACTGGCACGACGTCCACGTCGTCACCGACATCAACGCCAACGGTCGCCTGCTGCAGTCGATCAAGACCGCGCTGCGGGATCCACGATATGAGGGCACGATGATCTTCGACCGCTATTACACCATCGACGAGCTGATCGCGCTGGTGTTACAGGCGATGAAGCGACGGGCCGAGGCGGAGCTGGAGGCGCGCTGCGAGGCCGTGGTCCTGGGGCGCCCGGTGCGCTTCTCCGACGATCCGGCGGTCACGGCGCGGGCCGAGGAGATCCTCTTCCGTGCGGCGCGCTTCGCGGGCTTCCGCGACATCACCTTTCAGCTGGAGCCTATCGCGGCGGCGCATCTGTATCACCGCCAGGCGACGAAGCGCGAGGTAGCGCTGGTCTTCGACTTCGGCGGCGGCACGCTGGACCTGACCGTGGTCGAGGTGGGCGGCAGGCAGGCGACGCGGGTCATCGCGACGCGGGGCGTGCTGGTGGGCGGGGACGACCTCGACCAGCGGATCATGGCGTCGCTGCTGCCCTACTTCGGCGCCGGGGCGAAGGTCGATGGGGGCGCCGACTTCCCACCCGAGTTTCTCGACGAGCTACACACCTGGCAGACGATGCCCGAGCTCTCGCGGCCCGAGCCGCTGAGCAAGATCAAGCGCTACCAGAAGACGAGCGATCGCCCCAAGGCGATGCGGGCGCTGGAGACGCTGGTGACGCAGAATGTTGGTTTCAAGCTCTTCCAGGAGATCGAGCGCACGAAGAAGGCGCTGACGCCGAACCTGATGGCGAAGCTGGACTTCGACCACGAGGACATCCGCATCCACGAGCGGATCCTCCGCCGCGACTTCGAAGAGATGATCGCGCCGGAGGTGACCCGGGTGCGGGAGGCAATCTTCGCCGTGCTCGACGACGCGGGGCTGACGCCCGATCGGGTCGATGTGGTGCTGCGGACCGGCGGCACCTCGCTTGTCCCGGCCTACGTGTCGATGCTGGAGGACATCTTTGGCAAGGCGACCATGCGCGAGATGGATCCGCTGACCTCGGTGGTGGGCGGCATGGCGATCGTGGCGCACGAGGGCTTGGGCCGGGCGCCCGAGTACGCTTACCGCTACGAGTCGCCCTTCGCCTACGTCAAGGCCACGAGCGGGCGGGCGTATGAGCCCACGATCCTGCGCGCGCGGATGCAGTGTTACACCGACCGCGACTACCGGATCATCAACCTGCCGCTGGCGCTCAGCGGGCTCCACGGCGTGCGACCGGCCGACCTGGACTATGACTCGGAGGCCAACAAGCTGCTCCGATTCAAGCTGACGCGGCCGAGCACTGTCTACGTCGTCTATCAGGCGAAGGCCGATCAGCTCCCCTACTGGCTGCGGGGCTTCGAGCGCGACGAGACGCTGCAGGTCGATATCGAGACCCCCGGAGGCCTCTACCCTTTCTTCGTCTACAAGCGGGACTTCCCCGCGGGGGCCTTTGCGATCGGCGGCGCGCACGCCAAGGGGTACAGCGGCATCGTCTTCCTGAACTACCTGGTGGCTGCGAAGCCGCTGTAGGACAAAGCGAGGTACAACGCACTTCGCTCGGTCGATCACGGCGCGACGCCAGAAGGGCCGCCCATCATAGAGCTTAAGTGCGTTGCACCGTGGGCTAGTTGTGCATTCCGGATGAGCGACGTATAATTTGGGTGAAGCGATTCTGTTTTTTGTTTCTCCACCGGGCTGGCGACGTCTGAATACTCCAGGGCGTGTGGCCCCGGTCGCGGGACCGGCGACGTGAATGCGCCGTACGGTCCAAGCCCTCAGGCATCGCCGCCGGCAAGGAGCGCTGTCCTTGGTCCTCTTTCGAAAGGAGACAGAGATGGAAGCCGAAATCGTAGTGGAAGACAGGGAGCGCGACACCCCCGCAATCAACCTCAATCAGGCCGACAAGGAAGCCCTAATGTCGCTCCCGGGCATCGGATCCGCGTTAGCCGACCGGATCATCGCCTATCGCGAGGCGCATGGGCCCTTCACACGTGCCGCGGAGCTGACCAACGTGTCGGGCATCGGGCCGGCGTTGCTGGAAGAGATCGGAGACCAGGTCACCGTCGAGGCCCAGCGGTTGGGAACGCTGATCACGACGGAGGAGACCAGTCCGGGATCCAATGGAGGGAAGGAGCCGATGGCCTCCGTACCGGAGGGTGCCTCCCTACCAGAGGGTGCCTCTCTACCAGAGGGTGAGCAAGAACGCGAAGAGGTAGAAGAAGTAGAGGCCGCAGCCACGGTCGCTGAAGAGGCACTGGCCCCGCCGCCACCGGCGGGCGTGCCCGAGCGCGAGCCCCCTTCGCTGGAAGAGGCTCTGGAGCCCAAGGAACTCGAGGAGGAGGCACCTGAGGTGGAGGCCGAGCCGGCACGCGAGGCCGTCAGAGAGCGCGCCGGTTGGGTGTGGCCGACGATTCTGGGCGCTGTTCTGGGTGGCCTGTTGGGCATGCTTCTCAGCCTGCTGATCTTCGCGGCCATCAACGGCGCCATCGATGTGAACCGCACCCGAGCGGTCGATCAACTCCGCGGCCAGTTCAGCGGCCTCAACGTGCAGGTCGACGCCGTGCGGACCGACGTGAGCGAGCTGCAGGGCGACGTCAGTGGGTTGCGGGAGCGCGTCGAGGCGCTGTCAGGGCTCACGGCCCGCATGGAGCAGGCTGAGGAGACGCTGGAGACCTTTACCGGCGAGATTCAAGCCCTGAAAGCCGACAGTGAGGCGCTCCAGGGCCGGGTCGACGGCCTGAGTGAGGACGTCACGGAGCTGGACGAGTCCCTGTCCGTCGTGGAGGCGCAGACGGCGACGACGATGTCGTTCTTCGAGCGCCTTCAGGGGTTGCTCACCGAGCTGTTCGGCAACCAGCCAGTGGAATCGGAAAAGTAGGGGGCAGCCGAATGAGCAATCAAGACGACAGAACAGAGAGCCGTAGCCCATTCGCCCGGACCCTGCTCGCCATCCTCAAGGCCCTCGTCCGCATCACACTGGTCGTCCTGGTGGCCGTGTTGATCGGCGTGGGCCTCTACGTCGGTATTCCCGCCATCTACCGGGCCACCATCGTGCCCATCCAACAGAACGCGGCCGACATCGCAACGCTGGAGCAGCGGATGGATCTGACGGAGAGCCAGGTGGAGCGGCAGTTCGAGTCCGTCCGAGAGCGATCCGCGGAGCTCGAGGGCGAGATTGCCGGGCTGGAGGAGACGATCGCCGTTCAGGACCGTCTCGTATCGACCTCCGTGGCGCAGCTGGCCACGCTGGAGCCCGGCCTGATCGCCTTACAGGCGACGGCCACGGCCCAGGATGAAGCGCTGGCAGAGGTGACGTCAGGGCTCGAGACGGTGGGACGGACGATCAGAGAACAGGCTGGCAAGCTGAGCGATCAGCAGGACGAGCTCGAGGACCTCGAGGAGGATCTCGAAACCGAGCTTGCGACGCTAACTGAGCAGGCTGAGGCGCTGACACAAGGGCGGTCTGAGCTGATGACGCAGCTGGCCTTTCTACTGACCGCCCAGGACCTGGTACGCGCCCGGCTGATGCTTCTCGAGGACAACCCGCGCGGCGCGCAGGACGCGCTCGCGGTGGCTATCGAGCACCTGACCCGCACGGCGGCGATGTCCGAGAAGGCCACGTCGCAGGCCGCCCTGCTCGCCGGTCGGATCCGAGCGCTGGACACCTTGATCGCGGAGCGGTCGTTCAGGGCCACGCCGGCGCTGGAAGCTCTGTGGGCCGACGTGGTGGACCTCGTCGTGCCACCGCCGCCACCGGGAAGCGAGCCGCTACCGACGCTGCCCGGCGTCGAGGTGAGCGCTGCGGAGCTCATCACGGGAACGGGCGCCGTGACGTCGACCGTCGCCATAACACCGACGCTGACGATCACTGCTACGGCGACCGTAGCGCCCACGCCGACGATGCCTCCCACGCCGACACCGACACCCACGCTCACGCCGACGCCTACACCGACGGCGACCGCTCAGCCCTGATCGCAGAAGGTCCGGAGCCGCACACGCCGCTCGCCGACGACGAGCGCTGCTTCGGACCTTCCACATTCTGACGAAGAGCGCCGAGAGCCACCACGATGATCCGGTTGCCGGGCACGATCACGATCGCCGCCGTGGGCCGGCTCCGGACGCCACACTGGGAGGCCGCCCAGACGGACTACCTCGCGCGGCTCAGGCGCTATTCCCGCGTCGAGCTCGTTGAGGTGCGGGACGAGGTCGGCGGCCATCTGCCTGACGAGGTGGCCATCACGCGCGAGGGCGAGGCGCTGTTGGATGCAGTGCGTGACATCCCGTGGGTGATCGCGCTGAACACGAAGGGCAAACAAGCGGGTAGCGTGCAGTTCGCCCACTATCTCAGGCAGAAGGTCGAGGTCTACCGCGACGTGGGCTTCGTCATCGGCGGACCGCTCGGCCTGGCGCCCGCGGCGCTTGAGCGCGCCGACGAGCAGCTCTCCCTATCGCGCCTGACCCTCCCCCACGAGTTGGCGCGGGTGGTTCTCCTGGAGCAACTCTACCGCGCGGCGACGATCCTCAGCGGCGAGCCCTACCATAAGTGAGACGATGTTCTACTTTCTCTCGAAGTTCCTGCCCCTCCTGGTGTATCCGGCCGGGCTGGCGTTTGGCCTGCTTGTGCTGGCACTCCTGCTGCGGAATCGGAAGCGGCTGAGCACGGCGCTAACGGCGTTGGGCCTCGTGGTCATCTGGCTCGGCGGGAATCGCATCTTCAGCATGAGCCTGTTGCGCGCGCTCGAATGGCAGTATCCGCCACTCGCCCAACCCGAGCGGATCGAGGCCGACGCCATCGTCGTGCTGGGCGGGGGAACGCGCCAACAGCTACCGCCGCGCCCCACGCACGAGCTGGGGGAAGCCGGGGACCGTGTCGTCTACGCCGCGCGTCTCTACCGGGCGGGCGTCGCGCCCGTGATCGTGGTGAGCGGCGCCCACGGCCCCCTCTCGAACGACGGACAGATGCCCGAGTCCCAGGCCATGGCCGACCTGCTCGTGTTTTTCGGCGTACCGCGGGAGGCCATTATCACGGAGGACACCTCGCAGAACACTTATGAGAACGGGGTCGAGAGCGCACGGCTGTTAGCCGCGAACGGCCTCTCAGAAATCGTGCTCGTGACCTCAGCAATGCACATGCCCCGGGCATACGGCGTCTTCGAGAAGCTCGACCTCAGCGTCATCCCGGCGCCGACGGACTACGTGCTCACCCGGTCGGACTGGGCGTTCTACACGCAGCCGCGCCTCGACATCCAGGTGATGAACCTTCTGCCGGCAGCCGAGCACATGGAGCTCACCGAGAAGGCCTTGAAGGAGCTGATCGGGACGCTGGTCTATCGGCTGCGGGGCTGGTTGTGAGTGGCGCACAGCACCGTATAATGGGAGCTCGCGGGTGAGTTAGAGAGGAACCGATGAACCTGTTACTGGGCTTGTTGCTGATTCTGTTGGGCGTGGGGCTGTGGACGCTCTCGGGGCTGCTGCCCGTGCTCAAACTCGAGCGGCGCGCCGACAAGAGCGCCGAGATCACCCTGCAGCTCACCTGGATGGGGGCGCTGACCCTGTGGCAGCGCGCCGTCAGGGGCGTGGAAGGCGCGCGACTGGGCCGCGATCCCGAGAGGCCCGAGCAGCCTCAGGTGCAGGTGCGGACACCTAACGGGTGGGTGACCCTGATGAGCTCCGGCACGCCCCTCACCGCGCCCACGGCGCGGCTGGCACAGGTCGTCGATCGTTTCGCGACCGACCCGCAGGTGCCGGCCACACGACTGCCGCTCCGGGGACGCATGCATCTGATGCTGGGATTCGCCGTGCTCTTTCCGCTGGGCACGGTCGCGATCTTCGCCGGCGCGCTGCTCCTGGCACGTTAGGCAGCAGCAAACCACCGACCCCACCACGATTTCGGAGGAGATATGTCATTACCCGTCGATAGCCCGTTCTCTACCCCGTTCACGCCGGATTGGGAAGCCTTCCGCGCCTGCATCATGCGCGAGGGGACGCCGGAACGCGTCCACCACATCGAGCTCTTCCTGGACCGGGAGATTGAGGAGGCGCTCTGCCAGCGCTACGGCCTTCTCGAGGGCCTCAACCCTGACGACCCGGCGTTTCCCTACAGGCGCATGATCCGCATCCAGCGCTTCGTCGGCTACGACTACGTCCGACAAGGCGTGGACGCGTTTGAGATGCCGCTGAATCGCAGTGTCACCGAGGACACGGCGGAGTATCAACGCACGGGGGGACGCTCGTACGTCAACGAGTCGAAGGGGCCGATCACGACCTGGGATGAGTTCGAGCGGTATCCGTGGCCTGATCCGGAAAAGGTGACGACGCGAGCACTCGAGTGGTATGAGCAGAATCTGCCCGACGATATGTGTGTGATCGGCAGCGGGGGGTTCGCGCACTTCGCCGAGTACCTCACCTGGCTGATGGGGTACGAGACACTCTGCTACGCCCTCTACGATCAACGCGATCTCGTCCAGGCCATCGCCGACCGCCTCCTTGCCTTCTACGTCCCCATGCTGGAGCGGATCCTGACGTTCGAGCGGGTCAAGATCATCTGGGGCAGCGACGACATGGGGTTCAAGACCGGCCCAATGATCAGCCCCGATGACCTGCGCAAGTTCGTGCTGCCGGGCCACAAGCGCATGGCGGCGATGTCCCACGCAGCAGGGCGCCCGTACATCCTGCACTCCTGTGGGAACCTGGCGACGATCTACGAGGATCTGATCGAGGATGTCGGCATCGACGGCAAGCACTCCTTCGAGGACACGATCGAGGATGTGCGGGAGCTCAAGTCCATCTATGGCGACCGCATCGCCCTGCTGGGCGGCATCGACGTCGATTTCCTGTGCCGGGCGAGCCCGGAGGCCATCCGGCAGCGGGTGCGCGACACCCTCGACATCTGCATGCCCGGTGGCGGCTACTGCCTGGGGACGGGCAACAGCGTCGCGAACTACATTCCGCTGGAGAACTACCTGGCGATGGTGGACGAGGGCAGGAGGTACGATCCGTAGCCGGCGCGCCTCCGGAGCCATCGCTATACGAGACTGACTCAAGACTGAAAGGACACCGATGATCACAGGATTGGCACACGTTTGCTTCACCGTTTCGGACCTAGACCGGGCCGTCGAGTTCTACCGCGACCAGCTCGGCCTGAAGGAGGCCTTCGACTTCGTCAACGATGAGGGCTACCGCCACGGCATCTATCTGCACCTCGGCGGACGCAACTTCCTAGAGCTCTTCGAGGGGACCCTTGAGGCAGCCGCCGCCGGGCAATCCTTTCGCCACATCTGTCTAGAGGTAGATGACATCGAGACCACCGCCAAGGCGCTGCGCGAGCGCGGCGTCGAGGTGAGTCCGACGAAGCTGGGGCGCGACCAGAGCTACCAGGCCTGGATCACCGACCCCGACGGCAACCGCATCGAGCTGCATCAATACACGCCCGAGAGCTGGCAAGCGCCCAGCCTCGAAGGTTGACGAGCGCTCACGCTCACATCCTCTCACGGAGGCACCCTGAGATGCAAACGCGACAGCTCCAGACACCAACGTTTCGCCCGTTACCCCTCGGCAGCATCCGTCCCTCAGGATGGCTACGGCAGCAGCTGCGGATTCAGGCCGACGGCCTGAGCGGCCACCTGGACGAGTTCTGGCCCGATGTCCGCGACAGCCAGTGGTTTGGGGGCGACGCCGAGGCATGGGAGCGCGCGCCCTATTGGCTCGATGGCGTGATCCCCCTGGCCTACGTGCTGGACGATGACGCGCCCCAGGCGGTCGCGCTCAAGGAAAAGGTCACCCGCTACCTGGACTATGTGCTGACCCACCAGCACGACGACGGCTGGCTCGGGCCGCGGACGATGATCGCCGCCTCGGGCCACGATCCGCAGACCCGGTACGACCTCTGGGGCCAGATCCTGGCGACGAAGGTGTTGATGCAGTACCACGATGCCACCGCCGACGGCCGGGCGCTGGCGGCGTTGGTGCGCGCCTTCCGCTGCATGGATCGGCAGATCGATCGCGCCCCGCTCTTCAACTGGGGGCAGTTCCGCTGGTTTGAGGCGCTGCTGGCGCTGATCTGGCTTTACGAGCGCATGCCGGAGCCATGGCTGCTCGATCTTGCTGCTAAGCTCCACGCACAGGGCTTCGACTGGGCGGCCTTCTTCAACGCACCGGCGGGCTGGCCGGCGGCGCGCCCGACGCCCAGGGGCCGTTGGAACTACATGTCCCACGTCGTCAACAACGCGATGGCGCCCAAAGGACCGGCGCTCTGGTGGCGGTTCACCGGCGACGCAGCGGATCGCCGAGCGCCTCGGATGATGATCGACAAACTGGCCGAGCACCACGGGATGGTCACCGGTATATTCACAGGCGATGAGTGCCTGGCGGGCAGACGCCCGACCCAAGGCACGGAGCTCTGCGCCGTCGTCGAGTACGCTTTCTCGCTGGAGACGCTGATTGGCATCCTCGGGGATCCCGCCTTCAGCGATTGCCTGGAACGCGTCGTCTTCAACGCGCTTCCGGCTACCTTCTCGCCCGACATGTGGGCCCACCAGTACGACCAGCAGGCTAACCAGGTGCTCTGCACGTGCGAGGATCGCATCTGGACCACCAACGGCCCCGAGTCCAACCTCTTCGGGGTCGAGCCGAATTACGGCTGTTGCACCGCGAACCTCAGCCAGGGTTGGCCAAAGTTTGCCGCCCACCTCTGGATGCAGGTGGTATCAGAGCCGGGCATTGCGGCGGTGGCCTATGCGCCGAGCCGGGTTGAGACCGAGATCGAGAGCGTGCCGGTCACGATCGACCTCCAGACCGATTACCCCTTTCGGTCGGATCTGACCTTTACCGTCAACGCGGCGGAACCTGTGACGTTCGCCCTGTGGCTGCGCATCCCGTCCTGGGCCTCGGAGCCGACGCTCCGTCTCCCCGACGGCGCGACGGTGAGGCCGCAGCCCAACAGCTACCACAGGATCCACCGTGAGTGGCAAGGAGACACGACCCTCGCGCTGACGCTTCCGATGCAGCCTAAGCTGTGGCACGGATACCGTGACGCGGTGGCCATCGAGCGCGGTCCGCTCGTCTACGCGCTGAAGGTCGGAGAGCAGTGGAACCGCGTTCACGAGGATGCTCCTTACCGGGAGCTGCCTCACGCCGACTGGGAGGTCGTGCCGACGACGCCCTGGGCCTACGCCCTGGACGTGGCGGAGGAGACCCTCACGGAGGATGTGCGGTTCGAGGAACGCGAAATCGGCCCCTTCCCCTTTTCCCCCGAGGGTGCACCGGTCATTGCCACGGTCAAAGGGAGGCAGCTCGGAACGTGGGGGCTGGAGCGCGGCTCTGCCGCAGACGTGCCCCGCAGCCCGGTGGAGAGCCAAGCGCCGCTCACGGCACTGACCCTCATCCCCTACGGCTGCACGAACTTGAGGGTCACCGAGTTCCCGACACTGAGGCGCGACGACAAGCGCGAGGCGTGACCGTCACGCGGCGGTCCGCTGCTACAAAGCCTTTCAATGAGGCCCAAACGGAAGCCAACGGGGCCAAGAGCGGCGGGGGTCAGCATTCCCATTGTGCTTGGGGCGGTCGGATTCCGCCCGCTTCGAGGCCTTAGGCGCAGCGGCGGCGCCGGGGGCGGTACACGTCGCGTCGTCCTCGCCGGTGGGGCCGGTCTCAGCCGTGCCCAGGGCGTGGTGCAGCAGGCCGGCACGCCATAGCCGGCGCGCGATCTCCCTCGATAGGGTGTCGCCGGGCATGCAGAGGATCTCGTAAGTCTCGGGATCGTAGACCGCGTGGCTGGCGACGAGCCGCATCGCAGGAGGGGCCGCCAGCTTCCACGACGGATGGGAGGAAGCGCCGACGCGATCGAAGAGGTCGCGCCGGGCGCGCAATTCGAGCAGCAGCCCGAACCGGGCCGCGGCTGAATCACCCTGGAATGATGGCATAAGCGCCAGGAGCTCAGCGATGCTCTTGGGCTCCGCCGACCCCTGGAACAGGGCTCGCGCCAGCGCCGCCATCTCCGTCTCTCTTGGGCGCTCTGCCAGCTCACGCAGGAACCAACGGCCCTCAAGCTCCACGAAACGGTCGTCGGCCTCCAGAGCATGCAGCAACCGGCTCACCACAAACGGCCCAAATCGCCACAGCACGTCATCGACCTGCGACGCGAGGTCCTCGCGCTCGGCGAGTGACGCCATCTCAGCCTCAGCGGCGGGATCGGGTGTCATCCCATCGGCAACACCGAGTCCATACACCTGCGGCGTGGCGATGCCATCGACCTTGACCACCACGTAGGTCTCACCGACGCGCAACACCTCGCCTACGCGTGGCGCGTGCGCGCGGTCTGGATACTCGCGGCCAGGGACGATCACGATCAACCGATCACCCGCCCACCAGGTCTCGGTAGGATCCCAATGGCGCACCGTCCGACCGGGCATCTGACCATTTGACGCAGGCCCGCTCGTGACCTGAGGCCCCCCCTCCAACCGCGCCCGGATCACATCCTTGGCCATCGCCGTCAGGTCGCGCGCCTCACTGGTGACGCGGATCGTCTGGGCGAGCTGGGACACGTCCGCTTGGGTCATGCCGAAGATGCGAACCCAGTAGCGCTCGTAGAATCGCCGATTGGCACGGTAACGCTGCAGGGCCCGACTCTGCTGTTGCCCTCGTGGGCCGGCTCGCTCGCCGCCGCCGGTGCCCCCTGACAAGGGGGCCCGGTCCCCGTCGTTCGCATCAGACTCGTAGGGCCCCATAGCGTGTCAGATGCCTCCGATGCGCTTGGCCAGCCACGCTCGGGAGAGAACGTAGGCCGTGCGTCCCCCCGACGCGCGCGTGAGCCAGCGTGCAAGCGCCAGATAGGCGTGATGCGGATTGAACCGATCACACCCAGGGTCATCCGTCTCCACGGCGCTGCCGAAACGGTCAGCATAGAAGCGCGCCAGCACCTCTTCCTGCGCAGGGAGCCACGGTGGATTCCCAATCACGACATCGACGCCCGGGTCATCGCGCAGCTCCTCCGTCGCCAGATCGACGAAAAGCTCGGGAAACTCGATCTCCCAATGGAAGAACCCCTCCGCCTCCGCCTGAGCCGCAAGCCAAGCAGGAGCCAGCGAGCCCAGCGTCTCAAGATCCGACGCCTCCTCCAACGCGCTCAGGGCCGCTCGAGCCTCGGTGTCGCCGAGCGCGGCGCTGACGAGCAGATCGAGCAGCAGCTTGTGCGGCGCGACAACCTCATCGGTCCTCTGAGACTGCGCCGCACTCCACCGGACATCGAGCGGCGTTCTATCCACACGCTCGACGACCGGATAGAGACCCCTGGCGACGACGGACGCGACCTCATCGCCGAGCCCCGTGCGCCCAGAGTCCCGCGCGGCGCCGGAGAGCTCCATCCCCAGCAGGGCGTTGCCACGCCGTAGATGATGGCCCAGAAAGCTGACAGGGGCCGCTCGGGCAAAGGTGTGCAGCCAGAGGGCGGTCTGGGCCACCTCGACGTCGGTCGCGTCCTCCGCCACCCCAAAAACACACTTCTGCGCAACGAGGCGCGCGAGGATCGTTGCGTCGTCAATGGGCGACGTTCCGTCGCCCCTAGACGTTCCGTCGCC
>JBNGCP010000017.1:20027-35873 GCA_049974845.1 Anaerolineae bacterium | reverse complement strand
GGATCGTTGCGTCGTCAATGGGCGACGTTCCGTCGCCCCTAGACGTTCCGTCGCCCCTAGACGTTCCGTCGCCGGCTGGCGTGCCGCCAATGTGCGACGTTCCGTCACCGGTTGGCGTACCGGCAGCTTGCGACGTATCGCGCGCGCCGCCCTGGCGAGCTTGCTCCTCGTGGATATCCTGTCGCACCTCATCGATGAGCCGATAGATGGGGTTCCAATCCCGTGGCACCTTCGGGTTCGCTGCATGATACCATCGGAGCCCATCGAGGAAGCCATCGGTAAGGGCATCGACGACGCCTAACAGGAAAGCCCCGGCCCCCATCGCCGGGTCACAAACGCGCAGGCCCAAGAACGCCTGGCGTGCCTGCCGTGAGGCGGTCTCCCAATCGGCGTACAGGCGCGCACGTCGCCCCCGGTCCAGGGTGCGCCGCAACCGGCGGCGCAACGATACAACACGGTCCATGGCCTCGGCGAAGCGCTCGCCCCTAGAGCGAATCACCGGCTCCAACGCCTGCTCCACAGAGGAGGTAACCACGAAGTCCGGGAGTCTATCGATCCGGTTACCGGAGGAGCCCTGATAGACCACCATCACCTCGTCGGCCTTGGCATCCGGCAGGACGAGATGCACTTGCGAAAGCACGCTCAGCGCGCCCGCGAGATCATAGGCGCCTAACGCCGTATAGTCCAGCCCCCGGGTCAGTCCATCCAGGGCCTCGGCGAGCGCGCGATCGCTGATCCTGAAACGCTGGAGGAAAGCGTGGGCCTCCTGCTCCGTCGGATCAAAAAACAGCTTCCCATAGCGCGGAATCCCCTTCTCGGCGTCGCCCTGCGCGATCCGCTGCAGGAGCGCAAGCACGAGATCGTAGCGAGGCGTCGTGTAGACGCCCTCCCCCAACGCCAGGCCTTTGCCAATACGGTTTCGCGCCCATTCGGCCTGCGTGGTGAGACTGTGCGGGCGGTACCGGTCGTCATCCAGCGGCAGGAGACGCCGTCCCTCCGCCACCAGGACAAAGAGAAGACGGGTGATCAGCAGAGCGCTGCCACGGAGCACGTCACGAAGCGATGCTGCCGACTCCTCATCGACGCCGGCACGGGCGCGCCGATAGCTGACATACCCGCGAGAGATGGCCGGGAGGACCTCCATAAGCAGACGATCCCGGAGTGTGTCGCGCGCTCGCTTGTCAGCGGTGTGTGATGGCTCGCCCAGACGCTCGACCAGACAAAGGCCGCTGCGATCCCGGACGTAGGAGGCCTGGCGGAAGAGCAACCACCAGTGCTTGAAGACCCACCAGCGCTCGGGATCCGGCGTTGCGTCCGACTCCAGCCCCGCGAACACTCTGCTGAGATCGACCTCGTAGAAGGTCCGCGAGAGGCTGTTGGCGCTGCGGCTTACGAGGCGCCACACGGCGCCGTTGGTCAGAATCCCCCATCGTACGCCAGTCTGCCGCAGCCCACCGATCATCTGATGACTGAGCGCGTAGGGGGTGGCATCCTCATCAGTGCGCGCCGACGTCGCAGCGTTTGCCCCACCGGAGGCAGGCACATCCAGCGGCTGCCTCCAAGCCCCCATCTGGACGGCTGCCAGGGCCCACGGGCTCGTCGGCACGTCATCCTGCGCCTCCATGAGCAGCTCAGCCGCAGCAACCTCATCGGCGCAAAGGGCGTAGAGCCCATCCGAATCACCGAGCGCACCCGGGAACGGCACGCTCGACCATCCCAGCGCGCGCAGCAGGGGCTGATAGAAGGCGCGGCGCATCTCGGCCGACGTCCATTCCGAGCCGTGGTCTTGGGCGCGCGCCCAGAGCGAGCGCACGGCCTCGAACGCGACCCGCGCCGTGCCGTCCAACTCCGGACGCACCAAGAGCGCCCCATCCACCTGCTCCGTCGGGAAGACCGTCCCGGCAGGGATCGACCCGGGCGCATAGACTTCGCCGTCGGTCGCGGAGACCTCGGTGATGCGTGCTACGGGTACCTGATCGAAAAGATCGTCGAGCAATAGGGCCAGCGCGGCATCCAGCACATCCGGGCTCATGGCGGGGAAGAACTCCCGGAGACACCCATATTCCTCATCGCTGTAGTAAAGCGTGACGAAGCGCGGATCCGAGGTCAGGCCTTGGCGCACCTTGCTGACGAAGAACGCCTCTCGCCCGGCCCAGGCCCGAGCGACCATCGCGTCCGTCACGAGCTCGGGTGAGACGGTAGCAGGGGCATCGGGCACCTCAGCAGCTAGACGCACTACCTCCCCACTGCGAAGCCGAACCGAGATGATCTTGAAGGGCCCCTGCGCGGCGTTGCTAGCCGTCTCGATGGAGGTGACGTCCCCAATCCGACCATCCAACAGCCGAACACGCTCGCCCTGATGATAGGATCGACCGGCTGCGTAGGCGCGAAGCTCGCCGTGCCCTACCATCATCGCACGCACGGCCTCGCGCGCGAGCGCTCGGATGGGTAACGCCTGCCCCGCATCGCGGAGCACCTCCGCAAGCCAATCCATCTCGACAGGCTCGGAGGACAGCGAGTGCTCAGTCTGCTCGATGGCCTCGCGGGGTGCTCGGAGTGACATAAGGGTAGGCAGTCCTTTCTGGATCCAGCATACTTTCGCGCCGAGCGACCAACGGTTAAAGCCCGGTTACGGCGCCGTTACACTGCACGCATCCGCATCATCCGCGATCGGAGAGCCCACCGATCGCCGTTCGGCGATGATCGACAACAGATTCAGCTTCCAAAGTCGTTGCGCGGCCTCCGCCGATAGCGTCTCTCCGGGCTCGCACAGAAGCTCATACGTCGCTGGATCGTACGCGGCAAACCGAGCACGGTAGGGACCCGGGGGCAGCGCCGACACAACCCAGCGTGTGCGAGCGCCCGACGGGATGCGGGCAAACAGGTCAGGCCGTTCGTTGAGCGCTATCGCAAGCCCGAAGACACCGGCATCCCCCACCTGTTTTGGGGGAACCAACCAGCGCAGAAGCTCCTCGGCAGGCAGCGGCCGATCTGCATCAAAGACCATCCGGCGCGCCAGATCCTCAAGCTGATTGCCCGTGGGCGCCACAGCGAGACGCCGCAGCATCCAGCGTCCGTCGAGCGCCACAAAGCGTACATCGCCAGACAGCGCGGCTCGAAGGTCTGAGGCGATGGCGGCCCCGTGTGACCAGATCGCGCGTTCGATGCGCGACCGCTCGT
Organism: Anaerolineae bacterium; assembly: GCA_049974845.1. Taxonomy (GTDB): domain Bacteria; phylum Chloroflexota; class Anaerolineae; order B4-G1; family SLSP01; genus PWVB01. The sequence goes on along the minus strand of JBNGCP010000017.1, from coordinate 32,693 downwards.
CGTCGCGCTCGCTCAGCTTCGCGACGAGCGCCTCCAGCGATTGGCGCCACTGCGCGACCGCCCCATTCCGCCCTTCCGCTGTGGCGATGCCGAAAACGCGGGTACCGGCGTGGCCATCGACACGCGCGATCACGCCCTGGCCCTGCACCTTCACAATCTCCCCAAGACAGGGGACAAAGGGCCTGTCGCGATCTCTCAGTGCCGGCACGGCAAAAACAGCCCAGTCACCTTCACGCCAGACCTCCGCAGGATCCCACAGCCGCACAGCCTCCCCCCGCTCCGCCGTCACCCCAATCAGATCGCCACGTTCTGCACCGTACCGCAGCCGCCCACGGACGAACCGGCGAAGGAGTTGGGTCAGATCGCGCGCCTCACCGTAACGCTCCATGCGTCGCGCGATCCGATCAAGGTCGCGCGTGCGTACCCGGAACAGCTCACGGCGAAATCCCGAAGCGCCTATCATGCGGGGCCTCGTACCGCCAGCGCTGGCGCAGAGCGCGCGCGCTTCGATGGGGTCATCACCAGCGCGACCCGTCCGCCGGGCCGGCGAGCAAGCCGGCGCGCCAGCGTGCCAAACGTTATGACGCCCCCACCCTCCGGAACGCCATCCGCTACCGCAGGGGGGCTGCCCACAATCACATCGAAGCCCGGCTCGGTATCCTCCCGGGCTCCAGGGCACAGAAAGACCTCGGGGAAAGCAATGTCCCAGTGCAGGAACTGGTGCTCGACGCTGAGTTCGCGGGCCCGAGCTAACATCTGCGCGTCCGCTGCCTCTAGATCCGCAAAGGGGTCTGAATGTGAGCGCGCGCGCGAACCGAGACGACGAATTACGTCGTCCGCCGCCTGGTTGCCGAAACGGCGGCTCACCCAGAGATCCAACAGGGCCGCATACGGAGCCAGATCTTCGCGTCGGGAAGCCTCCGCCTCTGCCCCCACTCGGGCCGTCGTAGCTGCCGCGACCAGACCCGACATGGAAGCCAACGGACTCACGCTCTCGAGCTCGCTAAGCCGCCCTCCCACCAGGCTGTTCCCCTGCCGCAGATGAGCGCCCAGCACCGGGAAGCAGGCCCCTGGAACGAAACCGCGGATCGCAAGATTGGCGCGGCTCAGCGCAACAGCAGTCGGGTTCAGATCGACACCGAAGAGCATCGTCTCGATCACGAGCCGCGCCAGGAGTCGCTCGTCACTGAAAAGGACCGGATTGGGCTCAGTGCCGTCACGCGCGACCTCCCGCTTAAGCGCCTCCCGGGTTTCATCAATGCGCCTCAGAATGGGGTTCCAATGCCAGGGCACCCAAGGGTGCGTCAGGTGATAAGCAGCTATCTCACCCAAGAGGCCATCCACCAGGAGATCAACCGCGCCGACCAAGAAGGCTCCCGTGCCCATCGCGGGGTCGAGCACCTTGATATCCATCAAGGCGCTGTAAGCTTCCGCTTCAGCCGCCGCCAAGACCGCCGCGTCCGCAGGCTCGGAAGCATCAATCGATGCGCCATCCTCCTGCGCCGCTTCCAGCTTCCGCCTCGCAGCCACGACCCTCGCCATCGCGGGCCCGAACCGCAGGCGCCGCTCGGCCAAGAGCGCCCTGAACGCCTGCTCCATCGCCGATACGCCGACGAAATCCGGAACGGGCACGCTGGACGCCGCATTGGGCTCTACCTGTGCATTCACCAGCACAGCCTGACCGGCAGCTGGTTCCACGACCCCGAGCAGATTCTGGACCATCCCCTCCCCCACCGCGCTCAGATGACGCCAGGTGAGGCCGCCGCCCGCAATGGCCTCGCCGACCGTTTGGTCAATGCCCGCCAGAACACGCGCCACCGTGCGGTCACTCAGACGATGCCCCTCCAGAAAGGCATAATCCTGATCGAGGGGGCTGAACAACCCGCCACCCGTGCCGGGCAGCGCCAGCGCCGGCACGCCGTGCTCCAAGTGTCGGAATAGCATCAGAAGCCGATCATAGAGGGGCGTGGCAAGCGTCGTCGTACTCATAGCCCGCGTGCCCGAGGTCCTCTCGCGCGCCTGGCGAAGGAGTGTCGTCAGGCTGATGGACCGATAGTCGGGGTGCTCGATAGGCAGCAGGCGATGCTCTTCCGCATAAAGCACGAAGAGCAACCGATAGACGAGTCCAATGCTGGCACGCACGATCCTGCGTAGTTCATCATCGGCCGGGGGACACCCGCCCCGTCGCTCGCAATCGTAGGCCACAAACCCACCAGCAATCTCGGGCACCATCGACTCAAGCATCTCCCGGCGCAGCGCTCGCACCGCCGCCTCAGCCTGGTCCGCCGATGCGGCTTTGAGCCTGAGAATCGGTGCCGATCCTGTGGCGTCAATCGCAAAACTCTCGGCGCGGAAGACCGTCCACCACTGGAGGAACCTCTCCCGTGCCGTCTCTCCTAAATCGTCGAAGGCCAAATCTCGGGCGACGACATCGCCGATGACGTCATCAAAGATGTCGCCGAGATCAATCTCAAAGAACTCAGCGGCAGTACTGCCCACCTCAGGATCCTCCGGCGACGCACGATAGAGCCGCCAGCGCCGACCATCGGTCAAGATCCCCCACGACGCCCGTCGCGCCAGCAGATGCCCCACCATCTGGATCACCGCGCCTGTCCTAGCGGAAGGCGGCGCGCTGCCCGCCAGGGGCTGGCCCCATCCCACCGGTATCACCAGAGCCGGCGGCGGATCGTCGGAGGCAGCCCCCTGTCTGAGGTGTGTAAGTATGCTAGGCTCTGATTCGGGATCGAAGCGCAAAGCAAATCCATAGCCTTCTGAGAGGGGCGTCGCGACCCAGCCGAGGTCGTGGAAGACGGGCTTGAGGAATTGCTGCCAGGTCGCCGATGCATCCATAGGGTGCATTGAACTCGGGTTGAGGGGCCACCGCGCACGCAGCGCCTCGAAAACCGCGCGAGCCCGGGGATCCGGCCTCACGGCTTTCGCCAAAACGCCAGCTGCCAGTAGGCCGCTTGGGCAGCAGCGCTCCCTGCGCTTGTCGGCCTCGGCGCTCCCCGCGACACCAAAAGGCTCGGCCCCGAGCAACGCCGCAAAGCCAGGGTCGCTGAGCAGCCTGTCGCGCACCGCAGCCCGATAAATCTCGACGGCGCGAGTTACCTCATCCTGCGAGACTTCGGGCGAATCCCCAACAATAGGCGCGCCGGCTACCTCAGCCACGACGCGATCGACCCCGCCGTCCGGGCCCTGCAGCCCGAGCACCAGGAATCGACCCTGCCGGGGGTTGCCGCGCGCTTCGACGGAGGTCACCTCCACAATCCGGCCATCGTGCCAAATCCGCTCACCCAGGTCGAAGGTCGCGCCCGGCGCATAACCGCGGACCGGTGCACGGCGCAGCAGCACGCAACGGACCACGCGACGTATCAGTGTCTCAAGATCAAAAGGTCCGTCAGCGGCATTAAGGGATGCCAGGCAGGCATCAAGATCAGCGGCATCGAGTCGCATAGCTCTCCGAATGGTCCCGTCAGGCTTCGAGTATAGCATCGCCCGGGGCTGACGACAAGGCGCCGTGACCCCGAAGTCGCCGCGGAGCGATTCCGATCACTCTTCAGGCTGTTCTGGCAGGAAGCGACCTACGTAGATCAATCGATCCTCCGCCACCTGCACCACCAGCACGGGCTTCACAGGGTTGTGCGCGTCATCGAACGACATCGGCCCGGTGACACCCTCGAGCACCAGTGCCGCCAGTGCCTGGGCGACCAAGACCGGATCGACGACACCGGCGTCCTCGATCGCCGCAAAGAGCAGCTCGGCGGCATCATAGCTCAGCGCCGCCAGTGCGTCGGGCGGCGCTAGATAGCGCGATTGGTAGAGCTCGACCCAGCTCCGCAGGAGCGACCGCGGCTCATCAAGCAGAAAGTGCGTGGTGAAATACCCACCCGCCACGACCTCGCGATCCAGTTCGGGAGCGTCCCACCCGTCACTGCCGATGATCGGCTGCAGAAGCCCAAAGCTGCGTGCCTGTGCGACCAAGACGTTGGCCACGTTATGGTACCCGGGCATGTAGAGCAGGTCGGGCTCTGTATCCCGCACCTCCTCGAGCTCTTCGAAGAAGGACTCAGCGGACCGGTCGTAGGTCTCGCGCACGGCCACTTCCCCCCCGCCCGCCTCGAAAGCTTCCTGGAAAGCGTCCGCCAGCGTCACGCTATAGTCGCTTCCGCCGGCAAAGAGCAGAGCCGCCTTCTCGGCATCGAGCCGGTCCAGGGCGAACTGCGCGGCGACCGTCCCTTGATCGCGATCCACAAAGGGCACGCGAAAGACCAGCGGACGCACCTCACCGTCGGCATCGAGCGTCAGGTCAAGGTCGACGGATGCTGGGCTGATCTGCAGCGCGCCCAACTCAGTCGCGACCTGGGCGACACCCTCCGAGGCGTTTGCGCAGACGGCCCCAATGATAAACGATGCGCCCCCCTCAATCGCGGCCCGTGCAGCGGTGCGCGCCTCGGTGTAGTCACAGGCGGTGTCCTCGAGCACGAGCTGAACCTGACGACCGAGGACACCTCCACGCTGGTTGCGCGCCTCCGCCGCCAGAAGTACGCCGTCACGGACGCTGCGCCCAAGCGGCTCGTAGTCACCACTGAACGGCGCGACAATGGCCACGAGGAGAACGTCCGCGTTCGCCTCCTGACCTAGGCCGCACGCGGACAATACCGCCAGCAGAAGAAGCACCCACGCTCTCCGGCCTACCTGCTCGCTCACTACACGCCCTCCTGTCATCAGCAACCGCTCACCGTCTCGAGGCGAAGGTCGCACAAATCAAAGGAGCGAGAGGCCCGAAAGCCCCCCGCTCCAACTAACCATCGTCGCCTGCACTGCGCCGGGCACGACGCCGATGGCGACGTCCCGATCGATCTAGCCACCCAGATAGGCAGCGCGCACCCGCGGGTTCTCCGCCAACTCCGCTGCTGATCCCTCGAGCTCGATCGTACCCGTCTCGAGCACGTAGCCACGATCGGCCACCGAGAGGGCCATATGCGCGTTCTGCTCGACCAGCAGAATCGTGACCCCATCCGCGTTAATCTCCTCTATGATCTCGAAGATCTCCTCCACCAGGATCGGCGCGAGGCCCATCGAAGGCTCATCCATAAGTAGGAGACGGGGCTTCGCCATCAGGGCACGTCCCACGGCAAGCATTTGCTGCTCCCCACCTGATAGCGTACCGCCGGTCTGCTCAAGCCGCTCTTTGAGCCGGGGAAAGAGCTGGAACACGTGCTCCATCGTTTCCTCGATCTCCGCGCGATCCGTCCGCGTAAACGCCCCCATCTCCAGATTCTCGCGCACCGTGAGGGGAGCGAAGATTCTACGCCCCTCCGGTACGTGGACGATGCCCTGGCGCACGATCCCGCTTGCCTCAGCACCGGCGATGGTCTCTCCATCGTAGATGATATCACCAGCAACGACGGGAAGCAGCCCGGAGATCGTACGCAATGTCGTCGACTTCCCTGCCCCATTGGCGCCGATGAGCGTGACCACCTCACCCTCATTGACGTGAAAGGAGACGCTATGCAGCGCCCGGATAGCACCATACGCAACGTCAAGATCCTTAACTTCGAGCAATGCCATAGGCTGTCCTCGCGTTCTTGTCGCCGAGCACGATCAGAACCGCGCCTGGCGTCCTAGGTAGGCCTCGATCACCTGGGGGTCGGACCGAACTTCCTCCGGCACACCACGCGCGATCACCTCTCCAAAGTCCATCACCGTGATCCACTCGCAGACGTTCATCACGAGTCGCATGCGGTGCTCCACCAACAGCACCGTCAGGTCAAAGCGATCGCGCACAAAGTCGATCAGCCCCATCAGCTCATCGATCTCCTGCGGGTTCATACCCGCCGCCGGCTCATCGAGGATCAGCAACTGCGGCTGCGCCGCCAGCGCACGCGCAATCTCAAGCCGGCGTTGCAGACCATAGGGCAGGCCACCGGCGATTTCGTTTTGCCTGGACGCCAGTCCAAAGATCGAGAGGAAGTCCTGAGCGCGCTCAGTCATCTCCTGCTCTTTCTCTCGAAAACGCCGTGTATGCAGGACCGAGTCGAGCAGGCCATAGCCCGCATGGGGATGGTACGCGATGCGGACATTGTCCAGGACGGTAAGATTCGCAAAGAGCCGGATGTTCTGGAATGTGCGCGCGATACCCATCTGCGTGATCTCGTGAGAGGGCAAACCGGCCAACTCGACGCCGTGAAACCGGATATTCCCCTCGCTCGGTTCGTAGACGCCTGTGATCAAGTTGAAGACCGTTGTCTTGCCTGCGCCGTTGGGGCCGATCAGGCCCACCAGCTCACCGTGTCTCAGCGTCAGATCGAAGTCGTGCACGGCCCGCAGGTTGCCGAAAAAGTGGGTAACGTCGTCGACCTCCAGGACCACAGGGGAGGCATCAGACACCGTTGTCAAGCTCTCGGGGCGGCCCTTCATACGCTCACCTCCGCAGCATCTGGCTTACCGTCCATGCTCGTGGAGGCATCGCGACTGAGATCTGGAGACTCCTCCCGAGCACCGGAGAGCAGCGCCGGCGTCCTTTGCCGCAGGAACGGGATCTCATAGCACCCCATCAAACCCTCCGGCCTCAGCAGCATCATCAACAGGAGCACCAGCGGGTAGATGACGAATCGCCACGTCTCGAACCCCTGCGGGAGGTACAGCCGGAGCAGACCCTCCAGAAGCAGGATCCACAGGAAACCCGTGATGATCGTGCCAGACATACTGCCGAGCCCTCCAAACACCACGATGATCAGGGGGTTGAAGGACTGGATGAAGTTGAAGGACTGCGGATGCAGGAAAGCCAGATCGTGCGCCCGGATCCCCCCCGCCAGGCCCGCGAAAACACTTCCCACGACGAACGCCAGAACCTTGGTGCTGGCAACGTCGATCCCCAGCAGCTCCGCGGCCCGTTCGTCCTCGCGCACTGACACGATGGAACGGCCCGTGCTTGAGTGCAGGAGATTCCGCATCACCAAGACGACGAGCAAGAACAAGAAGAAGACCCATGGCCACGTCGTCCACTGAGGGATTCCAATCATACCCCGCGCCCCCTTCATCTCAGGGAACGGCAGAATGGTGTCAGTGTTATCGAGCAGTACCTTGACAATGATCGTGAAACCGAGGGTCGCGATACCGAAGTAGTCGGAGCCCAGCTCAAGCACCGGCAGCCCGAAGAGAAAGCTCGCAATGCCGGCAAGCGCCGCGCCGCCCAGCAGCGCGACAAAAAAGATCAGTTGCTGAGAGATCGACCGCGGCAATGCGTTCAGCGCACTCCCAACGGCAGGGCTAAGCCATGGGGAAATGAACCGCACCGCGATCCAGAAAGCGGCTACCGTGACAAGCACGTAGAAGGTGAACTGCGTCATCACCTTGACGCGGAAGAAACCACTGAGGAATCGCGACACGAGGATGTAGAGGCCGAGCGCAACCAACGATCCCACCAGCACCACCACCAGACCCGACGGATCGTCGTGGGTCCACCGCCAGGTGATGTCGGCAGCCGTGTACGCTCCAATCGCGTAAAAACCATACTGCCCGAGGGAGAACTGACCGTTGAAGCCGTAGATGAGGTTCAGTCCCAGGGCCACCATCGTGATTGCCGCCCCCCAGTAGATGATGCCCCGCCAGAAGTTATTGAGGATATTGAGGCTCAAGAAAACCTGGACGAGCACGAAGATGAGCAGCGCGCCCGCGATGAAGGCCACGTTGGGCTTCCGAAGTTTCGTCAACATTGTCACCCCCTACACCTTCTCAGCCGGCGGCTCGCCGAAGATACCCTGAGGCCAGACGAGCAATACGACGATCAGTAGCGAGAAGGCGATCGCGTCGCGCATCGGTGTCGAGATAAAGCCGGCCGTCAGCACCTCCGTCTGCCCCATAATAAGGGATCCAACAAACGCACCGGGAATGCTCCCGATCCCCCCTACTACCGCGGCAATGAAAGCTTTGAGGCCCGGAATGATGCCCATTAGGTAATGAACCTGCTTGTAGGCGGTGGCATACAGCACCCCACCGGCGCCTGCCAACGCGCCGCCCAGGGCAAAGGTGGCCGCGATCACACCGTCCACATCAATGCCCATCAGCCGCGCCGCCGGCTTGTCATAAGCCGCAGCGCGCATCGCCTTACCCAGTCGCGTAGCCTGAACCACCCATTGCAGCACTACCTGCAACAAGATCGAGGCGCTCATAATGACGAGCGTGATGTTCGACGCCGAGAGATCCCAAGCCTTGCCCCCCGTCTCAACTTGGATACCGGCCAGTGTCAGAACCACCCCCAGGAATCCCCCGAACTGCAGACCAAACAGCAGCAAGGGATGCCGCAACCAGGCCGCGGCACGAAGATCGCCTCGCCGGCTTCGCACATAGAGCACCCCATAGGCAGTAAGCGAAATCCCGAAGACGATCCACATGGCCACCATCAACAGCGGCGAAACTCGGCCCGCCCGGTACACCTCGACCTCAAAGGGCCGATCGTAGGTGATGTAGTTGCCGGTATAGATGAAGGGCAACGCACCGAAGTACTCCAGGAAAAAGGACACGCCAATGGCCGTGATCAGGGCGGCGATACGGGGTTTGTTCCGCAGCGGCCGATAGGCGAAACGCTCCATCACCACGGCGAGCGCGCCACAGACAACCATCGACAACAGAATCACGGTTATCGTGCCGATGACCGTGGCGATGCCGGCAGGAACTCCCGGCGCGACCCACGTCACCCAACGGTGCAAGCTCAAGGTGGATATTGCGTAGAAGCTGGTGAACGAGCCGATCATAAAGACGTCACCGTGGGCGAAGTTGATCAACTTCACGATACCGTAGATCATCGTGTAGCCTAACGCGATCAGCGCATAGATAAATCCCAACTGCAATCCGTTGAGGATCTGCTGCACAAAGACACCTGGGTTCTGCAACGCCGCGCGCCCCAAGACGTAGAGGATGAACAGGCCGCCCAGCGCAAAGACACCCTGGCTGATGCGGTTGAGGATCATCCCATCACGTCGACGCAATGCAGCGTCTCCGCCGACCGGATCCTGTCCACCAGCCTCTGCGACCCCTAGACTCTGCTCCATGCCATCACCTTCCTCCGACCCGATCCATGCTAGACAGACGACCTGCCAAGGAAGAAGCCAGGGCTCACGCATCGTGGCCCCGGCTTCTCCCCCATTCACTTTTCCAATCCTACCAGGGAGGGCCTCCCCGGAGACTAAGGTGAGACCGTATCAGTGTAGATGATCTCGCCATTCTGGACCGCCAACACGACGGCGGCCTTCACGGGATTGTGCTGCTCATCGTAGGAGATATCACCCGAAACCACCGGGAACGAGTCACTCTCCATCGCGTCCGCCACTGCTTGCGGGTCGCTGGTGGAGTTGGCATTCTCCATCGCCTGGAAAAGGATGTTGGCGGCATCGTAAGCCAACGCGGCCAGCGCATCGGGCGTACTGCCGTACTTCGCCTCGTACTTGCTGACGAAATCCTGCACGATCGGCCGCGTGTCGTCCGGCGAGAAGTGATTCGTGAAATAGCCACCCTCAACAACGGAGCGGTCGAGGTCGGCCGAGTCCCAACCATCGCCTCCCAACATCGTGGCCTCGATGCCTTGCTCCTTGGCCTGGGCCGCGATCAGATTGACCTTGTCGTAGTAGTCGGGCAGGTAGAGCACATCGGGATCGGCATCCTTCACCTTGGTCAGGATTGCGGAGAAGTCGGTGTCATCCGTCGTATAGCTCTCTTCCACGACGACTTCACCGCCAGCCGCCTCGAACTCCTGAATGAAGACCTCGGCCAGGCCACGAACGTAGTCGTTGCCCTGATCCAGGAAGACGGCTGCCGTCTGTGCGCCGAGGTTCTCCCGTGCAAACTGGGCTGCCACAGCGCCCTGGAAGGGATCGATGAAGCAGGCGCGGAAGACGGTTGGCTTGGTCGAGCCGTCCTCAGTGACAGTCACGCTGGGGTTAGTGGAGGTGGGGCTAATCTGGAACACTTCCTTGGCCATAACGATCTCGGAGACCGGGATGGACGCACTCGAGCAGACCTCGCCGATGATGAACTTGACGCCGTCCTGGTCGATGACCTTGTTGGCGGCGCTCACAGCCACCTCGGCGGAGCACTGGCTGTCCTCGACGATGGGCTCGATCTCCTTGCCTAAGACACCGCCTTTTTCATTCCACTCCTCGACGGCAAGCAGTACGCCGTCACGTGTGGACTCACCAAAAGTCTTCACGTCGCCGCTCAGCGGAGCCAAGACAGCGATCTTCAACGTGCCACCGCCGCCGGCACCACAAGCGGACAACACCAACATGGAGATAAACAAAGCCACAACAACGATCCGCGTACGCATAGCTCTCCTCCTAATGAGATTTGGATCTCACACAACTGACAGATCCAACGGTGCGACACATGCGACACTGACGTGCTAGGGGAAACAGCTACCCCTCATTCCTCCCTCACGGCGTCATCTTGAATCATCCTTGCTATCTCACCTCCTTGGCTGGTGTTGGTTGGAGTGTAGATACCAAACAGTTGCGGGCTGCACCCTCAAATAAGCTGTATTCTACCAAAAATCCTGTCAAGTGTCAAATTTGACCTCTTGACAATGTCGAATATAATATTGCGCTAGAATGTCGGTCAGGGGCCGCCGGCGAGCGCATCCCCTTCCAGGAGCGCTTCACCTGCGGTGCAATCACGGTGGGCTTTGAGCGACGAGGGTAGGCGTTTTTAACGTCCAGATGAGTGCAATGACGTGCTGCGGCCCGAGTAGACGATGCGCGGGATTATACCACGCCAGGTAGAGGATCTCAAGGAGTAGACTATGTCCAGGTTGAAGGTGCCGTTTGCGGTGCTGATGATCGCGCAGGTGGTAGCCATCCTCATCTATCCTCCGGCCTACTTCCAGCGCAACCCACAGGCCGCGATTATGCCCCCGGGGCTTCTGATCCTTTTTGTCCTGGGCATCGTTGGAATCAATACCGGCACGCTGTCCCTTGAAGGGACGCGAAGCCTCTTGATCTTCATCCAAGGGGTCAACATCGTCGTCCGGCTGATGAGCTTCTTCCCGAATCTCAAGACGCCCAGCGGGGAGTGGGCGTGGGCCCTGTTGATCGCACACGTTGTCGGTCTAGCCCTCTCATGGTTCACGCTGGTCCGGCTGGGAAGACTTGCACTGCCCCGCTTCAGGAGGCTGGCCGACAGCCAGGATGGCGCCCAAGGCTGACCTCGTGGCCTGGGGTGTGGGGCAACGGCGCTGTTGAGTGCGTTACATCTTGGGGCGAAGTTGACATCCCCCTCGTTTGCGATAGAATGATGCATCGTCGCCTTTGCAAAGAGGCCGCTCGCTGCGGCCTTTTTGGTTGACAACGACATCGACAACTCAGTGGGCATGGATTCACTGATAGCGGCTCTTATCTAAGAGGCTCAAAGGATACGGAGGACAGAGGATGGAAGCGATCAAACTGCACGCAGAGCCCCGGACCGTGACCGGGAAGAAGGTGAAATACCTGCGTGAGGAGAACATTATCCCCGGCATCGTCTATGGACGCCGCGTTGACCCCATCGCCGTTCAATTCGAGTACCGCGCGCTCCTTAACGCCTTGAACCAGGCAGGCACCAGTGCGGCAATCGAGCTTGAGATTGCCGGTAACGACGAGCCTTACCTGGCCATTTTCCGCGACGTTCAGCACCATCCTATCCGGCGCCAGATCTCACACGTGGACCTCCAGGCGCTAAGTTTGGATGAGACGGTGCGCGTCCCGGTCAACGTCGTGATCGTTGGCGAGGCCCCGGCGGCGATCGAGGAGGGCGGCGTGTTGATCCAGCAGCTAACGGAGCTGGAGATCGAAGCGCTGCCGACCGCACTCGTTGCCTCCATTGAGGTCGACGTCTCCGGGCTCGAGGAGATCGGAGATTCCATCACCGTGGCGGACATCACCGTCCCCGATGGCGTGACGATCCTCAACGCACCCGACGAGACCGTCGTTCAGGTCAGCTTCATGGCCGAGGAGGAATTCGAAGAGCCCGAAGCCGTCCTCGAGACCGAGCTCGGCCTGCTTGAGGAACCCACCGAACTGGTGGAGGGCGAGGGAGAGATGGAGGAAGGTGAGGAGCTGGGCGAACCTGAGGAGCTGGAAGAGTAGTCCTCGGGTTCGACAGAACCGGCCTGACGCTGTGGCTTCACGGGCTTCACGCTGGGATCACGAAAACAGGCGGGGCATCAATGCCCCGCCTGTTTTGTTAGCTCGCCAGGAAACAGATCGCGGCCCTCGGCGACTTCCCGATCGGCATCGGGAACCGGCCGAAGGCCGCGGTTTCGCAAATCCAGCTGTTAGGTGCTCGAAATCACCAGCGGTTCGTACGCTGTCGGCGCTTTCGCTCACGCCTCCGCGCACGGGCGATGCCCTTCCGCTTGGCGATGCGCTCCTCTTCGCCCTTTGTCAGGTAATAGCGGCGCTTTCTGAGCTCGCTCAGGATCCGATCCGAGGAAACCTTGCGCCGGAACCGCTTGATCAGAGCTTCATTGGACTCATTGTCACGTCGTACCACAAACGTCATTCGCACTACCCCCTTCAAACCTAGCCTCACCTTGCCCCACACTCCAACATAATGCCGTAACCCGGATCGAATCACACTACATTCCGGTACTCATACCATACCAGGATCTGAGGCCACGTCAAGGTTTGGAAA
>JBNGCP010000017.1:0-19927 GCA_049974845.1 Anaerolineae bacterium | reverse complement strand
TACATTCCGGTACTCATACCATACCAGGATCTGAGGCCACGTCAAGGTTTGGAAAACGGACGCAAAAGACCTTGACGGAAGGCCCTATCTATGGTATTGTATATCAGGTTGATATATATTACTTGGTTACATTAGGCAGGTTCCGTGAGCACACGTCACGTCATACTCGGACTTCTCGCGCAGCAGCCGATGTCGGGTTACGACATCAAGACGCTCTTTAAGGGTCTAAGCTGGATGATCGATACACCCAGCTATGGCAGCCTCTACCCCACGCTTCACGCTCTCCTCGATGAAGGTCTGGTCTCGGTGGATGTAGAGCCCGGCGATGGTAAGCCGTCGCGCAAGCTCTATTCGCTGACACCCGCGGGGCGGGAAGCTCTGAAAGAGTGGCTGAGCTCGCCATCGACCTCAGAGCTGTCCATCAGGACCTTTGTGCGGCAGCTCATCATAGTCGGGAGCTTATCGTCGCTCGAGCTGAGGGCTCACCTGATGCGGCGGCGCTCACAAATTGTAGAGTATTTGTCTCGGGAGCGCGGCGAGGAAGGAGACGATGAGCTGCGCGAGTATCCTGGTCGCCGCCTCGTCGACGACTACAGCAGGACCATTGCAGAGGCCGAGTTGACGTGGCTCGACACGCAGCTCGCCGAACTCAGCCAGGTATCCTGAACAGACAACACCAGGATCGTACAACCTGGCATCATACGGACTAGGAGGACAAAGAATGTTCGATGTTGGCGACGCAGTATACCACCCGACGAACGGGGCTGGGGTCATCGCAAATCTCCAACGGTTGCCGGCGCTGAAGAAGGACCAACGTTTCTATAAGATCCGTATGCTTGGCAAGACCCGGACGGTGCTGATGGTTCCGGTGAAAAAGGCTGAAGAGCTCGGGTTGCGCTACGCAGTCTCCAAAGATAAGGTTCAAGAAGTCTTGGATCTGCTCTCCTCCGAGCCAGAGGAGCTCCCTAAGCAGCACAAGCGTCGCTATAAGGTCTGCAACGACAAACTGGACACCGCCGATATTATGCAGATCGCGGAGGTCGTGCGCGATCTCACTTGGCGCAGAATTGAGAATGAGAAGCTAAACGTACCCGGGCGAAGGATCTTCAAGAAGGCGATGGAGCTCCTCACGGGAGAGTTAGCCGTGGCCCAGGGCCTCAATCTGCAAGCAGCCGAGGAGCAGATCAACGAGGCGCTGAAAGTACATTTGCAGGCAGCGCAGCAAGAAGCGTAGCATCCGCGAGAGGCATCCTCGCACTAGGTCGATGGTACGACCGGTCCGAACGTAGGCGTCGAGGGCGCACCTCGCGAGTGACAAGGGAGCAGCGATCAGGGAAGTGCTAGGCCTGGGGGCACGTGACGTGCCCCCAAGTCGTTAGAGATTGTTTGATTGGAAGTTGACTCAGATAAGGAGTAGAAAGTCTATGACAAAGCAAGAGAAAATAGAAGTTATGGGAACGGTGACCGAAGCCCTGAAAGGGACGAAATTCAGAGTGGCGCTTGACAATGGTCATGAGGTCATCGGTTATCTCAGCGGGAAGATGCGCCGTTACTACATTCGCATCCTATTGGGCGATCGGGTCAAGGTGGAGCTTTCACCTTACGACCTCAACCGCGGTCGCATCGTCTATCGGTACAAGCGCAAGACGCGCCAGGAAGCCTGAGGGCTCGCAGGCAGGATATAGAGCCGGGCTTGCGTCTATTTGCAGCACCGTAGATCTGCATCAATGATTAGGACTCATTCTGGAGTGGCGTAGGCAGAACGGGGGTGACCTGACGCTGTCACCTCGGATGACATAGGCATGGAGCTATCTCCCAGCAACGCCTGTGAGTTACCCATCATTGTTAAGGAGACAAGGTCCTATGGCTACACGTCAAACAGGTATCGTCAAGTGGTTCAGCGTCGAGAAAGGTTACGGCTTCATCCAGCGCAACCGTGGAAAGGATCTCTTCGTCCACGAGTCCGATATCCGGGGCCGCGGGATCAGGGTCCTTCACGAAGGACAAGTTGTGGAGTTCAGCGTGGAGAGCACCACTCGGGGCCCGAAGGCGGTGAACGTCACAACGCCGTGGTATACATAGCCATCGTTGCGGTTAGGCACGGCGTACCGGGGGCGATTCACCCTCGCGGCGGATGGTTCCGATGACCACCTAGACGAACACGTGCACACAACAGCGGGCCGGAAGAGTTTCCGGCCCGCTGTTGTGTCTTGTGCGGCGGATGCGCGTCGCGGTGACGCGCATCCCGTCCAGTCGCAGCCTAGTTAATCTTCCTTCGCCCTGGCTTGGGCGATCACCTGCTCCGCCAGGTGCGTGGGCACGACATCGTATCTTACAAACTCCATCGAGTACTGACCCCGCGCCTGTGTTAGCGCCCGGAGGTTGGTCGAGTACTGAAGCATCTCTGCCAGCGGCGCCTCGGCCGTGATCGTAGCAGAGCTCCCGTCCTGCGACATGCCCTGCACGCGTCCACGACGCGTGTTGAGGTCCGACATCACCGCGCCGGCGTACTCCTCCGGAACGGTGATCTTGTACAAATAGATCGGTTCCAAGAGCACGGGACGCGCGGCCAGGAACGCCTCCTTGAACGCCTCGCGACCGGCGATCTGGAAAGCGATATCCTTCGAGTCGACAGGATGCTCCTTGCCATCGGTGACAGCGGCCCGCACGTCGACAATCGGATAGCCGGCCAAGACACCCTGACTCATCACCTGCTTGACGCCCTTCTCAACCGACGGCTGGAATGACGTGGAGATATGGCCGCCGTACACCTCCCACACGTACTCAAAGCCCTCATCGCGGGGCATCGGCTCCACCCGCATATGGACCTCGGCAAACTGCCCGGCGCCCCCTGTCTGCTTCTTGTGGCGGTACTGCGAGCTTGCCACCGCCGTCACGGTCTCTTTGTAGGGCACCTTGGGCGTGTGGGACTCGAGGTTGACGTTGAACCGTGACCGCATGCGACGGACGGCGGTCTCCACGTGGGCGTCGCCCATCCCGGAGAGTATCGTCTCGTTGGTCGTCGGCTCCTGCCGCCACTTGAGTGTCGGATCTTCCTCGGTGATACGGGTGAGCGCCGAGCCCATCTTTGCGGTATCCGCCTTGGTCACCGGCGACACGGCGACGCTGTAGAGGGGCTCGGGGAAGATGGGACCACGCAGCTTGAGCGAGTTCCCGCGGGCACAGAGCGTGTCGCCCGTCTCAGCCTCCGCCATCTTCGTCACAGCCCCGATGTCGCCCGCGTGCAACGTCTCGACCTGAATCTGCTCGTTGCCGCGCATGACGTAGATCTGGCTCAGCCGCTCCGTCTCGTCGGTGCGTGGATTGTAGACGACATCACCGGCATTCAACTGGCCCCCATAGACCTTGAAGTAGCTGACCTTGCCGACGTAGGGATCCGCCGTCGTCTTGAAGATGAGCATCGCGAGCGGTGAAGCATCGCTGACCTCGAAGGTCTCCTCACCCTGAGCAGTCTCAGCCACAAATGTCTGACTGGCAGGGGACGGCGTGATGTTAGTTAGCACGTTCAGGAGAGGGGTCATGCCCACCAGATCGCTCCCCCCAGCGCCCGCCAGGACCGGGATCCAATCCCCGGCGGCAATGACGGTACGCAGGCCGTTAGCGATCTCCTCGGGTGTGATCTCCTCATCCTCGAAGTACTTCATCATCAGCGCTTCGTCCGCTTCGACGGCGGCCTCAATGACCTCGGTATAGAGCTCGTCGACGCGGTCCTGAAGCTCGGCGGGAACCTCCGCCGGCTTGGGGTCGGAGCCCAGATACGCCTTGCGCTCCAAGATGTTGACGACGCCCTCGAACGAGTCCGCAGAGCCAATGGGCAGCATCAGGGGCAGAAATTGGGCATCAAAGGCCTCGCTGAGGGAAGCCAGCGCGCGCTCAAAGTTTGCGTTCTCGCGATCCATCTTGTTCAGCAACACCGCGCGCGGCAGCGCCTCGTCATCGGCGTAGCGCCACGTCAGCTCCGTGCCTACCTCGACACCCGCCGCAGCGTCGACGACGACCAAAGCCATTTCGGCGGCCCGCAGGGCACTGCGCACCTCACCGACGAAATCCGTGTATCCGGGGGTATCGAGCAGGTTGATCTTGGTGTTCTTCCATTCCAGAGGCGCTATCGCCATACTCAATGAGATCTGACGTTGCCGCTCCTCCTCATCGAAGTCTGTCGTGGTGGTCCCTTCCTCAACCTGGCCGCGCCGGCTGATGGCCTTGCTCAGGTAGAGCAACGCCTCCACCAAGGTCGTCTTACCCGAGGACCCGTGACCAATGAGAGCGATGTTACGGATGCTTTCTGTAGTATAAGCCTTCATCTATACTCCCTCCAGGAAAATGACGCGTACGCCTTTTATGTCGAGGTCAATTTGCACTCGCACGCAGCCGATCTACCACGAGGGATGCCCGTCACGCGAGCGGCGTCGCCGACCCCTAGCACGCAAAAACGGCCACGCGGCCGTCTCAGTACACTGAATCTACGGAACCTCATTGTAAAGGAATTCCTCCGAAAGTCAACGAGAAAATCGGGGCTGATCCTCGTCTCCCATCAGGAACTCCTGAAAAACCAAGTTACCCAACAGCCGTCCATGCTCCGAGAGCCGCAGCCGTTCATCGGCCCACACAACCAAGCCCACAGAGCTCAGCTGTTCAATCACCGGCCCGTACAGATCCAGCAAGTGAAGGCCGTAGGTGTTGTAAAAGCGAGCGTCGGTGACCCCCTCGGCGAGACGTAGGCCCATCATCATCGTCTCTCCATAGGCGACCTCCTGGGGAAGCGCCTCATCAGAGTAGTCTCCGAGTCGCCCCTCTTTGATGGCGTTGATGTAGCCCCTGGGATGTGGAAAGTTCCGCCAACGGCGCCCGCGAAACCAGGAGTGAGCGCCTGCGCCCAGCCCAATCCACGGCCGATTGCGCCAATAGATGAGGTTGTGAGCGCAGACGTGGGGACCGATCCGCTCCGTGACGCCGTCTGGTGGCAGGGCCCAGATGCCGGGAGCGGGCACCGTACCTCGCGCCCAGTTGGAGATCTCGTACTGCCAGAAGCCCGCCGCATGAAGCGCCTCCGATGCTGCATCGTACATATCCGCCGCCAGATCGCTATCGGGCATCGGAACGTCGTTTAGGGCAAGGGCCTCTGCCAATGGTGTGCCTGGCTCCAATGTGAGGGCATAGAGGGAAAGATGATCCGGGCCCAAGGCGAGGCAGCGCTCAACCGTCGCCATCCAGTCCTCCAGGCTCTGGTCAGGAAGCCCGTACATCAGGTCAAGGTTCACACTCTCGAACCCCGCCTCGCGGGCGAGTCGATAGCTCTTCACGGCGTCGGACCACGTATGCGTGCGGCCAAGCAGCAACAGCTCGCGGCTGTGGGACGATTGTACGCCGAGGCTAAGACGCGTGACGCCCGCTTCCCTCATACCCATGAGAGAGGGTCGATCCACCGTGCCGGGATTGGCCTCAAGCGATATCTCCGCTCCCCATCTCAGACCGAAGTGCTGTCGAACAGCCTCGACGACCCGTGCGATCTCTTCGGTTTCCAACAAGGACGGGGTGCCACCACCGAAGTAGAGGGTCTCCGCCTCGACGTTCACCGTTCGCTCCGCCCACAGCCTGGCCTCTTCCAGAAGCGCCACGACGTACTCCCCCTCGAGGGAGAGCAGACCCGTGTAGGTGTTGAAGTCGCAGTACGTGCAGCGCCGTAGGCAGAAGGGGATATGCACGTAGATGCCGACCATTGCGCACCCCTTACCCGGCCTGCTTTTGCGCCTCGCGCATCACGGCAAGGGCGAAGGGCGCGTGCCTGAAGCGGCGTTGCTCACGGACAAAGGCGAGTTTCCGCGAGCGCCCGAACTGCTTGAAATGGGCCTCGGCCGACAGGGCCGCCGCCCGGTCCGGAAACCGCCAGACAGCCACCAGCCGAACGGGCAGGTGCGCGCGGGTGTAGCGTCCGCCCTGACCGGCTTGGTGCTCCCCAAGACGCCGGGACACGTCGCTCGTCGCGCCGGTGTAGAGCGAGCCATCTCCACACCGCAGCACGTAGACGAACCAAGCGTCGCCGTCCATCCCCATTTGACCTCCTCATCTGCGCAGCCCACACGCGCCGCCAAGGTATGGAAGTATAGGCCGCGACCAGAACAAATCAAGCGTCAACTTGACCGTCTCCTAACCCTCAGTAGAATCGATTCGGTGACGACTTTGGCTACACGCTGCGCAAAGCGCATCCGCTGCAAAAGCACACCTTGCCCGGCTATGCGATGAGGGCAGCAACGGTCGTCTGCCCGGCGAGCGCCACCTTAGCCACGCAATTCAGCTCGATAAGGAGCCTCTAGATGATGAGACGAAGACCCATGACCTCCCTCTTGCCGGCAGTCTGCAGTGCTCTCATTCTTCTCGGCCCGGTGCTCACCGGCCCCTGGGCCTTGAGCCCCGGCACGGTCGCGGACCCCTTCGACGCAAGCGGGCCGGTGACCGAAACGGCGATGGTCACAGCATCGACCACCTTATCGACTGCCCTGCGGTATCATGCTTATATCCCCTTGGTCGAGAGCCATGGCTGGGGCCCCGCGGAACTCGCAAATGCGAGCTTCGAGGGGGACTGGTGGCGCGAGACAGACACGGGCCAGGAGTTCGGCGAGATCTTCGTGCCAGAAGGCTGGATGGCCTTCTGGAAGGAGGGTGGCGAAGTGCCTCACGACCCCGACAACGAGGTGGGCTACGGCCGACCCGAAATGCACGTGATCAACAAAGAGCCACCCTACCTGGATCCGCCTCGTATCTACAGCGGGACCCGGGCTGTGAAGTGGTTTACGTTCTACAGGGTACATGACGCCGGCATCTATCAGCAGGTGCCGGTGACACCAGGATCACGCTACCGGCTGCAGGCCGTGACTCATGCCTGGTACAGCCAGTTCGATGACCCTTATCGATCCCAATACAGTGATGGTGGCGTCGCCACGATGATCGACGACGGCGATCCCGGTATGGAGGTAATGGTCGGCATCGATCCCTGTGGTGACGTCGACCCCTGGAGCGACTCTGTGATCTGGACCGGCGCGAATATCTACGATCAATTCGATACCGTCAGCGTGGTCGCTCGGGCTGAGGCGCCCACAATCACGCTCTTCCTGCGGACCCAAACCCTGTATCCCTTCAAACACTGTGACGCCTACTGGGACAACGTCTCGCTAGAGATCTACCGATGACCGCGCCTGGCGCCGACACATCGTACACCTATAGCATCCAGAATGGGGAAGGGTGCAACGTACCTAAGCTCTGTCATCTGTGATCCGACGCCAGGCGCGCCGTTTTTTGTCAACCTTAGGTGCGTCGCACCTAAAGTTGCGCCGAAGGGCACAGACGAGGATCTTCGTGACGGATTCATCGTCAACCACACTGCGTCGTGGTAGAATAAGAAGGAAGCAGGCTAGCCAGAAGGGAGCGAGACGCCGCGATGCCGACGAATCTTCCACCTCACTACTACGACGTCGAGGACGAGTTCCGCAAGGCACGGTCGCCGGAGGAGAAGATCGCCCTCCTTGAGGAGATGATGAGCATCGTGCCCAAGCACAAGGGCACGGATCATCTGCGCGCGGACCTCCGGAGGCGACTCTCACAGCTAAGGTCCGAAGCTCAGACCCAGAAGACGAAGACCGCCCGCCAGGTCTCGCCCTTCCACATCGACCGCGAAGGCGCGGGACAGGCCGTGCTCGTCGGGCAGGCTAACGTCGGCAAGTCCGCCCTGGTGGCGGCGCTCACCAATGCGAAACCGGAGGTGGCGGCCCATCCCTTTAGCACCTGGACCCCCACCCCAGGTATGATGCCCATTGAGAACATACAGGTCCAGCTCATCGACACGCCGACGCTCAATCCCGACTTCATCAAGCCGGAGATGATGGATCTGATCCGGCGCACCGATCTACTGCTCATCGTCGTGGATTTGCAGGGCTTCCCGATCGAGCAGCTGGAGGCGTCAACCACGTTGCTCGAGGAGCACAAGATCGTTCCGGCCTTCCGTCGCCCCGACTACCCCGACCGCTATGACCTGACCTTCGTGCCGACGTTGGTGGTCGTCAACAAGGTCGATGATCCGTCGATGGACGCAGACTTCGATGTCCTTGGGGAGTTACTGGAGGAGCCCTGGCCAATGGTCCCCGTCTCCGCGGAGACAGGCTACCATGTCGATGTGTTCAAGCAGACGATCTTTCAGCGTCTCGGCATCATACGCATCTATGCCAAGCCCCCAGGCAAGGAGCCCGACCTCACGTCACCCTTCGTGATGCGCCGAGGCGGCACCGTCGAGGAGTTCGCCGCGCAGGTCCATCAGGACTTCCTGCACAACCTGAAGTCCGCGCGGGTGTGGGGAACGGGCGTCTACGACGGTCAGGCCGTTGGCCGCGACCACCTCCTTCACGACGGCGACATCGTCGAGCTCAGGGCATGAGAAGAGCAGGCGCAGCGCCCTTATGCCCATCGTCCGTCACTCATTGTAGCCGCAAAGCGCCAGTGCTCCCGGCCCGGTGTTGATGCCCAACACGGGCCCGGTGATGTTGATAATAAGCTCGACAGGGTCGATCTCGCGTCGTACCCGGGCCGCCAACTTCTGGGCCTCAGCCTCCACCCCACCGTGGAGCACAGCCACGTGAAGCGGTTGCGTAAGGTCGAGCCGCTCATAGAAGCCATTCACCAAGGCTTCGATGCCCTGCCGCCGGGTCCGAGCCGCCTTTTCGACCTCGACAATCCCGGTAGTGTGGTCGATGTAGATAACGGGCCGGATCCGAAGCAAGGTGCCGACGAGGTTCATGGCGTTACCGATCCGCCCTCCTTTGTGGAGATACTTGATCGCGTCCATATAGACGAGCTGTGCCATGTTGGCCCGCGCCGCATCCGCTGCGGACACCATAGCGTCGACGACAGACGTGAGTGTGCGTCCCGCAGCCTCCTCCCGCGCCCTGGCAGCAGCAAGGACCTGCCATCCCAGCGACATCGTCGGTCCGCGGCTGTCCACGACACGGATCGGCAGATCCCACGTCGCGGCCACTTGGCACGCCGCATTATAAGTCCCACTCATCGCGCTGCTCACCGTCACCACAACGATGGCCTCAGCGCCCCGATCGACAGCTTCCTGGAATGCCTGTTGAAAGTCACCCGGCGTGGGATGTGCCGACTTGGGATAGACAGGATCCGTCTGAAGCCTCTGATAGAAGGCCTCGGGCTCAAGGTCCACACGATCGCGGAATTGCTCGTCCCCCCATATGACGTAGGCAGGCAGGACCCTGATCCCGTACTGCTCGACCAAGTGGCTTGGGATATCGCAGGTGCTATCCGTCAGTAAGGCGACGCTATGTTCCTCAGTCGACATATCTCCCTCCTCGCGTACGATACAAAGACACCGCAATGGTATCATGAATCTGATCACCTGTACACTTGTTTTAGCCCCGTCATCGCCCTAAGATGAAACAGGATCCACACGAGGCCGCTGAGCCAGAAGCACGTCGCGGAACGAGGGGTATATCGCAGCTCACACGCTGTAGGGCAGATCGAGGAGGTGAGCCATGATAAGGATCGGGACCTCTGGCTGGGTCTATGAAGACTGGAAAGGCCGCTTCTATCCGGAGGACGTCGACGCCTACGTCTACTTCAACAACGATTGGGAAGCCCACGCCGTGGATAACGCCAGGCAGTTGCGGGCGCTTATTGAAGGGTTCCAGCCCTCATAGACAGCAGGCGGCTCCCACGCGAATGTGCGTGGGAGCCGCCTGCATCTTTGGACTCGGCGGGTCTAGGGCTTACGCCGCGACGCCGACGTGCTCGGGAGCTTGCGAAAAGGTCAGGGCGCCCTGGTCTTCGTCGTAGTCGACGTAGACCGTATCTCCGGCGCCGAACCGGCCCTCCAGAACAGCCATAGAGAGCGGGTCCTGCAGCTCGCGCTGGATGGCACGCTTGAGCGGGCGAGCGCCGTAGACCGGATCATAGCCCTCGTCAGCCAGGAATCGCTTCGCGGCCTCGGTGAGCTCGATGTCCATCTGCTGCTCCTTGAGCAACCGACGCAGGTAACCAACCTGGATGTCGACGATGGCCTTCAGATCCTCGCGCGTCAGGCTGCGGAAGAGGATGATGTCGTCAATACGGTTCAGGAACTCAGGCCGGAACGTGCGATCGAGCTCCTCCATCACCTGCGGACGGGCCTCCTCCGGCCCCATCTGCTTGATCCAACGGCTGCCGACGTTACTGGTCATGATCACGATCGTGTTGGTGAAGTCGACGGTCCGACCGTGGCCGTCGGTCATGCGCCCCTCATCAAGCAGTTGCAGCAGGACGTTGAAGACCTCACTGTGCGCCTTCTCGATCTCGTCCAGCAGCAGGACGCTGTAAGGGCGCCGCCGCACCGCCTCGGTGAGCTGACCGCCCTCGTCGTAGCCGATGTAGCCCGGAGGCGCGCCGATCAGCCGGGAGACCGTATGCTTCTCCTGGTACTCGCTCATATCGATGCGCACCATCGCCTCTTCGGTATCGAAGAGGAAGGCCGCCAGAGCCCGCGCTAACTCCGTCTTGCCTACGCCGGTAGGCCCCAGGAAGAGGAAGGTGCCGATCGGGCGGTTCGGGTCTTGCAGGCCGGCGCGCGCACGTCGCACAGCATTCGAGACCGCCGACACGGCCTCGTCCTGCCCCACCACCCGCTTGTGGATCTCGCTCTCCATCCGCATCAACTTCGCGCGTTCCCCCTCCATCAGGCGCGAGACGGGGATGCCCGTCCATCCGGAGACCACACGGGCAATCTCTTCAGGGCCTACCTCGTAGTTCAAGAGGGGGTGGTCGCCCTGGACCTTGCGAAACTCCGCCTCGGCCTCACGCAGCTCCTCCTGCAGCTCGTGCGCGCGACCATAGCGCAGGCGCGCCGCTTCGTTGAAGTCCTGGGCGCTCTCGGCGCGCTCGATCTCCTCCTGAAGCTTCTCGATCGCCTTCTGCGTCTCCTGGATCTTCTGGATCCGCTCCTTCTCCTGCTTCCACTGCGCAGTCAAGGCCTGGCTCTGCTCCTTGAGGTCGGCGAGGTCCTCCTCGAGCTCCGCGAGCCGTCGCTGACTGGCCTCATCCTTCTCCTTCTTGAGCGCCGTCCGCTCGATCTCAAGCTGCATGATGCGCCGGTCGATCTCGTCGAGCTCGGTGGGCTTCGAGTCGATCTCCAGGCGCAGCCGCGCCGCAGCCTCGTCGACGAGGTCGATGGCCTTATCCGGCATGTACCGGCCCGTGATATAACGATCGGCCAGCGTCGCTGCCGCGATCAGCGCGGCGTCCTGTATACGCACGCCGTGATGGGTGTCGTAGCGCTCTTTAAGGCCGCGCAAGATGCTGATGGTGTCAGCGACATCGGGCTCGTCCACAAAGACCGGCTGGAAGCGGCGCTCCAAAGCCGCATCCTTCTCAATGTACTGCCGATACTCATCCAGCGTGGTCGCACCAATGGTATGGAGCTCACCGCGCGCCAGCATCGGCTTGAGGATATTGCCGGCGTCCATCGCGCCCTCGGCGCGACCAGCACCGACGACGGTATGCAGCTCATCGATGAAGAGAAGGATCCTGCCCTCCGACGCCGCGATCTCGTTCAGCACGGCCTTGAGTCGCTCCTCAAACTCACCGCGATACTTGGCGCCAGCAATCAGCGCGCCCATATCGAGCTGGAAGATCTCCTTATCGTGGAGCTCTCCCGGCACGTCGCCGCGAACGATGCGCTGCGCCAATCCCTCGACGATGGCCGTCTTGCCGACACCCGCCTCGCCCACCAGGACCGGGTTGTTCTTGGTGCGGCGTGACAGGATCTGCATCACGCGACGAATCTCCTCGTCACGGCCGATCACGGGATCAAGCTTGCGCTGGTGCGCGAGCTGCGTCAGGTTGCGCCCATATTTTTCCAGAACGTCATAGGTGCTCTCCGGAGTCTGCGAGGTCACCCGCTGCGATCCCCGAATGCCCGACAGAGCTCTCAGCACTGCCTCGCGACCGATGCCGTGGGTCGCCAGAAAGCGGGCGATCTCGCCGGCACTCGAGTCCGCCATGGCGAGCAACAGGTGCTCGGTGCTCACGTATTCGTCACGCAGGCCCTCTGCTTCGCGCTCAGCAGCCTGCAGGATGCGGTTGAGCGCAGGCGAAAGCCCGACCTGAGCCGCGCTACCGCGCGCCTGCGGCTTTTTCGAAAGCTGCTGCTCGAGATCCAGCCGCAATCGCTGTGGATCGCTTCCCAGCTCCAGCACGACGCGGGGCACAACTCCGTCGGACTGCTCCAGCAACGCCAGCAACAGGTGCTCGGGATCGATCTGCGGATTCCCGCGCTCTGTCGCCAGCCGCTGCGCTCGCATAAGCGCCTGTTGGGTCTTCTCTGTATATCGATTTGGATCCATAAGTTCCACCTCCTACGCAACGCAAGCCACGGCGACTGCCGACGCTGTCATTTGTCTGTCGGCAGTCACACCCGCGGCTGCTTCAGTTCAACGCAGGCCTATCAAGAGGCCTGGCATAAGCGAATGTCTATGCACTAACGTTTCATTCATATTAGCGCACGGGCATTGAAACGACATTAGAGCCACATTAGAGTTGCGTAGGAGCAGCGGAGCGCAGAAGCGGCATGGCCTTTGCACCGGCCTTCGAGGGTACCTCGCACGCTCTCAGACTCGCGAGCGCGCTATAGCTCAACCTCGCGGAAGCGCCAAATGGCCACCATCGTGAAGACAACGATCGCGACGGCGGCAACAATCACCGGGAGCCATGTCGGTGGGGCAAGCCCTAGCATCACCGCGACGGCGATGGAAGATCCGATACCCTCACCAACGGGCAGCGCGAGGCCCCAGGGTAGCACCTTAGCGAGAGCAGGAACGGCGCTCAGGAGATACTGCTGTCCGAAGAGAAGCCCTAGCGGAATTCCGATCACGCCGCCACGCTTCTTGAACATCGCCCCCAACATCACCGTAAGCGCGATGTAGAAGAGCATATTGAGGGCGACGACGAGATACCCGCCGAGGAACCTCAGAGGGGATAGGTGCACGCCCGTGAGTCTGAGTATGACGGCGCCAACGACCAGCGGGATGAAGAGCATCGCCACGGGCATACTGCCAGCATTGGGAATCAGCTTGCCGAGGATGTAGGCGGTCCGCGAGACTGGCTTGGAGAGAATCCATGCCGCCGCTCCGTTTTGCTTTTCTCCGACGATGGCCCCCTGCATGATGATGATCACCGCCACAACGGGAAACATGCCACCGAAAAGCACCATGAAGCCCACAGCGTCAGCTCCGGCTACGCCCTCGCCACCAGCCAGGATCCCAATCAGCATCAGGCTTAGAATACCGGTCCAGATCAGGCTGTGAACCCACCATGTGTTCGTCTTCCACCACTCGGCGAAACCCGCTCGGAGCAGACTGTGGAGGCCACGCCGCCACCCGCCTTCACGGACGGGTGCTTTGACCCTTGTGAGCACGGGGCTATAATCGGCCCATTATCCTATGGGCGACGGGCCCTTAGCACCACGGCGCTTCGCAGCGCCCTGCAGAGGGCAGCGTGCGCTGAAACAATGTCCGTTTTGGCAGCATCATTCTTTCAGGAGGCCTTATATGTCCGGCAAACTGATCATTGCGCCTGCAGAGACACGCGCGGAGCTCAAGGCGTTCGTGCGCTTCCCCTGGCAGGTCTACAAAGGTGATCCCTATTGGGTCCCTCCGCTCCTCTCCGAGAGAGAGGAGTTAATCGACCCGGCAAGACACCCGTTCCACGAGCACGCCAAGGTCGCCTACTTCACGGCCCGTCGGGATGGTCGTATGGTGGGGACCATCGCCGCCATCGTCAACCATCGCCACAATGAGTATTGGAACGACCAGGTCGGCTTCTTTGGCCTCTTCGAGGTCTTGCAGGACGAAGAGGCGGCGCATCAACTTCTCCGGACCGCCGAGGCGTACCTCCGAGATGAGGGACTGGATACCTGTCGTGGGCCGATGAACCTATCCACCAACGAGGAGTGCGGGCTCCTCGTCGACGGCTGGAACGGCCCCCCGGTGATCCTGATGACGTACAATCCCCGCTACTACGTCGACTACATCGAGAGCGCCGGCTACACCAACGCCCAGGATCTCTATGCCTATACGTACGACATGCGCAACATCCAACCTGACGGCACCGGCTTTAACCCGAAGATGCTGCACGTCGCCGACAGGGTACGCCAGCGCACCGAGGTGGAAATCCGCACCATCGACATGAACAACTACCGCCGCGACGCCAGGTACTTCAAGGAGGTCTACAACCAGGCCTGGTCCAAGAACTGGGGATTTGTGCCGCTCACCGACGCCGAGCTGGAGCACGAGGTGAAGGCGCTCAAGCCCATCATCGACCCCGAGACCGTCTTCTTTGGCTTCAAGGATGGCCGTCCGATCGCGGTCGGGCTCCCGTTACCGGATCTCAACCAGCCGCTGCATCGGGCTTATCCGCGTCCCGGCGTGCCTGAGTGGTGGACGCTCCTTAAGATGTACTACTACTGGAAGGTCCGCAAGGCCGTGACCACCGTGCGCGCGTTTGCCGGCGGTGTCGTGGAGGAGTATCGTGGTCAGGGGCTTCACGCGCTGATCTTCGTGGAGACCATGCAACGGTGCGTATCCAGGTACAAGGATGTCGAGTTCTCCTGGATCCTGGAGAGCAATATCCCGATGCGGCAGACCGCAGCGAATATGGGCGCCGAGATCTACCGCACCTACAGAATATACGACAAGAAGCTGTGAGACGGGGTCGGCTTGCGCCGGCATCGATGAAACCGAGGAGCGGCCCGACGAACCGGGCCGCTCTTATGCTAAGTGGGGGAGACGGACAGCGAACCGCCTGCGCTCAAGGATCTGAGTCAGTATTTCCTGACGATGGGGCGATAGGAGCCAGGCTGGCGCGCGAGCATGATCTGAGACTCCTCACGTCGGTGTCGCACCTCATCCAGATCCAGGCGTACCACAACGTAGCCCTCCTCGGGTTCCTCCAGGGCCGCCAACACCTCTCCACTGGGCGCCAGGACAGCGCTCTGACCGGCAAAGATGTAGGAAGGCTCCTCACCAACACGATTCGCGGCGGCGATGAAGATATCGTTCTCATACGCCCGAGCCACCAACAACGTGCGCCACATGTCGACATCCTTTGTCTGCCACGCAGCCGGCAACAGGATGATCTCGGCACCGCTCAACATCAGGCTCCGTGCGACCTCGGGAAATGCCAGATCCCAGCCGACCATCACCCCGAGGATCCCGACCTCTGTCTCGAAGGGCTTGATGCGATAGCCGGGACGGAACACCAACCGCTCCTCCGCCGGCAGATGGATCTTGCGGTACTCACCCTCCACCTCGCCATCCGGTGCGATCAGCACCGCGCCGTTATAGAGGACCGTCTCGACATCCTCTTTGACGGCCATCCCAATCACCACGTGAACGCCAAAGTCCGTGGCGTGCTGGCCCAGGATGTTCGTCACGGCCCCGGGCACCCGCTGCGCCATCTGCGCAAAGCGCGCGCCGCCCTCGTAGCCGGTGACCGAGAGCTCAGGAAAGACGATGATATCCACGGGCTGCTCGGTGGCGATACGCGCGATGGTCTCTGACATCTTGCCGACATTGTCCTCCATCTTGGTCAAAGCCGGCTCCATCTGTACGACAGCAACATTCAGTTCTCGCATCTTTGCTCCTTATACCTTGTGCATTCGTGTGGAAACGCGGTTTGGAAGCGCTCAGTACTTGGGGGCGCCGCCCTCAGTATTTGGGCCGCCGGCCTCAGTATTTGGGCCGCCGCATGTAGGACAGGACGGAGTGCAGCTCCGGCGGCAACTCCGATTCCACCCGCAGCTCGAGGTCGGTGACGGGATGCAACAGGCTCACCACACTGAGGTGAAGGAAGAGCCGGTCGGGCAGCATCGGTTGACGGTTCGATCCATAAACACGATCTCCGACGATGGGAAAGCCATACCAGGACAGATGCACGCGGATCTGGTGCATCCGTTCGCTCTCCGGCCGTACATAGACCAGCGTATAATCCCGCCCGCTTTCCTTATAATGCTGCTGACCGCGGACATAGGTCTGAGCCGGGCGTCCCTCGCGGGCGACAACGAGCCGCCCGCGCGTGTGTCTCGCGTTGCCGATTGGCTGGTCGATCGTGTACTCACCGCGGAGATGCCCCTCAACTAGCGCCGTGTAGACCTCGGTCACGTATTGGCGCTTCACCATTCGGCGAAGCTCGCGGTACATGGATTCATCCCTGCCGGCCAGGACCAAGCCCGAGGCATCCTCATCGAGTGTCGTTACGACACCTGCCCGGTTGACGCCGCCGACGTGCGCTTGGCCTGGATACCTCTCTGCCAGAAGCTGCGGCAGCGTTGCGTGATCCTGTCCACCCCGCGACCGCGGCGACCTTCGCACCGGGATTCCCGCGGGTTTGTCAACGACCAGCAGATGCTCATCCTCGTAGGCGATGGACAGCGCAAGCCCAGGAGGCGGCGTGGGTGCCTCGCTCTTCTCCAACTCAGGAAGCTGGACCACAACCACATCCCCGGGTTGGAGGCGCTGCCCCAGCTTGCGCGCCGTCTCGCCATTGATGGACACGCGCCCCTCAGTGATCATCTCACGGATCTGAGCCCGATCCAGCTCGCCCCAGCGTCGGGCGAGCAACTGATCGAGGCGGGTCGGCGCGTCCACATCCAAGATGTGCTTCTCAGGCATCGACAGCCACCATATCGGGTTCACCCAACAAGGAGTCGAGGAGCAAGATGGCGACCCCGACCACAATCGCGGAATCGGCCAGGTTGAAGACCGGCCAGCTCTCGAACGGCCAGAAGTTCACATCGAGGAAATCCACCACGTAGCCCCGGATAAGACGGTCAACTACGTTGCCCAGAGCGCCCCCCACGACGAGCCCCAGCGCCCCATGCACCCAGAGATAGGCAGAAGGCAGGGCACGACGGAAAAGGAGAATCCCGATCACCACCGCCAATGACAGAAACGTGAAGACGTCACCCAACGCGGGGAACAGGCCGAAGGCGACCCCGGTGTTCTGGACCGATGTGAAAGACAGGATGGGCGCGAGCCAAGGAAAGACATCCACCGGCCGATGCACCGGCAGATTGGCCACAACCCACGCCTTAGTGAGCTGATCAACAAGGATGACGGCCAAAAACAGCCCACCAAAGAGAATGTGGCTCAGGGCCTCCTCGCTGAGCCCACGGGTCTGCGAAGTCTGCATCGTCTGGCTAGACGCTCTCACCGTCGATTCTCGCGACGGGACTGGCACTCCAGGCAGTAGCGTGTCTCCGGGACGACCTCCAAGCGAGCCAGCTCAATGCGGACCCCGCACGACTCACAGATGCCGTATGTCCCGTCCTCAAACTTCTCCAACGCATCACGAACCCTCTGGTAAGAGAGCTGCAACTGCCGTGCAAGTCCGATATCGCGTTCCTGCTCGAAGACCTCCGTGCCGACATCGGCCATATGATTGCTATAGCCGACCCCTTCCTCGCGCACATCCTGGTGAAGATCGTCCAGTTGCGACTGCAGCTCGGACGCCTTCTTCTCCAGTCGAGATCGTAATTCACCGTAGGTAACTGGCATACTGTTGCTCTTTCTCCCAATCGCGATTGTGTATCGATTCTACTCAGATCCGCGCAGAAGACAAGAAATCGTCCGGAATGACCCCGCACGATACTATGGTTACTGTTCTGTAATCTCTTTGTAACTGCGATCACGCAATGTCATTATACAATGATGTTGAACTCCGGAGACCGAGTTGCTCGATGAAGAAACGATGCACACCGTAGTCACATCGCTCAATCTGCAAAGGAGGAAAGGCATGCACAGGAAGCATTGGTCGTTGGTGTTAGTACTGGTCCTGGTACTCAGTCTGACGTCACAGGCCGCTATGGCGCAGGTTGCCAACTACACCGCGCGCATCATCGTCAGTGACGTTACGTCGGGGGCAGCCGTTGTTGGCGGCGCCTTCACGACAGACATCAGTCTGTCCGTCCAGAACAACGTCGACCCGGCGCAGCTAAACGTGATCGGCGCCGACGTATGGATCTGCTTCGATCCGGCCATCGTCGCGGTGGACGATGCTGACAATAACCCGTCGAACGGGACCCAAGTATCCGTCGTGAGCGGTTTCTTCACGAATCCGTTCGTCGCGGCGAATGAAGTGGTCAGCGTGAACGGGCAGGACTGCGTCCACGTCGCTATGAGCCACTCATATGATCCCGTCACCGACCGCACGGGAAAGATCGCCACCATCACCTGGGCCGGCATTGCCGCGGGCAATCCCGGTTTCGAGGTGCTCCAGCCCGACACGATCCTCGCGGACGCCAATGGTGCCGACGTTCCCGTGAACAGCGTGACCGTCCCCTCCATCAACGTTATGGCGCCGGGCACGATCAATGGCAAAGTCCTGCGGCAGGGGACCCGCACCGACCATGCCGATACGCTGGTCACCGCGTACAATGCTGGCGGTGGCGCCATTGCCACGACCACGACACTGCCTGATGGCACTTTCGCCTCCCCCTTGGCAGTTCCGATGGGCGGCAACTACCTGGTGCAGGCCATCTACAACGGCTATCTGCGGGCACAGCGAAGCGGCGTCTATGTCGTCGGCGCGGCTGTCAATCTGGGGACGATCACCATCCTCGGCGGCGATGTCAACAACGACAACAACATTAACATACTTGACATTGTGACCATCATCAGTCAATATGGGTTGACAGGGCTGCCGACCACCAGCGCAGCGGATATCAACGATGATGGCACGGTCAACATCTACGATCTGACGCTCGCCGCGGGAAACTTCGGCCGCTACGGACCCATTGCTTGGTAGCCAGAAAGGGATGAGGAGTGATCACCGATGAAAAACAGTAAAACGCTCAGATTGTTCACCTTCGTTACGCTCTTAGTCACGCTGTTTGGAATTCCCTCCGCGCCGGTGTTTGCGGCTGACCCCGTGGTCAAGCTCGTGCCGGCGTCCTCAACCGTCGATGTCGGCGATCAGGTGGTGGTAAGCGTGATGGTGGAAGACGTGACCAACCTCTTTGGGGTAGAGTTCCACATCACGTTTGACCCCAACATCGTGGAGGTCGTCGATGCCGATGCCGGAACAGCCGAGGTGCAGGTCGGGTTCGGAGACTTCCTGAGCCCAGACTTCGTGGCCCAGAACGAGGCCGACAACACCACGGGTGTGATCGACTTCGCCATCTCCCAGATGCCGACCCACGGTCCGGTGAGTGGGAGTGGAACGCTGGCCACGATCACCTTCAAGGGACGCGCGTCGGGCACGTCGGACGTGGCATTCTCCAACGTGCTGCTCGCTGACTCGGGGGGTGCGCAGATCCCCGCATCGGCTCAAAACGCGTCCGTCACCGTGCCAGGCGAAGCGACGCCGCCTCCAACGACGACAACACCACCTCCGACCACGACCACGCCGCCGCCCTGTGGCACGATCCAGGGATATCACGTCGTTCGCGCCGGTGAATCGCTCTACTCAATCGGGCGCGCCTACGCCACGAAGCCGAGCGCGATTGCCACGCAGAACGGCATCGTCAACCCCAACCGCATCTACGTTGGGATGAAGTTGGCCATTCCGGTGGCTCCGTGGTCACCGATTCCGCCCGGACCTGTCGCGGTGCGGCAGTTCACGCCTGGTGGCACGGTGCCCACCCCGCCGCCCTCGACAGGCTGCCGCTTCTATCACACGGTGCGGCGCGGCGACACCCTGACCGCAATTGCCGTCCGCTACGGATCGAGCATCTACGCTATTGGCCGGGCTAACAAGATCTACAACCTGAATCTCATCTTCCCCGGTCAGGTGCTCTGCATTCCATAGCGCGTCGAAAAACGCTGCAACCGTAGCGTACGCTATAAGGCCGTGCGGTGCGGCGCGATCTCTCAAGATC
>JBNGCP010000016.1:0-54453 GCA_049974845.1 Anaerolineae bacterium | reverse complement strand
GCCTTCTGGAATGCGCACCATCGTTGGAGCAGCGATTGGCAGACGGGTCCATCGCCCAGCGCCCTTCAAGGTTGCCGACAACGAGGTTGTCGGTACAATCAGCTTCGAGAACGGCAAAGAGAGTGAGGTGCGCATTTGACCCGATCTTATGAGTGAGAACACGCAAGTGCGGGACGGACTCGTCATCAAATCACAGAGCGGCTTTTACACACTACTCACAGAGGACGACGAGCAGGTCGTCGCCCGAATCCGGGGCCGTCTCAAGCGGGAACGGAGCGACACGACGATTGTCGCTGTCGGGGACCGCGTCCAGTGGCGTGCGCTGCCCGACGGCAGCAACATCATCGAAGAGGTCTATGACCGTGAGCGCGCCCTGGCGCGCCTCAAACCCCTGCCCTACGGGCGCGGATCCCGCCGCTGGGATCGGCAGGGCTACCTGCGAGAGCAAGAGCAGGTCATCATCGCCAATCCCGATCAGGTCGTCTTCGTCGTGTCCTGTGCCAAGCCCACCCCACGGCTTAAGATGCTGGATCGGCTCTTGGTGGGAGCAGAACGCCAACGGATCCCACCCATCATCTGCGCGAACAAGATCGATCTTGTCGGCCTCGAGGAAGCCAAGGAGCTGTTCGGTGTCTATGAGCGTATCGGCTACACCGTGCTCTACACCAGCGCCCTGACCGGTCACGGCCTTGACGCTCTGCGTGCTCAGCTCCGTGGGAAGACATCCGCCCTCATCGGGCCTTCGGGCGTGGGCAAGTCGAGTCTGCTCAACGCTCTGGAGCCTGGCCTCGGCCAGCGTGTCATGGAGATCAGCAGCGCGACGGGCAAAGGACGTCACACGACGACCGTGACCGAGCTGGTGCCCCTCGAAGTTGGCGGCTGGGTGGCAGACACCCCGGGCATACGCGCCCTGGCCCTCTTCGATCTCGATCCAGAGGAGGTGGATGCCTACTTCCCCGACATCGCCCCCTACGTGCCGCATTGCGCCTTCTCAGACTGCAGTCACACCGTTGAGCCTGGCTGCGCAGTCCTCGAGGCGCTGGAGGCCGGTGAGATCGACGAGCACCGCTATGAGAGCTACGTGCGCCTCCACCAGGAGCATCGTAAGTTGGCCGATATGTACTGGTGGGGCATTGACGAGGACGACTAGCCTCGATGAACCTCGCACCGGGTGGAGCGGCAACCGCTGAAGTGGAGAGGCAACCGCTGAAGTGTAGCGGCAACTGCCGCAGGATGAGGGTTGCATTCTGGTCTCCGACCGGTAAAATGATTTAGATAACAAGATAGAGATCTGACTTAGGTGTCCGGGGACAGGCGCCGAGAGGCGGCCCCAGACGATGCGTTGGCGTTGTACGGAATCGCGCCGGCTGAAGCCGGCCTTGAGAGGAATGACAGGCTATGACACACAGACACCGCATCCTTACGCTGCTGATCGTTTCCGTTGTCTTGCTGAGCCTCACACCGGCACGCGCTGCTGCATCGGTGTCCGGAGCTCCAGCGCTCGCCGCGAACACCCACGCTTTGCCTCCCCTGCCCGAATGGCCCATCGTGGGACCGCTACTCCAGCGGTTAGGCGTTGTGGCGCCGCCGCCACCGGTGGAAGTCACGCCAGACCCGACGCTGCCCGAGTATCGCATCACCGACTTCGAGGATCTGGAGCAGTTGGAGGAAATCGAGGAGGGTGAGCGCGTACGCATCGTCGTGACCGAGGCCGATCTGAATCGGATGATTGCGGCGGCCATAGAGGCTGAAATGAGCGGTGAGGCAAGCGCCGCGGTGGGATTCGATACCGGTGAGATGGTCGTCGACGTCAGCGCCGACGCTTCTGTCCTTGAACAAAGCGGTCTCGACATACCGCGGCAGTTCCGGGGCGATCTCGATCTCAGCGCTACGCTGCGCATCCAGGCATCGCAGTGTATGCCCGAGGTTGCCATCACGCGGCTCAGGCTCAACCGGTGGGGCCTTGGCTTGCGCCCTATCGCACAGCGCGCGCTAGACACGAGCCTACCGGAGATCTGGCCCGGCGACCTCTGCGTGGAACGCGTGATCCTGTCGCAGGATGAGGCGGCGGTTGAGGGATTTCGAGGATCATAGATCTGCTGTCGGATCACGACACCAAGCGGCTCCTTCCCTCCGTCCCCTGGGCGGCTCTCAGGTTCGGTTGAGCAGGTTCGATTACGAATAGGAGAAATAGCGTGGAATATCGATCACTGGGCAACACAGGCATTCACGTCTCCACCGTCGGGTTGGGCACGAATCAGTTTGGCGGCAAAGTCGACCAAGCTAGCGTCAACGACATCGTCGACGCAGCGCTGGATCTCGGCACCAACCTCATCGACACAGCCAACACGTATCAGGGCGGTCGCTCGGAGACAACGCTCGGTGTGGCGCTGAGCGGGCGGTGGGACAGGGTCGTGCTCGCCACGAAGGTCGAACACGCAACCGGTGATGGGCCGAACGACTACGGTGCCTCGCGCTACCATATCATGGCAGCCATCGAGGCCAGCCTGCGCCGCCTCCAGACCGACCACATCGACCTCTATCAGATCCATTCCTGGGATGATGAGACTCCGATTGAGGAGACGTTGCGCACACTGGACGACCTCATCTCGTCGGGCAAGGTGCGCTACATTGGAGCTTCGAACTTCGCCGCGTGGCAGCTGGCGCGCGCGAATCTGCTGGCCGAGGTGCAGGGTTGGGAGCCCTTTGTCACCATCCAGAACCATTATCACATGCTGGAGCGCGGTCTGGAGAGGGAGATGCTCCCCTACTGCCAGGCCTATAATGTGGGAATTCTGCCGTACTTCCCGCTAGCCGGTGGGTTCCTCACCGGCAAGTACCGGCGTGGGCAATCGGCTCCCTCTGGCTCGCGGGGAGAGTCCAGCCGCTATGTTCAGAGCTACATGACTGACGCAAACTACGATCGGGTCGAGCAACTAACGGCATGGGCACAGGCCCGCGATCACACGATGGCCGAGCTTGCCCACGCCTGGCTGCTCGCGCATCCCCAAGTCTCCTCGGTCATCTCCGGGGCGACCAAGGTGTCGCACGTACAGGAGAATGCCAGGGCAGCCGGCTGGCACCTCACCGACGACGAGCTTGCGGCGGTCAACGCAGTTCTGGAGGGCGGCCATTCGAGCTGATGCCTCCACCGACCCATCGCTTCGATAGTTGATCATGAAGCCATCCAAACTGATCGTTCGTCGCATCTTCAACGGGGTTGCCCGGCTGTTGACGGGCATCGTGTGCAGGGTTCACGCGAAATCCCTGACCAAGATTCCGTTACGGGGACCGATCATCATCATCGTCAACCACGTGAACTTCCTCGAACTCCCCATCATCTACCCGCGCATCCCCAGCGATCTCGGGGTTGGTTACTCGAAAGCCGAGAACTGGAACAATCTCCTCTTCAGAACGCTCTTCACGAACTGGGACCTGATCCCAATTGAGCGCGACGAAGTCGATGTCACGGCGCTGCGCAAGGGCCTGCGCGCGCTGGAGGAGGGCCGCATTCTCTTCATCACGCCGGAGGGCACCCGCAGCCATCACGGGCGCCTCCAGCAGGGAAAGCCGGGCGTCGTGTTGATGGCGGAGCGCAGCGGCGCGCCGATCTGGCCCATCGCGTGCTATGGCGGGGAGACGTTTACGCAAAACCTCAAGCGTCTGCGCCGCACTGACTTCTACGTCGTTGTCGGCAATCCCTTCCACGTGGACACCCGAGGCGTCAAGATCACAGGCCCTGTACGACAACAGGTTGTCGACGAAATGATGTACCAGATCGCGGCCCTGCTGCCGCCGCGCTATCGAGGGTACTATAGCGACCTGAGCGCCGCCACAGAGATCTTCCTCAAGTTTGAGGCCCCGGAAAAGAGCAACCTCTGGCGGGCGAGGCAAGGGTCGTCAGCCACCCAGGAGGGGTCATCCCCGACGGCACGTGGCAAGGCCGGGGTGCTTGACCGGCGTAGCATCCATTAAGGTTACTTGAGAACCATTAAGGAGGGCATATGGAATACAGGACACTCGGAAGGACCGGTGTAAAGGTCTCATCACTCTGCTTCGGCACGATGTCGTTCGGCGGGGACGCCGATGAGGCCACGTCCGCGGCGATGTTCAATCGTTGTCGCGACGCCGGCATCAACTTCTTCGATTCGGCAAACGTCTATCAGCAGGGACGCGCAGAGGAGATCCTGGGCAACCTCATCCGCGATTGTCGCGACGAGATCGTGATCACCAGCAAGGTCTACTTCCCGATGGGCGAGGACGTCAACGCCCGCGGTGCGCATCGCCGGCACATCATGCAGGCCGTCGAGGGCAGCTTGCGCCGCCTGGGCACCGATTACATCGACGTCTACTTCATCCATCGCTTCGACGAGGAGACACCACTGGAGGAGACGCTGCGCGCGCTGGATGACCTTGTGAAACAGGGCAAAATCCTCTACCCTGGTGCCAGCAACTTTGCGGCCTGGCAGGTGGAGAAAGCGCTAGGCCTCGCCGCCCTGCACAACTGGGCCCCCTTTGAGGTGCTGCAGCCGATGTACAACTTGGTCAAACGTCAGGCGGAGGTGGAAATCCTGCCGATGGCTCAGGCCGAAAATCTGGGCGTGATCCCTTACAGCCCGCTCGGCGGCGGCCTCCTAACCGGCAAGTACAGCGCCGAAAAGCGTCCGGACGAGGGGCGTCTGGTGACCAACGCTATGTACCAAAGGCGCTATGGCGACGAGTGGGTCTATGAGGTCGCTGGTGACTTCACGGCGTTCGCACAAGACCGCGGTTACGATCCTGTTAGTCTGGCGGTCGCGTGGGTGGCTGCCCACCCCGCCGTCACCGCGCCCATCATAGGAGCGCGCAACGTCAGCCAGCTGGAGGGCTCCCTTGGGGCGCTCGATATCGAGATGACCCCTGAGCTCCGCGCGGAGATCTCAGCGCTCTCCCTGGAACCCCCGCCCGCGACCGATCGATCGGAGGAAAAGGCGGGCGATATGTTCAGTGCGCAACTAACGAAGAAATAGGTCCATTCGCCGGCCGCCTTAGAACGTATTCAGGCAGGCGCCGGATCACCTAACACATGATCCGGCGCCGTTTCGTGTATCGGGCTTATCCCGCTCTCGCCAAGGGGCAGCCATCGAACGCGGATCCCCCCACGTGAGGCCGCCTCTTCGCCGCTATTCCACCACCGTCAGCGTCGTAGGCGCCACCTCACCCGCCGTCGCCGGGTTGTAATAGTCGTAGGCGCTGCTAGCGGGTGTCTGGGCGATCAACGGATACTTGGCCCGCAACCGGTAGTTGAAGCTCAATGGCTCAGCCCCATTTAGATCCGTCACGTAGAGGATGATCTGGCGCCCCGTCAGCTCAAAGCGGCGGATCCTGGCACCCACATAGCCCTCGGGCAGATCCCGGTAGCCGGCAACCAGCCGCGCCAGGTCCTCGGTCTCCACAGAGAAGCCCGGGGGAACGCCCAGGTCGATGATCGACTGCTCTGCGGCGCCCTCGGGCTCGTTGAGGGTTACCGTGACGTCAACGCCCACGGTGTCATCGACGGAGAGCTCGGTGCGGTCGTAGACGACGTCGATGGTCACCAGGTCCTGATCACCGACGAACTCGGGATAGCGATCCAGCGATGCCCAGGGCAGTACATAGCTCGTGGTCACCTGATACATCAGGCTCCCGCGCCCCTCCATCGCCAGGGTCACCTCATTCTCTGAACCCAGCTCGGCGTCGGCGAAGACGAGGGTCTGCACGACGTCAAGGGTCTCAGGCATCACACGCACCCTCCGCGTCTGAGCCCCATTTACCATCACGGTGATCGAGGCGTCGACATCCTCCGTGCCTGCTCGGACACTCTCAATGAGGGCTTTGAGCGCCATCACCGTCGCCGACGTCGTCTCCCAGGTACCGAAGGTATCCTTATTCCGCACAAGGTAGGTCAACGCGGCGTTGGCGAGCTCCGGATCGTGTCCCGCGCGCAGCAGCGCCAGAGCTACAGACGCCGTCGTCTCAAGCCGCCCGCTGATCCCATATCCGCCCATATACGTCTCGCGCCCGGGTTCCCAGTAGACCGAGGTCCCCTCGCGTTGCGCCATGCCGGCCAGGCGATCAAGCACCGCTGCGGTGGCGGAGCTCACGCCGCCGGTCTGGAGATCGACCGCCACGAGCGCATTGGCGACCAGCGCCAGATCATACGCGGTATCGGCCTGTGAGGCCGACTCGCGCAGGAAGTCCGCTCCCCTCTGCGTGCGCCCATCGTCGCCATAGCCCGCATCGGCCAGGCCCCAGACCACGAAGGCCGTGACCGGGATCCGCCCGGTCTGGTTGGTGAGGTTCGTCTCGTGGAACCCTGCCACGCCCTGCCACGAACCGTCGGACGCCTGATGCGCGAACAACCACTCCGCGATGCGGGCGATGAGGGCTGGATCCACATCGTAGACCCGGCTCATATCCCCGAACTCCTGCAGCCCGTAAGCGGTGAGCATAGGGTCCGCCGGTGCGTCCCCAAAGAGGCTGAATCCGCCCGGCTCTCCATTGA
Source organism: Anaerolineae bacterium (assembly GCA_049974845.1). GTDB lineage: Bacteria > Chloroflexota > Anaerolineae > B4-G1 > SLSP01 > PWVB01. The sequence continues at coordinate 47,930 of JBNGCP010000016.1, read as the reverse complement.
CCTCAAACGTCATCAGACGCTGGTAGCCGAGATTGATGTACTGCTCCGCCTCCATCTGCACCTCGGGCGATGTCTGCCCGGTAGTCTTCAGGTAGTCCAGCACCAGCACATTCGGATAGGTGGCCGATGACGTCTGTTCGAAGCAGCCATAGGGCATCCGCAACAGGGCGTCCAGCCCCTCGACGAGCTGGCTGACCACGCCGGGATAGATCTTGACCGTGAGCTTCTGGGTCCCGGCGATCACGTCTGCGGGAAGCTGCACGCGCTCAGTGACGGGAGCCGTCGGCGAAAGTCGGTCCGACGAGCTGAAACGCAGCTCCTTGCCGTCGGGGAAGACCCGGATCTCCTTGCGGATGGCATCGGACATGGCAGAGCCATAGGCCGTCACCTGAAAGGGCTGTCTACCGAAGTCACGCGCCCGGATGCGGAAGCTGACGACGTCGATCTCATTTGGCGCGATCTGGATCTCCTTGACAGGATCGTCAAGAAGCTCGAACCACGCCGCCCCCTCGACCTCCAGTCGCACCGTCTGGCTCTCCGGCAGGTAGTTGAAGACACCGACCGGCACGGCGATTTCGTCGCCCACCGTCAGTGAGGCTGGTAGATCCAGATCGATGAAGAAGTCCTGGAAGACGCGCAGGGGTGCGGTCGCGCTACCGAGCCGTCCATCCTGAGACGACGCCAGCGCGGTCACGCGCCATGTCGTGATGCTATCGGCGACGGGGAAGGAGAGGCGTAGCTCACCATCGGCATCGGTGACCTCGTCGGGAAGCCACAACATCGTCTCGGGGAAGTACTGACGCAGCCGGGGCGCGGTCGAGCTTTGCGCCGTCTCCTCGCGCGGTGCAGCGCCTGCTTCCTCGACCTCGACCCTCTTCTCGACCGCGACCGCTGCGTCCTGCATCACGGCACGACCCATCAGCGCCGGGGCCTCAGCATCTGCTGCCCACATACCGGGCTCCGCTAACGCCACGTTCTCCGTCTGAGCCCTCCCAATGGTCGTAAGCGCGACGACGGTGGTCGTGGCGGTGAGCAAGGCGATTCCCACCGCCAACGCCGCCAACCCGGTGATCACGCGTCGCTGCCAGATATCACCGGCGCCTCGCACCACGTAAGCAAGCGGGAACAACAAGCTGGTGAACAACGCCCCATAGAGGGTCCAGCTAGGCGGCGTGACATCCGCCCTGGCGGCAGCCCAGATCGCGCCCACGCCGAGCGCCACAGCAAGCGTCAACAGCACGATCATGATGCCCAGAAGCCCGTCTCGGCGACGTATCGCCGAGACGATTAGCGACACGATCCCCACGACCCCAGCGCAGCCCACCGACGCCATCACCATGGTCAGGATGAGGTCCTCCAGCCGCCAGAACACCTCATCGGCCAGCCACAGGATCCCGAACAGGCTCAAGCCCATCACCACCAAGGTGGCGACGCCGAGGCCAAGACTGCGCCAGAACCGATCATCACGCACCACGCTTACAAAGCTCAGCGCCATCGTGGCAACCGACAGCAATGCAAACATACCGCCCAAAGTGGCAGCGAAGGCGCCATAGAGCTGATGCTGGCGGGTGCGTGCTCGCGCCATGGCCTGCTCGTGGGAATTCGCGCGCAGGGAGAAAGGATCCGCATCCGAGAGCGCCGAGGCCAGCGCCGCTTTGCCCGCACCGGTCTGCGCCCCGCGCAACGGTGGAGGACAGGTCTCGGGATCGCCACCCTCACGACAGGGATCGCGAACGAGGTCAGGGATGCTGAATCCGTGCAGCTCATACTTGGGCGTCAGCAACTCCTGCTCCAACATAAAGTAAAGCTTAGCGAAACCAGGGTCCTGCTCCGCCAGTGCGAAGAGCGACTCGTCGACGACCGCCAGACCCAGCGCGGCCCGGACGCCCGCGGCCGCCCCATCGCCCACGCGAACGTGCAGATCGGCGTCCTCGCCAGGGCGATACGTCTCCGCGCCGGCCCTCAAGCTCACCGCGAGCTCGTCGGCCTCGTCAACCACCACGAGCCGCGTGTCCCTCACGATGTGCCCGTTGCGACGAATCTTGTAGGCGTGCAACGCCAGCGTGCCGTACAGATCCGGTGTGAGATCAACGGCAATCTCGGCGTGTCCGTCGGCGATGTCGACAGCCCGGGTGCTGACGGTCTGTCCCTCCCGCACGATATCGACGTAGACGGTGCCTTGACGCTGCGCGGACAACACGCTGAGGACCATCGTGTCCCCGACGCGATAGACGGCGCCGTCCGGGCGGAGAAGCACCGCGTCGTCGCCACCCTCGCCCTCAAACGAGAATGCCCGCCGTGCGCGGGCGCCCGCGGCATCCTGCGCCTCGATGACGAGGCTCATGTAGGAGGAGGTAGGCACGATCGGAAGCTCCGCTAGGCCGTAACGCCCCGTCTGCACAACCAGCCGCTCGCCGGTGTCATTGAGGGTCACCGTCACCGCGGCCTCCGCAGGGGCGCCGTCGGGATAGCTTGTGAGGAGGTAGAGGATGTTCTCGACGCCCGGCCTCAACCTGCCCCCCTCCGGAATGGCGTCGATGACCAAGGCGCTCTGCGCCACCGGCAGCGAAAGCTGACCGACCTCGGTATGGCCGGTCTGGTCGGTGACCCGCGCCTCAACGTAGAATCGTGCGCGACCCTCCTCCAGCTCGCTGCCGGCGACATAGGCCGGCAGGTCGAACTCGAAGGAGAAGGCCCCTGCGTCGTCGGTCTCGCCCTCGATCTGGACGGCGACGTTGCGCTCGACATCGAAGGTATAGCCCTCCAAGGCCACAGCGCCGCCTGCGACGTCCTTGCCGAAGAAGTAACGCGCAGTCAAGGTCCCCTCAACGCGCTCGCCAGGGCGATAGTAAGTGCGGTCCGTCTCAACCACAACGTCAAACTTCGGAAGCACGTAGTGCTCGACGGTGACTGTCTTCTCGGAGACCGTGTCGCCCAGCTTCGCCGTGATCTTGTAGCTGCCGCCATTGACTTCGTCCGCAAGCTGGAAATCGGTGGAGGCCACGCCGAAAGCCGATGCCGTCACGGTCTTGCGAAACACGGTGTTGCCCTTGCCATCGGCGACCGTGAGCTCGATATCCTGGTGCGCGGCCGGAAGCCGATCGAAACTGCCCAAGGCCAGCGCGCGCAGATGTATCACCTGGCCCGGCTGATAGAGTGGCTTGTCTGACGTCACCAACAGCCGGTAGTCCCGGGCCACGGTGACCGGCTGTTCCACACGATCAGAGCCCAGCGCGGAGGACGTCTCCACCACGAGTGTGTGCGCTTCGGCGCCACGCGCTTCAGCGCCACGCGCCCCAGCGCCATCATCGGGAACCGTGAAGCTCACATCGAGCGTGCCGTTCTCCTGCGTGGTCCCTTCGAAGACCGCGCGCCCAGCGCCCGAGCGACCCACATCCGTCGGACGGAGAAGCACCTTCACCCTTGCGCCCGGTAGAGGCGCGCCATCGCGCGTGTCACGTACGAGCACCCGCAGCGCAGCGGTGCTGCCCAGAACCAAGCGTGACTGTCCGAGGACGATCGTCTCGTGCTGACTCAGACGCTCGGGGAGATGCTCAATGTAGAAAGCTACGGCGATGGCACTGCCGATAAGAGAGAGGATCAACAGACCGATGCCAAAGACCAGCCACCTTTTCCGGGCCATGGGGACGCTCTCCTTCCTGCTGCCACGCCGACGTACGCTTTACAGCGCACTGGTGACGACGGCAGCGACCGGTGATGCTTCAATGGGATTGCAGGCGTTTCTCATCTCATAGACGCCACCGGAGCCGGCAAAGTTCCAGCTTCGCGCAGTTTGGATGCGGTACCCTCAAGCACGCAGGAAGTTCAGGGCCTACCTGTGGTCACGACAGCGAGGAATGAGTGTCTGGCCTACACGCCTCGCACGGCAACGGGCTGCACCCAACGCCGTGCCAGGTCAGCCATCTTATGCAACGTCGTCGACGGATAGGGAGATACGTCACGCAGCTCGGGGTCGAGCGTGCCCTGGCTGCGGAACTGCTGCAGAACATAGGAAAGCTTGTCTTGTGGCTCCCGGTCAGCGATCCATCTGGCGATGGCCTCGATGTCATCTGGCTCCAGAAGTTCGGGCACCACCGTCGTCCGCAGCTCACAGGGGACGCGCCGGCGGCAGAGCTCTGCCACAGATCGCTCGATCCTCTCAGCCTTTAGATCGGGAATCCCGGCGAGCAGCGGATACTTCGGTAGAGGCGCCTTGACGTCCATCGCGACGTAGTCCAGGAGACCCGCATCAAGGAGCTCCGTCAGTACCTCAGGCTGGTAGCCATTGGTGTCAAGCTTGACGGCATAGCCGAGATCTCGCACAGCCGTCAACAGCGAACCCAAGCCCGGCTGCAGCGTAGGTTCCCCCCCTGTGAGCACCACCCCCGTGATCTTGCCCGCTCGCTGCTGCAGAAAGTCGATCACCTCTGAGACGGCGACCGGCGGCAATGACCGCGGTCGCAGCACCAAATCGGCATTATGGCACATCGGACACCTGAAGTTGCAGCCTGCCGTAAACAGGACGGTGGCAATGTGGCCTGGGAAATCAATCAGCGATGTCCTTGCCCACCCTCTCAGATCTATATCCACAGGTTCAATTCCCCTTTATACAGAGACGCAAACCAGCGCGGGCCTGGCGGCACCGCGCTGGCTCGCCGTCTCTTCTATGTCAACCCGCCAAGCCCATCTGCCACAGGCGGTCCGCCCCTAGGCTTCGGACTCCTCCGTCACCGAGGGATCGAAGGTCTTCCGTTCTAGGAACTCCTGGCGTTTGCCCTTGTTCCAAGCTTGCACGGGCCGAAGGTATCCGACGATGCGCGAGTAGACCTCGCACGGCACCTTCACCTCAGTCTTGATTTCCTGCTTCGATCCTTTTGTTGTCTCAACCATGATCCTGATCTCCTTCGTATGGACTATCTGAGCGCCCGCGCTAGACCGGCACCTCGCGGCCAAACCGCGCCAGCTCCTCCGCGGTATGCTCATACGGACAATACTCGTGCTCCCCGGCAATATAGCCGTGCACCGGGCAGATGCTGAACGTCGGCGTGAGCGTGTAGTAGGGCAGGCGGTAGTTCTCTGCCACGGTGCGCACTAGCCTCCGCGCCTGGCGCCAGTCGTCGATCTGCTCGCCTAGGAAGATATGAAGCACCGTCCCGCCGGTGTACAGAGTCTGGAGCTCGTCCTGAAGGTCGAGCACCTCGAACAAATCATCGCTGTAGTTCACGGGCAGGTGTGTCGAGTTGGTATAATAGGGCGCGGCGTCAGTGCCTGCGGTCACGATGTCAGGATACCGCTCCTTATCCGACCTTGCCAATCTGAACGTAGCGCCCTCGGCCGGCGTAGCCTCCAGGTTATAGAGATTCCCGGTCTCGCCCTGAAAGCGCTGCAAGACCTCCCGCATGAACCGCAGCGTGCGCAGGGCAAATGCCTGACCGTCGGGATGACCAATGCTGACCCCCAGGAAGTTCAGGCAAGCTTCGTTCATGCCGTTGAGACCGATCGTTGAGAAGTGATTGGACCAATACCCGCCGGTCGCTGCATGGATGTTCCGGAGGTAGTGCTGGCTGTAAGGATACAGGCCTCGCAGTGTCAGCGACTCGAGCATCTTCCGCTTGATTTCCAGGCTCGTCTTCGCCGTCTCCATCAACCGCTCTAGCTGCTCGCGAAAGTCACGCTCGTTCCGCGCAACATAACCAAGCCGGGCCAGGTTCATCGTCACAACGCCCACAGACCCGGTCAGCGGCGCCGCTGCGAAGAGCCCGCCGGCCCGCTTTCGCAGTTCCCGGTTGTCGAGACGCAGGCGGCAGCACATGCTGCGGGCATCCTCAGGGCTCATGTCGCTGTTGACGAAATTGGCGAAGTAGGGAATGCCATAGCGCGCCGTCATGGCCCAAATCGGGGCCAGCTCTGCCTTTTCCCAGTCGAAGTCTGGCGTGATGTTGTAGGTGGGGATGGGGAAGGTGAAGACCCTTCCCCGTGCATCACCCTCCAGCATGATCTCGGCAAAGGCACGGTTGATGAGATCCATCTCCGCCTGAAAGTCACCGTAGACGGCGTCCCTCTGCTCGCCGCCGATGATCACCGGTTCGTCGGCGAGCGTCGCTGGTGGCGTGAGGTCCAGTGTCACGTTCGTAAACGGCGTCTGAAAGCCCACCCGTGTGGGCACATTGATGTTGAACACGAACTCCTGCACGGCCTGCTTCACCTGAGCGTAATCGAGCCGATCGTAGTGGATAAACGGTGCCAACAACGTGTCGAAGTTGGAGACCGCCACGGCGCCTGCGGATTCCCCCTGAAGCGTGTAGAAGAAGTTGACGAGCTGCCCCAGCGCAGTTCTCAGATGGCGCGGCGGCTTGCTCTCGACCTTCGCCGGGACACCGCCAAAGCCCTGCTCCAGCAGATCCTGCAGGTCCCACCCACAACAATAGACCGATAGCATGCCCAAATCGTGGACGTGCACATCCGCGTTGATGTGCGCGTCCTGAACTTCACGTGGGTAGACTCGATGAAGCCAATAACGAGCTCCGATCGAGGAGGCCAGGTAGAAGTTCAAGCCCTGCAATGAGTAATTCATGTTGCTGTTCTCATTGACCCGCCAATCGGCGCGTTGGAGGTAATCGTCGACCAGCTTCTCCGAGTCGAGCAGCATACGTTGGGTCTCGCGTGCCTGCGCGCGCTGCTGACGATAGAGGATGTACGCTTTGGCAACTTTGGGATTGCCGGACTTGACCAGCACCTCCTCCACGATGTCCTGAATCTCCTCGACGTGCGGAATCTCGCCGGCCCTGTTCACCCGCTCATCGAGCAACGCCGTCACCGCCCACGACAGCGTCTCCGCCCAAGTCCGCCCCACCCCATTGCCGGTGGCTCGCGCCGCCGCGTAAATTGCATCCTCGATGCGCTTGCGATCGAATGGCTCAACCGCGCCGTCTCGCTTGATGACCTGCTCAACCGCCATGCCAGGATCACTCCTTTCCACGTTGCACCGCGCCAAACCTGCGGCTCCAATTGTCAACAGCTATAGGCGGTCATCGAAGTGCAAACAAAACAAGACGCCCCAGAAGCGTAGGTCTCTGAAGACGGCGACCGAAACGGAGGGCGAACCGTACTCACAGCAGAATACCACGACTGCCGCTGCCACATCCTGGGATCCCCGACCGGAGCCTCATGCTGTGTCCCCAGCCCGAGATGACTTCGCTCGCGAGGTGCTCTTAACCAGGCCCGCCAGAAGGAAATAAGCAATGCAAAATGACTCGGCATCGCTTATTTATCGTGTATGACCCCCATCTCGTTTCTCGACGCATCCAAGACACAAGATGTGGGGGGCAAAAAAAGGCCGATGCAATCAAATCATCATTGGCCTGCCATCATAATAACATCGAAGGCGCGTTTTGTCAACGACCAGATCAAACATTCTAACTAAGTCGTTAGGCAATCGTCAGGTTTGCGATGACGCGTCTCTTGTCACGCAGACCCTAAATCGCAGAGCCCCTTGCTAACGAGCGAGGGGCTCTGCGTCAGACCGGACCTCATAGGTCAATCGGTCAGGATCTCTTTGATCACCGCGACCTCATTCCTGCTGAGGAATATACGAGACTGATTCTCCTTACCGCTGATCAACTCCCGTCCCGCCGGAGGGCGGGGAAGGATCGCGGCTTGGTCGCTGTCGTTGATGAAGAACCAGAGACGCTTCCCAGGGCCCTCTCGCAGCACAGCGTGGACACCCTCCGGGGCATCCTCCCACAGAGGGGTCAGCCCCTCGCAGCGCTCCTGCAGGGCCGGCAGCATCGCTTCCACGAGCGGCGCCGTGAGATAGGTGCCGACGTAGATCACGTTCCCCTCCCCAACCTTCCGGGCGACCACAGCTCCTTTGAGCGAGAGATGTCGACCGTCCCATCTCGCAATGGTTCGCGTCCCGGGCAGAGGGTTGAGGAACTCCCACCAATGCTGTGACTGCGCCCGTCCACCCGTCGGGTAGAACCGCACGCCGATGGGCCGCTTCTCAGGGGCATTCTGGTGGCCGTAGCTCCTGACCCGGACGCGAGCGAGTGGGAACAGGACGCCAGGCGGCGTATCGGACACGACGTTATTCCGCCAATCCTTGGTCCCCGTTCGAGCGCCGATGACCAGAAGCCCACCGTTCTCGACGAAAGCCTCCAGATTCGGCACCCACTCCGGCTTGAACAGCGCCCAGTGCGGGATGATGTAGACCTTGAGACCGCTCAGATCGTCGGAGGGATGTACGCATCCAACCGCGTAGCCATTCTTCATCAACGTGGCATGGATCTCCCGCGCAATGTCCTTGGGAGAGGGCAGGCCGAGGGAGAGGCTCTCGTGGGCGTCATATACGTCCATATCTGCCGCGGCGATCCCAACATCGACGTGCACTGACGTGCCGAGAACCTCAGGGCCAATGGTCTTGAGCTCCTGCCCCAGCTGCTGAACTTCCTTATAGCGCTCTCGCGGGATGTTGTCATGATCCAGGATACCGCACCAGTACTCCTCGGCGCCGAAACGGCACGTGCGCCACCGAAAGAACAACAGGCTGTCGGCGCCGCGCGCGATCGACGTATAGGCCATGCGCCGCATCTCGCCGGGTTCCGGGGTGTCGTGGAAGTAGCCCCCTTGCCCGCCTGGCCCGGACTGCTGTTCAGGGATCATGAAGTTGCCCGTCCAAGCTCTGGTGTGGTCCAGATTGAAGGCCTGGGTGAATGGGCGACGCTCGGGATCGGGATCGAAGAAGGGGTAGATGTCGTAGCCCAAGAAATCCAGGTCCTCGCCGAAACGCCCCCGGTAGTCGATGTGCGCGAAGGTGCCATTGTGCATGACGAACCAGCGGGGCTGCACCTCGCGCAGGATCTCAACCTGCTCATGCTGGAAGCGCGTCACGTTCCAGGAGATGAAGCGATAGTAGTCGAGCAGATGTGCCGGATTGGCATAGGCAGGCTTACTGTTCTTGGGCGTGGGAATCTCGTCGAACCCGCGGTAGGTGAGCGACCAAAAGCTATTGCCCCACGCCGTGTTCAACGCCGCGATATCGTCGCCGTAGGTGCTTCGTAGATAGGCCTGGAACTCGGCCTGACAGTTGGCGCAATGGCACTCCGAGAAGTGGCAGTTCAGTTCGTTGTCGGTCTGCCAGCCGATCACGTGCTCATTGTCGGCAAAGTGCTCAGCCATCGCACGAGTGATCTTCCGGGAATGCTCTCGAAAGACTGCGCTGCTCGGGCAGACGTGCTGTCGCGATCCGTGCTGCATAGGGACGCCGTCGGCGTCGACCCGTAGCATCTCGGGATGCGCCAGCGTCAGCCAGCGCGGCGGCGTCGCCGTCGGCGTGCCCAAGATGGTGTCAATCCCCTGGGCGCCGAGGCGCCGGATCGTTTCGTCGAAGAGGGAGAAGTCATAGACGCCCTCCTCCGGCTCCATGCGGTCCCATGCAAACTCCGCCATACGGACGCAGTTGAAGCCCGCCTCCGCCATCCGAGCTGGATCTTCCTCGCGCTCAGCATCCGCCCAGTGCTCGGGGTAGTAGGTCGCTCCGTAGTAGAAGCGCTCCAGCGAAGCCGGTCGCTTATACGAGTGTCTCTTCGGTGCCATAGGTAATTCTCAACTCCTTTCTCTCTTCTCGATGATCTTGCCAATGAACCAGACCTTATCATCCCGTCGGACGCCATCCTCGTCGATGTACCACCAGTCGTCCTCAAAGGCACGGCGACCCTCACCGGCGACGCCGGCCAGGTCGACCTGCCCTTTGCCTGTCACCGGTTCCCGGGTTCCATCCAGCCTCGGGTCCGCATAGCGTACGAACCAGGCTTCCAGCTCAGCCTCCAACGTCCGCCTGCGAACCGCTTGGTCTGGATCGCCGGCCAGATTGTGCTCCTCATTCGGATCGTTGACGAGATCGTAGAGCTCATCGGGCCCGTAGGGATACCGCTGGACGTACTTCCACGCCTTCGTGCGGATCATCCGAACCGGCCCGTACTCATCGAAAACAACGATATGCTCACGCTCGGGAAGTGGATCCCCACGCAAGAGCGGCGCGAAGCTCCGGCCGGGAAGGTCGTCCGCAACCGGGTTATCCAGTCCAAGGTAGTCCAGAAGCGTCGGCATCAGGTCGTAATGGCTCAGCAGGTGCTGCGTCTCGACCGCATGCGGCACATGCCCGGGCCGTGCGATCAACATCGGGACCTTGACCGAGGTATCGTACATGTTCTGTGGGAACGTGCCGTTGCCCTTGCCCCAGATTCCGTGATGCCCCATATTCATCCCGTTATCGCCAGTAAAGACGATCAGCGTGTTCTCCAATGCACCCATCTTCTCCAGCTTGGTTAGGATCTGACCGACCCCTCGATCCGCACCTGAGATCGCGGCGTAGTAGCCGCTCAGCAGCTCTCGCCGCCGCTCACCGCTGCCCCGCGGCGCGCTGTTGATCTGCCACGGATGCCCGCCCGGGACCTCCGGGCAGGTGTCAAAGGCGCAACCCGCGTAGAGATCCACGAGCTCCTGGGGATGCTCTCCCGCGTGCCACGGTGAGTGGGGCGCCGTGTAGTGAACACTCAGATAGAAGGGGGCGTCGCCGTCGGTTTGGGCGTCCAAAAACCTCAGGCCACCCTCGGTGATGACGTCGGTGAGATAGCGGGGGTCCCGATCGATCTTCCCTTCGCGGATGATGGGGCTGCCATAGTAGCTGCCGCCGCCGTAGGGGAAGATGTGCCAGTAGGAGAATCCTTTCTGAGGATTGAGGCTGTCGCCGAGGTGCCACTTGCCGCTGATTCCGCACCGATAACCGTTCGCCGCCAGTATCTCGGTGTAGGCGGTCATGCCCCGGAGGTATTCGATCTCCCGGTCGTCGTCCCAACCGGCGCCCGGTACCCTGCCATCCAGAAGGTTCCCCTTGCGGATCCAGTCGTGAACGCCGTGCTGCGACGGAATCCGTCCGGTCAGGATCGAGGCCCTCGCCGGGGAGCAGACCGGAGAGGCACAGAAGAAATGCTCAAAGCGTATGCCCACTCTGGCAATACGGTCGAGGTTGGGGGTTTGCACCTCATCATTTCCGGCGCATCCCATGGCCCAATGGCCCTGGTCATCCGTCAGCACAAAGACAATGTTGGGCCTATTCGGATCCATGCTCGCCATCAGTCCTCCTCTACCGTAACGATGCCATCAGACCACCGCGGCATCCCTTTGCACGACAATTGCACCTGAATTCCCATCACGAGTCTGAAGGCCTACGCGTCGACCCACAGCGTGTTCGTCCAGGCCCGCCGGCCCCGATCATCCTCGATGTCAAGGTAAGCATAAGGCCATGCCTCCGGCAGTTCGAAGTCGCCCCCTGCCAACAGCGGGCCGTCGAAACTACCCACCCGCTGCCCGAGATAGGCCGGGCCTACCAGCCGAATGAAACTCACCGGCGACGTCTCGACACGGACGTGATCGCCCGTCACCTCTATCCGCTCGAACACCGGTCCGGTGGTGCTGTAGAAGTTCCCGGCTCGCAGGCCCGACAGAATCGCATCGGTTGTCAGCGTCGGCGCTTGGACCATCACCCAGCCGCCGTTCCAGCCGGGATGCTCGGGCTTGATATGGGCATCATCGCTCGCCACGGCGAGTGTCGTCGGCACGTCACGCAGCATCGCCTGCCAGTACGCCAATCCATCCCCCTTGCCATTGAGCCAGCGACAGACGTGGTTGTAGATCTCGACCCCGTCGAACCCCCACCGGCACGCCTCGGCAAACGAGTTTCCCGTCCAGAGAGGGTGCGCCAGGATCAGCAGCCCGCCCTGATCGCGGGCAGCCTGCAATGCTGCAGGGAAGCCCATCTCGAGCTCGAGCGACGTGAAGCGCCCAATGCAGACTACGTGGTAGTAGCTGCCCTGCTCATCAAAACCATCGAGCTCAATTCCATCAAGCCACAGCAGGGGGGCCGTCCCACCGTCATCGCGCGCACCTACATCGGAGGTCACCCAGTGATCCGTGAGCACCAAGAAATCATAGCCTGCACCGGCATAGGCATCCGTAAGCTCGCGGAACGTCAAGCCGCCATCGGAGGCCGTGCTGTGAATGTGGGTGTTGCCCTTGAACCAGGGACCGTCAAGATCGTAACGGCGTTGGCGCATAGACTACCTCAGAGTTGAGAGGCGCTCGATGGGTGAGAGCGCGGTTGTGCCCAAGATTCCTTCGTCGGAGCATAGCACGGCCTGGCGATAGCGCAATCCGTGGATGGTAACCTTATCGAGGCGCTTGCAGCACGGGCAGACCGACCATGTTACTGTTACGCATCCGGCATCGCCATGAAGTCGTCGTATTTCGTCCCCAGAGCTAACGCGCCTTGCCTCGGCGGGAATCGATGCGTAATCGCGGTCGACCACACCCGCTCACGTCCCAGCGCGCACGCTACCCTGGCGCCTGCAGCGCTGCCTGCTCCCTCAGAAACTCCTGCATCAAAGGCCACAGCCTCTTGTACTGCTCAAACCAGGGCTCATAGAGAACGTGGCGGCGGGGATCGGGCTCAAACGTGCGCTCCAGCGAGACCATCGCCTCGCTGCCCTCCTCAAACGAGTCGAACACCCCGGCACCGACGCCGGCTATAATCGCCGCGCCCAACGCGCCCGCTTCCGTCACCACCGGTCGCGTAAGCGGGCGGTTGAGGATATCCGCCGACATCTGCACCCAGAGATCGGACTTGCTGCCCCCACCGACGGCACGGAAGTCCTCGATGTGTATGCCCGTCGCTGGTAGCGTCTCGACGCAGTCCCGAAGATAGAACGTGGCGCCCTCGATGATGCCTTTCAGGATCGCGCCCCGCGGCGTCTCAAGGTGCAGGCCAGCGATCACGCCGCTGGAGGCAGCGATGAAGTCGGGCGGGCCGGTCGTGGTGAAGTGAGGGAGCACCAGCAGCCCGCTTGGCTCCTGAGGCGCCTCCGCAAAGAGCTTAGCGTAGACATCGCGTCCCGCGGCCTCGGCCTGTCTGTGCTCCTCCGCCGCGAAGGTATCACGATACCATTTCACCAGCGATCCACCCTGGTTATAGATAAAGCTCACGTACTTGCCGGGGACAGCATGATGCTCGGTGTTAAGGCCGCGCTCGATCATCGTATCGGCCTCGATGCGCTCGGCGAAGACTGGAGTGACGCAGAGAAAGGTGCCCATGCCGTAGACGGCCCGTCCCTCCCTGACCACGCCGCAGCCGACGGCATTGGCGCATTGATCATGCGCCCCGGTCACGATCTTGACATCCGCGGAAAGCCCGAGCTCCGCCGCCACGTGCGGGGCCACGGTGCCCACCACCTTGCCGGACGGTGCCGTCTCGGGCAGCTTGCACCGGTCCAGCCCGGTGAGATCGATCAGCCTCTCGGACCAGGTTTTCCGCTCTACATCGAACAGAAGTGTCCGATTGGCCAGCGAGTAATCCACGACCGGAGCGGCGCCGAGCATATAGGCCACAAAGCTGCTCCACAGCAGGAACTTGTCGGCCTGAGCATAGCGTGCCGGCGCTTCATCTCGGATCCATAGCAGCTTGGTCAGTCCGTAGTGGTTGCCCAGCGTGTTGCCGTTGATCGCGTAGAGCGTGCCATCGTCGATCGTGTTCCTCAGAGACGGCAGATACGCCGCGCCACGCACGTCGAAGTTGAGGATGGACGGCCCCAGGATATCTCGGCTCTCCGTGACCGGCACGACGGCCTCCCCCAACGACGAGACGGAGAGGGCCTCGATGGCGCGCGAGCCAACGCTCGCCGCGACTTCGCCAATCACAGCCTTTACCTCCGACCAGACCGCTGCAGCGTCCAGTTCTGCCCAGCCGGGTTGCGGATGTCGCACGTCATATTCGCGATAGGCCGACGCAAGCAGAACACCATCGTGGTCAAAACAGGCTGCCTTGCAGCCGGTCGTCCCAACGTCGATGCCCAACAAACTCATTCGCCGGCCTCCAGCACGACCTCGCGCGATCCGGCGACCTCGAAATGATCCCGAATCAGCCAGACGGTCCGCGCGTAGACGGCTTCCTTTGCGGCCTCAAGCCCCCTGCCCGTTCGCAGCCCTTCCTCGTAGGCTTGCCGGATCTCCGTCGCGACGTTGATCTTGGCAATGCCCACCTTGATCGCGGCCAAGACATCGTCACGCCGCACGCCCGAGCCGCCATGAAGCACCAGCGGTATCCCGGTGACCTCCCTCAGGCGCGCAAGATGGTCGAGGTTCAGCCGCGCTTCCGTCTTCTTCCGATCCTTGTACGCCTTAGAGACGGCACCGTGGATGTTCCCAACGGCGACCGACAGCCAGTCGCACCCGGTCTCCTCCACGAACCGCGCAGCCTGCCCCACATCGGTGAACCCAAGGCCCGATCGGAAGAGCTCGTCATAGGGTGGCAGCGGCCCGGCACCCTCCCGCAGGATAGCCCCCAGCTCAGCCTCACAGGGGATTCCCGCCGCGTGGGCCATCTCGACCACCGTGCGCGTTGCGGCGATGTTGGTTTCGAGATCCAGCCGCGAGCCGTCGACCATGACCGAATCATAGCCCAGGTCGATCGCCCTGCGGATGATCGGAAGGTAATCCACCTCCAGCCCGTCCTCATCGATCACCGGGACGTGGTCGAGGTGCAGCCGCACGTGCCTCGGATCGGCGTACCGTGTGAAAGCCTCCTGCACGGCAGCCGGTCCGTAGCACTCAAACGTCCGCCACTCGATACGCGCCGTCTCAATGAAGGCCAGCGCGTTCTGGTCAACCACCGCGCGGACCACGGGCTCCAGCATCGGGAGATAGGGCACGTTGAACGCGGGGATCATCGTGCCCGCTCGCCACGCCGCGCGGACGAGATCATCAGAGGCCATAGATCAACCCTCCTGCGGGGTCGCCACCCGAAATCAACACATAGATACACCGGGGGCTTCGCGCCGCCGGCATCCCACACAGACTGTCGTGGGACACCCCTGCGAGCGCGAAGCCTCCGGAACCAAAGCTCACGCCTAGGCCTAGGCCTATAGCGTCAAGCGGACTGTCTTCACCTCGAAGGGGCGGAACTTCAACGGCACGACACCGTTCTCGCACGCTAGCTCTTCGATCGTGCTTTCCTCCAACATGTCGGTGGCCCGGGCCGCCCTGCACGGCAACGCGGTCTTCAGGTTGCAGCGCACGCCCATGCGCTTGGACTCGTAGAGGCGAACGATGACGTCATCAGAGCCATCCTCCGCCGGCTTTACCGTCTCGATCACGACACTCGGCGCATCGACCTCGAAGAGTGAGTGCGTGCCGGCATCTCCCGGCGCGGTCATCAACGGCGCGTTGAGATCGTAGCCCTCGCGCACGACATCGCTATCGGCGAAGGCGCCGTCCCACACGTACAGCGCGTAGGTGAACTCCTGAACGCCTAGATCCGCGTGCATGTCCGGGGCCAGGGGCGCTTTCAGAAGCGTCAGCTTGATCGCCTTGTCGAGAACGTTGACGCCGTATTTGCAGTCGTTCAGCACAGCGACGCCGCCGTTACCCTGGACCAGCGCCGACCACTTGTGGTTCACCACCTCGAACCGATCGGCATCGAAGGGCCGGGACCGGTGATTTGGGCGCTCGATGTAACCGAACTGGATCTCGTGCGTAGCCTCATTCGCATGGATGTTGACCGGGAACGCCACCTTCAGCAGCTTGTGCCGTTCCTGCCAGTCGATCGTGGTCTTGAAGTCCAGCCTTTGGCTATCGCGCCGGAGGCTGATCTCCTGCGACATCACCGAATTGTGCAGTTTACGGGTGACCTTGAGCGTTGCGACCAGCGGTCCCTCCGAGAGCACCTCGATCTCCGCCGGCTCATCCAACGGGACGGGCGTCTCCTCATAGATGCTGTCGATGTCCCAGGCATCCCACCGGCTCGGCACATCCTTGTACATCTCAAAGCTGTTGCACGGGCCTACCGCCAGCTCGCCCAGATCGGACGTCTTGTGAACGAGGCTCACGATCTCACCGCGCTCGTTGAACTCGGCGCGAAGATGGGCGTTTTCCAACAGCCGCTCGTTCACCTTAAGCGTATTCGGAACATCGGCAGCCGCAGTGTTTCGCACGGTGGTCCAGCCACACGAGGGAACCGTGACCTCCACGAGCAGGTCGTCGCCGACGCGTTGCACCGGCAGCGGCGCTCCGGCGTCATCCTCAGCGCCGTCGAAGCCGTCGGGCAAGGGCACCAGCCCACTGCGCGACCAGGAGAGGTCGTTGAACACCGTCATCCCCTCATCGCCCCGCGTTAGAGCCATCGCCGCATCCGTCGCAACGCAGTCCGCCGCGTCGATGACCTCGTCGTACAGCGCCTCCGCCTCCTCGTAGACACGCTCGATCGACGAGCCCGGGAGGATGTCGTGGAACTGGTTCAGCAAAACGCCCTTCCACGCCTCATCGAGCAACGCAGCCGAAAACTCGAAATCAGCCAGCGCTCGCGCTGCCACGCCCCAGAGCTCCGCGCGCCGCAGCGCGAACTCGCTCTTGCGATTTCCCCGCTTCGTGCGGGCCTGTGAGGTGAGGGTGCCGCGATGCGCCTGGAAGTAGAGCTCGCCGACGTACCGCACCTCGGGCCACCCCTTGGCCTCCTGATCCTCGAAGTACGCCTTTGGCGCTGCCATCCTGACCTTGGGCACGCCCTCGAGATCTTTGAGACGCCGCGCGAACTCCAGGTGATTGCGCGTTGGACCGCCGCCGCCATCGCCATACCCGAAGGGATAGAGCCGGGTCGAGAATCCATCCTTCTGCACCCGCTCGTTCCACCGACCGATGACGCTCTCCGGATTCATGCGCGCGTTGTAGTCGTTGTGAAGATGGACGTAGACCTCGGAGCCGTCGATGCCCTCCCAGATAAAGGTATTGTAGGGAAAGGGCGCGCCGCCGTGGTAAGCCCAGAAGATCTTCTGAGTGGAGAAGTACTTCACGCCGCACCCTCGCATGATCTGCGGCAGGGCGCCCGAGTAGCCGAAGACGTCAGGCAGCCAAAGCATCTCGCACTCGACTCCGAACTCATCTCGGAAGAAGCGCTGCCCGTGAACAAACTGGCGAATCAGGCTTTCGCCACCAGAGATATTGGTGTCGGGTTCCACCCAGGTCGCCCCCTCCGGGATGAGCTGTCCCCGCTCCGCGGCAGCCTTAAGCCGCTTGTAGATCTCTGGGTATCGCTCCTCAGCCATCCGGTAAAGATGCGGTTGGCTCTGAACGAAGATGTACTCCGGATACTCCTCCATCAGCGCCAGCTGGGTGGCCATCGTCCGCCCCATCTTGCGCTCGGTCTCGGCCAGTGGCCAGAGCCACGCGACGTCAATGTGCGAGTGTCCGAAAGCGAACATCTCCGGAGCCGTTGAGCCGTTGACACAGGTCAGCAACGGGCGCAGCCGCTTGCGGCCCTCGCGCACCGTCTCCAGCATCATCTCCCGTGGGAGCTCAGGGTCGACGGTGAGCGTGAAGTCCCGCAGCCCCCGGTCGATTTCCATGAGGCGGAGGCTGTTCTCGTCCAAGTTCTCCCGCGTCTGCCAGAGGGTCTCGACGTCGACCCACAATTGATAGACCTCCTCCTGCCAGATGCCGAAGGTGGTCTCCCCGACCGTAGCCTGGGTAGGACCGGGCTCCGGCACCGTCTCGCGATCCGGGGGCGTCGGGCCGATGCTGGCGACACGAGGTCCGTGTCCTGCATAGGCCTCGATGAGAATCTCGTAACGCGCGCCGGGCTCGCCCGACGTGGCCAATGTGATTTCACGATGCATGCGATCGCGTGCGCCCGCGGGCTCGCCGTTCACGAAGATGATGCTCTCGCCTCCCACATCGACCGCCAGAGCGATGCGCTTGCCCGCAGCGGCCTCCGGAAGCGTGAAGGCGCCACGGAACCAACCGTATTCCCATTTCGCGCCCCACCGGGTGCCGGGGTCCATCGGCGCGAACTCCCGCGCCATCGCCTCCTCCGGCGTCAGCTGCTCCCGAGTCACGAACCCCTCCAGGGCCACCGCGCCCAAAGGGTGGTAGAAGTGCCGTGGCAGCTCCTCGCGCCAAGCACGTATGCGATCTTGCCATTCCAACGTCAGTGCCATCCAAATGCCTCCTCTGCATGTAGAACGATAGATTGAGTAGTTGATTGGGCAGTACACAGCGCGCGCTCAGCACATCGCCTCCCGCACCCTTGCGCCTATTGAGAATCCCCCGCCAGATCTCGAGTCCCGAGAACGGGCGTAAGCGCGCGCATACGGACATTCTACCATAGCTTGTCGCAATACCCTAAGTGCAGGCCTCCTCCATCTGGAGTCGGCTTTTCACCCCAGATTCTGAGCAGTCACGCTCTTCACTCTTAGGCGCGCCCTTGACTTACACCAGCATCCGGGTAACATGTTGATTGTCGAAAGTTGATAGAGCAGCAACCGAACTTGGACAAGCTAGAGAACGCACCGCCGAATGGATGTCCGTGTGGGCATCCAGCGGAGGAACCAATTGTGTGGGGCGAATCATGGGGCGTAAGCCTCGATGGAGGGCTATCTTCTTTGGCCCGAGTCCGACAGCTAACTTCGCAGGCGTGAAAGAAGGACACCGAAGTCGAGGTGTCCTTTTTTGCTGGGTTTGCCCAACGCAACGAGGGGCCTCGCCTGTAGGCGAGGTGGGTTGTTGCTCACAGACACGAAAGGAGCGCTTGGGCCGTCACAGGTTCAGGCCATGGGAAAGGACACAGGAGGTTGAGAACGATGGAAAACAACATCGAGCCGATATTCACGGCAAGGATCATTGCAGAGGAGAAGATACGGGACCGCAGCAGGGAGCGCCTGCAGCTTGAGCGCACATCTCGGCTGACGCATCTGCTGAAGGGCCTGATCCGCATCTTCCAATAACAACAGGATGAGGGCTACGGTGTTCCGTAGCCCAGCGGTCAACAGCAGCCCCCGAAGGTCTAGACCCTCGGGGGCTGCCCGTTTCATCGATCGAGAGGTGCCCTACCAAGCAGGAGCCGCGTGCCTAGGACCACGTCTCTTGCACGCCCCGAACAGCAGCGCGCACGTCCGGCGGCAACCCGCTGCCGTTCGACGCGGCGACATTCTCCTCAAGCTGGCTGATCTTGCGGGCCCCTGGGATGACGGCGGAGACGGCTCTGGGCGTTAGGCTAAACTGCAGGGCCATCCGGGTCATACCACCCGGGAATTCCGCCGCGATCGATCTCAGATCCTCGGCCCTACGGATATTCTCCCACATCCGATCGCCGTCCAGGAGCGCACGATGCCCCTCGTCGACTTCCTGATCCGGCGCAAACTTGCCCGTAAGGACTCCGCGGGCCAGAGGCATTCGGCACAGAAGTCCCACCCCTTTCGCCAACGCCAGGTCGAACAGACGTGACTCCGGCTCGCTGTGAAAGATGTTGTAGGTGATCTGAAGCACGTCCACGAGGCCCTCCTCCATGAGCCAGATCCCATCTGCTTCGTCACGCACAGCCACAGCAGCAAACCTGATCTTGCCCTGTGCCTTCAGCTTCGCCATGCCCGCAGCCCAATCGTACCGCTCCAGCGCCTCTCGGGTTGGGCTGTGCAGCTGGTAGATATCGATCACGTCCCGCCGCAACCGTCGAAGGCTGCCCTCAACCTGCGCGACCATCCGCTGACACGAAAAGTCATGGGCTCCGGTCTCTCGGATTCGGGCCATCTTGGTGGCGATGAGCACATCCTGGCGCCCCTCGAGAGCCCTGCCAAGCATCTCCTCGCTCCGTCCCCAGCCGTAGGACTCTGATGTGTCAAAGAGATTGACGCCGAGATCCACCGCACGCCTCACCAGCTCGATCCAGTGCGCGTCGGGCACATTGGCTTCACCTAGGCGATTACACCCCATCCCTACCTCGGAGATCAGGACACCAGTGGCGCCCAGTTCACGGTGGTGCATCGTCGACTTCCCCTTGATATCCTCGCCAGAGAAGGTCATCACGTCGCCCGATAGGCCGCGCGCTCCACGCCGACCCTCGGCGTCTGACGCTCAGCCAGCACGGTCCCGCTCGCCCAACACCGCCTCGACACGCTCCCAGACACGTGGGTCGCCCCGGTACATCCCCAGCGCCGCCAGTGCGTCCTCCCCCGAACGCCCACCCTTCTTCACCAAGGAAAGCAGAAAGTCGAGCGCCCGCTCGTGGCGCAGGAAAGCAATGGCAAAGAGCAGCGCCCGTCGGAGGTCGTCATCGACTGCATCCTCCCACGCCGTCTCGAGAAAGGGTAAGGCCTGGACCAGTCGAGACTCGCCCAATGCGACGGCGGCGGCCTCCTGCACCGCGACATCGTCCTGATGCAGAAACCCCGCCACAAACGAGAGCGACGGCTCCGGCGACAGCTGCAGGAGCGCCGTAAAGCACTCGCAGAGTACCTGCGGATGCGGGTCGCCAATCAGGGACTTGAACCTGAGAAGTGGGACCCCTGCGTCAAGCCCTGAGTAACCGACCGCCCGGGCCGCCGACATCCGAGCATCGGCTTCTGGGTCCGCGAGCAGTTGCGCAAGCTGCAGCATCACATTCGGGTAATTGATCCTCACGAGCCCCAATGCGGAGACGCCACGCAGCTTCGCCGCCGTGTCCTCCTTGCCCCCGTAGACCGGCTCCAGTTGTACGTGCCCGATCCCCTGCAGGAAGATGTCAGGCTGGTAGGCCTCCATGCGGTAAAGCGCCTCGACGATACTCGTCTTCGCGGCACAGCCCGGATCCGTCTTCTGCGCGTTCGTCATGAAGCGATCAAAGGCCGCCACGACGTCGCCCTCGAGCTCCGTCAACTGAAACTCCCCGACGATCTCGGCCGCCCGCGCGACCACGTGATTTGCCTTCGAGGTAAGCGCCTTCTGCAGGGCCTGGAGACTCTCTTCTGAGGTCGGGTCAGCCCGAAGCGCCCCCAGTGAGGCGAGTCGATCCTCCAAACGCTGTGATTTACCCATGGGTCACCCATACCTTGGCTCAGATGCCGACTTGGGAGATGCTGGTGCGAAACAGGATGGTCCGGCTATGTACGAGGTCCACGACCACGCGGCGCCACAACCCCGGCAAAGGGATTGTGACGCCGCGTCGCCGGTGCCGCGGCATCCTGAATGAGTTACGCTTGCCGACGTTATGGTGCTACAGGACGCTCAGTTTCTCACCCTGCAGCTTGGCCAGCGCAAACTTCGCCTTGCGGGCAACGTCAATGCCGTAGGGACAGGTGATGGTCGCGGCTTCACTCTGCAGCGCATTCGCATCCAATCCGGACGCGGCAAACCGCTCACGGGCGATATCGGCAAGATCGAACCAACCGGCGAGCCGCAATCGCAGCGCGTAATCCGCGGGATCGTGCGGCAGATAGTCGATCATCTGCCGATCGACGTGGCCCTCCAGCCGGAAGAGCGCCATCAGCTCCTCCGAGCAGACGCCGCACTGACGACAAACGTAGCGCCCAAGCTCCGGTGCATCCCGCAGCGCTGCCGCACGCTCCTCCTCGTTCAACGGGCCCTTGGCCAGCGCCCGAGCCGCTTCCTTCACATGCTCCACCCGGTTCATACCGCAGACCAGCACCTCAGAGCCGGATCCCAACGCATAGCGCAGGGCCAGCTCCGGCGCTTGATAGAGGAAACCATCGGCCAACGGCTTCATCGCCGTGATGCCCACGCCCTTCTCCCGGGCCAGTGGATAGACGTCGTTCTGAATCTCGGGGATCCACTGCTCCTCCAGGTAGTTATCCCAGATCAGGATCACCGACAGCGGAATGCGCTTGATAGCCTCCATGTACATCTGAGGCGGGCGGTGGCTGCTGAAGCCCATTCCAGAGATCAAGCCTTCCTCCTTGGCCTCAAGCAAGGCCTCCATCGCACCGCCCGGTCCGGTGATGGTATCCAGCTCCTCCAGCGTGTTGACCCCGTGGAAGAAGTAAAACTCGATGTGATCCGTGCGCAATGCTTTCAGGCTCGCCTCCAGCTCGCGCCAGATCCCGACGGCATCCCTGGCGCCGCTCTTGCTGGCGAGAACCACCTGGTCCCGCCGCCCTTCCAGCACCCGCCCCAGCTTCTCCTCCGAGGCGCCCCCACCGTAGCTCCGCGCCGTCTCGATATAGCTACCCCCGACCTCCAGAAAGGCCGTGACCACATCATCCACGATCTCAGAGGAGATCTCCACCTGGTGGAATCCTCCCAGACACAGGCGGCTGACCTCAATACCCGTAGCGCCCAGCGTGATTGTCGGCAACGTCAATGACTCACTCATCAGTATCACTCCTTATATTTCACTAGATAGTGCCCGCCATACAACGCCCGCCGAAGGGTGTCTAGCCGGTACGATCCGTCGGAGGCCCTTGAAGGACCCGCTCACGGAGCAACGCCACCGGCCACTCACCCTCAAATCCCTGTCCGAATCGATACGGGGCAATCGCCTCCAGCCACCACGTCGCACCCACCCGTTCGTAAGCAGCGACGATCTCGGTGACTGTCTCCGGATCGTCACGCGGTGTCACGCCCGTACAAACGACGTCGAGCACCGCATCGCTCTCGCGGTGGTCCTCGACGTAGGCAATAGCTGCTTGGAGCTGTGCACGTTCATCTTGAGAGCCTGTCGAGATAGACCGTCTCGCGCGCCAACTTCCAGGGACGGCGGCGCGGCAGCGGTTTCACCGTTGTCTCCAGACGCAGACGTGTCGTGACCATCGCCGCCGCAGTGAGCGCCACCCAGGGATCAACCGCCGGCTGCGGCCAGCCCGCGACGTGATCCCAGAGGAAGAAGCCGTCCCAGCCGGCGTCCTCGGCGGCTCTCGCCAGATCAGCGACGGCCGCTGCCTCACCATAAGGTCCGAAATTGGGGACATAAATACCGTACTTCGTCGCACCACCTCTACGATAGCGCCGTAATCTTGATGAGTGTACCACAGCGACCGATGGCGACAACGCGCCTTAGCGCATCGCCTTGGCGCATAACCGAGAGTGGAGGTGTATCTCCACAAGCCGCGGCGCCACTCCGTCCCATCATGCCCAGCATGATCGCGTATCCTACGTAGCTTCATGCGCTTCTCCCGTGGAAACCTCCTGCAAGCCCGTCGATGGGCCTCTGCGTCGAGATATGCCTCAGTCCGCTGGCCCGTCATCGGCAGACGGTATACGCCGCAGCGCCTCGATCTCCTCATCCGAAAGGAACTCCTCCGCTTGCACTGCCGTCTCCGCGATGCACCGCAGCCGCAGATCGCGATTCGTCAGCCATTCGTCGCCCGGCGCCATCGTCGTGCGCGGGTGGGGTTGGACGTCGTCCGGTCCCACGGGCTCGTCGATGACGTAAAGATACCCCGGTCGCGCGCCATTGTGCCGGATCTGCCGCTCGCCCTCTGCCGGGTCGCCGTCAGACACCGAGACGACCGCCGGCTTGTGCGAGAAGACCCGCGCCAGATCGCGCCACTGCGTGATCGTGCTTCCTGCGCGCAACACCGTCAGCTTGAGCGGCGATCCGTGGTACCACCGTTGCCCCTCATTCATCCTTCCTCCCGATACCACGTCGGCAGACGCCCGCAGATCAATGGCTACCACCTCGTGGTCCACCACCTCCGGCACCGTCAGGCTGACGACGCCGCCCTCCACCCTGTAGTCGACGTCACGCTCAGCCTTGAGCAGATGGACGCGGGAGACCTCCGTATCCGCAGGCAGCCGCGCCCGCACCCGCTGCGGACCCACCGGCAACAGCTCTCGGAGAGCGCCGCGCATCATCATCGGGTTCGTCAGGTTGACCAAATGCAGCACCAGAGCATCAGGTCGCTGCCATAGCGTCACGTCGAGCACGCCCGGCCCCTCCACCGTCACCGGCAACGTCTCACCGCTCGCCCACCGCACCGCGTTTGCCAATAGCTTGCCGTGGTCGACGTTGAGCACCTCCCAGAAGATACGGGCCAGATCCCACGGCACGTAGACGACTCGTCCACCTCCCTCCAGCTCACGACAGATCACGCCAGGGATGGTCGTGTGGGCTGCCCGCGGATAGACCTCCTCCATAGGCAGGTCGGGATAGGGCGGCACCAGCGTCAGCGGCGGCGACAACATCTCCTCCCGCGCTCTCACGTGAACCCGCGTGCCGCCGTAAATGATGCGCCGGGCGTCCTCCAGCCCGGCGAGGAAGGCCGGAGCGGTCTCGGTGTCGTGCTCCAGCCAGAGATAGGCGTTTTTCAGCGGCCCCTCCACCTGACCATCGAAATCGACACCAAAAAGATCCGCCAAGCCGAAGTTGTCCCGTCGCCGCCCAACTTCGTTGTAGAGCGAAGTCTCCAAGGTCGCCACCAGGTTGCCGCCGCGCGCCACGAAGGCTCGCAGCTGCTCGCACTGCGCGGCGGAGAGCGCCGCCACGTTGGGCAACACCAGGGTCGTGAGCCCCTCCAAGTGGGCCGCATCCATCAACCGGTCGTGCACCATCTCGAAAGGAATCCGGGCCTCGATGAGGGCCTGATAGGTGCCAAGAATGGGATCCTCGACCCTCTCCTGCGCGCGCTCGCCTCCGTAGTAAGCTGCGGTCTGCTGTGAATAGACGACGCCGACATCTGCTACCGGCACCGCGTCGCGCCAGTAACGCTCGTGCTGCGCGTGCCACCTATAGATCTCCTCAACGACGCCTAACCAGCGGTCGTCGTAGATCCGACCGGAGAACTTCGTGAACCAGGGACGCATGCCGTTGGCGATCGCGTCAGCGACCCATACCCGCAGCTCGGGCCCGCTCTGCACCGAGTCCTTCCAGCGATAGGCCTCCTCCAACCCCACGCTGAAGATGCCGCCGATAGGCTTGTCCCCAAAAGCGGCGCGGTACTCCTTGGCGTTCTTCCCGCTGGACCACGGTGGCAGGATGCCATGGCGGGCCTGACGGTCGGCGAAGAGCAGTGGCGTCATCCCCGCCAGACGTGTCATATCGAGCGTGCTCAGCGCGCCACCTCCCGAGTTGGGGATGTAGCAGCTGTGCGGGCTGATCTCGCGGATCGCCGCATCCCACCGTGCCGCCAGGGCGAAAAGCCGCTCCTGACGCCAGTCCATATAGGCACGCCAGCTGGGGTCCTCCAAGTCTCGGGTTCTCGGAAGCTCCAGCCCCGTCGCTACGCGGAAGTTGTGGCGGCAGTGCTCGCAATAGCAGATGCCGTGCCCCGCCCAGCGGTTGCTGAAGATACCGTCGACGCGGTAACGGGCCACGATCTCCCTGTGCACCTCGGTCATAAACTCGAAGTTGTAGGGGCCTAAGGCGCAGGTCACCCACGCCTCCGGCGTCGACCAGTGGCGACGAGGCTGCCCCTCCGCATCCACGGCGATCCAGTCGGGATGCGCAGTATAGACATCATCGTGCACGGCGTGTGGATCCGTTCGTGCCAGCACCGCCATGCCCATCGCCCGACACCCCGCCACCAACGCGCCGAAAGGGTCGCTATCGCTCAGCCAGGCGCTCCGATAGTGGAGCCGAATCTCCGTCGGATAGTAGGCGACGTACCCCCCGGCGCTCAAACAAGCTCCCTGCGCCCGCATACGTCGGAAGGTATCCAGCCAGAACGACACGTCGAAATCAGCCGGGTCGTTCTCGACCAACGTAAGCTGCGCCCAGCGCATCGGGTGCGCCCACCACCGCGGGCGGGGCCACGGAAACCGACCTGATGGACCGCTATCTTCCACACGCCTCCTCACGCCACAGGTGGACCGTATCCAGGGCCTACTCGGCCGGCAGCCAGATCACCCCCCGTTGACAGGAGCCGGTGCATCGCACCTGGCCTATTCCGGCACAAAGATCTCGTGCGTCTCCGGGCTGACCTCGTACCCCTCAAACGATGCCGGTACCAGCCCGGTCCCCTCCAGAGCCGCCGCCACCATGCGCTTATTGAACACGCCCACCTGCTCGTGGCCCAGAAAAGCCGCCACCGGCATCCACCGACCCTCCAGGATCTCCGACTCCTGGATGCGAATCTCCTCGGTCAGCGGATCGAGGCGACAGATGAAGTAGATGTCAGACTTCCCGAAGCGGTAGCCGTGCCAATGACGAAACCCCATCAGCGCTCGGAACCGTGTCTCGATGCCCGTCTCCTCCCACACCTCGCGTTTCACGCCCTCGACGAGATGCTCGCCCGGCTTGAGCGCCCCGCCCGGCAGCTTGTAGTAGTGCGGGCGACGATGACGATGCACGCGCTCCCAGATCACCAGCAACTCCTGCCGTGTGTTCAGCACCAGCCCCCCGGCGCCGATGTAGTGCGTCGGGTGGAGCGGGACCATCGCGTCCGGCTCCAGACGGCACGTCATCACCACGTGATCTGGCTCGCTGTGGTGAAAGACGAAACCCGCCGTCACCGCCGCGGGGATCAGCGCCGCGCGCTCGATGGGGATCTCCAGCCAGGCAACCTTGTATCCCTCGTCCCGCCAGGCCTCCAGTGAGCAGCACAGTTGGTCCGCAAATCTGTCGGAATCGCGCGGCAGGCTTGCCGGATCCACCACGACCCCGTGGAAGATGTTCTCGCGAGCATCGAGGACCATCTGCTGCGTCATAGCCACGTGCAGGGCACCAGGCGGTCCTCGTCACGGTCCATCCCGTGACCGCCCTTGAGCGTCGTCGAGGGGTCGTCGACGATATCGTGCTGCCCGTGATCCGCCAGGATGATGACGCCGTAGCCCAACGGCTTGAGGTGCCGCGCCATCCGTTCGAGCCGCGCATCTGTCTCGCGAAGCATGGGAACGACCTCCGGCGACGACGGGCCAAAAGCGTGGAAAACGTCGTCAACCCGGCCCAGCTGAGCGATGACGAAGTCCGGGCACGCCTGGCCTGCAATCTCGATGACCTTGTCAGCGATCACGTCGTCGGTCCCCAGCTCGGTGGTCCCGTCGATGTCGGCATAGCGGGCAAGCAGTTTGCTGCCGGTGTATCCCTCCAACCCGATCGCCGCGCTCCGACCGCCGGCACGTCGCACCACGTCGAAGAGCGTCTCGCACTGGAAATCCTGCTCTTTGCTCCGCACGCCGTGCCCCTCAAGGTCAGTGCCCGTCACCATCGCCGAGAAGTTCACCGGCGTGATCGAGGGCATCACCGCCCGCAGGATCAAGCTGTGATCCGCGTGCAGAGAGCGTAAGAAGAGCATCTCGCCCTGCCACAACGTCCACGCAAACCAGCCAAAGGCATCCGGCGCCAGGATGGCGACCCGCTCAACGCCATCGAGATCACGCACAATCTCCGAGATCGCCCTGCCCTTTGCGTCGCGCGGCGCCGGTAGGCCAAGCACCTGGCTGACCGTCGGCGCGACGTCCATCATCGAGCGTATGTTCACCATCGTCGCTTGCTTACCTCCTAGGATAGCGTGATCTTGATCGCTTCAAAGAGCTCCAGCGTGGGAAGGCGCACCGTGAGCCTGCCATCTTCCCACACGTGGGATAGTGGAGCCCCTGCGACGAGCCCCTCCACCGAGCGGGGCTCGCGCACACAACCCAGCACGACCTCCACATCGGTCATCGGCTCCGGCGCGTAGAAGCTGTTACCAAAATGACCGGAGCCGTTGACCAGGCTGAGTAGCTGGTAGCTGCCATCGTCCGCCTCGAGCAGCGCCGCCTCCACCTGCGGCGAGAGGCCCCCGCCAAGCGGCTCGACACCGGCGAAGTTCTCCAACAGGTCGGCGCAGAACCACGCCGTGTTGGGGTGACCCTGACGGTGGAAAAGCGCGCCGGGCAGCCAGGGCACGTAGATCGCGCGCCCCGTGCCGAAGGGATGGACCACAAATGCTGGGCGATCAACAATCAGGTCGTAGTAGCAGCGCTCCGGCGGGCCGAAGTTGTGCGGCGGGATCAGTTGCATTCGACGCACGGCAGCCTCGGTGTAACGCGCGTAGACGTAGAAGCCATCGACGTAGACCAGCTCTGTGTCGTCGAACCGGCTGAACCCATCCTTATCGACAAACCGAAGGTACGACGACCGCATATCGTCGCGGATCGTGAGCACCTCCTCGATGCCGAGGCTCTCCAGCGCCGGCACAGATCTGGGATTGTGGAAAGGATCCTGGAAGCCCGAACGACCCGTCACAATCAGCGTACCTCCGGCAGCCACGAAGCGGTCGAGCCTCTCCGCCAGTTCGTCGGACATCGTGTCCACGCCCGGAACGACGATGACCGTGTAGCCGTCCCACGACACATCCAGCGCGGCGTCAAGGCGCACCACATCGAAGAGCACGTGGTTCTCGACGAGGAAGCGGAACCAGCCCCGGTACTCGTCCTGGTTCAGCCCAGCCTTCAGGAGCATCACCGAGGCCTTCGGATGCACGCCCACGTACGTCTCCTCGTGCGCCGCGTGATAGTGGAAGATCTTCTTGATCGATTCGAAGCCCGAGCGGTCCTCGTGGTTATCCAACCGACCGATGAGATAGTAATCCACGGCGCCACCGTTGGCGAGACTCTGCGCGAGCCTGAGAGCCTGTTGGTGTGGCGACACGGCCACGTGCCGGTAAGGGAAATCGATGAAGTCAACCGTGGTGTTGCTCGACACCATCTCCGGGAAACTCCCTACCGCCCACTTTGTGTTATCCGAGGCGCTGTACTGCCAGTGCGGTAGCGGTCGCTCGATCGCCGTGTTTGACTCCTGCCGGATGAAACCGCGCCGGAACTGCGTATGGTTGGCGATCGCCACGTGTGGCCAACGGTCGGTGATGAAGCGATAGACCTTCTCCTGATGCGCCGCCAGGGTACGGGACTTGAACTCGAGATAAGCGCGATAGATCGGATCCGCGAGATCCTCCTCTTCCGGCAGACGTAGACCGTACATCTCCATGAATCGCGCCTGGCAGTGCGCGCAATGGCAGGGCCCATAGACGTTCCCGCTGTAATCGCGGGTCTGATAGCCGCCCATGTTGAAGAAGATCCCGTCAAAGCTGTGCGTGTCCAGGAGCTCCTCGATGATCATCAGCGCATAGTGCTGCTGATAGGGTCCGTTGATGCAGACGTGAACGTCGCCGTTGTAGTCGACGATGTCGCCCTCCGGGCTTACATAGGCCCAATCCGGATGTTGCTCGTAGATGGGACGCCGCACCTTCGAGAAGTCGGTGCGGGCGATGACACGAATCCCAGCCTCGTGGCACGCAGCGAGGATATCGTGGAGGCTGTCGCCTCTCAAGTAGGGGCTCTGATAGTGAAAGGGAAGCTTAGTTGGATAGCTGGCGATGATGCCCGCCGCGTTGATCATCAACACGTTGGCCTCGAACCCTTGCAGGTCGGACACGACGCGCTGGGCATCAATGTCGAGCATGTCGATCTCGCGCAGGTTCGTCTGGATTAGGCGCCACTGGTTCGAATGCCACCATTCGCTCATCGCACGTTCCTCTCCGGTCAAAGCTCCCTCCCCGAGGGCGGCTACAGACAGAACGGTGAGTGCCGACCCCAACTCCGACAAGCCTGTTCCCTAGGCGAGGTCAAAGATCCCCGCTCTATCGGGGGTGCATTCCATCTCTGAAGCAAGAGTGGGCAGTTTTAGCCCAACTTGCCTGATACCCGCCGCCCCGAAGCGGGCCAAAACTGCCACGGCGTGTTTCGCGTTGAGCAAAGTCCAGCCTGTCCCGGCCTGTACTGGGCCTGATCGACAAGTCGCTTCCAACGCGAAACACGCCCCCTATCGGGATCTCGCTGTGCACGGACCGAATTGTACTATAATGGATGGGGCCGCACAACATCTGCGTCATGCTCATCACCTCCGTATCCCCGCAGCTGACGCCACCTGACCAGGTACAATATGACAGGTTCTGACGTGTATCTCCCGTAAACTACGTACAGGGATAGAACATAGGATCTAAAAGGAGACGAGAGATGGAACCTCACATCATCGCTTACTGCGGGCTGGACTGCTCGAAATGTGACGCCTACAAGGCCACCCAGGCTTGCGATCCGGAGATGATCGAGCGCGTTGTAACTGTCTGGCGCGAGCAGTACGACCCGGACGTCACCGCTGAGACCCTCCTCTGTGACGGTTGCCTGGTCGACGAGGGCCGCCGCTTCACCTATTGCGCGGAGTGTCCAATCCGTGCTTGCTGCCGAGCTAAGGGGCTATCCAGTTGCGCCCAGTGTGCATCGTACGACGAGTGCGAGACGCTGAGGGAGTTCCTCGACCACGCTCCGGAACTGCAGCATATCCTGGATGAGATTCACGCGAGCTCTATGGGAAGCGCCGCAGACTGATGAAGGTGGTCGTGACCGTCTTCGTCAGCGGATGGTGCCCAGGCGGGCCCGCCAACGCCAGGATCGTGCGCCAGGCCGCCGGCCTCGAGGACGTCGTTCTCGAGGTTGTCAACACCTCGGATCGCGCTACCCTGCTCGAGTGGGGCATCGACCAGGGTATATGGATTGACGACGAGCCTTTCCGACCCTACGGGCCACCGTTCGGCGTCGACGAACTGAGGCGGGCCATTCTACACAAGCTTAAAGCAGCGGAGGGTTAGCACCAGATGACGATACACTTTTCGCGAGGACGGATTCCTCGGCCTCGCGCTGCGCCTGAAAGAGGAAGGGCTGGTGCGCCATCTCGGCTTCAGCGGGCACACTGTCGCGACGGCCCGACAGGCCGTGGAGAGCGGTCTCATCGACGTATTGATGTTCCCCGTCAACCTCACCAGCCACACGGTGCCCGGCAAGCTGGACCTGCTGAGGCTCTGCGTGACCCGCGGCGTCGCCGTCGTGGCAATGAAGCCCTATGCTGGCGGGAAGCTGCTGCAGGGACCGCGCACGGTGCGCTTTGGTCACTACTACCGAGGAGGAGAGGCGCTGAAACTGCGCAAGCCGGACGCGATCCCGCCCGTCCGCTGTCTCGCCTACGTGCTCTCGCAGCCGGGCGTCGTAGCAGCGATTCCAGGGTGCGCCAACGTGGTGGAGCTCAAGGAGGCTCTTGCCTACGAGACAGCCGGCACCGATGAGCGCGATTTCTCGGCGCTGCTCGCCGAGTTCGGCCAATATGTGTCGGGTGACTGCACCTACTGCAACCATTGTCTGCCGTGCCCTGCCCGTATCGATATCGGTCAGACGCTGAGGCTGCTGGATCTGGCGCAGTCGGGTATGACACCGGCGCTGCAGGCCGCCTACACGGCGCTGCCCGCCCCGCCCGACGGCTGCACGCAGTGCGGCCCCTGCGAAGCACGATGCCCCTTTGGGGTGCCCACCGTCGCCCGCATCGCCGAGGCAGCCGCTCTCTTCTCCAGCGAGGCCCTGTAGAAGGTAAACTGCGGACACCGTCATGACCAGAGTGCGCGAGATCCAGGCCAAGACCCTCCTCATCGAGGATTTCGACGGGGAGGTGCTGGTCAAGGTCAACGCCATCGACCTGCTGCGCGACGAGCTCTCGCGCAAGCGCATCAAGGGCCTGATTGCGCTGGGCTCGATGAACGACTGCTACATGCCGCTGGAGCGCGAGATCCGGCTGACGCGGCGAGCAATGGAGGTCATCGCCGAGTTCGGCTTCCCCGTCCACGCGCTTACCAAGAGCGACCTCGCCCTGCGGGACGTTGCTATCTTCCAGGAGATCCATCGGCGCGCCCAGGCCGTCGTGAGCTTCACCATCACCACCGCGGACGATGAGCTGGCGCGTAAGCTGGAGCCGGGTGCCCCACCCTCATCCCGTCGCTTCGCCGCAATGCACGCCTTGGCCCAGGCCGGCATTGAGACCGGCGTCATGCTGATGCCGGTACTGCCCTTCATCGAGGATACACCGGAAAACGTCACCGCCATCGTCGAGCGCGCCATGGAGGCCGGGGCGAGCCACATCGTCCCCTGGTTTGGCCTGTCGATGCGCGACCGCCAGCGCGCGCATTTCTATGCGCAGCTCGACCGCCTCTTCCCCGGCCTGCGCGAGACCTACGAGCGCACCTACCGCGACCGCTACAGTTGCGACTCGCCAAACGCCGGCAAGCTCTACGCGCTGCTCGAGCGCCTACAGGCGCGATACGGTTTCGAGACCCGCGTCACGCCCTATCAGCCCATTGATGCGACGCAGCTAACGCTCTTTGCAACCCCAGCTCAATAGCCAACCTGTGGACATCAACGCCCTCGTCGCCGTCTGCACCGCGATGCTCGACGATCCGACACTTCGTCAGCCGGAGAACCTCGCCGAGCGGATCGACGCCCTCGACTACATCGACTTCGCTCTGGAGGTGCTGACTGCCGAGGCCCAGCGCTACGGAGCCGAGGAGGGCTACAAGGAGCTGCAACACGCGCTTACAGCGCTGACCGACGAGCTTGAGGTCATCGACCGTGCCATCTTTGACGGAATGCGCCAGCAGATTCGCGCCGGCACGCTGCGCGGACAGGCCCTGCGGGAGCGGCTCAATGCCTACACAACCTACCGCGCCGGAGACAGGGAGCACCGCCACCTCGGATTTGACACCCTCGACAGCGCGATCAGCGGCCTTCTCTTGCCCGATGATATGCCGGACCCTACGGCAGATCTCACCTCCGAGATGGTGAGTTACCAAGCCACGCCGGGCAGCGTCATCCTGGAGCGCGTGGACCGTGTGGATCTTAGGCCCGACATGCAGTTTTATGACATCGGTACCGGGCTCGGGAAGGTGCCGATGCTCGTGCACCTCCTGACCGGTGTGCCCAGCGTGGGTGTCGAGATCGACGCGGCTCTGTGTGCCTATGCCCGTTCTCAGGCGCGGAATCTGGGACTGGACATCCAAAAGACCATGCGCTTCGTCAACGCGGACGCTCGTGAGGTCAGCTACGGGGAAGGCGACGTCTTCTACCTCTTCACGCCCTTCACCGGCACGGTTCTCCACGCCGTGATGGCGAAGCTCGAAGAGCAAGCGCAACAGAGCCCCATCGCCGTCTGCACCTACGGACCCTGCACACCCATCGTGGCTGAAACGCCGTGGCTTCACAACGCGGACGGCAACGCCGAGGATCCCTTCAAGCTCGCCGTCTTCAGAAGCTCTGGCGCCTCCCTCACAAGGCGTAACGCGACAGGACCGCCCTCGCCTCCGCGCGTATCCGCTCGATGAGCTCCGGCGGCGCCAGTGCCTTCGCCGCGTCGCCGTAGCTCAGGACCCAACCGGTCGCCCAGTCCAGGTCGGACACGTTCAGCCGAATGGTGACCGAGCCATCATCGTGGTTCTCCAGGGCCAACCAGTGCTCGGTGCGTTCGCGAACATGGGGGGCGACCCGCGCGTCCATATGGACCTCAATCGTGTACCGGTTCTCAAAGCGCATGGACTCCTCGACGTAGGCACGGGCAGAGAAACTATCCGGCACCTCGAACGACGCGTCGAGCACCTCGATATCCCGAATGCGATCGACTCGGAACGTCCGGAGATCGTCCCGCAGCTTGCAATAGCCTACGACGTACCACAGCCCCCACCGGAAGGTCAAAGCATACGGATCGACCTCACGGCAGGTCTCTTCCAACTTGAAGCTATGGTAGGTGATGCGAACCGAGCGGCGCGTCTGGATGCACTTTCGTAGAGCCTGTAGGGTGTTCATCCAAGGACGGTAGTCCCGCGCGACCAGCCCACCCACCACGAGGCTCTGCTCGGCTTGCGCCACCTCGCGCCGCAGGTCATCGGGGAG
The DNA here is from genome assembly GCA_049974845.1 of Anaerolineae bacterium. GTDB lineage: Bacteria > Chloroflexota > Anaerolineae > B4-G1 > SLSP01 > PWVB01. The sequence goes on along the minus strand of JBNGCP010000016.1, from coordinate 14,444 downwards.
CACGTTGTCCAGCTTAGCCGTGACACTCGTGACCGCCTCCTGATAGACTTCACCCCACACCTCCGCAACGAGCTTGGCGCCCATGTAGAGGGCCGTCGCCTCCTCAGCGGTGAAGATAAGTGGTGGCAGCTTGTAGCCACGCACCAGGGCGAATCCTCCATAGGGGCCCCGCTCTGTGTAGATCGGAACCCCCATCTCCTCCAGCATACCCATGTAGCGGTGGATCGTCCGCTCTGAGACGTTGAGCTCCTTAGCGAGCTCCGCCGCCTTCCACATAGGCCGGGATTGCATCAGCATGATCAGCGAGATCAGTCGTGTAGCTACGTTCGCCATAGCTGCTCCGTGGGGAAAGCCAGATTATGCCGTAGTCTGTCATGATTATACCCGGCACCGCGGCGCGGCGCAATGCCCGAGCCGATCACGGCGGGGGACGCAAAACGCCTCCGGGATCTCAAGACCCCGGAGGCGGAGGGCTGCACAGAGCCGAATCGCCTCAGGAAGCGAGGGCCTGCATAGCAGCGGCGACGCCGACACCTATCTGGAAGTCGTAGCCGCAGGCAGCGAGGCCCTTTTCCACCGCACCGATAGTTGCCAGGAGGTCACTCTGCGAGACCGCGCCCATGTGCCCAATGCGGAAGTACTCCCCTTTGATCTTGGGATGGAGCCCGCCGGCCACGACGACACCTGCCGTCTTGATCTCCGCCAGGAGCTCCTGGCCCGACACACCCTTCGGGAAGCAGGGCGCCGTCATCGTGGCGGCTGCGACCTCCGGGGAGGTCGGCACCTGATCCAATCCAAGAGCCTCGATCGCTGTCTTGCACGCTCGACTGATGAGCGCGTGCCGTCGGAAGCACGCATCCATCCCCTCCTGGAGGATCAGCCCCAGGCTGACGTTGAGAGCGGCGATCAGGTTAACCGCCGGCGTGCCAAAATAGCTGGGCCGGCGTTCCTCGTAAGCCTCCATAATGGGCAGCCAATTGTCCCAATCGGCGTAATAGTTGCGGACCGGGGTTTTGCGAGCCCAGAAGGCATCCATAGCGCGCTTCCCGGCTACCAGCAACGCCAACCCCGGTGGCGTCCCGATCGCCTTCTGCGAGGCCGTGAAGGTCACGTCGACGCCCCAGTCCTGCATGTACAGCGCCTCACCGGCGACGGAGCAGACGCCATCGACCACGATCAGCGTTCCGTGGGAGCGCGCCAGCTCCGCCAGCCCTTTGACGTCCGTGACCACACCGGTGGAGGTATCGACGTGCGTGACCGTCATCAGCTTGTAGTCACCACGCTCCAGCTCCGCCTCAACGTCCCGCAGCGGTGGACGCCCACCGACCGGCGCGCGAACGTGTGTCACCTCGGCGCCATACCGGGTGAGCAGCTCGCCATAGCGATCCCCGAAATAGCCCGTATTGACGACCAGAGCCTTGTCCCCCGGTTCGATAAGGTTTGCGCCCGCCAGGTCCATCGCTAACGTGCCCGACCCGGCAACGATGAACGGTTGCCCATCAGGGGCCAGAAAGACCTCTCGCATCCGCTCCAGCGCCTGCCCGAAGACCTCGATGAAATCTGGGGCGACGTGGCTCGTCGTCGGGGCGCCGAGCGCCGCCAGCACCGCAGGCCGAAACTCAATAGGTCCGGGAATCATCAACAGCTCGCGATCTTTCATCCTCCACTCCTTACTGCGGGCGCCTGCATACCGATTTCTGATCCTATGCCGCCCGTTAGCTAGACAACCTCAACCGCGTCGGGATCGTAGTCGAGTTCTGGATACTGCATGTCGAGGTCCTGCAATGTGGACACCAGCGTCGTGCCGATCACCAGATTGCGATACCATTTGCGGTCCGCCGGTATGAGATACCAGGGCGCCCACTCGGTGGACGTCCTGCTCAGAACGGCCTCATAGGCCGCCATGTACTCGTCCCAGAGCAAGCGCTCGTCGAGATCCCCTAAGCTGAACTTCCACCGCTTATCCGGCTCGTCGAGACGCGCCTGCAGACGCTCGCGCTGCTCCTCCTTGCTGATATGCAGGTAGAACTTCAGGATCGTCGTTCCCTCATCCGCCAGCATGCGCTCAAACGCGTTGATGTGATCATACCGCCGCTCCCACACCTCAGGTGGCACAAGGTTATGGACGCGCACGACGAGGACATCCTCATAGTGACTGCGATTGAAGATCACGATCTCGCCCCGTCCGGGCGTGTGGGGATGGACGCGCCATAGATAGTCGTGGGAGAGCTCCCGTGGCGTCGGCGTTTTGAAGTTCGCGACCTTCACACCTTGCGGATTCACGCCCTCGAAGACGTGCCGGATGACGCCGTCCTTGCCGCCGGTGTCCATCGCCTGGAGCACGATCAAGATCTTGCGCTTGCCCTCAGCGTAGAGCAGCTCTTGGAGCGATTCCAGCCGGCGATTCAGCATGCGCAACACCTCTTTGCCGGCCTTCTTCGTGCCATCGAACGCAGACTTGTCTCGTGGATCCCAGGCGGCCAGATCCACGTTGGTGTTCGGAGCAATTCGATAACGATCCATAGCGTGCGATTCCTCCTTTTCACGAGGTATAGCCGGTACGAATTTCCGGCTGCCGGCCCCAAGCGTGGGCGAAAGGCTCACACCGGGCGGTGGACTCGAAAGAGAGAGGCGCCCATCCCTGACGCGCATGGCTGGGACTTTCCTCCAGGCGAGATTGTACCCTCGGCCGTCCCCCGGCGCAAGGTAGCCCGGTCGGGACAGATGCCCGGCGCTGGGCGCCGCAGCACCAGCAGCGCTGATGTCGCCTCTGACCCCAAGCCGGGCGCCCCCTCAGCCCGGCAGCTCCTTCCCCGCCTGAGGAAGGTGCCGCAACGGCTCCCGATGCGTTGCGCCCAGCCCCAGGCCAATCCGCGCCAGGCTGAGGAGCTTGAAAGGCACAATGCCCACGTCCACATCGAGCTCCGACTTGTCACATACCGTGGACGTATTGGCAGCATCGATACGGGGCTTGAGGCTCTGCAATGCAGCATCGAAGCTTGCGGGGTCCAACGTAGCCCGAAGCCGGTCGATCTCCGCCATCAGCACTCTCGCCTCCGCAATGCGCGCTTCGGTCTCCTCGGCCTTTTCGACGCTCACGAGCCCTACCTCTCGCTTCAGGCGATTGAGCCGGAAACCGGCTTCGTATGTGACGTCGACCAGCGTCTCGCGGTCCATCCACCGTGTCTCGTATGAGAGGATATGCTTCCAGGTAGGCTGAAGCAGGAGTCGTCGATGGTCCGCCAGCGTATGCGCACGGCGGAGATAGCCATAGCGCTCCGGTTGCTCGTAGGCGCGACTCCCGGGATCGAGGAACGGTGCCAGCGGCGACGTAAAGGGGATGAGGCGACCATCATCAAAGCGGGTCAGCAGCTCCCGACAATAGTCCACCGTCTCGAGGGCCGAGCCCGGCGTCTGTTGGGAGAGCCCGATCATAAAGAAGAGATCGAACCGCCGGGCGCCCGCCGCGAGGCAGGCATCGATCGTCTGTGCGATGCCCTCGGTGCTATAGGGTTTTCCCGAGGCCCGCCGCACCCGCGAATCATGGGACTCCGGGGAGAACTCCACGACGAAATTCGGCAGCGCCGCTGCCAACGCCTCAGCAAATGCCTGGTCGACAGGGCGAAAGAACTCGACGATCACCGATCCATCGAAGCCCTGCACAGCCTGGAGAAACCGCCGTGCATAGTCGTCACCACCCTGCCGCAAGTCACCGAGCAGAAAGACCGGCGCGCGGCTCAACTCCCCCATCCGCCGCACATCGTCTGCCAGCAGCTCCGGCGACCGATAGGCAGGACGGCCCCGGTTGGAGATACGGCGCGCAGCAGCGGCAGAGCCGCCGCAGATCGTGCAGTTCTGAGTGCATCCCTTCACCGTCAGCGATGCCATGATCGGATACTCCAACCAGTGGCTGAACGGAACGTAGTTCAGCAGGTCCCGCTCCCGAACGACGGAGCGCACCACCGGATAATAGTCGAGGGTTAGGTGATCCAGGGAATCGGGCACGCACGTCAACGGATTCACATGCACCTCGTCCCTCGCGTCCTGCCACGTCAGGTTCGGCACGTCCTCCGGCGCAGTGCCCCCGAGGATGTGGGCCATCAGTCGCTCCATCGGAATCTCAGCCGAATCTCCCCGCACGACGAAGTCGACCGAGGGATGCCGGATCAGTTCCTCGTGGAAGTAGCTTGCGGAATATCCCCCAACAATCACCGGGGACTCGGGATGGTAGGCCTTCACGCGTTCCGCCACCTCAAGCGCGCCGTGAGCGTGCGGCAGCCAATGCAGATCGATCCCGAAGGCCCGAGCACTCAAGTTGGCGACGAACCGATCTGGGTCAAAGCGCGACGAGCGAACCATCCTCGCCGCCAGGTTCGCAATCCGCACCTGATAGCCGGCGTTCTGGAGATGTGCCAGCATCGTGGCGAAGCCGAGGGGATACATATCGAAGACCGGTGTGGAGGGCACCAGGTCTGAAATCGGCCCCCACAGGGTCGCTCGCTTCCGGAAGTCGTAGACACTGGGCGCGTGAAGAAAGATTAGATCGTGCACAAGGCCCAAGTCTACGCCAAATCTGCATTCCGACAATCCCCTATCGCCTTCCGTCAGGACAAACGCGCCTCACAACACAAGCGTTAGAAACTCCTTAGATCCGCTTACGGACGCACCAGCCGCCTTGACTGCATATAGCCCAATGCTATAATCATATCGTAGATAGCAACCTACTAAAATGAGGGTTGCACAAACGAAACTAGAGACAAGGGAGACTCTGCTGATGGCTCTACTGAATGATGAAATCCTACAAAACGTGAAGGAGATGCTCGCTGATCTGCCGCGTGAGGTCAAGTTGACCGTTTTCACCGACGATCAGAATTGTGAGTACTGCACCGAGATTGTGCAACTGGTCAACGAGGTCGCGGCCACGAGCGACAAGGTGGTCGTGGAGCAATTCGAGATTCATGAGCATGTCGACCAGGCGGAGGCTATGAACATCCCGCGCGCGCCGGCGATTGCGATTACCGGGGAGCGCGACTACGGCCTGCGCTTCTTTGGCATTCCATCGGGCTACGAGTTCTCAACCCTGCTTCACGGTATTCAGAGAGCCAGCCATGGGACGTCGGAGCTGGACGCGTCGGTTAAGGAGTATCTGGCAAGTCTGAGCAAGCCAGTTGAGTTCCAGGTCTTCGTCACGCCCACCTGCCCCTACTGCCCGCGCGCTGCCGTGTTGGCGATGGAGATGGCAGTGGAGAGCGAGCTGGTGAACGCCGACGTGGTTGAGGCAGCCGAGTTCCCTGACCTGGCTAACCAATACAATGTGATGGGCGTGCCGCTCAACGTGATCAACGACCAGGAGCGCATCGAGGGCGCTGCACCACCCAATATGGTCGTGGACGCAATCCGGAAGGCCGTCGCCTAACAGCTTATCCTGTCGAAGTGTCATTGTGTCAGGCCCGGTGATGGACGCCGGGCCTGATCTTGGATAAGCATGGGTTGTGAAGTTTCCCTTAACTCCAACTCAAGGGTAAGATAGCGATGTCATCAACCAAGTTCAAGCATAACTCTAGTATACTTAAACTGGAGAGGTGAGTTCTATGTTCGACTTCAAGATCACCGAAGACGCCCCCAAGAAGCAGTCTGAAAGTGTCCTCTACGATGTCATTATCATTGGCGGCGGCCCGGCCGGTCTGACGACGGCAATTTACACGGGTCGCGACGGAATGGATGTCCTGATCCTCGAGCGGGAGACCACCGGCGGGCTTGCTGCAACCACGGAGTTGGTCGAGAACTATCCGGGGTTTCCCAATGGCATCAACGGGATGGAGTTGATGCAACGCTTCCGGGATCAAGCAGAACGCTTCGGCGCTGAGATCGTCGAGTTTGAGGAAGTCAGCGGCGTGAACCCGGTCAAAAAGGGTCTGATTGAGGTCACGACCGAAAATGGCGCCGTTTATCAGGGCAAGACCGTGGTGATTGCCACGGGTAGCCGCCCGAAGAAGCTCAACGTTCCCGGGGAAGACGAATATTACGGCAAGGGCGTCTCTTACTGCGCGACCTGCGATGGCCCCCTCTTCCGAGGGAAAGACGTCATCATCATCGGCGCCGGAAACTCTGGACTGCAGGAAGCGCTGCCGCTCCTGGAATATGTCAACAAGTTGACCGTCATTGAGTTCCTCCCGTACTCTCGGGCCGAGCAGATCCTCCAGGATCGCGTCGGCCAGCACGAGAAGAGCACGATGGTCTTCAACCATCGCGTCACCGAGATTCGGGGCGACAAGGCTGTCACGGGGGTTGTAGCAGTCGATCGCGAGACCGAGGAGGAGAAGTTCTTCCCCGCAGCCGGGGTCTTCATCTACGTGGGCTACTCCCCGTACACCTCGTTTGTCGAGGATTTGGTGGAGCTCAACCAATGGGGCTACATCAAGAGCGATAGCCACATGCGCACCAATGTCCCCGGTCTTTACGCGATTGGGGATGTGCGTGCCGACAACCCGGCGCAGCTAACCGTCTCCGTGGGCGATGGCACCAAAGCAGCGCTGGACATCCGCGAGTTCATTCAGACCCTTGACTGATCTAGGAGGCAAGCGATGAGACCGAACGTCGGCGGTAGGGACCAGCTTCTGAGGACCATTCTCGGGGTGTATGCGATGCTCTTGGGTTTCCTCTTCATCCAGGGCGTGGTTGGTATCATCGTCGGGGCCTTGGGCCTGGTCAGCCTTGTAACGGGCATCACCGGATACTGCGGCATCTACATGCTCTTGGGGATCTCAACCAGATCCGAGGAGGACGAGGTGCCCACAGCTCAGACGGATGCGTCCGCAGCCGAGGAGGCCGCGACCGCAATACAGAGTGATGTGCCTGGCGAGATGGAGCAACCAACAGAAGCCGAGGATAACGACGATGCTGCTTGACGACGCCGTCAACGTGACGCCCGAGGTGGTTCAGGAGGGGATACGCATCCGCTGGCTCATCAGCGAGAAAGAAGACGCGCCGAACTTCGCGATGCGCGTCATCGAGCTCGACCCCGGTGTGGTCTTCGATCCGCACCACCACCCCTATGAGCACGAGATCTACGTTCTAGAGGGAAGCGGGGTGGTCACGGGTCCGGAGGGCGATGTCGGGGCTTTGGCGCCCGGTCGCTTCCTGCTGGTCAAACCGGATGAGATCCACGGTTACCGTAACACCGGCGAGGCAACGCTAAGGTTTATCTGCGTCATACCACTACAAGCGCAGTCGATGACGCACGCGGCCAAATCAGATAAAAAGACCTTAAGGAGCGGGACAACGTGAAAGCACAGGTAACCTGGATCGGTCCGGGCCTCCGCCTGGTGGGCGAGACCGAGAACAGCCCGGCCATCGTGGTGGATTCAGCGGGCGGCAAATACGGAACGCACACCGGACTCACGGCTATGGAGTTGGTCGCCGTTGGCCTCGCGAGCTGCACGGCGATGGATGTGATCTCCATCATGGAGAAGAAACGCCAACCCTTGACCAACCTGCAGGTGCATCTCGAGGCCGAGCGTGCAGAGGATCATCCTAAAGTCTTTACCAAGATTCATCTGACGTATATCGCGTTCGGCGAAGGCATCGACGAGCAGGCATTGATACGGTCCATCGAGCTCTCTGAGGAGAAATACTGCCCCGTTCAGGGCATGCTCAAGAAGACGGCGGAGATCACACACAGCCATCGCATTGTGGCCGAACCCAACCCGACGACACCCGGCTCCCTCCCCGAGGGCCCGAGCTCTGAGGGCTAGCGCAGGCCGGAAACGTGAGATGATCCCGGGACCTTTCGTCCCGGCGCACCTTACCATCGATTTGTCGCCGTGTTACGCCTGGGCGCACACGAGTCCATAGCGGGCGGGCTGCACTGCGCTATAGAGCGCGGGGTCTCGGTCGGATGCGAGTCCTTGCAGATCTGGACGAAGAACAGCCGTCAGTGGCACGCGCCACCGCTGGATCCCGAGGAGGTGGCTGAATTCAAGAGGGTGCGCGACGCGCACGACATTCGCCCGATCGTGGCACACGCCTCGTACCTTATCAATATCGCCTCGCCGGATCCGGCCCTGTACCGTCAGTCGGTGGAGGCATTGATCGTCGAGGCACGGCGCTGCCAGGAGCTCGGGATACCCTATCTGGTCCTGCATCCTGGCGCGCATATCGGCTCTGGCATGGATCAGGGCCACGATCAGGCCGTGCGTGCTCTGCAGGAGGTAAGCGCGGCGCTGCAGGAATCCCGCATCCTGATCCTGCTGGAGACGACGGCGGGGCAGGGCACGGCACTCGGCGGTGATTTGGCGAGCCTTGCGTATCTGCTGGAAGGCGCCGCAGCCGACAACCATTATGGTGTCTGTTTCGATACCTGTCATGCGTTTGCGGCCGGCTATGAGTTAAGAACGGAGGAAGGCTATCAGCAGACGATGGGCGAGTTCGACGCGCGGATAGGGTTGGATCGATTGCGCGTCATCCACCTGAACGATAGCAAATACCCGCTTGGCAGCCATCGGGACCGTCACGAACACATCGGCGAAGGGCACATTGGACTTGAGGGATTCGAGCACATCGTCGCCGACCCGAGGCTGAATGGATTACCCGGCATTCTGGAAACGCCGAAGAGCGAGGATCTGCACGAAGACCGCGAGAACCTGGCCAAGCTCCGTGCATTAACCGGGGTTCACACTCCGGCATCGGACACCTAGCAGCAGACAATATCGTGGGAGGTAAAATGGATACTGACGCAGAGCAAGACGCAGTCACACACGACCAAGTCCCAACGGACACAGCGCCGCAGGACACAACCTTGAAGGACCGGGTCTGGCAGTTCCTGAAAGAGGATGGGCTCACCATCGCGGTTGTGCTGGCTCTAGTGATCGCGTATCTGGTACTGCGGACCCCTGGGGACCGTTTCGGCTCGATCGGCGAGGTGGAGGCCCAACTTGCGGGAGGGCGCCCCACAGTCATCGAGTTCTACTCGAACACATGCAGCATCTGTCTGGCCTCGAAGCCCAAGGTCGACCAGTTGGAAAGGGACATTGCAGAACAAGCTGAGCTCTGGCGATTGAACGTTAAGGACGACGTCGGTGAGGCGTTGGCATATCGCTGGCAGGTCACCGGCGTGCCCACCTTCTTCATCTTCGACGACCAGGGCGAGATAGCCTATCGTCAAGCGGGCGCGCCCGATGTGGATGCGATCCGCGCGACCGTTGCGGAGTTGAGCGACTCGCTAAACTAAGCTTAGGCACAGGAGGACCCATGGCGGACGCCGGGGACGCGCTGTTGATCCCTGGCACGCCCAGAGCGCCATCCTTCCCCCTCGCACGATACCGAACTTCAGCGTATGCGGGCGTTGTCAGGGAGCTGGTCATGTCGACCACCCAGCCGGAGGATCTCGTTCTGGCTGTGGGGATAGACTCTGCCCTGCCCCTCGCTGAGACAATGCACGCAGAACGTCGCATCGCCGCGTTCAACCGTAACCCCATCGCGCTTTCGTGGCTCGCTCTCGATCTCAACCCCGCGCCCGTCCATCAGGTCCAGGCTGCCCTGACACAGCTCGGCGACCTCCTCAAGGGCGGTCGTCCTGTGATGGTCCACATCAACGGACGGTATGCGACGCGGTGCCCCCACTGCCGATCACCGGCGACAGCGGAATGGTTCGCGTGGGATCGGGCAACCGGTAAGCCCTTTGCCAAGCGCGTCCCTTGTCGCGAGTGTGGAGTCACGCGGGAGGGTCCTGTCGACGACGAGGATCTCTCTCGCGCCGGTGACTATCCCCCCTCCCCCGATCCTGCCTTTCACATGGCGCTTGGCCGTGTGGCGTCACCGGGCGATCCTATCTACGGCCGAGTTGCGGAGCTCGTTCACCTCTACACGCAGCGCAACCTCGGGAGCCTGATGGACATCATCAACCGGCTTCCCCAGGTGCAGGCCCCGCAGGACGTGCGCAGAGGCCTCACAGCCCTGGTGCTGGACACGCTGGATCGCGGCACGTGCCTGACGCCCTACCACAGTCCCGGCGAGCGTCCGCGAAGTCTGCGACCGCCGCAACGATTTCTCGAATACAATATCTGGTCCCTTCTCGAGCAGGCCCTTGCCGCGTACCGTCGGGAATATGAGGACGCGGAGGTACCCCGCGTCGTGCGGCAGGCACCGGCTGCATCTCTACCTGCGCTCCTCACCCGTTCAGGTGCATCCTATCACCTGAGCGGCAGGTCCTTGCGCAACCTCGACAGGGAAGAGCTTAGAGAAACCGCACGAGCCCTCGTTCTGCAGGTTCAGCCGCCCGACGCCACGTTCTGGGCGCTCTCCATCCTCTGGGCCACTTGGCTCTGGGGCGACAGCGTGCCGGCTGCCCTGCGCGGCTTTCTGAAGCGCCGGCGCTTGGATTGGGAATGGTATCAGCGCAGCTTGGCGACCGCCTTTCGCCAGCTCCGACCCCTGCTGCAGGAGGATGCCACGGCCCTGACGCTGATCTACGACCAGCCTCTGCCAGCTTTGCGAGCCGTCGTGGAAAGCGCAACACAGGCGGGGTGGCACACCGACCGGTGGATCGCTTGCCCACCACTTGGCTACCGTCTGCTGCTAAGGCCCACGTCGGATGCAGAGCGCACGGCCCGCGCAGGTCGGCCCGACCGCGAAGAAGGGCGGGACGTACCCAATCCGGTCATCGTTGCGACCCACATACTGCAACAGCGTGGAGAGCCTATGCACCACGATCAGATTAAGGCCGCCGCGATCATGCAGCACGGCGGCAAGCTGCCCACGGACTTCCTGGCAGCGGCCCTAGAGGAATCAGCGGAGGAGCGACCCCGCCTGGTGGATCTGCCCAATGGCTTCGTCTGGCTCGCCTCGCCGGCCCGAGCGGAGAGCCCGCTGGCAGATCGCGTCGAAGAGGCGACGCTGCGGCTTCTCCTGGAACAGGACCGTTGGCGGCCCGAGGGGCTGGTCGGCCGGATCTACGCGCTGTTCAACGGCGTCGTCTCACCCGAGCCAGAACTGGTCGCCGCCTGCATCGATGCGTATACGACGCAGTATGCAGACGGAAGCCTCCAACTCCGACCTGAGGATCTCCCACGTCACCGTCGTGGCGAGAGCCAACAGATTCGGGGAGATGTGACCGAGCTTGGTCGGTCGCTGGGATACAACGTCTCTCGGCGGCTCAACGGCGACATCGCGTGGCGGCAGGGAGGACGCGTGCCGTACCTCTTCCGCGTCACCACGACGGCGGTGCTGGGACCGCATCTGCTCTCGCCGCCCCCATCCTGCGACGGCAAACGATGTCTGATCGTGCCCGGCGGTCGGGCCGCGCTCACGGCCCTCAAGCTGCGCAGGGATCCGCGCCTTGCGGAGAGCGTCGAGTCACACAGATGGACATTCGTGAAGTACCGGCATCTTCGGCGGATGCTGGAAAAGGTCACGCAACGCTCCGACATCGAAGTCTACCTCGGCCTCGATCCCATTGTGGAGCAAGAGACCGCACAGATCCCACTTCCCCTGGACGCGACGACGCGAGAACCGTGAACATGGCTCTCGCGTCGTGATCGTCAGCCTAAGCGCAAGCCCTGCAGCTAGAGCTGGAACCCTCCCTTGGCGACCACGACCTTTTCTTCGTAGTCCTGCGTGTATGCCAGCAACTCCCGCTTCACGTCACGCCAGGCATCCGAGACCAGGAAAGACTGCAGCGTCTGCAGCTCCGCGCTGATGAAACCAATTCTGATCTGGGGCCAGTCACCGTATGCAGTGAACCATGCATCGGCCAGCTCCAGCCCGGCTTCCTGCATATGGTTCGGCAGATCCTGAGTGATAAACGCAAAACACGCTTCCTCTTGACCGGGCGCGATATTCCAGGTCATCAACAACTTCACCGGTATACTCACCGGACAGCTCCGTTCTCCACGTTCACCCTACTGATCCAACTCATCCAACAACTCCTGTGCTTGTTGAGCCCACATCGCCGGCGGATCGGTAGCCAGGAACGTCTCCAGCGTGTCTATCGCCCGATCGCGCTCCCCCACAGCGGCGTAGGCGCGTCCCAATGCGAAGAGGGCCTCCCGCATCTCAGGCGCCTGCTCGATGGCCTGCTCCAACAAATCGATGGCCCCCGTCATCTCACCCCGAAGCATATAGACATTCGCCAGTCCAACCAGCGCCTCCGGTTTGCCCGACGCGACCTCGAGCGCGCGCTCGAACTCCGCCTCCGCTGAGGCTAGGCTCTCCATGTCGGGCTCTTCGGCCCCGGTAGGAAAGGCCACGAGTAGATAGGTGGCTCCCAACTGATAATGCGTATCCGGGTCGTCAGGATCGACGCTCAGCGCCGCGCGGAACTCCTCCAGAGCGCCGTCCATATCGCCCGTCTGATACGCGAGAACACCCAGATTGTGATGCACAGCGGCGGCACGGTCCGGCTCCAGCTCCAACGATCGAGAGAAGCGCTCCTGTGCAAGCTGGTACTCACCCAGGTTGAAGTAGACCAGACCGAGCTTGAAGTGGGCCTCCGCATCCCCCTCATCTTCGGCCAGGACCTCCTCCAACTGCGTTCTGGCACTCTCATAGTTACCAGCATCAATCTCCGCCTGGATGGCGGCCATCGCATCAGCCTCTTCCTCAGACGGCAAAGGCCGGTTGGAGAGATAGATCACGGCGACCACGGCGCCGATGAGAACCATCGCCAAGGCGATTCCTAGCAGGAGGTGCTTTTTCATCTCTTTCTCCTCACCCTATCGCTCTTGTGGTTCCAGGAGGAGTATTTGCAGGTCTTCAGGCTCCCCCCTGGATGTCGCCTGCAGGCTCGAAACAGTCTCGGGATGGCTTACACCCATCTCTTTCAGGAATCCATGCACCGGTCTGCGCTCGACCTTCAGGCCCGGTGTCTTGTACTGCATCGGTACGACGACATCGGGCTCGATCATGCTGATCGTCTCCGATACCATCGCCGGCGTCAGCCCGCCCGGGATGCCAACCGGCACCAGAAGGACGTTGACGCGCCCGATGCGTTCGACCTGCTTCTGGGTAGGTGGTCGCCCGAGCTCCCCGAGGTGACAGATCGCCACCCCGCGATAGCTGATCGTGTAGATCACGTTCTGCTCGACCGTCTCACCACGCTTACGGCTACGCGGCGAAGCGACGCCGGTGATGAACACTCCCCCGATCTCGTACTCGCCAGGGCCAGCCACCGTGTACCTCACGTCGCGCAGCCCCGGCCACTCAACATCGATGGGATCATCGATCAGCCGGCTGCAGGTCACGATCTCCGCCGCAGCCCGCGGTCCCCGAAGCCCGGTCTCGCCATCCTCAAAGGGGTCAGTCACCACGGTAGGATATCCCCGCTCCGCCAGACGGAAACAACCCAGCCCATACCACACTAACTCTGTCACTAGTCTAGTTCCTCCACTGCGCCACCGGACGGTCCCGGCGCGCCAAACTATGCCGATTATAACTATTGAGGGCTATCTGGCAAAACCATCAGCAGACGCGTGCCTCCCAGCACCCTTTTGTGCTCTCCCCTTGACCGTGATATAATGCATCCGGCCCTTGAAAGTAAGAGGACGGTATGCCCAAGCGCTCTATACAACTTCTCCCGCCCCAGCGATCCCAGCAGCTCACGGCGCTGGCGGATCGGGCCAGGTTCAGCCTCTCCCAGTATGCGGGGGTCGAGGTCGACTACAACGCGGTAGGCCTGCAGACCCTCGACGAATGGATAGAGCGTCACCTGCGTCAGTTCCCGCGTCCCTCTTCGGAGATTCGAACCGTGTGGGGCACGTTCCTCGGCGAGACCTTCCGCCGACGATATCAGGGCCAGTGGGCCATCGAGAACTCTCGCGGGCGACCACGCCTGGGCATTGTCTGCTCCAAAGGCAAGGATCTGGTCTTCATCGATGTGATGGATCAGGTCTCACGGCGCATCCAGCGTGGCATGAACGAGTCTCTAGCCTTCTACTACACCATCAGAGGCGTGGAACTTCAGTCCATCTGAGCGCCGGTGGCCGAATGCTCAGCGGCAGCCTCTCTGACGCAGGCGGCGCTTGTTAAGGGTGTCGCCCCCTGCGGCGAGCCGACAATGGCCTGTTGACCAGCGTCTCCAGGATCTCCTCGAGCGCCTCGGGCGTCGCAGCATTCAGCTCGCCGTACTGGACCCCAGGATAGTGTGCCTCAAAAAACGCTTCGAGGTCATCTCCCCAACCATCGGGATTTACCGCGATCACCCGCCGGACCGGCGGACCGATGCCAGCATCGTCGGCGCTAGCCCCAATCGTCCAACGGAAGCGATCCCAGACACCGCTGCGCGCCACCGCCGCCAGCCACGCGCGATCGGCATCGGGCGGCATCAATAAGTAGGTGCGCTCGTAGGGCTCGCGTGGCGGCACGCAGTCTCGCGAACTCGTCGGTGCGGCCTCCACCCTGAACGTCCGCGATGCCATCGGCGTCTGCGCCGCTACCGGCGTCTGCGCCGC